>NZ_AUUU01000080.1 GCF_002760435.1 Clostridium sp. LS
GTCTTGATGGAGAAGTTATATCTTTAGATACTTTTGGAGCATCAGGAAATGCAGAAGTATTATTTAAACAATTTGGATTTACAGTAGATAATGTTGTAAATAAGGTTAAAAAGGTAAGAAATGAATAGAGAATTTGATACCTATATAATTTCGATAATTATCGTATTGAATGAATAATAAGAAATAAGATATTGAATTTAGATTCTGGATAGTAAGGATGTATCAAAATACAAATAAGTATTTTGATACATCTTTTTTGCCTAATTTCGTGAAAAATTTTTATAAATAATATATACTTAAGGAAACAGAAGATATGAAGGGAGAGGTTAATTAATCTATGTTCAATTACGAAATTATCCAAAGTTTTAACGACTTAGAACTATTATTATATAGGTACATAATGAAAAATATTGAAAAAGTCGTTTATATGAGAATTAGAGAATTAGCGGATGAAGCCCATGTATCAACCACAACAATTTTAAGATTTTGTAAGAAGGTTAACTGTGAAGGATACTCAGAATTTAAAATAAAGCTAAAAATGTATGTTGAGCAAAACGAGACAAAAAAAATAAATAATGATGCTTCAGTAATAATTGATCATCTAAAAAAATTGGATAATGGTGAATTAGATAAGAAGCTAAATGTACTTTGTGATTTAATAGAACATGCAAGTAATGTTATATTTATAGGGGCTGGAACTTCGGGTATATTATGTAAGTATGCAGCTAGATTTTTTTCATCTATAGGTAAATTTGCCATGTATATTGATGATCCCTATTTTCCACGAAATTATAAGGTTTATGAAGATTCTGTAATAATAGCCATATCTGTTTCAGGAGAAACAAGTTCAGTTATTGATAATATTAGCAATATAAAAAGAGAGAATAGTACAGTTGTAAGTATAACTAATAGCGAAAATTGTACAATATCAAAAATATCGGATTTGAACATTTCATATTATATTCAACAAGAAAAAATAGGAATTACTGATATTACCACACAAATACCAGTATTATATATTATTGAAAGTATAGGAAAAAGGCTGCATAATAGATTTGTATAGTACAGCAAAATTAGTGAATGATTAATGGTGAATAATGAATAATTAGGGAGATTTTGCTCTGCAAAATTTAAAATTATTACGAGCAAAGTACCCTAATTATAAAAATTCCGTAATCATTCATCAATAAAGGAAGTGCTTTGCACTTCCTTTATTTTAGTGTTGGTACGGAATTTAGTAAAAGGTTCATTAAATAACAAACTTCATCATCTGATATATCTATTTTGTATTTGATATTTATAAAAGATAAATTTTCTCTTATTATATTATATAAATTAATATTTTCAGTGATATACTCATCTTTATTTGGATATATTGCAGGATTATCTTCATTTCTTAATCTACCTACAACAAATGATAGATGAAGAATAATACCAACAGAGTTCTCATCAGGCAACTTAAAAGAAAGCTTTTCTTCTATCTTGCTTAAGAAGTAAGTAACATCCTTATATAATTCAACGCCATTTATATTATAGATATTTTCCTTTATGATTCTAGGTATATTAAGCATAGTTGTTTTTGCATCTATTGCAGCTTGCAATTCCTTTAAAATATCCATATTAAACACTTCGTACATAGTGTATTGTTTTATTTGAGAATCTACCGGGAAAGAGGAAACTATAAATAATATTTCATTTTGTTTTTGAAGATTAATTATTTTTTGTTTAAAATATTTTTTATCTAAACAATTTAAACATACAATTTCAAAAAAATCTTTACTAATTCTAAGGTTGCTAAGCAAAAAGTTTTTAATTGCAATTGCAGCGCCTTCACCAGTTAAGCAAGCTGTAACTATTAATATTTTGTCTGAGTCTTCAGATGTGGTATTTATATTCTTATGCATTTCTACATAGGAGTTAACCATTAGTACATCATTATAAATCTCATCCAAAGATGATCCGATAAGTGCTTTTCTTGCAGCCTCCAATACATGAAGAGTTGACACAAGAGAAATTACTTTAATATCAACTTGAAATTCTTTTTTTATCACATCTGCAAAGGTCGTTAAAGACCCCATATCAACTAGTAATAAATAACCAGCAGAAGTTGGATTTTCTCGAATACCAATTCTTAAGCTTTCTAATACTTTTGATGGAGCAACATCAATTGGAGCATTTATCGGAATTATATAGTTTTCTCCAAGCAGTCTGTTAGAAACATCAGCCATTGAAGTTGCAGTGGATTCTCCATGGGCGATAAGTATAACTTTTACTTTATCCTGAGATGTATCATTAAAAGTATTATCAGGTATTAAAAATAATGTTAAATATCCAGCCTCATCTATTGGTATTGATTTATTAATAGTGTTTTCTATAATTTCTTTAATTTCAATAGCAACATTAAACTCAGCAGGATAAAGGTCTTTTATTTTGCCTAAATTAGTGTTTATTATTATTTTATCGCTATTAATCCTATTAATTAATGTGTTAATGTGAAGAGCAAAAGCCGTATATAAATTACTATCAAACACTACAGGAAGCTTCCTAGTTACGTGGCTTGTTATATTATCAATGCATTTTAATATATCTTCATCAATAATAGTTAATAAATTTTGTTTGCTTGTTTCTTCGGATACTTCAGAATTATTTTTGCTAAAATGTTTTGCTATATCTTTTTCAAGTATGTTTTCAATATCTATATCTGAAATTTCTAATGATTTTAACTTTTCGAGTTTGCTTTCTATAAAATCATAGACTGTATTGTCTCCACTATTAAATATAGTGTTTGTATCTTCAGTAGATCCATTGAATCTAAAATATTCAATTTCTTCACTCATGAGCTTATTCCATAAAACTCTATGTTCTTTTTCTTTATAAAGCCCTTCCTTAATATAAAGGGGTAATGCTTTACTATGAATTCTTACATCACGCCTTATATTAGTTAAGAATTCTGAATAAGCTTTTGCACAAAGCAACTGAACATCACTTTTTAACTGACCTATATTATTTGGGCAATCATAAGAAAGTAATGCTCTTAGTGAATTTAACGATACATATATTTCCTTATTTAATCGTATACTTTCAAATTTGAAGAAACTTTTAATTAAGAATAATCTTTCATCTAAAGTTCTTTCCTTAAGAGAAGGAATATTAATAACGAGAGGAATTCTTCTAGTAAAAGTATTTAATAAAGCGGAATTTGGATCTTCGGTAGTTGCTGAAATTATTAATACATCTGATTTTCTAATTTCAGCATCACCAATTCGTCTAAAATTACCTGTATCTAAAAATATAAAGAGCGCTTCCTGTCCTTCTGGAGGCAGCCTATGAATTTCATCTAAAAATAAAATTCCACCATTTGCCTGTTCAATTAATCCAACTTTGTCAGCATCAGCACCCGTATAAGCACCTTTTTTTACTCCGAAAAGTTGAGAGGTTAATAGTTGAGGATTATTAGTATAATCTGCACAGTTAAACACTATGAAAGGAGAATCTTCTGTTTTTACTTTCATTTCTAAAGCATAATTGTGCATTAGAGAAGCAAACATGGATTTTCCTACTCCAGTTTCACCTAGAATCAAGCAATTCATACCTTTAGGTGGGTACAATATTGCAGCCTTTGCTTGTTCAACAGAATCTTTTAGAGAAATATTATTTTTTGCTAATAAATCTAATTGAGACTCATTGCTTTGAATTTTATTCTCTGCAAGAAAAAATAATACAGGTCTGCCAGACGATTTGTACAACTTACCCTCTTTACAAAGTTCATTTAATTCATGACTTAAATTAGCTCTAGTCATATTAACTAGGGGCGCTAGTGTTTTAGTATCTATACCATCTGGAGAATTAATTTGGAGAAGTTTTTGGTAAATTAAATCTTTTTTAGCCATTATATATCCTCCTATATTAAATTATATTTTGAGTTATTATAATAGATTAAACATTTTCATGCACTATTTGAAAGTAATCTTATAAATTTATTATTTTGCTCAAATGTATTTGATTATAATCAAACATTATTTGCTTAGTGTTTATTAATGGTTTGAAGAAGCATTAAACACTATATATAATTATAAAACACTAATCAGATTAAGTAAACACATATCTTAAAATAAATAAAATGAATATTATATAAAATAAAAATGATATGACTTTATAATAGAATTGTGATAAATTTTATTGATAAAAACATTGATGTATCAAGGATAAAGAGAATATATACAGTTTAACTAAGAAGAAATTTGAAAAAAATTATAAATTTTTAATAGTGTTTGGCACAGGTATTGCTATATATAATGGCATAAGGCAATAAAGCATGAATTGGAGGAGTAGAAATGGATCAATTAGAAATGGCAATAATGAATATCATAATTAATGCGGGAGATTGCAAAAATCACGCTTACATGGCACTTGGCATGGTAAACGAAGGTAAATATGAAGAGGCTGCAAAGGAATTGGATTTGGCTAATGATGCATTAGCTAAGGCACATGATGCACAAACAGAAATGCTTCAAAAGGAAGCAGCTGGGGAAAAAATAGAATTATCAGTTTTGTTTGTTCACGCACAAGATCATTTAATGACAGCTATATCAGAAAAAAATTTAATAGAGCAAATTATAGAATTGAGAAAAGTTGTGAACACATTAACTAAATAATAGTTATAAAATAACTAATCATTAAATTAGAAAGTAAGGAAATAAAATTTAATAAAATAACATTACAAATAAATATGTCTACAATTATAGACATACTTCAATAAATACTTAAAATTAATTTTAATCATATTAAGGAGGAAAAAATTATGGTTACTATCAAATTATTCTGTGCATCAGGAATGTCAACAAGTGTTTTAGTTAATAAGATGAAAGAGGCAGCTAAAGCTAAAGGTGTAGATGCTGAAATTATAGCATTCCCAGAATCTCAAATGGATAGACACCTAGATAGTATGGATGTTGCGCTTCTTGGACCTCAGGTTGGATATACTTTAGGAAAGGCAAAGAAGATTTGTGAACCAAAAGGAATACCAGTAGAGGTAATACCTATGGTTGATTATGGAATGATGAACGGAGCTAAAGTTTTAGATTTGGCATTAAGCTTAATTAAGAAATAATATTATATTCATTCTAAGTATTAACATAATAAGTTAATACTAAATTAGTGAAAAGGATATCAGAATTTAGATATTATATTACTTTGAAAAATTAGCTTTCATAGAAAAAATGAATAAAATTCAATAATTTAAACAAACCATCAACTTTTAAAAAGGTAATAATAGCAAATTTATATTTGTAATTATTCATATTTAATCTTAATTTAATTATAAGGGGGAAATTATTATGTCATTCAATCAAACACTGAACGAAAAAGTAGTACCAGTGGTAATGAAATTCGTTAATCTTAAAGGTGTTCAAGCGTTAAAAGACGGTGTAATGTTCACTTTACCATTAAACATTATAGGATCTATTTTCTTATTAATTGCTTGCTTCCCAGTAAAAGCTTTTACAGATGCTATGACTGGAGCTTTTGGAGCAGGGTGGAATGATCCACTGTTTAAATTACAAGGTTCAACAATGAACATTATAGCAATAGTAACTGTTATGGGTATGACTTATATTTACTGTAAAAATGAAGGTATTGAACCTTTCTCGCCAGCGGTAATTGCGTTAAGTACATTCTTATGTGTTACTAATAACTTTGTTATGTTCCAACCAACACCAGATGCAACTCCAGCTCAAGTAGGAGGCGTTATTCCAATGTCTTGGACTGGTGGTCAAGGTATGATTACAGCAATTATTGTAAGTTTAGTTGTTTCATGGGTTTATAGTACAATGGTTAAGAAAAATATTACAATTAAAATGCCAGAAGGTGTTCCACAAGGTGTTGTTAATGCATTCTCAGCTTTAATTCCAGCTACTGTAATATTTTTAGGAGCAACTGTTATATATGCTGTATGTAAATTTGGTTTAAATACTTCTTTCGTAGAAATTATCTATAAAATTGTTCAAACACCATTACAAGCTGCATCAGATTCACTTCCAGGAGCTATTCTAATTGCTTTTGCTGTACCATTCTTATGGTTCTTCGGAATCCATGGAGGAGCTACAGTAGGAGGTGTAACACAAGCATTATTGATTTCTAATACTAACTTCAATGCAGAATTACAAAAAGCAGGACACTTAGATCTTGCTCATGGAGCTCATATAGTTGTTCAACAATTCTATGATAACTTTATTAACTTAACAGGTAGTGGTCAAACACTTGCATTTACATTGCTATTATTATTCTTTGCAAAATCTGCTCAATATAAACAATTAGGTAAATTAGCTCTTCCAGCTAACTTATTCAACATTAACGAACCAATATTATTTGGTACTCCAATAGTATTAAATCCAATCATGGGTGTACCATTTATATTAACTCCAGTAGTAAATGCAATATTACTTTACATGGCAATTGCAACAGGTATACTTGCACCAATGGGAGCAACAATGCCACCTTGGACAGTTCCAACTATATTCTCAGGTTTCATAATTGGTGGTCCTAGCTACGCTATAGCACAATTTGTATTCTTAATAATTGCAGGATTAATTTACTATCCATTCTTTAAGAAAGCAGATGCTATGTCTTACGCTGATGAGTTAGCTGCTCAAAGGTCACATGGTGTTGAAGCTTAATAAAATTAACTAGCCCTTTTATTAACAATTTAAAATATATTCAATTAAGATTAAGATCCGGGATTTATAGTAATGTCGGATCTTTTTCTGTTTATAAGTATCTTTTTATTTTCTATGACATAAGGGCTTGTTGAAATTTAGATTAATTTCTGATAGAAGGCAGTTCTTTTGTGGTATAATTAAACAAGAATTTATTAAATTAGTATAATAGTAAACCAATATAGGAGTATACATTGAAAATACTCGACATAACTAGTGAAAAGTTATATTTATGTATAGCTATATCCTATAGTTAGGTATATTATTTTACTTAGCGTGCTTATAATTTGAAAGGAAGGAAGCATTTATGAATTTTAAGGTCAGTGTTATTGTTCCTGTTTATAAAGTTAGAGACAGGATTTTAAGAACGTTAGAATGCTTAAAAGCACAAACTCTTAAAGAATTTGAAGTTTTATTTATTGATGATGGTTCTCCAGATAATAGCAGTGAATTTGCACATAATTATTTGAAAGATTCACATGTAATTTATAGAATAATAAAAAAAGAAAATGGAGGGGTTAGCTCAGCCAGAAACTTAGGAATAGAAGAGGCTGTGGGTGAATACATACAATTTTTGGATTCAGATGATTACATAGATAAAGATATGCTTAAGGATTTATATAACAAGGCGATAGAGACTAACAGCGATATTGTTTATACTGGTTATGTTTACGAAGAGGCTGATGGGACGAAGATTTTAGATAATATAGAAGGATTAGCGGAAGGTGTTCTTTCAGGCAAAGAGGCCGTTATAAAATATATATATGGGATTTCATATACACCAATAATGGCAGGAATATTTAAACGTTCACTACTTATTGACAATAATATTAAATTTAATACTAATAGAAAATTTGCAGAGGATATAGCATTTGCAGTCAAGGCTTATTGTCACTCTCAAAAAGTTTATTGTTGCAAAAAAATATATTTTCACTATGTAAAATGGGAAGGTTCAGCTATGAATAGCATGTCATTAGATTATTTAGATGTGTATTATTCAAATTTAGAAATTTTAGAATATATAAAAGAAAACTTTAATTATTTAGAAGTAGAAAAATCATTAATTGAAAGTAGAATTCCGGCTGGAATTGTGAATATATTCATTGGATTTGCTAAAAATGAAAATTTACATAAAGCGATGTATGATTTTATCAAACAAAAGAAAGTAAGAGAAGATTTAAGTAAATATAAAATGGTGAAAATAGAAAAGGATAGAATTAAGTATTTGATTTTAAGTAAAATGATTTTATATTTTCCTAAAGCAGTAGTGAAATATTATTCAAAGAAATGAAGAGATAAAAAATATTTATGTAAGGACATAATTTGAAATATATAGGAGATAGAACATAATGGAAAAGTCAGCAAAAATAATGGAACCTAGTATATATGATAAAGAAAATTATGAAGAGTTAAGCTTGAGAGATGCGCAGTTATCAATGTTAAGTATCTTAAAGGATATACATGTGCTATGCGAAAAGCATAATATTAAATATTTTTTAGATGCTGGTACCTTGTTGGGCGCAGTGAGACATAAAGGATTTATTCCTTGGGATGACGATATGGACATTGGAATGCTAAGAGAAGATTATAAAAAATTTTTAGAGGTTGCTAAAAAAGAGTTGCCAGATCATCTGTTTTTACAAACTTTTGAAACAGATAAGTATTATAATGTTTTTCCTGTTCCTTGTAAAGTTAGACTTAATGATACTATTTTAATGGAAAAAGACACTATTGATAATTATAACATGCATAATGGAATATACATTGATATATTCCCATATGATAATCTGCCTAAAAAGAAATGGGTATATAATCTGCAAAGAACGCTAAGTTTTAATGTATTAAAAAGTTTCAAAAGAATTGCAAATCCACCTGATAAATTAAATTATAAAAATAAGCTAACCTTTTCTTTCTATAAAATAATAACTAAGATTTTTACTACAAAAAACAGACTAAAATTTTTTAATTATTTAATTAAATGGAATAATCCCAATTCTGAATATATGGGTTATGGTGTTGATACCTATTGGAGCGAATATGTATATAAAAAGTCTGACTACTTTGATTTAGCTAAATTAGAGTTTGAGGGAGAGTACTTTTATGCTCCAAAGAATTATGATGCTATTTTGGCTCAGCTATATGGAGATTACATGACAATGCCAAAGGAAGAGGATAGAGTATGGCATGCGAAGGAAATAAAGAAATTAAAGATTAATAATTAATGATGAATGATTAAGGAATAAGCTCCCTTCGGGAGTTTATAAAATATATAATTAAGAAGAAATTCTGGAGGAATTTCGTCATCAATTATTCATTATTCATCATTCACCATTAATCAAAATATGAATTTTTGCTTAAGAAAAACCACTAATTATTGCATATAATCAATAATATTAGTATAATTCAAAGAGAATATACTAGGCTGGGTAAGAGATGAAAAAAATCTGTGAATATTTTCTAATAAACAAATGAATTAAGATAAAGTATAAAATTAGTAAAGGTGTGAATAGTGTTGGTAAATGTATCTATAATTACTCCTGTTTATAATGTAGAAAGATGCATTGAAAAGACAATAAATTCAATTATAAATCAGAGCTCTAAAGATTTTGAACTCTTACTTATAGATGACGGTTCAAAGGATAAAAGTATAGAAATAGCAAGAGGGTTGTTAGAAAAGTCTGACGTTAATTATAAAATTATTACACAAGAAAATTCTGGAGTTAGCGCAGCAAGAAACGCGGGAATAAAACAAGCAAATGGTGAATATATAGCATTTCTAGATTCGGATGATTATATTGATTTTAAGTTTGTTGAAATGATGTACAGTAAAGCAAAAGAAACACAAAGTGATGTAATATATTGTGATTATAGTGAAGTTGATATTAATGGCAATATTTTAGTGAAAAATAGGGCTAATTGCTTAAGTGGCTTTATTAGTGGGAAAGATGCAGCATTAAAGCAATTAGATGATGATATTAACATAGGTATGAGAAGTGCCATATATAAGGCTTCTATAATTAAAGAAAATAATTTATTATTTGATAGTAAAAGAAAATATGGTGAGGATATGGTATTTATAGTTAAATCGCTATTATGCTCAAATAAAATAACAAGTGTTAATGAGGTTTTAGCATTTTATGTTATATGGGAAGCGTCTGTAACTAGTTCAGTATCATTAAAGCACCTTGATTGCTATAACTCTTACTTAGATTTATTAGAATATGTAAAAAGTTACAAGGATTCGGTAGAGGTGAAAGACTTTTTACTAACATATAAAATTCCATATGCAGTTGCACATGTTTTTTCTGTTTTATCGAGGGATAAGAACTTTCATGAAAATTTACTTGAGTTTTTAAATAGAGATGATGTTAGAAATTATTTAAAAGCCTATAAAATACAGAAATTTAATAAGAAATATATTAGATACTTAATTCAATGTAAGGGAATGCTCTATTTTCCTAATATTTTATTAAGAATTTTTAGTTGCAGAATTTAAGATTTTATTAGAATCTTTCCAGATTGGAGGAAATTTGAATTGAGAAGCTGGAAAACAATAATAATAATGATTATTGATATTTTTATGGTTAATATGGCATATCTTTTTGCTATAAATATAACAAACACTGGTTATTTTCCAACAATTGCAAAAATATATTCTCAGGATTGTATAGCTCTAAGCTTAATTTATTTAGTATGTTTTTACTTATTTAAAATGTATGAAAGCTTATGGCATTTAACAGGTACTGATGAATTTTTATTAGGTGTTGGAGGAAATATTTTAGCAGGAGTAATATCAATTGGATATACTAGAAGTTATTTTGGAAATACTATTCCTTTAAATGTTTGTGTTGTGGGAACACTTTTAGGAATTTTCTTTGTATTAGGATATAGAATTCTTTATAGAGTTTATCGAAGGACGCTTTTGTACATACCATTTAAATATTCTTCAGATCAAAGAAGGGTAATGATAGTTGGAGCAGGTTCAGCGGGAACGATGATTATTAATGAAATGATGGCAAGAAGAGAATTAAAGTATAATCCTATTGTCTTAATTGATGATGATAAAAATAAATTGGGAAAAAGAATATCAGGAGTTAAAATAGAGGGAAATAGGTATGATATACCTTATATTGCTGGAGAACAAGAAATTGATTTAATAGTAATTGCTATCCCATCTATAGATGCAAAAAATAAAGCTGAAATAATTGAGATTTGTAAGAATACTAATTGTAAGCTGCAGATTATCCCCGGAATGTATGAAATATTAAGTGGAGATGCTACAGTTAGTAGAATTAAAGATGTTGACTTAGAAGATTTACTTGGAAGGGATCCTATTCAATTGGATAACAAAGGAATATCAGAATATATAGAAGGAAAGACCATATTGGTTACTGGTGGAGGAGGTTCTATAGGCTCGGAGCTTTGTAGACAGATTTCA
Organism: Clostridium sp. LS; assembly: GCF_002760435.1. Taxonomy (GTDB): domain Bacteria; phylum Bacillota; class Clostridia; order Clostridiales; family Clostridiaceae; genus Clostridium. Next base: position 11,152 of record NZ_AUUU01000080.1, read on the forward strand.
ATCTATAATCCTAAAAGGCTTATAATATTCGATATATACGAGAATAATGTGTATGATATTCAAAATGAGCTCATAGAGGATTTTCCAGATATGAATCTAACTGTATTAATAGGTTCAGTTAGAGATAGAAAAAGACTACATGAGATATTTACAAGGTATAAAGTAAACGTAGTATTTCATGCGGCGGCTCATAAGCATGTTCCACTAATGGAAGACAGTCCAAAAGAAGCGATAAAAAATAATGTGTTTGGAACATTGAATTTAGCATTAGAAGCTAGTGATGCTAATGTAGAAAGATTTGTTATGATATCTACAGATAAAGCTGTAAATCCAACTAATATTATGGGTGCAACAAAGAGACTATGTGAAATGATTATTCAAGCTATGGATAAACAGTCTAGAACAGAGTTTGTTGCTGTTAGATTTGGTAATGTACTTGGAAGTAACGGTTCAGTAATACCTAAATTTAAGAGACAAATCGCTAATGGTGGACCTGTAACTGTAACCCATAAAAAGATTATTAGGTATTTTATGCTAATTCCAGAAGCGGCTCAATTAGTGCTTCAAGCAGGAGCATTTGCAAAAGGTGGAGAAATATTTGTCTTAGATATGGGAAAACCAGTAAAGATCTACGATTTGGCATGTGATTTAATTAAACTTTCTGGACTAGAACCAAATAGGGATATAAAAATTGTGGTTACTGGACTTAGACCCGGGGAAAAGCTGTATGAGGAACTTTTAATGAGTGAAGAAGGTTTAGAAAATACCGTTCACAATAAGATATATGTGGGTAAACCAACCTTTGAGGATATGCAGAGCCTAACGGCTAAGCTTGAGCAATTACAAAATTTACTAGAACTTAATGATATAGCAGAAATTAAACGCCAAATGCAAAAAATTGTACCAACGTATCATTATAAAAACGAGGATGAAGTGGCTGCAGAAAATGCAGATAAGGAGTAAACTTATGTATATGACGAAAGAAAATAGAATGAAAAGTGTATTATTGGCAATAATATACATTATTGCATTAGCTATGGGAGTAATGAATAAAAATTATTTGGTAACAGGAATGTACATTCTTACTTTAGTTCCAGTTGCGTATTTCATGAAAGATGATGATACATATAGTTTACTTTATGGAATACTTTTAGTTTCTACTTTTTATGATTATGTATTATATGTACCGGGAATTACGAATGCATATATGTTTCATATAGTATTAGCTTTATTTACGCTTATGACACTGTATAAAATAATTAAAGATAGAAGAATTTTGTTCAACATAGATAAGAAGATTTTAACTATTTATGTAATATGGTTTATATACATGTGCGTGAGTATAGTTTGGGCATTAAATAAACAATTATCAATTAAATATATTGCAATATATATATTAATGTTTTGTTTTATATTAAATGTCATGATATATAACACTAGTAAAGAACGTTTTAATAAAACAATAACTTTACTTATTGGGCTAATATCATTGATTATTATAATTGGTTTTGGAGAGGTGCTATTTGGACAATTGCCAGTGGTACATCATTATGATGGATTAAAAGTAACTAATCTCCATGATTTTAATGCCTTAAGAGCAAGGCCGATTGTTTTTTCTTTTAACACTAATAATTTGGCAGCTACGCTTGGAATATTAACACCTATATGCTTTTTCTCAATAAATAGATTCGAAAATATATTGTTAAAAGTATATTTTGCAATTATTAGCATAATGGGATTTACCTTAGTAATATTGACAAGTTCAAGAACTGGTCTTGTTTCTGTAGCTTTTGGATTAATCGTATACTTATTTTACTGTGTTTTTAATATTAAAAATATTGGCATAAAGGGTTTAATATTCCCGATTGTTTTAATTTTAGGACTTACATTTTCATATTACAATGCTTACAAAATTTTAAGAACAGACTCTATGAGCTCTGAAGAATTTTCTAAGCAAAATGACATGTCAAGCAAAATGAATGTTTTAGTTGATGCGGATGTAACACTAGGCGGAGAAGGTTCTATTAATGAAAGAATGACAATAATACATAATGTGTTAGATGACGTAATTAAAAACAAAAATTATTTAGGACATGGGGTTGGAAATGTATTTCAATTTTTATCAAATCAACATAACACAAATGGAATATATAATCCACATTGCTATCCAATAGAGATATTATCGGATTTTGGAGTACCTGGATTACTATTATACGGAGTATATTATTTGTATATGCTCGTAGTAAATGTAATGCTAGGAATAAAGAAAAAGAATGTGTATTGCTTTGCAGCAGCAGCTGGGTTAGTAGCATTTGCGCCAGCAAGTTTTGGACCAAGTTCGATAACATATGTATTTTCCTATTGGATACTTGTGGCATTTTCAGTATCATGTATTCAAGTGACAAAGAATACTGAAGAATATATTAGTTCATCAAAAATAAAGGAATTCAAAATAAATTAAATATTTGGTTAGATTTATAGTTAAAAGCACTATATACAAGTTTATAAATATGTAAATTTGTATATAGTGATTAATAATGTGTAGAAAAATATGCTTCAGAAGGGTGATTATGGTGAAAATATGTTATTTGGCGGATATTAACAGTGTTCATACTCATAAGTGGATAAATTTTTTTAAAAAGCAGTCTTATGATATTCATGTAATATCATTAAGTGATGGTGAGTATGAAGGGGTTACTGTTCATTCTTTAGATATAGACGAAAGTTTAGTGAAGCAAAAGTCAGATACAGGTAAGTTTGGATACTTGAAAAAAATAACTAGAGTTAAAGAATTAGTTAATAAAATAAAACCGGATATCCTTCATGCACACTACGCCACAAGTTATGGATTGCTCGGGGCCATGACTAATTACCATCCCTATATAATATCAGTATGGGGAGCCGATGTTTACGACTTTCCAATAAAATCATTTTTGCACAAATGGATTGTAAAATACAACTTAAAGAAGGCAGATTATATATGGTCTACTAGTCGTGTAATGAAAAAAGAAACAGAAAAGTATACAAATAAAGAAATAATGGTAACTCCTTTTGGTGTTGATATAAAAAAGTTTATACCAAAAGTTGATAATAAAGAAGGTAAAGATGAGATAGTAATTGGGACAATAAAAACTTTGGAAGAAAAATATGGTGTAGAATATTTAATAAAAGCCTTTGCAAAAGTTAAAAGTAATAATGAAAATTTAAATGTAAAGTTAAGAATAGGTGGTAAAGGAAGCCAAGAAGAGTATTTAAAAAACTTATGTATTGAGTTAGGCATTGAAGATGATGTTATGTTCTTAGGTTTTTTAAGCGAAGCACAAGTTATAACCGAATTTCAAAACTTTGACATAGCAGTATTTCCATCAACTTTAGATAGTGAAAGTTTTGGTGTAGCAGCGGTTGAGGCAGAAGCATGCGGAATACCTGTGATTGTAAGTGATGTAGGTGGATTAATGGAATCAACTAAACCAAATGTTACTAGTTTAGTTGCTAAAAGAAAGTCTGTAGATAGCTTATTTACTGAAATTCAAAAATTAGTAGTCAACAATGAATTAAGAATGAAAATGGGAGTTTCAGCAAGAAAATTTGTAGAAGAAAATTATAGCCTTGTTAATAATTTCAATGATATAGACTCAATTTACAGGGATATATTAAAAAAATAAGTGACTTAGTATACCCTCTTTAATCTATTGTATTGAAATAATTAATCTTATAAAATGAAAGAGAGGATTTTCTCAATGAATAAATCAGTTTCAATAGTAATTCCGTGCAGAAATGAAGAAAAATACATTAAAGATTGTATTACGTCATTTTTAGATCAAAGTTATCCAAAAGAGTTATTAACAATTATAGTATCAGATGGAATGTCAACAGACAATACAAGGAATATAATTAAAGAATTACAAAAGGATAATAACAATGTTGTGCTTTTAGAAAATGAGGGGCTAACAGCTCCTAAAGGAATGAATCTCGGTATTAAATATTCCAAATCAGATATAATTATTATATTTGGTGCTCATGCATATGCAGATAAAGATTTTGTAGCTGAAAATGTAAAAGCACTTGAGAATAAAGAAGTAGGATGTGCTGGCGGTTTAATAACTACTATAAATGATAGCATTAAAGGAGCTGCAATAGCAGAAGGTATGAGCTGTCCATTTGGTGTAGGTAATGCTTTATTTAGATTTGCTGAAAAGGAATGTTTTGTTGATACTGTAGCATTTGGAGCTTATAGAAGAGAATTACTAAATGAAATAGGATATTTTGATGAAGAACTTGTTAGAAATCAAGATGATGAGTTAAATTATAGAGTTGTAAAAAGTGGAGCAAAAATATTATTATCCCCTAAAATTAAATCTACATATTTTGGTAGAGGAGATTTGAAAAAGCTTTGGAAACAATATTTTCAGTATGGTTTCTGGAAAGTAAGAGTTATACAAAAACATAAAAAACCAGCTGCTTTGAGACATTTGATTCCAATGTTATTTGTTTTATTTCTAGCAGTCGGAGGAACATTAAGCATATTTTCAAAGTTTATTAGAATACCATACCTTTTAATATTAGCATTATATGTAATTATGGACCTAATTTTTAGTGCTAAAATTTCAGCTGCAAAGAAGATGGGATATTTTAAGTATCTAATATTTACGTTCCCAATACTACATATTTCTTATGGGCTAGGATTTTTACTAGGAATTGTTAACTTTTACCTATTTAAAAATTCTAAATTAGAAGAAAGTAATAAGGAAATGTCTAGATAAGATAATCTTTAAATAATGTTAACAGGAGTAGATATATGAATATATTTAATAAAGTAGTTAAAAGAATATTTGATTTAATATGCTCTACTTTAGGGCTTATAGTTCTAAGCCCAGTTTTAATTGCAATTGCAATTAAAATAAAAACAGATTCTGATGGACCAGTATTTTTTAAACAAGTACGAGTTGGAGAGAAAAATAGAGAATTTAAGATTCTTAAGTTTAGAACAATGGTTGTTGATGCTGAAAAATTGGGTCGGCAAATTACTGTGGGGAATGATAGCAGAATTACTAAAATAGGGGCATTTTTAAGAAAATATAAGCTAGATGAACTACCACAGCTAATAAATGTATTTAAAGGAGATATGAGCCTTGTTGGTCCAAGACCAGAGGTACCAAAGTATGTTAAATTATATAATGAAGAGCAAAGAAAAGTTTTAGAAGTTAAACCTGGAATAACTGACTTAGCATCTATAAGATATAGAGATGAAAATGATTTACTAGGAAAAGTTGAGAATCCAGATGAGTTTTACATTAATACAATAATGCCTGATAAATTAGCATTAAATTTAGAATATATAAGTAAAAACAATGTTTTTTTTGACATTTATATTATATTTAAGACTATAATAAAATGCCTTTAGTTCAGTTTACAATTAACAGTTAACAGTTAACAGTTTTGGAAGAAAGGCCTGCGGCTTTTCAAGAAATAAATTAAAAGAAAGCCCGTGGCTTTCAACATAAATTGACAATTGACAATTGTCAATTGTCAATTAAAAATATACTGGGAGAAGGTTGAAAATTACTATGAAAAAATTAAGATTTGCGATTATTGGTTGTGGAAGAATTTCTTATAAACATGTTGAAGCTTTAGCAAAAAATAATAAGGAAGCAGAATTAGTTGCAACTTGCGATGTTATTTTAGAGAAGGCAGAAGCAAAAAAAGCAGAATATATAGAAAAAACTGGAGCATCTCAAGATTCTGTTCATACATATAGGGATTATAAGGAAATGCTCGATAAAGAAGATATTGATGTGGTAACTATAGCTACTGAGAGTGGTTATCATGCAGAAATTGCGATTTACTCTATGAAAAAGGGAGCAAGTGCTTTAGTAGAAAAACCAATGGCTATGTCTATCGAAGATGCTAATGAAATGATTAAAGTTGCAGAAGAAAACAATGTTAAGCTTGGAGTTTGTCATCAGAATAGATTCAATAAGCCTATACAAAAACTAAGAGAAGCTATAGAAGGCAACAAATTTGGAAAGTTAGTTAATGGCACAGCTAGAGTACTTTGGAATAGAAATATGGGGTACTATGAACAAGCTCCTTGGAGGGGAACTTGGGCTTTAGATGGTGGTACTCTTATGAATCAATGCATACATAATATTGATTTGCTTCAATGGATGATGGGCGGAGAAATTGAAAGGGTTTATGCTGAATGTGATACATACCTAAGAGATATTGAAGCCGAAGATTTTGGAGCTGTTATAATAAGATTTAAAAATGGTGCAATCGGAATTGTCGAGGGATCAGCCTGCGTTTATCCTAAAAATTTAGAAGAGACATTAAGTATATTTGGGGAAACTGGAGCAGTATCTATCGGAGGGCTTGCTGTTAATGAGCTTGAAACATGGAGATTTGATGGTGAAAACGAGGAAGAAATTAAGAAATCTGTAAATGTTAAAATAGACAATGTCTATGGAGAGGGGCATACTCCTTTATTTAAAGATGTAATTGATGCAATAAATAGTAATAGAAATCCGTTAGTATCTGGAGAAGAAGGTAAGAAAGCTATGTCAATAATCCTAGCAGCTTACAAATCAAGGAAGACAGGAATGCCTGTGCAATTTCCTTTAGCAGACTTTGGGACTTTAGATATGAAAGATAGCTTTAAGGGAAGAAAATAATGCTTAGGCGCGATCAAAAATATTTATATGATGAGATATGTTTACATATAATAAAATTAAGGCAGACTTAAAACATGTTCACTTCTTTCATGTGCCCCAAAAATTAAGAATAAAAGTTGAGAGGATGATTATGAGATGAAAGTAAAAAAAGCTATAATACCAGCAGCAGGTCTTGGAACAAGATTCTTGCCTGCGACTAAAGCACAACCAAAGGAAATGCTTCCGATAGTTGATAAACCAACAATTCAGTATATAGTTGAGGAAGCAGTTGCTTCTGGAATTGAAGAAATCTTGATAATTACAGGTAGAAATAAAAAATCTATAGAAGATCATTTTGATAAATCAATAGAGTTGGAGTTAGAATTAGAGAAATCTGGAAAAGCGGAGTTGCTTGAACTGGTAAGAGATATTTCAGATATGGTTGATATACATTATATAAGACAAAAGGAGCCAAGGGGGCTAGGGCACGCTATTCATTGCGCAAAGACTTTTGTAGGAAATGAGCCTTTTGCTGTCTTATTAGGTGATGATGTAGTAGATAGTGAGATTCCTTGTTTAAAGCAATTAATAGACTGCTATAGTGAATATAAAACTACTATTTTAGGCGTTCAAACTGTGGCTCAAGAAAATGTATCAAAGTATGGTATAGTGGACGGAATTCATATAGAAGATAGAATTTACAAGGTTAAGGATTTGGTAGAAAAGCCTAGTGTTGAAGAAGCACCAAGCAATGTGGCAATACTAGGAAGATATATAATAACTCCAGAGATATTTAATATATTAGAAAATACTAAGCCAGGAAAAGGTGGAGAAATCCAATTAACTGATGCATTAAAGGCTTTAATTGGTACAGAAGCTATGTATGCATATAATTTTGAAGGCAAACGATACGATGTGGGAGATAAATTAGGATTTTTACAAGCAACTATAGAATTTGCTCTGAAGAAGGAAGAATTAAGAGGAGATGTCATAGATTACTTAAATTCTAAACCTTGGGAGCAAATATAAGAAAATTATTAGCTTGTACAAAAATTTTATTAAAGGTACCTAGATAAAGAAGTCCTAAAAAGTTGCAATACTTTTTAGGATTCATTAATTTAAAATATCAAGAATTCATATAGAGAAACATTACAAAATCTGCAAAGCAGATTTTGTTTTGAAATTAATAATGATTAGTATACTTTTGAACTAAGAACTTTATACCAAAGATAACTAGCGAAATTAGTAAGATTATATTTAATATCGAATTACCAAATTGTATAAAAAGTACACAGATAAATAAAAATATGAATATGCTTAAAAGCCAGTGTATATATCTCATTATTTTATCTCCTTGTAAGAATTAAATTTTTCATTGTTAGTTTATCCTAAATTGAAAAATGAAATTCATAAATTATAATAATGATGTATCCATACACTTGTACTTTAGTAATGGTATTCATATAATATAATTAAATTCTTTTATATGCATTAATGAGCATAAATGTAAGATATTGACCTTGAGGCGTATTTATGGTTAATATATATAAATTATTTTACTGAATCTATGCTTATTATTAACAAATTTAAACTTAATACAATAGCTTAGGATAATTTTATTCAATTATTTTTATAATTGTAGTATAATTAGAGTATTATAGAATGATGTTTAGTAAAAGTTGTTAAATAATCATGAAGTGTTTATGGTTAGAGGATGGTGGGAATAAATGCAGGATTATGAGAAACTATACAATTCTTTAAAGACAGAATATGAGACGTATCAAAAATTTTCAGAGCAACACATACAAGAGTTAAATGAAAAAAATGTTAGGCTAGAGAAAAGCATAGATTCTTTATCTAATATAATAGAAGTAAGTAAATACATAAACACTTTTTTTAGTAGTGATAATTTAATATCCATGATTAATGATATGATACTTGGCATATTAGGAGTTACCTATTCAACTATATTCTTAATTGAAAATGGAGAATTAACTATTAAGGCTAGTAATATTGAAGATATGAACATAAACTTAACCTCAAAAGAATTCACATATATAAATCAAGGAGAAGAATTTTTAATAAATTCAAAAAAGCCATTAAAGCAAACTGGAGAACATAAGGTAGATATACATTCGATTATGGGATCACCAATTAAAGTAAGAGAAAAATTTATCGGGTACATAATTGTAGAGCATAATCTTTATAAATTCATGACTACAGAATTAAAACTTTTTCTTAGATCTATAGCTAACCAGATTGCAATAGCGATAGAAAATTCTATATTATATAAAGAATTAGAAAAGATAAATCAAAGAGATTCTCTTCTTGGAATATACAATAGAAAATATTTCTATGAAAGAATAGAAAGAAATGAAATTAATAAGGAAAACGATAAATTTGCAATAGTAATGATAGATATAGATGATTTTAAAAAGATAAATGATACATATGGACATCAATTTGGAGATAAAATTTTAATTAATACTGCAAATGTTGTTAGAAATGGTATAGATAAAGATGACATATTAGCTAGGTATGGCGGGGAAGAATTTATTTTATACATACCAAACTTTGAAAGTGAAGAAAGCGTGTATAATAAAATTGAAGCAATCAGAAAAACTCTTGAAAATAGTAAAGTAAGTTTTAATGGTGAACAAAAATCTGTAACTGCTAGTTTTGGAATTTCATTTTTTCCATTAAATGGTATAGATTTAAATGATCTTATTAACAAAGCTGATGAATTATTATATAGGGCTAAGAAAAGTGGAAAAAATAGGGTATTAAGTGGAAATATAATTAAAATATAATCATAATATATAAAGCAAGCTTATTTAAATTTAATAAGACTGCTTTTTTATTCTTTAGAGAGATTATGTAATCTAGTATAGATCAATTTATGTAATAAATAAGGAGGATTATATTTATGGATAGTAAAAAATTACTATCTTTGATAAAAAGGGAAGAGGGTACTAAGTTAGATTTTAAATTAAGATTAGAACTTTTTTATGAGACAGGAAAAAAAGAATTGACCAAGGATATATGCGCCATAGCTAACTCGAGTGGTGGAAGGGGTTATATAATAGTTGGAGTTGAGGATAAAACTAAAAAAATTGTAGGGCTAGAAGATGAAGATTTATTTCCGGAAGAACAAATACAGCAAATTGTTGCAACTAGATGCGAGCCTCCCATACCAATAGAGGTGGAGTTTGTGGAAGTTGATAATAAAAAGGTAGGTGTGATATCAATTTATGATGGCGGCCAAAAGCCCTATCAGGTTAGAGAAAATGGTGCCTTTTATATAAGAAGAGGTTCTACGACGGATACAATGAGAAAACAAGAACTTATAGCATTATTTGAAGAAAATTTAAGTTTAACTATTGAAACTTGTCCTCTGATTAAAAGTAGTATTGATATATTAAATATGGAACTAGTTAATGAATATTTTAATAAAAAAGGGATAAAAATCAGTGAAGAAAATAGAAGATTTTTATTGCTAAGTGCGGGAATAGCTTTTGAGCAAAAAGAGGGATCACCATTAAAGTGTACTTACGGAGGGTTACTTGTTTTTTCAGATGAGAATTATATATATATTCCCAATAATATGATAAAGATTATTAATAAGTTAAATAATACCGATGGTGAAACTCACATAATACAAGGTAACCTTTTATCAATGGTTGATAAGGCGGAAGAAAAGATAATGGAGATATTACCAAAAGACTATCCTGCGGAGGCAGTAATTGAAGCAGTAAAAAATGCAGTTCTCTATAGGGAATACTTTGATTTAAATAAAATAATTGAAATTATCATTAGTAATAACAAGGTAAGTATTTCAAGCCCTGGTGAATTTATAGGAGAGAATGTCAAAGGACAAAGGACAAATTATAATAAGCGAAATATTTGGTTATATGAAAAATTGATTTCCATCGATGAGAAAAAAAGATTTTTAAATAGCGGCAGGGGATTTACAATAATTCGAAATGCTTTTAAAGGAAAAGGTAAAGTGAAATTTATTAATTCTAGAGTAGAGCACAGCTTTAAAGTGATACTGCCAGGAACTTTGTCAGTTAACAAGTAACGGTTCGCAGTTTGCAGTTAGAGAGAAAATTATAGAATTTTCTTAAGTGCTTAGGTATTGATTATTTAGCTATATTGTTGCCAAAATATTATGTTGAGGATATACTATAATAAGTGATTTAAAAAACAGGATGTTTTAAATAAATTGATTTACAAAATGCTTATTGCAAAAAGTAATTTATATAAGAAGATTTTTAGGAGGTACTATAATGGCAAATGTATTAGATGAGCTATTAGAAAGAGGATACATAAAACAGTTTACTCATGAAGAAGAAACAAGAAAGTTATTAGAAAATGAGAAGATAACTTTTTATATAGGATTTGATCCAACAGCCGATAGTTTACATGTTGGTCACTTTATTGCTATGATGTTTATGGCTCATATGCAAAAAGCAGGACATAGACCAATAGCCTTAATTGGTGGCGGAACAGCTATGGTTGGAGATCCAAGTGGTAAAACTGATATGAGAAAAATGCTCACAAAAGAGGATATTCAAAATAATGTTAATTCTATAAAGAAACAAATGGAAAGATTTATTGATTTCTCTGATGGCAAGGCTCTATTGTTAAATAATGCTGATTGGCTATTAAATCTTAATTATGTTGATTTCTTAAGAGAAGTAGGAGTTCACTTCTCGGTAAATAGAATGCTAACAGCTGAATGCTTTAAGCAAAGATTAGAAAAGGGATTATCATTCTTGGAATTTAACTATATGTTAATGCAAGGATATGACTTTTATGAATTAAATCAAAAGTATAACTGTAAAATGCAGCTTGGTGGAGATGACCAATGGTCTAATATGATAGCTGGAGTCGAACTTGTAAGAAGAAAGGCTCAAGGTGAGGCTATGGCGATGACTTGTACTTTATTAACTAATAGCCAAGGCCAAAAGATGGGTAAAACTGTTGGAGGAGCATTATGGCTTAGTGCAGAAAAAACTTCACCATATGATTTCTATCAATATTGGAGAAATGTAGATGATGCAGACGTTGAAAAATGCTTAGCATTATTAACGTTCTTGCCAATGGATGAAGTAAGAAGACTTGGAAGCTTAGAAGGTGCTGAAATAAATAATGCTAAGAAAGTACTTGCATATGAAATAACAAAACTTGTTCATGGTGAAGAAGAAGCCAAAAAAGCAGAAGAGGCAGCAGCAGCACTATTTGCCGGTGGAGCAGATATGTCAAATGTACCAACAGTGACAATTACTAAAGAAGAAATTGGTCTTCCAATATTAGATATTATGGCGAGCACTAAAATTGTTCCATCTAAAAAAGAAGGTAGAAGATTAATTGAACAGGGTGGATTATCTATTAATGGAGTTAAGGTTGAAGATGTAGCTAGAACTCTAAATGAGGATGATTTCCAAGATGGAGCTGTACTAATTAAAAGAGGTAAGAAAAATTATAATAAAATAGAAGTTAAATAATAGATTGTTGTTAGTTGAATCCATAATAATACTTAGTGTAAGTATTATTATGGATTTTTCTAATTTATATATATTTATTGTGGATTAAAATTTTAATTATATCTAGAACTTCTTTGCTGATTAGCTTATTATTTCGGTTATGGAAGAAGCGATAAAATAACATTTGTGCTGATTTTTATTATTATCGTATAACTTAAACTTGAATTCAGATTAGTTATGAGAAAAAAATTTATCTTAGATAAGAGATTTAGTTCCGATTTTTACAATTTTAGTTTGTACAAAAGGAGTAATATAATACTCAAGAAAGGCAAAGAGGTCTAGTTTCAATGAAGAAACTAGACCTCTTTTTTATAAAATTTATAAGTATATTTTTAGGAGGTAAAAGTAGTATGGGCGAAACAAAAATAGATTTTTTATATCTAAATGAAGAGGATATGATTAAAGCTGGAGTGAAAGAAATGGCCAGCTGCGTAGAAGCTATGGAAGAGATGTTTAAGTTGTTAAAAATTGGTGACTATCGTATGGGCGGTCCTAATGGAAATTCACATGGTGTAATGATGACTTTCCCAGAGGAATCTCCATTCCCTAACATGCCTAAAGATGGACCAGACAGAAGATTTATGGCTATGCCTGCTTATCTAGGTGGCAAGTTTGATATGGCTGGTATGAAGTGGTACGGTTCAAATGTAGAGAATAAGAGCAAAGGACTTCCAAGATCAATACTTATGCTTATCTTAAATGATAAGGATACAGGTGCTCCCCTTGCATATATGTCAGCTAATATCTTGAGTGCTTATAGAACAGGTGCAGTTCCTGGAGTAGGAGTAAAATATTTTGCAAAGGAAGATTCTAAGGTTGTTGGTATTATAGGACCTGGAGTTATGAGTAAGACGGCATTTGCAGCAACTATGGCGGTTAGATCAGGAATTGAAACTGTAAAGATTAAAGGAAGAAGTAAAAAATCAATTGATGGATTTATTAAGTATCTTAATGAGGATTATCCTCAAATTAAAGATATCATTGTTGTAGATACAATAGAGGGGGCTGTTAGAGGCTCCGATATTGTGCATATTGCTACATCAAGCCCAACTGGTGATATTAATGAATACCCATATATAAGTGAAGAGTGGATTAAACCAGGAGCAATATTATGTTGTCCGGCAGCAGCAAGATTTGATGATGACTTCATTTTAAATAGAGCTAGAACTGTTACTGATAATATTCAATTATATGAAGCTTGGGAAGAAGAAATGGAATTCCCAGCATATAATTCTATCCCAATTCCAGCGGTACATTGCATGGATTTAATTACGGAAGGCAAGATGGCAAAAGATAAAATCGATGATTTAGGTGATGTATTAATTGGAAAGGTGCCAGTACACCGTAAGGAAAACGAAATCATTATCTATTCAGTTGGAGGTATGCCGGTAGAAGATGTTGCCTGGGGAACTATAGTTTATAGAAATGCTATTAAAAAAGGAATTGGAACTAAGTTAAATCTTTGGGATGAGCCTCAGTTGGCATAAGTTTAATTATTCAATTTGGAAGGAGAGTTTTTAATGAGAATTACAGAGCATCCAATTTTGGGTGAAACTAATAAAGGACGATTAGTAACTTTTGATTTTGACGGAAAAGTCTTTGAAGGGTATGAGGGAGAGCCAATAGCAGCTGCATTAAGGGCAGCCGGTGTATTGGTACATAGACATACAAAAAAAGGATCATCAAGAGGCATATTCTGTGCTATTGGAAGATGTACAGACTGCGTTATGGTAGTAGACGGTAAGCCAAATGTAAGAACTTGTGTTACTCCTCTTGTTGAAGGAATGAAAGTCAAAACACAATATGGTGTTTCTGCAAAATTGGAAGGTTAGATTTAAAAGTATTTTCTAAGAAAGGATAGGTATTCGTATGAAAAGATATGATTGTATTGTCGTTGGTGCAGGGCCAGCTGGACTTTCAGCAGCTATAGAAGCAGCAAAAAGAGGGCTAAAGGTTGTTGTATTTGACGAAAATTCTAAACCAGGAGGACAATTATTTAAACAGATACACAAATTTTTTGGTTCAAAAGAACATAGAGCAAAGGTAAGAGGTTTTAAAATCGGTGAAGAACTTTTAAAGGAAGCAAATGAGGCAGGAGTAGAAGTCGTTTTAAATGCTATAGTAATTGGTCTTTATTTAGATAAGGAAGTTACTGTAAAGATAAATGATGAAGTTGTTCATTACAAAGGTGATGCAATAATAATTGCAACAGGTGCATCTGAAAATATGGTTACCTTTGACGGATGGACGCTGCCAGGAGTAATAGGTGCAGGAGCGGCACAAACAATGATGAACCTTCATGGCGTAAAGCCAGGAAATAAAATACTTATGCTTGGAAGTGGTAATGTTGGGGTAGTTGTAGGATACCAACTTATACAATGTGGTTGTGAAGTAGTTGCAATTGTAGATGCAGCGCCTAAGATTGGAGGATATGGCGTTCATGCGGCAAAGGTAGCTAGATGTGGAGTTCCATTCTATTTATCTCACACCATAATCAAAGCTGAAGGAGAGGAATCTGTTACAGGAGTTACTATTGGTGAAGTTGACAGCAAGTGGCAGATAATACCTGGAACAGAAAAGAATTTTGACGTTGATACTATATGTCTTGCAGTAGGTCTTTCTCCTATGTCTCAGCTTACTAAAATGGCTGGATGCACTATGGAGGAAAATCCTAAGAAGGGTGGATATGTTCCTGTTTGTAATAAATATGGTGAAACATCTATTAAAGGAATATTTGCAGCTGGTGATGTTTCGGGAATAGAAGAGGCAAGTTCGGCTATGATAGAGGGAAGAATTGCTGGAGTGGCAGCTTCTCATAGATTAGGATTCATAGGAGAAGAGGAATTAAAGGAAAAAACTGAAGAATTAGAAAAAGCTTTATCTAGTTTAAGACAAGGTATGTTTGGTCCAGAAAGTAAAGGAAAGGACATTTATAAAACAGAAGAAGGTTTTGATGTTTCAAAGAATCTTCTTAAAAAGGGATATTTAACTGATGAAGAAGTTATAAAATATCCAGGAGTAAAATCAATTAAAGGAATTCATCCTGTAATAGAATGTTCGCAAAATATTCCTTGTAATCCATGCCAAGATGCATGCCCTAAAAACTGCATTAAGATTGGAGCAAATATTACCTCTCTTCCAGTTGTTGATGAAGAATCAACATGTATTGGCTGTGGTATGTGCGTTGCATCTTGTTCTGGTCAATCAATTTTCCTTGTAAATGAAGATTATGAAGAAGGTTATACTTTAGTGACACTTCCCTATGAGTTTCTACCATTACCAGAGAAAGGTATAAAGGGAATTGGACTCGACAGAAGTGGAAAAGAAGTATGTGAAGTAGAAGTTATAGATGTTAAATCAGTTAAAGCCTTTGACCACACTAATTTATTGACAATAAAGGTTCCAAGTGAAATGGGAATGAAAGTAAGATTTTTTAAGCAAGCATAGGAGGTAAGATTATGAATAAAGTAAATGATAGGTCAAGAGATATAGGTGAATTCATTCCGCAAGCTGATGATGATATGATAATCTGCCGCTGTGAAGAAATTACAAAAGGTGAAATCAGAAAAGCAGTACATGATGGAATGTTCACAATAACGGAAATAAGAAGATATCTAAGAACAAGTATGGGATTATGCCAAGGTCAAACCTGCGGTAAATTAGTTAAGGGGATTGTAGCAAGAGAGCTTAAAATATCACCTTTAGAATTAGAACCAGCAGTATCACGTGCACCTATGAGACCTATAGAAATGAAAGTTCTTGGAAATGAAAAAATAGGAGGGAAATAACATGAAAAATTCTGCTGACGTAATAATTATTGGAAGTGGGGTAATAGGTAATGCTGCAGCATACTATTTATCAAGAAAAGGCCATTCAGTTATTGTCCTCGATAAAGGTGACAGTATTGGAGATGGAGGTTCAACAAGAAATGGTGGAGGAGTTCGTCAATCTGGACGTGATAAAAGAGAACTTCCACTTGCTATGTATGGTATAAAGAATCTTTGGCCAAATCTATCAGAAGAATTAGGGGTAGATGTGGAATATTATCAAGAAGGTAATCTAAGATTAGGTAAAACAGTAGAACATATGAAGATACTAACCAATCTTGCCAAGAATGCTCAAGAATGTGGTCTCGATGTAAACATAATTTCTGGTGATGAAGTAAGAGAGATTAATCCATATCTTTCAGAAGAAGTTATTGGTGCAAGCTGGTGTCCAACTGATGGACACGCCAATCCTTTAACTACAACCTTAGGATTTTATCGTAAAGCAAGAGAATTAGGTGCTCATTTTATCACAGGTGAAGAAGTTATTGAAATTAGAAAAATAAGAGGAAAAGTACGACAGGTAGTAACTAAAAATAATGTATATGAAGGAAATCATATAATTCTTGCAGCAGGTTATGAAAGTCGAAAGATAGCTGCTACAGTGGGGATTGATATTCCAATGAATAAGGTTCTGCTAGAAGTTCTTGTTACAGAAGCTCAAAAGCCAATGTTTTACCAAATGCTTGGTACTGCTGAAGCAGATTTTTATGGACATCAAAGTAAACATGGTTCTTTTGTATTTGGTGGTACATCAGGTTATGAAGCTCTTAATAAAGATAATGGAACACCAACTACGGCAAGTATTACCGCTTCGTGTATCTGTAGAGGAATAATGAAGTATTTCCCAGACCTAAAAGATGCTAAAATAGTTCGTACCTGGGCAGGCTGGATAGATGATTGTAAAGATCACGTACCTGTCATAAGCCATGTAGAAGAAGTTCCTGGACTTATACTTGCATGTGCATTTTGTGGACATGGCTTTGGGATCTCTCCAACAGTAGGTATGCTCTTATCAGAAATGGTAGAAGGAGTTGAAACAACCCTAGATATAAGTGCTTTCCGTTATGATAGATTCAAAGCTAAAATATAAATTAAAAAGGAGAATTTACATGGAGTTAGTTAGAGTAAATTATTCATCAGGGGCTCCTTTAGAGGAGAAGACTGGATACTCAAGAATGGTTAAAGTTGGTCCATTTGTTTATATTGGAGGTACTACATCGGTGCAACCTGATGGTACAGTATATGGTGAAGGCAGTGCTTACGAGCAGACAAAGTACATTCTTGAAAAATTAGTTGACTTACTTGAGAGATCAGGTTCAAAAAAAGAAGAAGTTATAAAAATAAAGGGATATTCAACTGATATGAAATTTGCACCTGAAATTGCAAAAGCTTATTCAGAGATTTTTCATGATATTAAGCCGCTTTTTACAGTTGTTGGAACTCCTATGCTTAATCGTCCCTCTCAATTAGTTGAAATAGAAATCGATGCAGTTATTGGAGCAAGGGTAGAATAGATACACAAATATGTTTTCAATTGATCTAAAATAATATATAGTTATGATAAGTGTAAGTAGGTTTTTTTAAATAAATACTATGAATATCATATGTAGTTCGAGAAATAACTTGATTATAATTAGTAAAAAAGTGGGGGAGAATTGATGAGTGTAGGATTAAAAGATATAATTATTTGTCCTAAGCAACCGTATTTTGTAATGACTACATCACATTACTATAAAGCAGTTGTAATGAATTATGGAATTTCTCATTTTTATTGTTTTCAGAAAGAAGATACAATAAAAAATTCATTTATTGCAGTTCCGGATGGATGTATTGATATATTGTTTTGTTGCGATGATAATGACCCATATGCGCATGTATGCGGAACAGTTCTCCGTCCTACTTTAACTCATAACAATCAAAATAAATATTTTTTTGGAGTAAGATTTTTGCCAGGAAGTCCATTTAAATTTAAGAATATCACTATGTCAGACTTAGTGGAGCAGGAAATTCCTTTCTTAGAAGTAATGGAAGATAGGGAGCTGTTTGAAAAAATTACTACCAGCAGAGATTTTAACTATCAGATACAGGTGTTTTTGGAGAGATATATAAAGCTTTATGTTAATTTGGAAGAGATAAATAAATACAAGGATTTAAAGAAATATATCATGAATAACATTATGCAGACAGCAGGGAAAATTAAAATTAACGAACTTGCAGAAGCAACAGGATATTCAGTTAGATATATTAATAAGACGTTTTCTCAAGAGTTTGGTTTATCACCAAAAGTATTTTGCAAATTAATGAGATTTCAATATCTTTTGAGTATATTAAATGATTTTGATAAAGATATATCTGATTCTAACTTAGCGCAAATTTCTACGGATTTAGGATACTATGACCAATCTCATATGATTAAAGATTTTTATGAATTTACCAACAAAACACCTAGCAAATATATACACTCATTACAAGAGATAGAATATAAAAAACGAATAGTAATCATATAACTTATCATAAACGAAAATGGTACACTGATAACTATATTGCTAATATGATTATCAGTGTACTTTTTGCGTGCTGAAAAAGAATGAAGTTGTTAATTCAAAGTAGAAGATTCAAAAGGACACTATTAGGATTAGAGGAATCCGCATTGTGTATAGCCACAACGTAGTTCTGACTTAACCCATTCATTAATTTATTCTATAATTGTATTATCTTAGTTCCTTAGGTAGGCCCATAATATGATTCCTTTTTTAGTTTACATCAAAAAAGCAGACAATAGGTAATTCCACCTATGTCTACTTCTATTTCTATTTATAACATCACTTAGCGAGTAGTTGTGATTTTTATTAATTTAACTCTAACTGTGGAACAGGATTATTAAAGAATTTTGTAACCACTGCTAAGTATAAAAAACCAACTAGCAGCCAAATTGCTCCAATTAAGTGTGCATTCGTATCTAGATTAATAAAAATCCACACAGTTACTGCTAAGCCGATTATAGGACATATTCCGTAATTGATTATTTTCTTTCCTAAGCTGATTGGTTCATTATTTTTTAGTAAAAATCTGCTGATTACTGCAATATTTAATAAAATGAAGCCCAGTAAGGCACCAAAGCTTACAATTGAAGTGATAAAATCAAGAGAACAAAACAGTGAAATAGGTGTTATTATGATTCCTACTAATACAGTAGCAACTACAGGGCTCTGTGTTTTTTCACTAACATATGCCAGCTGCTTTGGCAATACTCCATCCCGTCCCATTGCAAAAAGCACTCTAGCAACTGCTACTTGTGAAGCTTGTGTCGTTGCTATTCCAAAGGAAACAATCAATGTAATAGTTGTTAATATATTAAGCCATGTCCCACCTACAAAAGTAACTACATCTGTAAAAGCAGTATCAGGATTTAAGTCTTGATAATTTGGATAAGCCATTCCTGCAAAAAAAGTGGTTGCAATAAATATTAATCCAATGATTAAAATTGAAAGTATAATTGCTTTTCCTACAGATTTCTCAGGATTAATAGTTTCTTCTGCTAATGTACTAATTGCATCATATCCTAAGTAGCTAAGAATAACAATACCTGTTGCCTTAAGGATACTAGATAAATCAAATTGTTCAGGGTTATAAAATGAAATCATGTTAAAATGAATGGTTCCATTAAATAGAAGCCTGATAATACATCCTATAAAGGCTACAATTACAACTATCTGCAATGCAAATAATATCCAGCTGCATTTAGACATCAGATCTACTCCTAAAACATTAATAACTGTACTAAATGATATAAATAGTAGTATCCAAATCCAGGCTGGAATCCAAGGTATGAGAGCATTGCCATAAACACTTCCAATAATAACAACAGTTGCAGGCATTAAGAAATAATCTAATAATATGGCCCAGCCTGTTAAAAAACCTAATGAAGGTGATACACCTTTCTGAACATATACGTATACAGAACCTGCTGTTGGAAACTTTTGTGACATCACCCGGTAACTCATCCCGGTAAAGAACATAGCGACCATTCCTATTAAGTAGCATAATGCAACCATCCCTCCAGAAGGTGCTAAATATACACCATACATACCAGCAGGGGCCAGTGGTATCATAAATACCAGTCCAAAAATTACTAAATCGCTCGTTTTCAAAGTTCGTTTTAATTTTCCGTGTTCCATAATAAAAACCTCCATTATATTTAAAATTATAAAAAAGGCAAGAGTATTCTGCTAAAGCAGAGCACCCTTGCCCTAAATTTAATAAAAAATTTCTCTTAAATAAATGTTTGTTAGGAAGAACCTTCTTTTAGCTATAATAGCAAATTTAAATTTTTAAAGATTGTAAAATTCGGAACAATGGAATGGTTATTGTAGTTGAAGGATTCGCAGATTAGGTCAAAAAGATACTAGGTTTACGTCAATAAAGATACTAAAATGAAAACTATAGTTTTGTTAAAATTATTATTGTAAATGATATCAAATTTAACCTTTATATTATTCATATATAAATAAGTAATAAGTTATTGATTTCAGGAGGGATGAAAGTGAGGAAAATTAAACACATTTATAGTAGTGATAAAATTTACTGGCAAGAAGGACAAATTCAAAATGCAGAATATGAAGATACATTGGAAATAACCGATGAAACAAAGCAAATTGTAAAGGGCTTTGGTGGATGTTTTAATGAAATCAGCTGGGATGTATTAAAAAGAATAGATGAAAGCAGCAGAAATGAAATTTTAGATAATTTGTTTACAGAGAAGGGTTTAAATTTAAATATAGGTCGTTTGCCAATAGGGGCTAGCGATTATGCTCTTGAGTGGCATAGCTATGATGAAACAGATGAAGATTATGAATTAAAAGATTTCAGCATAAAAAGGGATGAAGAATATTTATTGCCTTATTTAAAGGAAGCATTAATTCGTAAGCCTAATATGTCACTATTTGCTTCCCCTTGGAGTCCTCCAACATGGATGAAAACTAAGAAAGTATACAATTATGGGACATTATGCTGGGAAAAAGAAAACCTAGATGCTTATGCAAATTATTTTGTTAAATATGTAAAAGCATATGAAAAAGCAGGGATAAAAATTGAGCAAATTCATATTCAAAATGAACCTCATGCTGATCAAAAATTCCCATCATGCATGTGGACAGGTAAGGAAATGAGAGATTTTATTAAGAATCATCTTGGACCAGTATTTGAGGAAAAAGGAATTGATACAGAAATTTGGCTTGGTACAATAAATGGGCCATTTGTAGATTTTCAGCTTCCAGGTTATGGAGCACCGTTTTCACAGTTTTATGATCAATGTGTAAATACAGTACTTTCTGATAAAGAGGCAAGAAAGTATATAACAGGAGCAGGCTTTCAGTGGGGAGGAAAACATGTAATTGAACAGGTTGCATTAAGCTATCCTGAGGTAAGACTTATGCAGACTGAAAATGAATGTGGAGATGGTAAAAATACGTGGACACATGCTGAATATGTTTTTGGACTTTTCTGGCATTATTTCACTCACAATGTTGAAAGTTATTCTTATTGGAATATGGTTTTACCTAAAGGCGGAGTAAGTACTTGGGGTTGGGAACAAAATACTATGATAACAATTGATCCAGAAACAAAAGAAGTAGTTTATGAACCAGAGTTTTATGTGATGAAGCATTTTTCACATTTTGTAAAGCCAGAAGCTAAGAGAATAGTAACTACAGGACACTGGACTTCAAATTCTATAGTATTTAAAAATCCTAATGGCGAATTAGTAGCCATTGTTGGCAATGCAATGGATAGTGAAAGAGAATTTACATTCAAGTATAAAGATACAAGTTTTTCTACAATTATTAAATCTCATTCAGTTAATACTTTTTATGTACAAGCATGACAAAAAGTACCTGAATCTCGATTAAAAGAAATTAATATTTATATGATTTGAAAATTAGAGAATTATATGGATATAATTTTAGAGTTAAAATTGAAATTTCGAATTTTTAAAATTAGCTTCTAAAACTAACTTTCTGGTTTTACTTGGAGTATATCCATAAGTATCTTTAAATAATTTCATAAACATTTTATAGTTTGTGAAGCCATTTTTTTCAATAAGTTCAGTAATACTATAATCAGTGTTTATTAAATCAGTATAAAAATGTTCTAATCGTATACTGTTTAAATACTTTAAAAAGGTTGTTCCCATATACTTTTTAAAAAACCTTGAAAAGTATTCAGGATTTAATCCAGCATGTGCTGATATGTCATCTAAGCTTATACATTCTGCATAATGGCTTTTAACATACTTTGTTATTAATTCCAATCTATCTAAATATCGAATTGTTTTTTGCATATTTAATTTTGGCAAAGAAGTACTAAAATGACTTACTAGAATAAATAGCAAATCATAAATTAAACTATTAATTTTAAGTTTATAACCAAGAGGTTTGTTTTTATAAATTTCTGCAAAAGACTTCAAAAGAACTTTTATATCATTTTGATAAATAAAATAATTGTTGTCTTCCATATAAGGATTACATTTAAAATAGACATTTTGAACATCCTCAATACTATCTTCCAAAAGTTCGTAGGGAATTTGTAAAAGTATTGATGTATTGGAATCCTTATTAGCTGTTGAGTGAATATCTCTTGGACTTATTACTATTAACTGATCTTTTTCAATTAAATACTTAGAATTATTTATATGCACTTCAAGATAACCATCTAAAATATAAATAATCTCCATATGATTATGCCAATGCTTAGGTATAATTCTGGCATTATCTTCTATATTAGCGAACATTACTCTAATATCTTCATTTGGTTTAACTAATTCATGTTTAAATTCCATAAAACCACCTACAATCTTTTTATTTAAATAGTTACAGCAATCTAACAATTTAAAATTAGGACAAAAAACAACCTAAATTAGGTCAATAATATTACTAATTTATAAAAGAAAAAATTGATATAATTTATTCAAACAGTTGAAAATGTTTAACAAAAAATTATATTTTAATTTTATTATAAGTAAAAACTATGTGCAACTAGAGATTACTAATTAAAAATACAACTATTAAACTCTTGGGATTTAATAGTTATTGAAGAAAACAATCAGCATTAAAAAATGTGAGGTATTTTGAATAAATTACGTTATTGGTTAAGATGAAAATCTGAGCTATTATAGAGGTATAACTAATTATATGCACATAAGTTTAGAAGTAAGTAATTGCATATGGCAGGGAGTGAAAGGATGAAGTATTTAGTTTTAGATATTGGCGGTAGTGCTGTTAAATACGCACTAATGACAAAGGAATTAGATTTCATTGAAAAAGGGAAAAAGCCAACACCTATGGACAGTATTGAAAGTTTTGTTGAAACCGTTGGCAAAATATATGATCAATATAAAGATGAAATAGAGGGAATGGCTATAAGTATGCCTGGAGTATTAGATAGTGAAAGAGGTTATGCTTATACAGGAGGAGCATTAACTTATAATAATGGGAAAGAGATTGTAAAGATATTACAAGAAAGATGTCCAACAAAGATAACAATAGAAAATGATGGGAAGTGTGCAGCTCTAGCAGAAGTATGGAAAGGAAGCTTAAAAGATTATAATGATGGAGTAGTTATTGTTCTTGGAACTGGAGTAGGTGGAGGAATAATTACAGATAAGAAACTACATAAAGGTAAAAACTTTTTCGCTGGAGAATTCAGTTTTATGTCTACTAATATTAATGATACTAAAAGTAGTGAAAACTGGTGGGGGGCTGTTAGCGGCTCCAAAGCATTAATACAAGCTGTCGCCAAAGCAAAAAATATGCCTATAGAAGAATTAGACGGATATAGAGTATTCGATTATGCAAATAATAAAGATGAAGATGTTCTTAAGGTACTAGATGATTTTACTTACAAATTAGCTGTTCAAATTTTTAACTTACATTGTGTCTTAGATTCAGAGGTATATGCAATTGGTGGAGGTATAAGCAGCCAAGATATATTAATAGAATATATTCAGAAAAACATAGACAAGTACCGTGAAAACTTTAAAAAAATTAATGGTTCTGATTTTTATATTCCCAAATTAAATGTAGTTAGATGCAAATTCAGAAATGATGCCAATTTAATAGGTGCCTTATTTAGTTTTCTAAATCATAATTAAGTTTTTAGATTGATTTTTATTTTAGGTAAAATTTGAATATAGAACATGGCTGTTGTTACAATCATGTTCTATTACATTGGAAAAGATAGATCATTTAGATTAAGTAAAATTCTATTCATACAGATCTTTCAATTATTTTTAGTATATCAACAACTCCATTTTCTATATCAGATATTTTAGAACTTCCAACGCTTATCTTCAAAATATCATTGTTAAAGTAGTCTTTTAAATAGTTTTCACGCATATCTTTGATAATAATATCCTTTTTACCACATTCGTTAATCAACCAATCAATATTAATGTTATCTAAAAATTCAATACATCCGTAAAATCCAGTGTCTGGAATATGCCATTTTATACTTGAAATATTAATTTTTTTAGATGCATTATTTAAGGCAGCCATTCTATCCTTGTATATGGTTCTTATACGATTTCTATTTGCTTTAAACATCCCGCTCTTAATATAAATATCTAAAGCGCCTTGGGATAGTACAGAGGTATTTAAATCCATCCATCGCTTGTATTCTTCAAAAGTATTCCTTAATATCTTAGGTAAAACAACAGCAGCAATTCTAAGTCCGGGAAGAAGCACTTTTGAGAAACTCTTTATATATGCAACTCTAGATGAAACATCGTTGTAATACATTGGATAAACATTATTTTTATTCTCTAAATCCCCAAGATAATCATCTTCTATTATATAAACATCATACTTTTCAGCTAATCTTATTATTTGTCTCTTTTCTTCATTTGAATAACTTACTCCAAGAGGATTGCTAAAACGTGGAATTGTATAAAAACATTTTATACTTCCATGAGCAAATTTTTTTTCAAGTTCCTCAAGATTTATTCCATTAAACTTTCTTTCAATGCCGATAACAGAAGTATTAGTAGTTTCCAGAGCTTTTAATGTGCCATGATAAGTTGGCTGCTCTACAAGGACATTGCTTTTTCCGTTTGGAAAAGGCATACTGCAGAGTATATTAATTGCTTGTTGTGAACCAGAAGTTATATAAATATCGTCCGGGGAACAAAAAATTTGATAATCTTCAAAAAAAGTCTTTAGCGTCCCAATTAATCCTGGGAGCCCTTGTGGCGATGAGTAATTGAAAAGGGTAATTTTATATATTTCTATAGCTTGATTTAAGCAGTGCTGAAATTCTTCATAGGCTAATATACTTTCATCAGGTGAACCAGCTGAAAAATCTATAATTGTATTTTCTTTATCTAGATGTAGTTTTTTCTTATCGACTAAGTAATAACCACTTTGAGGTATAGAATAAACAATATGTTCTTTTTGAAGTTTCTCATAAGCATGCACAACAGTTTGCTTACTGCAGCTAAATCTATCAGATAATTCTCTGATTGTAGGCATTTTCTCATTATGTTTTATACTGCCATTATCAATTTGATTATTAATAAAATTAACTATATCATTATATTTACTCATATGTCTCCTTTTGTACTAGTACAATGTGAATTTTTATAAATTGAATAAGTATATTTTATAATTTACAATTTAATTGTACCATAACCATATAATTCAAGGGGGAGAAATATTATGTTTATAATAGTTTTAAAATATGAAAAAACAATAGAGGATGTTATGAGGTATTTAGATGATCACAATGTTTTTCTAAAAAAATATTATGATTTAAATAAATTTATATGTTCTGGAAGACAAGAACCAAAAGTAGGTGGAATAATATTATGTAATGGTAAAAATAAAGAGGAAATAAATTCAATAATTAAAGAAGATCCTTTTTACAAAAATAATATTGCAAAATACGAAATTATAGAGTTTATACCAACTAAATACGCAGAGAATTTCAAGGAATTTATTTTATAAAGTCATTAATTACATCATATAAGGAGATTTTAAAATGATAAGAAAAATGGAACTTAGAGATATTGAAGAGATAAAGAAAATAGATAAAGTATGTTTTAAAATTGATGTTGAAAGAACTACAGAAGGAATACGCGGATATATGCAAGCAAGTAATAATTCAAGTATTGTATATGAAGTAAATAATAAAGTTGTCGGATTTAACTTTATACATATATGGGGATCTTTTGGCTGGTTTGGTCCTTTTGGAGTGCATACTGAATATCAAGGAAAAGGTATCGGAAAAGTTTTAATAAATGAAACTATAAGAATCTTAAAAGAAGATTATAAGGTATCAACTATTGGTCTTAATACTATGCCAGAATCTCAGTACAATGTAGGTTTTTATATGAATCTTGATTTTACACCACTTAAGCTTTCGTTAAGCATGAAAAGGCAGCTTGATTTTACAAGTAAAGAGGATTCTATAGAATCTAACAAGTATGATATTAACGATATAGATATAAGTAATGAAGGAAATTATTTAACCATAAAAGAAAATCTAAAATCATTGTCTAATAAAATACATATGGGTTTTGATTTAGCTTCTGAACTTAATTTAATAAGGGAAGAATCTTTTGGAACTATTCTCACATTAAAAAGTTATGGGGAAATTCATGGAATAGTAATTTGTTATACAAAGGCAGTAAGAGACTTTTCATCTAAAAACTTGCAGATAAAACTAGCAATTATAGATAATAAAATAGATTATAAAGAAGCAATAGATTCTATAATGCACTTCTGTACCAGGTATGCAAAAAAAATTAACTATGAAAGTATATCTATAGACTGCAATACTTATAATAAGGAGATTTGTAATTACCTAATGGAAAATCATAAATTCAAAATAGACAAGACTCAGGTCATGATGCTTATGGGAGAAGTTAATCCTTTTGAAAGTAAAGGAACATTATTATTGACTCGTTTAGCTGGATAAAGATTGAAAGTATTTTATAGAATATTTTACTGTAAGTGAACAAGTTTTGTTTATTTGCAGTTTTTTTGAATTAATATAAGGAGTATGATAACATATAAGTAAAAATTTTCATTATATTATAGAAGGCAAGGGAATTTATATGACATTATTAGAGGAATATATAAAACAGAATAATTGGCGCCAATGGGAAAGATATCTAGAAAAATTACCGTTAGATAAAAATCAAATTGTTTATGATCTAGGCTGTTCTATTGGAAAAGTTTCAAAGTTATTGTCCACTAAAGTAAGTAAGGTAGTTGGCTTTGATAATAATATATATCTATTAGAGGAAGCAAATAGAGAAAAACAAGATACTTGTAATTTTGCGCTGGCGGATATATCTAAATTAGATCCAAATGTATTAGAAAAATATGATGGGATTTGGTTTAGTTTTGCATTAGCTTACATGGAAAATCCTAATTTATTTATACGTAAGTGGACAAGTTATCTAAATACCGGAGGATGGTTTGCAATTGTTGATATAGATGGGCTGTTTTCCAAGCATTTGTCAGTAGACAATAAATATTTTAATCAAATAAAAAAATTTGAAAACGAATCTGAAAAAGGTGGGAATTATGATTTTAGAATAGGAAGTAAAATTAAAAAATTAATGGAGGAAAATGGACTTAAAGTAACTGTTGAAGAAATAGATTGGCATGATAGAGAACTGAACTTTAAAGGAAAAGCTTCCAGTGAAATTATTGAGAATTGGAAGGCAAGATTAGAAAGGATGGTTAGATTACAAGAGTATTTAGGAGAAAACTATCCTGAATTTTGTAAGGTTTTTATAGATAGTATTTCTGAAGAAAATCATGTGTCTAATGGATGCGTGCAGTTTTATGTAGGAATAAAAAGTTAGAGTAATAAGAGTATTTTATACTCTAACTTTTTTGCATGCACTAATTAACTTAAGCTTTGAGAGTTTTCATACTCATTTTTTAGTTGTTCCATTGGTTGGTCTTGCGCTGGATACCAACCTTTATTTATAACTATATCTGACAATTCAAAATGTTCAGTTACAGCTTTATCTAATTGTCCTCGTAACATTTCTCTCAGCTCCGGATTTACAGCTTCTGCGGCTGCAGCAGATAAAGAAGTAACAGCAAATTTTGAGTCTTTAACCATATCAAGTGCTATATCTTTATCTGATAATGATGAGTCATCATTTCCTAGTAACGCATCTAAAAAAGACATAATAATTACCTCCTATTTCCTATTGCATATTTAAATTATTTTCAATAAAAGTCTGCATTGAATTTATATTATCCTTTTTGCTATCCAAGCATTTGCTCATAAAAGACTTCAAATCATCATCTTCAACCATTGACATGCTAGCTTGAATCTTTTTTGCACCAATAATATCTGTATCCATTAACTCCCTTATTTCAAGGATTTCATGTGGAGCTAAGCTATTATTATTATTATTATTATTATTATTACTCATGATTTCACCTCCTGATTTATAGTTTTTGGACTTAACATATAAATGAATTTATTAACCTTGCTGATTTTGAGTTAGTGAACTAATAGAGGATAATTCATTTTGAAGCTGCTTTTGTGGATCCTCTTGAGCATTGTACCAGCCTTTATTCATTGCAATATCTGATAATCTATAGTGAGAATTAATACAAGCAGTTAGTTGACCATGAAGTGTATTACGCAACTCAGGATTTGTTGTTTCTGTTAGTACTTTTCCTAGGGTTGTTATTGTTGCTTTTGAACTTGTAATTAAGTCAAGAGCAATGTCTTTTTCTGATAAAGTAGTATTTTGATTCATTAAAATGTCTCCTTTCTAAGTAATAATTTAGTTATGATAATACTGATTGTATATTTTGCAGAGCAGTCTTCTTTGAAGATATTGAATCTTGCATAAAATTTTTTAACTCTTCATCATTCACCATGTTTATGCTTGCACTAATTTTCTTAATACCTAACATTTCTTGGCTTATAAGTTCTCTAACCTCAATAACTTCATGTGGTGCTAATTGTGCATTCATATAATCACCTCCTGACTATAATAGTATTTCTCCCATATGTGCATTAATGTGTGGAAAATAAATGAATTTAGATAAGTTATTAGTATAATTTGAAATAAATATTAATTTCATTTATGTGTTAAGTGTTTGTACATAATGCACTACGTTTTTGTACATAATAAAAAAGTAAAGCGCTTAGTAAATAAGTCGCCTTAAATTTTTTAACAAAGGAGAGATGCAATTATGAACAATAAGCCAGATGATAGAACAGATAATGTAGACAGAATTCAATATAACATTGATAGAACTATTCTAAATTGTGAACTCGCTGATGAGATGATAGCAAAAACAGATGATCCTAAAATGAAGCAAGCATTAAGAGAAAAGAATGAAAGAAGAGAAGAGTCTCTTCAAGGGATGAGAGAAGAAATTAGGGATGAGGCACTAGATAAAGAAAACGGATATAAATAAAGATTAGCTTAGAACATAATATAGCATTTAACAAAATACCCCATTTTAAATAATATTATAATTTCCTCTAATAATATAAATTAAAGAACTAGCACTTAAGGTCACTTGTGAATTAATAAGTTCACAGGTGATCTTTATTTTATAAAAATAGCAGAATCAATTTTAAAAAGTATATGTAAAATAATGGTATTAGATTATAATTATATTATATTTAAAACGATTTTG
Source organism: Clostridium sp. LS (assembly GCF_002760435.1). Classification (GTDB taxonomy): domain Bacteria; phylum Bacillota; class Clostridia; order Clostridiales; family Clostridiaceae; genus Clostridium. The sequence continues at coordinate 40,857 of NZ_AUUU01000080.1, forward strand.
AATTATGCAGTGATTTTTAGCAGCCATGAGGTTTAATTTTTTTAGTATGTGGGAATATTGAAAATAAAAGTTTAAGGGAGGAAAAAGTGTGAGTTATAAATTATTAATAATAAATCCAGGCTCAACATCAACAAAAATATCTGTATATGAGGATGAAAAAGAAATTTTTGGAGAAACATTAAGACATTCTTCAGAAGAAATAAGTAAATATAAACACATATCAGATCAACAAAATTTCCGAACAGAAGTTATATTAAAAATGTTAGAGGATAATAAAATAGATATAAAGGGGGTAGACGCTGTAGTTGGCAGAGGAGGACTGTTGAAGCCGATTATAAGTGGAACATACAAAGTAAATGATAATATGTTAAAAGATTTGAAGGAAAGCGTAAATGGAGAACATGCATCAAATCTTGGTGCTATAATTGCAAATGAAATTGCGGGATCAATAGATAAACCAGCATTTATTGTAGATCCAGTAGTTGTAGATGAAATGGAAGAAATAGCAAGATTATCAGGAATTCCAGAACTCCCAAGAAAAAGTATTTTCCATGCACTAAATCAGAAGGCGGTAGCTAAAAAATATGCAAAAGAATCTGGACTTAATTACGAGGATGTAAATGTTATCGTAGCACATATGGGTGGAGGAGTTTCTGTTGGGGCGCATAAAAAAGGAAAAATAATTGATGTTAACAATGCTCTCGATGGAGAGGGACCTTTTTCGCCAGAAAGAAGTGGAAACGTTCCAAGTGGTGATTTAGCGAGAATGTGCTTTAGCGGAAAGTATACATTAGAAGAAATTTTAAAGAAAATAACAGGAAAAGGTGGGTTTGTAGCGTACCTTAATACAAATGATGCAAGAGTCGTAGAAAATGCAGCCTTAGAAGGAGATCCAAAAGCAAAATTAGTGCATGACGCAATGGGATATCAGGTGGCTAAAGATATAGGTGCAGCAGCAACAGTACTTAGTGGCAAGGTAGATGCTATAATTTTAACTGGAGGTATGGCATACGGAAAACCAATAGTAAACTTGATTAGCGAAAGGGTATCATTTATAGCTCCGATTACCGTTTATCCTGGTGAAGATGAAATGCTTGCTTTGGCGCAAGGAGTAATTAGAGTTTTAAATGGAGAAGAGGAAGTTAAAGAGTATAAATAATTTTATATAAACATATTGCCAAATTAAAAGTGGCAATATGTTTAAGGCACAATTAAAAATTAAGTATTTAATAGAATTTTCTTTCTACAGTTTCCATAGAGATAATATAGAAATCGTACAGAAAATCCGGCAATCCAACCAATAGGTATAGCAATCCATATACCGCTTATACCAATTCTATTAATTAAAAATATTGAAATAGGTATTTGTACACACCATAGTGATATTATAGTCGAAATCATTGGTATTAAAGAATTACCCATGCCAAGTAAAATACCATTAGTAACAACCATAGCTGCATATACAATATAAAATAATCCAACTACAGTAAGATAATTTTGTCCTATGTTAATAACTAAAAGGTCGCTGACAAATAACCGCATGAGAAATCTTGAAGATGAAACAATTATACTAGTTATACTTATGCAGGCAATAAAGCTTATTGCTAATGTACAATAATAACCTTTTCTTACTCTACACGGTTTATTTGCACCTAAGTTTTGCGCAGTAAAAATAGAGAGAGCATCAGCTAAATTAAGAGCTGGCATTTGAGCAAAGGAATCAAGCTTCCCAGCAATGGCTAATGCAGCGACAGAATCTGTTCCAAAGCTATTAGTTAAAACTTGAATAACTATAAGTCCACCAGCAATAAATAGTTTTTGGATTGCAATTGGGAATCCAATGTCTAAACTTAATTTAAGTATACTTAAGTCAAAATGTATATCTCTAATGTTAAACTTAAATTCATAATAAATTTTATTAAAGTAAATAAAGCACCCAATGAAAGAAAAGGTTTGAGATATAACTGTGGCAGCAGCTGCTGATGATGAATCTAAATTAAGAATCCCTATAAACAAAAAATCCAAAAAAATATTTAGAATAGTTGAAGCTATAAGAAAATACAGAGGTGTTTTTGAATCACCCATACCTCTTAAAATGCTACTTATAGTATTATAAAGAAATGAAGATATAGTTCCAATTAAAAGGATTTTAAGAAAAGTTTTAGATTCAGACATTATCTCCAGTGGAATATTAAAAAAGACTAGCAAGTGCGAAATATTTATAAATCCTAATATAGTAACTATTAATGATATAACAAAGGAAAATATGAATGATGTATCTATAGTCTTTTTTATATTGAGCATGTCTTTTGCGCCAAAATATCGAGCAACTAATATATTAATGCCCAAAGTTAATCCCATAACTACTAATAAGATAGCAAACATAATATTAGAACTGGCACTAACAGAAGCAAGTGCGTTTTTACCTAGAAGATTACCTACTATAAGGCTGTCTACAATATTATATGACTGTTGAAAAATATTTCCTATAAGTATTGGGATTGTAAATTTTAATATAACAGACTCTTCTTTGCCTTTAGTTAAATCTTTCATTTTTATCACCATCCATATTTAAATATTTTATTATAATAAAAGTACTCATTTCATTTAATTTATTTGGCATTTATAGTACACTAAGAGTATAAGATAGTTATAAAATATGGACAACAACTGGATTTTGAATGTGGACTAGTACAGATAAATATGGAGGGAAGCCTTTTGACCAAATATGAAGCTATAATAAATTATATAAAAGACGGGATAATGAGTGGAAGTATTAAGCAAGGTAAAAAGCTTCCATCAATAAGAACTATTTCTGAAAAATTTAATTGTAGCAAAGTAACTGCAACAAAGGCGTATACTTTGTTAGAAAAGGAGCATATAGCATACTCGATTCCTAAAAGCGGACATTATGCTATAGCGAGAAACTTAACTAAAGAAGAGAAGCTTGTTTCGGAAAAAATTGATTTTTTTACATCTGCTCCAGATAGCTCCGTTGTTCCTTATGAAGACTTTCAGCATTGTATAAATCAGGCTATGAATTATTATAAGGAGAATTTGTTTCATAATTCAGATACTCAAGGATTAAAAGATTTATTAACTGTAGTAAAAAAGCAATTGCAAAATTATCAGGTATTTGCTAATGAAGAGAATATATTTATTACTTCTGGATCTCAACAAGCAATAAACATATTAACTATGATGGAATTTCCAAATGGGAATAGAAATGTACTAGTTGAGCAACCAACATATCATGGTGTTATTAAATCCTTAGAGCTTAATAATGTAAAGATATTAGGGATAGATAGAAGTGAAGATGGGATAAACTTTCATGAACTTGAAAGAATTTTTAGGAATGAAAATATAAAGTTTTTCTATACTATACCGAGATTTCATAATCCTACAGGCTACTCTTATACTAATAAAGAAAAGCAAAGGATACTTAAGCTTTGCGAAAAATACGATGTTTATATAGTTGAAGATGATTATCTTGGGGATTTAGATGTAGATAAGAGATCATACCCAATATATTCTTTAGATGCTTCAGCAAGAGTAATATATCTAAAAACTTATTCTAAAATATTACTACCAGGGCTAAGAATCGCTGCAACTGTAATACCATCAAAACTTATCAGTAAATTTCGAGAATATAAAAAATGGACAGATATAAATACTTCAATGCTTTCTCAAGGGGCACTACAGATATATATTAAAAGTGGTATGTTTGATAGACACATAAAAGAAATTAAAAATTTGTATCATTTAAGGATGAATTTCCTTTTTGATTTAGTTAAAAATCAAAATTATCCAATTGATAAATATTACATACCTAAGGGTGGATTTTTTGCAAGCTTTGAAATTAATAATGATAAGAATGTTAGAGATATAATTAAAAATTTATATACAAAGAATATTTTAATTGGTGATTCAAGCAGATATTATTTAAATAATAATGTAAATAACAAATTTATAAGAATCAGTATAAGTAAACTAAATAACAATGAGATTGAAAAAGGAATTTCAATAATATTAAATGAGATTAGCAGTTAAAAATAGTTAATTTATACCTCTTTAATACGATAAGTATATTAGAGTGTACGTAATAAGGCACATTCAAAAAAATAACAAGTCCATTTGCCAGTATATTTTCCATCATGCTGTGTCGGCAAATTGACCTAATAGGCCCACTATGAGGGCA
>NZ_AUUU01000081.1 GCF_002760435.1 Clostridium sp. LS
CCGAAAAGGAGCATCGCTCCTGATTAAAATTTAATCATTTTGCGACACTCCCTTTTTTTATTTATTCATTGTTATTTACTTTTTAGTAAAAGTTCCAAAAGATGTTTTAAGAATTTGAGCAGCATTGACATTAATATAGTGGAATGATACCCTAAAAATATATAAGTTCCATATAATTGAATAATTATATTAATTTTACGTTTTATAAGTAATATGGTACTAAATTTATTTTGTTTTACAATATGTTATGGTAACTTAAGCAGAAAAATATATTATAAATTAATATTTTTGGCTAAATCATTTAGGGGGCATGGATAATGGAAAGATATAAAAGTGTAGATAAAATTATTTCAAATATTGAAAAGGTTATAGTAGGGAAAAGAGACGTAATTAATATGGTTATGGTTGCTATTTTGTCAGAAGGTCATGTATTACTAGAAGATGTCCCTGGAACTGGAAAAACTACTTTTGCTAAAACTTTAGCTAAGACTATTGGCTGTGGATTTAATCGTATTCAATTTACTCCTGATACATTACCAAGTGATGTAACAGGCGTTTCTGTATATAACATGCAAAAAGGAACCTTTGAATTTGTAAAAGGGAGCGTAATGAACCATGTCGTTTTGGTAGATGAAATTAATAGAGCCTCACCAAAGACGCAAGCAAGTTTGCTAGAAGCCATGGCAGAGAGGCAAGTTACGGTGGATGGGAATACTTATGTTTTGCCTAGACCATTCATGGTAATAGCTACTCAGAATAGTATTGATAGCATTGGTACATACCATCTTCCAGAAGCGCAGTTAGACCGTTTTTTTATGAAATTATCCATGGGATATCCCAATAAAGATGAAGAGAAGAGGATGGTGGATAAATTTCTTTCAAATAGAAAGTGGAGAGAAGTAAATTCTATTTCTGATGAACTTGAAATATGCGGAATGCAGGATGAGGTAACGAAAGTTGAGATTCATGAAGACTTAATTGAATATATTTTAAAGATCACACAAACTAGTAGAAATAATGATGATATTACATTAGGGATAAGCCCAAGAGCAACTTTGGATTGGATTAGAGGATCTCAGGCAATGGCTTATTGTAGACAAAGGGAATATGTTATACCAGATGATGTGATAGAAGTATTTGAACCGATTATAGCACATAGAATTCTTCTTTCTTCAGAAGCAAGGATGAAGGGAATTTCCGTAGAAAGAGTTTTATCTGATATAAGAGAAATGATTAGAATACCTATATTGTAGAGGGTAGGAGGAATCATAAAATGAAGAAAAATTGGATTATTTCAGTTATTCTAATTATCGCAAGTGGAGTTCTAGTAAGTAATTATGGCGGAACAATCCCTTATGCCTTATTTTATTTTTCTATCCTTATACCGATAACATCATTCATATATATTGTGATTGTATGGGATCGTTTTAGGTTTTCACAGGTTACAGGAAAGAGAGTATTAGTAAAGGGAGAACCTGTAGATTATCTTTTTAGTTTAGAAAATCAAGATCAGTTTATTTATAGTGGAATAAAGGCTTACTTTTTTCATGATAATTCTTATATTGTTGGCATTAATGAAATGAAAGAATTCTGCCTTATGCCTGGAGAAAGAGAGGAAGTCAAAACAAATCTATGCTGCCGATATCGTGGAAGATATTTTGTGGGAGTTAAATATTTTGTGATTACTGATTATTTGCACTTATTCAATATTGCTTACGAAGTACCATCACAGCTGCCTGTTACAGTATTACCAAGGATTGTTGAGTGGAAAGATTCAGATGTAATAGATGAAGATAAAGATGAAAAAAATACTATTTCTTCAATGAGGGAAGAGGAACAGATAGATATACAAGTAAGACAATATGTTACAGGAGATCCAATGAGACAAGTACATTGGAAACTATCTGCTAAAGCAGGAAAGCTAATGACTAGAATTCATCATGCAAGTGTAAAACTTGAAGTTATGATTATAATGGATTTAAGTCCAATAGGCATTGGTGAAGAGGACAAGCTATTGTTGGAAGATGGTATCATTGAGGAAACATTAGCAGCTGCAAATTATTGTTATAAGAAGAAAATACCTTGTTTTGTTTGCTTTGAGCAAAATGGTTACAATAGATTACCTATTCAAACTATAAATGAATGGGATGAATTTTATATGTTATGCGCAAAGTTTTCATTTATAGGAAATATGCCAAGTTATGAATTATGTGAAACGAGTAAACAATGGCTGAAAACTGTGAAACATGCTATTATTATTACTCATGAATTAAATATTAAACTTTATAATATATTAAAGTCTTCATATACAGGTATAGAGGTATGTATTCTTCTAATTATAAGTGCATTGGGCGAAAAAGAAAAAAAAAGAATAGAGTTTTTCGAAGAAAAGGGGGTTACAGTTCGACTAATCACTTTTAGGAAGGATGGGAAAATTGGAAATTAGAATAAAAACCGAAATAATATCAGAATTATACATGTTTATAAGAGAATTTTCTATTACAATGTTAATCTTATATGGTATCTTTAAATCCTTAGGTTGGGAAATTCCATTTTTTTATTTGTTCCTAATTTCATTGTTAATTGTTGTAATTACAGGAATTTTAAGTGATTTTCAAATAAAAAAGATGTTCTTTGGAATTCTAGCTATATTTATTGTAATAATATTGTTGGTAATGGTAATTCTTTTTAAAATAAAAATTTTGTTATTCCTCCAAAACGCCTTTCATTGGAATTACGAATACTTTAAAGGGGTAGGAGAATTTAATTTACCTTATTCAATGGTAACTGTTTTTATATTATCTTTAATTATAATTAAAATTGTAAGATATATGGAGAAGTATATAATTTTAAAAGTGATTATGGCATTGGTTTTACTAGTGTTTATGATTATATGTGGAATGAATAATATACAATGGAATGCTATATTAACAGGAATGATGTTATTTTGCTGCTTTGATATTATAGTCGAAGCTTATTTGGTTAAAGCAGGAGGTATGACAAGGTATACTGAAGCATGTTTAGCTCCATTTATTGCAGCAGCTGTATTCTTAGCAATATGTTTCCCTTCAGATAAGCAACCAATAAAGTGGTCATGGGCAAACTACACCATTAATAGTATAAAAGATAATGTTCAGGATCTTATATACAACATAGAGCAGTTTGGAAATGAAGAAAAAAATGAATTTGATGTAAAGAGGGCAGGGTTTTCGGAAGAAGGAACTAATTCTTTTGGAAAGTTAATTGATGAGAAGGAACGAAATATGTTTTTTCTTTCAACAAAGAGTAATATAAGAATAAGGTATTTGAATGGATTAATACTTGATACTTATACAGGAAGTCAATGGAAAAAGGATCAAAATAGTTATGATAGCTATGTTGAAGAATATAAAATGGATTTGTATGAGAAACTATATAATTTATATCATACTGATTTAATGAAGACTCCTGATGAATATTTTGCAAAGAAGATAAGTTATAAAATACGATTTGATAAACTTGAGACCAAAACTGTTTTTAGGCCAGAAAATAGTTTTTCTATAGAAAGTGATGAAAATAGAGAGAGTAATCAAATTGGGGACAATGTATATTTCGCTGATAAGGGAAAGAAAGGAGATTCATATGATGTATCTGCTGTAATTATGAATATGGATAATAAGAATCTTAAGCAATATATAAGAGGACTTATTAAAAATGATGATTACTATAAGCAAATGCAGGTTGGAAAAGGTAATTTTGAGGGAAGTTTATTTAAAGAGTCAATTAATGCATTTAATTTAAGTGAAGATCAGGTGAAATATATTACCTCAAATGATTTTAGAGAATATCTATTTGAAAGAAGTAAAAGAATAAAAGAGGAGTACCTACAAATCCCCAAAGAAACACCAGAAAGAGTTCGTGAACTGGCAGAAGATATAACCAAGGACTGTACGAATCAATATGATAAAGCAGAAGCTATATGCGAATATTTAAAAGACAATTATGATTATTCGACTAAAATTGATCAGCTTCCAGAAGGAAAGGATGCAGTAGATTATTTCTTATTTGAACAAAAGCAAGGCTATTGTATTTATTTTGCTAGTGCCATGGCAATTATGTGTAGATATTTAGATATTCCAACAAGATATGTAGAAGGTGTAACCTTAGATTATAGTGAAAATGACGAAGAATGGTATAAAGTCAAAACAAAGTCAGCGCATGTGTGGACAGAAATTTATATTGAAGGTTTTGGATGGATTCGGATGGATCCAACACCTGGCTCTTATGATAATGCAATAAATTGGTCAGTTAATAACGGAGGTTGGCAGGAGCACATTAATTCAGATAATAAGTCAACTGAGAAAATTAAAGTTTCTGCAAAAGAAGATGAATTGCAGACATTAGAAGATAATAGTTTTGATAGAATATTATTATGGATAAAACATTTATTTATAGGATTAGCTCTTTCAGTAATTATTGTTTTACTTGGAATAGGAACGTTTAAATGGAATAAAAAAAGGATATATAAAAAATCCAGCAATCGAGAAAAAGTCTTTATATGTATGAGAAAGATTATCTTAAATCTTGAGAAGCAAGGGTATGGAATAAAAGAAGGAGAGACATTAAAAGAGTTTAAAGAAAGATTAGAAAAGGATGAAACTTTTGATAATCTTGATATTATTAAATTACTTGATTGCTTTCAAAATATCCGGTATAGCAGTAAAAATGTTACTGACGAAGAAGTTTATTTGGCTGAGCGTCTACTTGTATTAAATAAGGCACAATCAAAAAAATAACAAGTCCATCTGCCAAGCCTATTTTCCATCATCAAAGGAGGTTAAATTGCATGCGCAATT
>NZ_AUUU01000009.1 GCF_002760435.1 Clostridium sp. LS
CAGTAATATTAGCTATGGGTGCTGGTAAGAAAGCTGCAAAAGCTATAGATGAATATTTACAAGAAAAATAAAATAACATACTAGATATTAATTGACATTTATTGCAGGAGAAAAATCTAAGTTTATTAGATCCTTTAATAAATGTCTTTTTTGTTGCCATAATAGTTATCATAGTTATTATATATAATAAAATTATTTATGAATGAATCTGCTTTGTTTTGAATTATTTTGGATTTTATTTTGACAAGATAATAACTGTATAGTAAAATTTCTTAGGGCTTAGAAGTAATTATTTATAGAATTAAACGTAGCAAAAAAGGAGAAAGTATATGAACAAAGCAGTTGATTTATTTAAGAGGCTCATCTTATTCTTTATTGGAATGAGTATTATTCAGTTTGGAGTTGCCATATTTCTAAAAACTAATATAGGTTCTGATCCTTTTACTGTATTTACTCAAGGATTATCATTTACGTTGAACAAAACAGGTATTAAGGAATTATCAATAGTAAAATTAATTAGTGGAAGAGCAGAAGTAACTCCAGGAATAGCTAATATGATTATATTAGTATTATTATTTACTATAATTGTATTAACTGAAAGAAAGCGCATAAAAATTGGAACATTAATTTGTGTTGTTGGAGTAGGACCTATTATTGATTTTGGCATAAGAATAGTTTCATATTTTCCAATTGAATCTTACAACTATGTTATAAAAGCATTTTTTGTGATATTTGGCTGCTTAATTATCGCTATAGGTTTTTCAGTATTATCAGCGGCTAATGTAGGTGTGGCCCCAAATGATATTGTCCCATTTATAATAAAGGACAAGACAAAAGTTGAGTATCGATGGATTAGAATGACACTGGATGGTGGATTTTTAATTATTGGATTTATTTTAGGAGGGAAAATTGGTCTTGGTACAGTAATATCTATGTTATCAACTGGACCATTTATACAATATTTTCTTCCATATGGTGAGAGATTTGCGAACTTAGTAGTAAGTGAACGGGATGCAAATTTAGAAGATAATATAACAGCGGCTGTATAAAAAATAGTTGTCGGAAAATAGTTTTCAACCATTTTCTGACAACTATTTTTTTATATAACTAGAAAGAAGTAAATTTAGTATTGATTACGTAAAAAAATAAATTTATAAAAAATATATGCTTTGTTAATTTTTGTAAAGAATAATGGTACATGTTGAAAAATGATGAAATTAGTGTGATAATAAAAGTGGAGTTGGTGAAAATTTATAACTTTAGAAAATTAGTTCCATAATAACATATTTGCAATAGATTATTTGAGGGTTAAATTTTGTTATATATATAAATTAATTGTATTAAGGAAGGGGGATTGCATATGGTAGTTACCAATGGAGATATAATACTTTATGGAATTAGTAATATTAGTGAGAAATTAGATAATATCATAAAGAACTTTAATTTAAAGGAGAAATACTTTGAAATAAAATTGATTATATCTGAAGCCGTTAGTAATGCATATATTCATGGAAATAATAGTGACAATAGTAAGCCTATATATGTACAATGGGAATTAAAAGAAAATTTTATAAGAATTGCGGTTAAAGACTGTGGATCAGGAGTTGAATCTTCAAAAGCAAATAAAGAAATAAGTGAAGAAAGTCTTTTGGATGAATGTGGAAGAGGATTATTTATCATAAGAAGCTATGCAGATGAAGTGAAATTTAAAGGTAATTCAATAATTATGGAAAAGTATCTAAATGGATATTAATAATGCATAATGTACCACAGTGCTATTTATGTTAAAGAAGTATTTCAAAAAACAAAAAGGGGGAAGTTAAATGAAAATTTCTTTAAAAGCAAAATTAATGTTAGCTTTTTTTATTATAGTTTCTATACCTATGGGGGCTTTAGGTTATGTATCCTATAATATGACTAGAAATTCAATACAAGCTTCAGTTGAGCAGCAGTTAAAAGATCAGACTTCAAATACAGCAGCTTTGATTGATAAATCAATAGAGTCAGTAAAACATTCGCTGAAGGTAGCGAGCTTAAATAGTGATTTAGGAAAAGCGGTTCAAGATTTAAATAGCAATAATATTAATTCGGCTTTCGAATATATTAAAAATGTCCAAGAAGAAAATAAGGATTTTATGGAAGTCCTAATTATTACAGATGCTTATGGAAAAGTAGTTATCGATAGCCAAACAAAAGAACCAGATATAGATTTAAGCGATAGGGACTATATGAAAACTGCCCTTAGTGGAAAAGAAGCAGTTAGTGAGGTATTAACATCACGATTTACAGGAAATCCTGCTATATTCATAGCGTACCCGCTTAAGGACAATGGAAAAGTTATTGGTACTTTAGTTGGAAGTATAAAGTTTGACAGTATATCTTCTTATGCATCAAAGGTTAAAGTAGGCCAAAACGGCTATGCATATATGATAGACAAAAATGGATTAATTGTTTACCATCCTGACAGCACTAAGATATTGAAAGTTAATGCAAGTGATAACGCCAGTGATGACTTAAAAACTATGATTAATGAGATGAAGGAAGGAAAAACTTCGCAAGGTTTTTATACTTATGAAAATGTATATAAATACGTCTCTTTTCAACCAGTTGGCAATTGGGTAATTGCAGTAACAGCAGATTATAACGAATATATGTCAGCAGCCTTAAGTATCAGGAATTATACAATAGTTATTGTTTTAATATCAATTATGATTGCTATGATATGTGCTTATGGATATTCTACAAAAGGTATAATTAATCCTATTAAAAATTTAGAAAAGCTAATGAAACGTGCAGGAGAAGGCGATTTAACTGTTAAGGTTAGTATACACAGCAAGGACGAAATCGGGGAACTTGGAAATTCCTTTAATGAGATGATAAAACATCAAGATAGTATAGTTAGAAGTGTAACTAATGCTGCAGAACAGCTAAATGCAGCTTCACAAGAGATGGCGGCCTCATCAGAAGAAATTAGTGCAACAACTGAAGAAATAAGTGCTACAGTAACTCAGGTTGCTCAAGATGCTGAACAGCAGAATGAATCTATAGTAGATGTTTCAAAGGTATTGGTGCAGCTATCGAGTCTTGTTCAATTAGCACAAAGCAGGGCCAAGTCTACAAGTTCAAATGCGTCTCAAACAATGGCAGCAGCTGATCTTGGTAGAGAAAAAGTAGAAGAAACTGTTAAGGCAATGAATGTGATAAGTACAGGAAGTGATGAAACTTCCAAGGCACTGCAATCTTTAAGCAGCCTATCTACTAAAGTTGGAGGAATAATAAATACAATAAATGCAATTGCAGAGCAAACAAATCTCTTAGCATTAAATGCTGCAATAGAAGCGGCCAGAGCCGGAGAACATGGAAAAGGGTTCAGCGTAGTTGCTGATGAAGTTAGAAAATTATCAGAAGAATCAAATGACAGAGCAAAAGAGATTGCTGCATTAGTTAGCGAAATGGTAAAACAGACACAAAATGCAGTAAATGCAATGGAAAAGGCAAAGGTTGAAGTTGAAAATGGAGTACATATAGTGTCAGAAACAGATAAAGCGTTTGTTAACATAATTAATGCTATAGAAAATATAGTTAAACATGTTAATGAAATACTAGACATAACTGGCGATGAAGTGGCATCTTCAGATAAAGTAGTTGAACTTATTAATAACATAGCAACAGTTACCGAAAGCAATTCTTCAAATTGTGAAAATGTATCTGTAGCAGCAGAGGAACAAGCAAATGCAATTAATAATTTAACAGCAACAGCTGAAGAGACAAGCGCTATGGCTGAAGAATTAACTAAACTTGTAGAAAGATTTAAAATATGAGGTGATTATAGATGGAAATAAATGTACCTAAAGAGTTTGTTGTTGATGAGGTAGCAGATTTTAGAATAAAGATTAATAAGTTAATAGAAGATGGAAATAATAATTTTACTTTTAACTTTAGAGATTGCATATTTATAGATAGTACAGGCCTTGGAGCATTAGTAGCTGTTTACAAAAAATGCGCTGAAAAGGGTGGCAGCATAAAATTAATGTCACTAAAGCCTGATGTTGAGAAACTGTTTAAGTTAACAAGATTGGATAAAGTATTTGAAATATGTCCGTAGTGAATAATTCAGATTGAAAGGACTAATAAGCTTATGTGCGAAGGAAAAACAAAAGCAGCAGTATTAGATAAAAATGTAGAAATAATTGAAGCTAGTTATAAAGAAATTTGGGACAAAATAGAGGAATTAATATTTGTTATAGAGCTTGATGAAAATTTTGCTCCAAAATACTTTGTAGATTTTAATAGTAAGCTTTGCAGTAATTTAGGATATACAAAAGAGGAACTTGTGAAAACATTACTTTCAAATATTTTTAACTTAGATGAACTGGAAAATCAAATAAAAAGATATAGAGATTTAACTATTAATAAAGATGATAAAATAGAAATGATACTAAAATCAAAAGAAGGAAAACACATTTATATTGAAGCAAAGATATCACTATTTAGTAAGTATGAGAAAGACTACTTATTAGTAATTGCAACAGATATTACTGAACGTAAGAAGTTAGAAAAAGAATTCACAGGGGTGCTTAATGGTATTCCTGATGTAATCAAAGTTTATAATACTGATCATTCAATATCTTTTTTTAATGAAGCAGGATATGAGTTTCATAATAAAGTCCCCGAAGAAGTAGAGGGGAAAATGTGCTACGAAATTTTAGATAGAAAAGAAAAATGTTTAGATTGTTCTTTTGGTAAAGTTGTGGCATCTAAACAAAAGATTTCGAGAGAGAGATTTATTCCAGAATTAAATAAATTTATGGATGTATGCTATAACCCGGTTCTAGATGAAACAGGAGAGCTATTATTTATTGTCGAAAGACTAAGAGATATTACAGAAAAAAAGATTCTTGATAAAATACTTAAAGATAGTAAGGAAAGATATAAGCAAATTATAACTAATTCCCCTGATGCTGTCGTTATTATAGTAGATAATATAATTGCTTTAGCAAACAATGAGGCCTGTAACTTATTTAGAATAAATTATAACAGCCTTATTGGAAGCAATATATATAAGCATTTTGATGAAAAATATACAAAAGCTCTGCATAAAAGATTTAAAAATATAATTGCCGAAAAAAGAGTAAAAGATGTACATGATTATGAATTTTATTTCTCTAATAAGTTGATAAACCTTCAAATTTCCTACAGTTACATAACATATGAAGGCAACTCGGCTATTCTAGCAGTTATAAGAGATATTACTGAGATGAAGGAAGAAATAAATAAAGCCGCTGAACTTCAAAGAAAAACTCTCCAAAAAGATTTTCCAGCTAAAGAATTTGTTGATATTATCAGTACTTATGTTCCAGCAAAGACTATTAGCGGAGACTTTTATAGAATTTTTGAAGTAAGCAAAAATGTGATAATTGGGATCATTGTAGATGTTAGGGGGAAAGGGATATCAGCTGCTTTACAAATTTCAGCTTTTGATATTTTATGTTTTCAAGAGATTGCTAAGACAAATGACCCAATGGAAATAGTAAAAAATTTAAATGAAAAATTGATTAGTTATTATGACGAGAATTATATTGCTGTTTGCTGCTTCAGCATGGATTTTAATATAAATGAGTTGAAGGTTGTAGGTGCAGGAATAAATCAATTTATTTTTCAAAGGAAGGACGAAGATGTAGAGGAAATAATTGTTGAAGGTCCTTTCCTAGGGATGTTTGAAGATAGTGATTTTTGTGAGCAAGTCATTCATTTTAAACAGGGAGACAAAATTTACTTTTTTACTGATGGATTAGATTTTATATTTGATGAAGATAAAATTGTTAAAAGGTATATGAAAAAGGTTAGTATATTAAGATTTAAAGAATATATAGATGTATTTTTAAATGATACTATCTTAGATGTTGGAAAATTAAAAGATGATTGCACTATGATAGCCATGGAAATAAAATAGGATGTAGACAAATGAGTAACAATGTTCCAGTTGACAGTATACGTTGATTGATATAGAATAGACTATACAAGATGAACATTTCTTTGAAAACTGAATATGTTATTAAACCATCTTTAACCTGGGGGCGTTTTGGCTTCGACGGGGGTGGGATGGGTTTATTAAGCGAGTCGAGGGAAGCATGGTGCCTCGTTAATAAAGTATGCATTAAATGTAAACGCAGAAGATAATTTTGCAATAGCAGCTTAGTTTAAAGCTGTTCATCAGCCCGGGTTGCCTACGGCTCGGATCACTGGTGTCATTTGAGTGGGAAACGAAGCCTAGCAAAGCTTTGAGCTAGAGGGGTATTTATGAAGCTACCGGAAAGTATAGCCTGTCTAAGGGCGATGCTTTTGGGGAATCTTAAAACTTAGACTGCACTCGGAGAAAGATAAATTCAGCTGCTTTCGGACAGGGGTTCGATTCATTGACAGAGTCGCATTAAGGAGTGATCCTTAAATGAAAACTTGGCTTTATCGGTGAAACCGTAACAGATAATGCTGACGGCAATACCGAGAGGTATGTAAGGAAACTTAACAGCCTCGTATCGACTTATAGGTTTCTAAAATGCTATTTTATATAGTATCATGAAATACTAGGATAGAAGATATAAACGATACTAAGCTTCTATAATATGCCAAGGTTCTGTAAAAGTTAAAATAATTTACAGAATAAGATATAGTCAGGGCCATATGAAAGTATGGATGCCACTGACCCCTCGCCTCCACCATTGATATGTACAAAAAAGAGGATAAGGTTAATGTCAACCTTATCTTCATGTACTAAAACTGATTCTACATAAGTGTTAATGATTGTTTTTAGATCATTAGCACTTTTTTCATTTATAGCATTTATATCTTTAATTAAATACTGCTCGATAAGTTTTTCATTAAGTTCGCTACTATTCATTGTAGCTTTTATTTCATTTATATAGCTGGATATTCTGGTTTTCTCAGCTTCTAGGTTGTCCATCTTTTCTTTAAAGGAGTTATGAAACATTCCTTGAGAGATAGCATTTACAATATTGCCAATTTCAAAATCTATTTCTTTTAGACGCTTATCTAGACTTTTTAATTCATCATGATTAGAATCTAACATCTTGTTATAGTGTTCTATAAGTTTTTTCGTAAGTCTTTTTATTGAGGAAGGATTTAAGATTTTGCTTTTTATTTCATTTAGTACAAGTTCTTCAACAAAGTTCTTCTGTATATTTTTCATACCGCATTGTTTTGTTCTGTACCTAGCACTGCAATTATAGGTAGAGTATTTTGCTTTATTCCTTCCAGAATAACTAGTATGACCTACCATAGAAGCTCCACAGCAGCCACAAAGCATCTTTCCAGACAATAGATAAACTTCTTTAGCCTTATTTGTAGCATTTCTTTTATTGTTAAGCATTCTTTTCTGAACTTTATCAAAAATATCCTTTGAAATAATAGCAGGTAATCCATTTTCTATTTTTATAATTTCCTCAGGACTTTTAGTTCTATGTGAATTACGCTTACCATTGAAGGACTTAGGTGCCTTATTAAATATAAAAGTACCTATGTATTTTTCATTTCTTAGTATTTCTGATATGCTGTTTTTACCAAAGCTTCTTCCTATTTTCGTCTTATAGCCTAATAGATTAAGTCTGTCTACGATAGTATTGTAGCCATGACCTTCAGAATACATCTCGTAAATTAACTTTACTGCTTTTGCTTCTTGTTCATTTATAATATATTTCTTTGTTTCAGGATCTACATCGTAACCTAATGGGGGAAGACCTCCTGTGTGTTTACACTGCAGTGCAGTTTCTTTCATACCTTTCATAACTTCTCTAGCTAAGTTCTTAGAATAATATTCAGCCATGCCTTGAAGAACTGATTCAAGTATTATGCTTTCAGGACTGTCATCCAAATGTTCTAGCACAGATATAAGCCTTACATTATTCTTTTTGAGAATTCTCTTATAATGAGCACTATCATATCTATCTCTTGAAAAACGATCAAGCTTATGGACTATTACAGCATCGAATAGTCCATATTCACTATCTTTTATCATTTCAAGAAATTTAGGTCTATTATCTGTTGTTGCTGATCTTGCTTCATCAGTGTATACCTTTGTAATTATTATTCCATTTTTATCTGCATATTCTTTTATAGCACGAATTTGTGCATCAATTGACTCTTCACGCTGATTATCTGAACTATATCTTGCATATATTGCTGCATTCAAAAAACATCTCTCCTTCCTAAATTTTTGTTCTTATCTTTATATGCTCAACAGTACCTAAAATAGTTATTTTAGAATTTTTAAGATCATTATTTGTTAATGCGAAGCTATCAAAATCGTTACTTTCAGCTTGGAATAAGTGTACATTACTCAATTTCTTATATCTTCTTAAAAAAGCTTCTCCATCTTTTAATAAAAGCACAATGTCATTATGCTTATAAGTTATATTTGGAATTATAAACACAGCATCTCCGTCATGAATTCGTGCATTAGACATACTATTATCTTCTGCTATATAGTAGAAGCATTTCGAAGCATCGTAAGCTAAAGTACTTGGTATATAGTCATAGCTAATTACATTTTCACTGTCATTAGAAATAATATTACCATTATCTATAAAAGATAGAACGGGTACTTTAATTGGATTACTGTAATTTATATTATTCTTCATGTGTAATTCCTTTATTTTATTTCTAGTATTTGAAACAGAATTATTTAAAGGATCATCTTCAATAACAGCTTCAAAAGTTAAATTAAAGTAATCCATATCACTTATCTCGTAACCAGCAGCAAGTAAAAGGTCAGCTTCTTTTATATTGTTATAAGCAACACTAGAAAACTTTCTTATTATTTCAGGAGAGGGGGCTTTTTCTAATTTACAATTTAAAAATTTAGATATGTAAGGTCTTGCAACCCCACATTCCTTTGAGAAGTCAGTAATACTCCTGTTTGCACCAATAGAAGCTTTTAATAATTCACTAAATTTTTCTTTATTAAACATAATATTCACCTCAAAATATATTATATACTAAAATAGTTTAGGATACAAATAAAATATTTTTTGTATCCTGGTTTACAAGTGAAAAAATATATGCTAATATGTAAAACAAGAACGAAATGTAAATATAATTGTAACTTAAGTTACAAAAGTTAGAATGTCAAATCCGACAGCTAAGTTGTAAGGGGGTGATATTTTGGAAGTTTCAATAGTGACTATCAGTTATGATAGAAAATCAAAAGAAAGAGTAAAGGAGGAGTTATTGACCCAAAAGAGTGTAGAGGCTGAATTTGAAAATCAGTTCGTTAAGACCCTAGCAGAAGGGCTTAGAGAGAAGTTTATTTTTAGAACAGATATTAATAAAAAGCATTCACTAGATTATGCTGCTTAGAAAGGAGAATAGAGATGTTAATAAGAACTACAAGAGATGACTATGAAAAAATAACTTATGACTACGATGAAAAAAATCATTCTATTATGGGAGCTGGTAATATTTGTGACTTATTTAAGCCTGAAGCATTAAATGATGATTCAGATAAGGTTTCAGATTTTGTAGACAAGCTTGTTAGCTTTATAAGAGCAGAAAGATCAGACTGGGGGAACAAAGAAGTGTATCTAAACTTTGAAGAGATAGAATACCTTATAACCAGTGCAAAGATTTTATACGATAGATATAATGCAGGAATCTTTTAGTTGGAGTGACTTAAATGTTGTTTTGCAAAAGCGTGTGTGAAATTAATAAGGATGAGCTAATAGATAAGATAGAAAATGTTGTCTTAAGTAATATTGAAAAGCAAGGCTATGTAAGAGAAATAGATATTTTTCAGTCAATAGAAGATGAATATGCTTATTCTGAATTTGAAACCCAAAAAGCTCTAAAAGAAATAATAGAGAAACATAATCTTATGAGGCTAAAGTATAGCTACAATAATCAGAAATCAAAATATAAAGCTTCCAATACATATATTATAACAAAAAAGGTTAAGGAAGATTACAATAAGGAAATTGCTTAAAAGGAGTGCTGTTTTATGGAGAGAAATTATTATGTAAAAGTTATAAAAGAAGAGTATGTTAGAGATACCTATATAGAAAGGGTTTTGGCTAAGTTTAAATCTATCAATGAAGCTGTTAAGTATGTAGAAGAAATAGCAGGAGCACGTGGGTTCAAAAGGATTTATGATGGAGCTACTGAATATACTTTTGCTAGAGGAGATGAATATATTTTTTTAGAAGAAAGCGAAGATAGAGTTTATGAAACATTTGATGAATATATGAGAGTGTTTAATAACTTATCTGAAATAAAAGATCTTCTGGATCAGAAAGGAATTGAATCAAGCCATTATGGAGATGAGCTTAATATTACTTATACTTTGAAAAAATGTTTTCAAGTAAATGGAGATGTAACTAAGGAATGCGTTGACAATTTATTATATGAAAGAACAGGTTATAGAATCTGTGAATAATAATAAAATATAAGACGAGTCTGCAAAATTGCAGATAAGTCTTATATTTTTGGAGAATTATAGAAAATGGAACTTGTAAAATGATACAAGCGATTTAGATAGTTAAGAAAATAAGTCACAATGAATATTAAGCAGTAAAAGAATTTAATAAGAAATATACTGATTTCAGAAAGGGAGAATAATTTTATGAATAATAATATAAATCATATACAGGCACCAGATCAGATCGCTTTAGCAAATATATATGCTTTTACAGATGAAGAAAGTGAAGTAATTAGTAATAGCAATAACAAGCAAAGACAAAAAACAAACATAAAGGATGTACTAGTAAAAGATATTTTGAGAGAAGCTCATTTGTTTATAGATGATAGAAAGGAGGCTCATGCTATTATACCTGTAGGTGCTCATAAAGAGATACTTGCTGTCAGAGGAGAAGACTTTTCAAGTTGGATAATAAAAAAAGTATGGGATACATATGGAAAAACAATATCAACTATGGCAGTAAAAGATATAGTAAATTCAATAGAAGCTCATGCAAAGTTTGGTGGAATTCAATATAAACTGAATCTTCGAGTAGCAGGTGATGACAAAAGTATATATTATGATTTGGTAAATAGAAATTGGGAGATTGTTGAGATTGATGCATCTGGTTGGAAAATAAATAACAATCCATTAGCATTCTTTAAAAGATATAAGACACAAAATGAGCAGGTTAGACCGGTAGGCGGTGGAGATATAAAATCAATATTTAGATATATTAATGTTAAAGAGGAGGATAAACTATTATTTTTGGTATACCTAATTAGTTGCTTTATTCCTGAGATTGCTCATCCTATAGGAGTATTTTACGGTGAAAAAGGCTCTGCAAAGACTACAGCTTCTAAAGTAATGAAGATGATAATTGATCCTTCAATTATGCCAACAATTACCTTTCCTAAAAATAATGAAGAGCTTATACAGAATCTAGCTCACAATTGGTTTTGTAACTTTGATAATATATCTAATATAGGAGATACGACAAGCGATACCTTATGTAGAGCTGTTACTGGAGAAGGATATTCCAAGAGAGGCATATATACTAATGAAGATGATGTTGTATTTACTTACAAACGCTGTGTTTCCTTAAATGGTATAGATGTTATTCCTAAGAAGGATGATTTACTTGATAGATCGATTCTATTTGAATTAGATAGAATTCAAGATTCAAATAGAAAAGGTGAGTATAAGCTATTAGAAGAATTAAGACTTGTAATGCCAGAGATATTAGGAGGCATTTTTGACATATTATCAAAAGCAATCAGATTGTATTCTGATTCATCAACAATAAGATTAAATAGAATGGCTGATTTCACTTCTTGGGGATATGCAATAGCAGAAGCCATTGGTGGCTTGGGGAGTGAATTTTTATCAAGGTATAATAAAAATATAATCAAACAGAATTTAGAAGCAATCAATTCTAATTCGTTTGCTTCAGCGGTTGTAGCTTTGTTAGATAGTAATCAAAGTTGGAGTGGAAAAGCTAGTGATTTAATGATAGCTTTAGAAACAGTAGCAGAAAGAGAAAGAATATACACTGGTTCTTCAGATTTCCCGACAACCTCAAATATGGTAAGTAAAAAACTGAAATCTATAAAAAGTAACTTAGAAAGACTAGGAATAAAATTTGAGATTAAACGTACTAATACAAATAATATAATCCATTTAAGAAGATTAGGCAGTTAATTATAGGCACCTCCTTCTTCAAGTATCCATGAGTGTATTTTATAGGGGCAAGATTATAGTGGAGGCAGTGGAGGTTGTGGAGGGTAAATTTTAATATTTTACTAATTTCTATATAGTATTCTATAGTTAATATATAAAAAAGAGTTAATTAAGCTTCCACAGCTTCCACACCTTCCACGGTATTAGATACATCTTAAAGCAACATGAGTATTAGAGAAAAAACTTCCTCACAAATATAAACATGAGGAGGTTTTACCTTAATAATGGCTTCTAAGTTACTTGTAGAATTAGAAGAAGGTATTATATATAACTCGACTCATTTTAAACCGGGCATAATAATTACATATCAATATATATAATTATTAAGTATATATGTGCTATTTTGATACATTGGTTGTTGGTAAGCATTAATATACCTTAGTGCCAAGAGAATATCTATAAAGATATCATCACAAAACACCAGAAGGTCATTTTGAACCAATTCTATGCTGATATATACCTATAAACATTTGTACATAAATATTTATCTATAAATGTTTATCTACCTTATAGACATTTGTAGATGATTATATAGGAATAGCCTTTTGGCTACTCCTATAAGAGCATAAGAGTTTGGCTTTATGATATAGTAAGTGGAATGGTATTTTCAGGGCTTACTGCTTAAGTCACTATAATAGCTATAAACGTATTTTAAGAAATAGTTGTATCATTTTGATCCTCATTGAAACCATATATTTCTTCAATAAGTTTAGAGAAGAATTTATAGGATTCAATTATCATAGGCTTAAACTCCCTCATTTTTATTTCTAATTCTTCTCTTCCAAGCTCAGTAATTGCATAATACTTCTTATCTTCCTCTATCTTTATGTTCTCAATAAGGTTGTTTGCTGTGAGCTTGTTTAAAATCGGATAGAGAGTTCCATGTGAGGGCTTCCAAACTGCAGATCCTATTGTGTCTTGCAGGAAGGCTAGTATTTCTTTGCCATATAGAGGTCTGTTTTGTTTGGCTAATACATGAAGGGTGTAGAAAGATAAGAAGTTTGAACTAGACATTTTTGTAGGGAAAAGTCTTGTGTATTCAGCCTTATAGTCATGTTTAGGATTAACCTTTTTAAGACCTTTCTGATTGATAAGATTTGAGTTTTTAATAGATTTTTTTGTTGATTTCATTATGAATCCTCCTTTAGATATAAATATTAATAGTTCATTCAATACTTTAAATAGGAGTTAGAATTACAAAGACTTAAACATACCTATAAAAAGTTATAAAAGAACCACCAGTGCCCTGCTAAGGGCTAAATCTTTAATCTGAAAAAGGAAGATGAATAGTTATAAAAGGTTTATGGTATAAGCTAAATCAGATTAAGCCGAAGGCTTTGGATAGGTCAAAATGAAACATGTAATTCTATAGAGGGGTGGGGCATGAAACTAAGGATTAAGTTTTGATTTATATAGCCTGGTATCGGGAGAAAATATATGTGATTTTAAAGATAAGATAGCTGTTCTATATATTAAAAAATCTTATGTAAGTATAAAATAATTAAAGAATCATGGAATAATGGAATAAGACAAAATATGAAAAATTTATAAAAATTATTGACAGAAAAATCTAAATTAATTAAAATAAAATTAGCACTCAGCGATAAGGAGTGCTAACAAAGCGTTTTAATATTCCTTTTATTTGTTGATATTCATTAATAGCGTTTATTCGTTATGAATTTTTATCTTAAAACTAGAAGGGGTTTTAAAGCGCTTTTTGTCTAAAAGGAATATTAACGCATAAAGGTAAAGGTAATTTAGCATTTTGCTAAAGTAATTATGAAATCAATTGGAAAAGGAGAGAAGGTTTTATGAGTGAAAAGTTTCAAACAAAACTTATAGGATCTGATAATCATTCTTATAGGGAATTATTTAGAAGATACCCTAAAAATCCTATTCTTACTTCTAAAGATTGGCCGTATGCTGCAAATACCATTTTTAATCCTGCGGCAACAATGTATGACAATAAGGTATTGCTACTAGCAAGGGTTGAAGACAGGCGAGGTTTTTCACATCTTACTAAGGCTGTTAGTTATGATGGTATAGGTAATTGGAAAGTGGATACAAAGCCTACTCTTGAACCGAATCCAGAAAAGTTTCCTGAAGAGGAATGGGGTATTGAAGATCCAAGGATTACATACCTAGAGGAACTAAAAAAGTATGCTGTTGTATACACTGCATACTCAAAAGGAGGTCCACTAGTATCTCTTGCATTGACAGAAGATTTTGAAAAATTTGAAAAACTTGGAGCTATCATGCCTCCAGAGGATAAAGATGCTGCACTATTTCCAAGAAAGATTAATGGAAAATGGCTTCTTATACATAGACCAATTCCAGCAAATCATGAACCAGGAGCGCATATATGGGTTTCGCAATCTGATGACCTTAAATATTGGGGAGAACATCAGATATTAATTAATGCTAGGCGAGGCGGATGGTGGGATGCCAATAAGATAGGTCTTAATACTCCACCACTGGAAACACCAGAAGGATGGCTTATATTATATCATGGGGTAAGACAAACTGCAGGAGGATCAATTTACAGACTTGGTCTTGCACTATTAGATCTTGATAATCCATTTAAAGTTCTAAAAAGAAGTGATGAATGGGTATTTGGACCACAAGAACTTTATGAAAGAGAAGGGGATGTTGATGATGTAGTATTCCCTTGTGGATGGGTTCATGATAAAAACACTGGCAACATAAAAATGTACTATGGTGCTGCAGATACCTGTATTGCCATGGCAGAGACTAATCTAAGTGACTTACTTGAATATATTAAAAGATGCCCAGAACCTAAAACTTATGATTAGATAAGAATTGTTTAATAAATGACAAAAATATAGTTTATTGTTTAAAAAAGGAGGAATGTATATGAAGGCATTATTTTTAGCAGGTGGTTTTGGAACTAGATTAAGACCTATTACTAACGATTTACCAAAGCCTATGATTCCTATTGTAGGCAAACCTCTTCTTGAAAGAAATATAGAAAAGTTAAAAAAATATGGTATAAATGAAGTGGTATTAAGTACCTGCTATAAACCACAGAAAATAAAAGAGTATTTTAAAGATGGAAAGAGTTTGGGATTGAAAATAAGTTATGTTTCTGAAGATATACCTTTAGGTACAGCAGGAGCAATAAAAAATGCACAGGAATTTTTTGATGATACATTTATAGTATTCAATGCAGATATAGTTAGTGATATTGATATTTCAGATATGATAGATTTTCATAGAGAGAAAAAAGCTCTTGCCACAATCGCTGTAACAAAAGTTGATAATCCTTCAGCTTACGGTGTAATAGAGCATGATAAAAATGCCTATATTACTGCATTTAAAGAAAAACCAAAACCTCATGAAAGTACTTCTAATCTAATTAATGCTGGGGTTTATATATTTGAGCCTGAACTTTTAAATGAAATACCTTTAGGAAGAGCTGTATCAATAGAAAGAGAAACATATCCTACTTTATTGCAAAAAGGATATAAGATTGCTGTATATAATAAATGTTCTTATTGGATTGATTTAGGTACGCCTGAAAAATACATTAAAGTGCATAAAGACATTGTTAAGGGTGATTTTAAGATTGATTTATTAAATTTTGATGATAAGCAGCAATATATTAGTAAATCAGCTAAAATACATGAAACTGCAAGAATTAATGGTCCGGTTTATATTGGTGAAAATGTGACAGTTGGTGCTTTTGCTGTTGTGGGACCTGATACGGTACTAGGAGATTCTGTATCTATTGGTGCAGGTGGAAAGATTATCGGAAGTGTGATTTGGAATAATGTAACTGTTGGAAGTGGTGCTGCTATCATAAATTCAGTGGCAATGTCAGATTGTACTATTAATAACAATAGAGAAGAATATAATAACATTCTTACAGATAAGCTAAGTGATTCAATTGCAGTATAAGAATTAAAAGTATACTGCTATAGAAATTGTATTTATAACTTTAAATATATGATTTTAAATTTTTAATAGGAGGTTTTCTTATGGTTTTGGAAAGATTGATGAATATTGCTTTTTTAAGTACTTATCCTTCAAGAGAATGCGGTCTTGCAACTTTTACTCAGGATTTAGTAAGAGAAATTGATAAGAATGGATTTGGAAATAGACCTAAAGTTATAGCTATAAGCGATAATAATAACTATGATTACAGCAGTAGAGTAATTATGGAAATTTCTCAACATGATAAAGAAAGCTATTTAAAAACAGCAGATGCAATTAATAATTCAAATATAGAGCTTCTTGTTATAGAACATGAATATGGTATATTTGGCGGAGAATCTGGTGAGTTTATATTAGATTTTATTGATAGGCTTCATATACCTTTTGTTACAACTTTGCATACTGTAATACCTAATCCTTCAGAAAAGCAAAAAGAAATATTAAAAAGGTTAGGTGAAAAAAGTTCAAAAATTATAACTATGGCTCAAAATACAAAGCCTATTCTTGAAAAAGTGTATAGTATTAATCCATTAAAAGTGAAAGTTATTCATCATGGAGTACCTTATAAGGCCCTTGACAGCAGAGAGAAGCTTAAGAAAAAATATGGGCTTTCAGGGCGAAATGTAATTAGTACTTTTGGGTTAATAAGTCCAGGTAAAGGTATAGAATATGGGATTGAAGCAATTGCAAAGGTGGCAAAAAGCTACAAAGATATTGTTTATCTTATTCTTGGGCAGACCCATCCTTGCATAAAAAAGGAATATGGTGAAATTTATAGAGAGAAACTTATTAGTATGGTGAAAAAACTTGGAATAGAGAACAATGTATGGTTCATTGATAAGTATCTTACTAAAGAAGAAATTATTCAATATCTTCAGTTGTCAGATATATATATGACACCTTATCTTGGTAAGGATCAAGCTGTAAGCGGAACGTTGGCCTACGCAGTAGGATATGGTAGAGTTATTGTATCTACCCCTTATAGTTATGCAAGAGAAATGCTAAGTGATGGTAGAGGGCTTTTAGCAGAGTTTAGTGATTCTGATTCCTTGGCAAGAAATATCAAATATGTATTAAGTAATCCTGAAGCAAAAAGAGAAATGGAGAAACGTACATTAAGTATTGGTAAGACTATGATGTGGGAAAATGTTTCAAAACAATATATAGATCTTTTTATTGAAGTGCTTAATAAAGATAAATCATCAGGAAAAATGGTGGTATGATGAATAGAATGATTTCAAGCAAACCTATAAAAGATGATTACATTTTTCGTTTTACTGATGATACTGGTATGTTTCAACATTCAAAATTTGGAATTCCTGACCCTGCTCATGGATATACAACAGATGATAATGTAAGAGCATTAATCATGGCTCTTATGATTTACGAAAGGTACAAAGAGAAAAAATACATGGATTTAGTATATCGGTATGCCTCCTTTTTATTAAATGCCCAAAATGAAAAGGGAACATTTAAAAATTTTATGGATTATAGCAGAAATTGGCTTGAGGAGGAAGGGTCAGAGGATTGTTTTGGTAGATGCTTATGGGCTTTGGGTTTTGCTTTGTCTAATGAATTTACGCCACTTGGAGTGAGACAAGGTTTATCAGATATACTAAAAAAAGCTATAAAAAATGTGGTCTCCCTTAGTTTTCCTAGAGCTAAAGCATATTCCATCATAGGTCTATCTAAAATTGAAAATAGTGAGGCACAAAAGCTTGTGTATGATTTAGCTAACTCACTTTGTTTGCAGTATAATAACCATAAAGATGGAAAATGGAAATGGTTTGAAGATACTGTAACTTATTGTAATAGCATTCTTCCGTGGTCGCTATTTGCAGCTTATAAAGTCACTGGTGAAAAAAGATTTCTTGAAACTGCAGAAGAAAGTCTTAATTTTCTTGAAAATGTAACCTTTAAGGAGGGATATTTTAAACCAGTAGGCTGCAATGGTTGGCTTTTAAAAAATGGAGTTCCTTCGGAATTTGATGAACAGCCTGTTGAGGCTTGTGAAACAATGCTTACATACATAGAAGCATATGAAGTAACAGGAATAAACAGTTATAGGGAAAAAGCAGAAATTTGTTATAGGTGGTATGAAGGATTTAATTCTAGGGGAATTAGTCTTGTGGATAATAATACTGGCGGTTGCTTTGATGGATTAACAGAGGAAGGTGTTAATTTAAATATGGGAGCAGAGAGTCTAGTTTCTTATATAATATCTTTTCTAAAAATATCGAGTATTGATCAATAAGAAGAGGAGGAGTTTTTATGAGCAATATTAATGAAAGAATTTTTAGACTGTATGATATCAGAGGAATATATGATGAGGACTTAACTGTAAAGGATGCAGAACTTATTGGAAAAGCATTTGGAACCTTTATAAAAAGAAAGGGAGAGAGTGAAGCAATAGTAGGAAGAGATAATAGAAAATCTTCCCCTGAGTTATTTAATGGTTTGGTAAAAGGGTTGATGGATACGGGCATTAATGTAGTAGATATTGGTGTTGTTGTTTCTCCAATATTCTATTATTCCACATATCTCTATAATATAAAATCAGGAATTATGATCACTGCTAGCCATAATCCTGCTAAATATAATGGATTTAAGGTACAATATGACGGGAGAACTCTATATGGGGATGAACTGCAATATATTCGAAAAATTATAATAGATAATGATTTTGAGATTGGGGAAGGAAAATTAACTACACATAGTCCAGTAAGTAGTTATATAGAAATGATAAAAGATAAAATAAAGCTCTCAAACAGAAAGCTTAAAGTTGTTGTAGACTGTGGAAATGGTACTGCTGGATTTTTTGCACCCAAAATATTAAAGGAATTAGGCTGTGATGTAATTCCACTATATTGTGATTCAAATCCTGATTTCCCAAATCATTTTCCAGACCCAGTAAATTCAGATAATCTAAAAGATTTAATAAAAGCTGTTAAAGCTAATAATGCTGATTTAGGAGTGGGTTTTGACGGAGATGGAGATAGAATTGGAGTTGTTGACAATTTAGGAAACGTGTTATGGGGGGACATGCTTATGATACTTTTCTGGAGAGAGATACTTCCCAAATATCAAGGTACACCAGCAATTGTTGAGGTGAAATGCTCAGAAACATTGGTAGACGAAATAAAAAGACTTGGAGGAAAGCCGATGCTTTACAATACAGGACATTCACTGATAAAAGCAAAAATGAAAGAGCTAAATGCAGTATTTACGGGAGAAATGTCAGGTCATATGTTCTTTGCAGATGAATATTTTGGATATGATGATGCTATATATGCCTGTGCTAGATTGCTTAGAATTTTATCAAATACTGACAAAGCTTTAAATGAATTATTGGCAGATATACCAAAAACATATTCTACGCCAGAAATAAGAGTTGAATGTTCTGAAGATGAAAAACTTTCTTATGTAAATAAAGCTAAAGAATATTTTGAAAACTTAGGAAATGAAATAATAGATATAGATGGAGTGCGTGTTAAATTTGAAGATGGTTGGGGGTTAGTAAGAGCATCTAATACAGGACCTGAGCTAATTCTTCGCTGCGAGGCAAAAACTTATGATGGATTAGATAGAATAAGAAAAGAAATTTATAATTCCATATATCCTTTGAAAGTTGCTTAATGGAGGTGCTTAGATATGCTTTATCCATATAAGATGAAGCCAGTTTATAAGGATTATATTTGGGGAGGACATAATCTCAAAAAAATGGGTAAACATATGCTTGAAAGTAGAGTGGCAGAAAGTTGGGAATTATCTGCTATACCTGGTAGTGAGAGTGAAATAGTCAATGGAGTATTAAAGGGACAGAAACTTACTAATGTAATAGAAAAGTATGGAAGCCTTGTTCTTGGAGAAAAATTTACTACTATCGTTTCTAAGAACTTATTACCTGTTTTATTAAAATTGATAGATGCAAATAAACCATTATCCGTTCAGGTTCATCCTGATGATAAATATGCTATTAAAAATGAGAATGGGAAAATCGGAAAAACTGAAATGTGGTACATTATAGATGCTAAACCTTCTGCAACGGTGATTCATGGTTTTTCTGAAGGATTTGATAAGAATAAAATAAATGACTCTATTTTAAATCACAAACATGAAGGATTGTATAGAGAGGTTCCTGTAAAAAAAGGAGATGTGGTTTTTGTTCCAGCGGGAACTGTACATGCGTTGAAAGATGGATTAGTAATTGCTGAAGTTCAACAACATTCGGATCTAACATATAGGTTATATGATTATGATAGAATTGATTCAAATGGTAATAAAAGACCACTTCATACAAATAAAGCTCTAGAGGTACTTAATTTTAAAAATAATAAGCCTTTATATTCTGGACTTTCTATAAGGAATGATAAGTTAAAAAGTACCTATCTAGCAATTAGTGAACACTTTTGTGTTAGATTAATTGAGGGAATAGGAACTCCAGTAGAATTAATGGCAAATGGTGAATTTTCAGCTCTCATGTTTATAAGTGGTGAAGGAGAAATAATATGGGGAAATGAAAAGGTTCCAGTAGCAGCGCTTGAAACTGTTCTAATACCAGCATATCTAGGAAGTTATAAAATAGAAGGGACTTTTTCTGCACTTCAAGTTTTTATCCCAGAGTCTCTACCTAATTTATATGCTTCTTTGAGAAAGGAAGGTTTTTCAAATGAACAAATAATAAATAATATTGCAGGAGTAGAAAATATCTATGTTCCTCTTAAAATGGCAGTTTAAGCTAGCTTAACAAAAGCATAATTAATTTGAAATCCAATTTAGCAAAATAAAAGGTGGTGGGGCATGAAACTAAGAAATACATTTTAATTTATATAGCCTGGTTCCTGGAGAAAATATATGTAATTTTATAACTATATAAGCGAGTTGAAGCGAAATATTATTTAGATAGATATTTATTATTTTAAGTATTTTGGTATAATATTAATTGGATAGAGCCGTTGGCTTCTGTCAGTGCTGTAAAATTAATCCGAGAACAAGTAGTTCGAGCTACTTGTTTTCTTTTTTGGTTACATACTTTTTTAAGATAAAACATATTGATATTCGCTGTTATAGAATATATTGTGTAAAGGGTGCGTCAAATTTGACGCAGGGGATAGCTGAGGACATGTCTTTAAAAAGTCTTCCATTAATATGATTAGCACAGATAATAAATATAAGTAACTAAACATGTAATTAATTATAATAGAAATGATTATGTCGGATTTGACAGTTAATTTATACAGGAAAACATTTAGATACTAACTGCTTTCCTGTGTAAATTAAAAACTATATGGGATACTTTATATTACTTCAATTTTATATTTATTATCAGGTAAGTATAAAACATTAAACATTTTTCGTTCATGTAATATATTTAAAGCTTTTTTTATATATTGCCTTTGGTATTTTAATTCACTTTGTGCTACTGGTACAAATTCTATTAAATCATCAATTGAGACAGTTAAGCTGCTTTTATTATGCATCCACAGTGAAATTAGCAAATAAAGTTTCCTTGCAGTAAGATTATTAGTTAATCTTAATTTTTCTCTATTATATACAAGAAAATGTCCATTAATTATCATATCATAGAAGAATCTATTTAGCTTTATTTTACTTATATTATCAAGCTTCAAGTTATCTGTTGTATTTGAATTATAGTAATTTGGACATCTTTCTATGTACTTATACTTTGTTGAAGTATCTTTAATATAATTTTTGCTTTTGATGTTGTATATTCCGCCATCATAACAATTGACAATATTTGTTTCTAAAAGGGTTTCTATACTATTTTTAATATTATTACGAACCTCATTACTTATAAAACTTTTATAGCCTAATTCTTTTGATAAAGCATTAATTGTAAAATCTATAGTTAGATCTTCTTCAAATATGAATTCTGTCTTTAATATGCAGATATCGTTCTTTGTTTTATTTTTTATAAATATGCTTTGCAATGCAGCTAAGATGTCTAAATCTCTTAAAGTAGGAACTCCGAATACTTCATGTCCAGAAACAAAGATACCTCTCTGACCAGGCTTTCCTGTTCGATTAATCCATTTATAGTATATACTTTTTAACTTTTCACCTTTATATTTAGCTATGAATGGAAGTTGAACACTATTAATTTCTATAATAGATTCTTCATCCTTTAGTTTTATTGCTCTTGATTTGCCATTAGTGCTTTTGTGTCCATTAAACATTGTTTCAAAATTTTCATTTCTTTTTGGCACTTAATATTTCTCCTTTATATATTGAAGTCTAAAGATTATTTGTATAGTTTTCAGCAGCAATAATATGCTTACACTTTTTTCTTTCCCACCAATGTTGCAGCTTAAAGAAGCGGCAGGTGCATGTGCAAAGCTCTAAATCAACAGTATAATATATATTTTTATATTTACTACTTTGAGCTAAAAAAATATTATCGTTGATGTATTTAACATTGATTTTCTTTGATCTATACTCAGTGTACTTATCTAAGAATGGTTCTTGGCTTAGATAGTGAGCTTTGCGATTAAGATTTCTTGGAATCCATTTTAATTCTATATTTTGAAAATTAGACATAAGATTGATGATATTAAGTACATATTCAGGTGGCTTTCTTTTGGTCTTTTTCATGCCTCGAATTATTATTTTATTCACTTTATCAATTACATCTTGGTTGTCCCCATAAATAGTAATAATATCATCCTTTTTACAAAGTTCTGTAAGCTTTGTTAAAGACTTAATGATTGCTTGTGCTTCTGCAAAGTTGGAATTACCACATGGTCCTATGCACTCAGAAAAAAGAAACTCCTCAGATGTTGTTGTGTTCACTATTTGAATACCTATAGTCATTCCTATTGCTTCATTATTGCTGGCATCGCAGTTGCAAATCCATTCATTCATCATACACCTCCTAGGCTATTAAAATAATATTTTGAATATGATTTAGCAACTTAACAATATAACACACGACAACAAAAGTCAATAATGTAAAATAATGTGTCAAATCCGACATGTTTTGATGATTTAGAGAAACAAAAAGAAATTAAGAAAAGTATGTTTTCTATGGGTAGAGCATGAGATAAACAAATCATTTTTAATAACTCTCTCAGTATACTGAGGAGAAGCCTGAGTAAATTCTGATTTTAATATTAAAGCCTAGAAAATATAATTAGTATTTTTTACAAATTTTGTGTAATATATTGAATGTTTTCGTCAAAACGAATAAAATATTATTATATACACCAAAAAGTAGAGGTGCATTAACTATGATTGAATATATAACTACACATGAAGCAGCAGAAAAATGGGGAATTACTGCAAGACGTGTGCAACTGTTGTGTTCTCAAGGGAGAATAGTAGGAGCAGTTAAAAAAGCTTCTGTTTGGCTTATTCCTCAAGAAGCAGAGAAACCATTAGATGGACGAGCTGGGCGAAAAGCGACCAGGAAGAAAGATGATAATGTTTTAAGTGGGGGTATTGACTGTGAGCGGCATTATTAATTCAAATGAACAACTTATTAATAAAGTAAATAGTGTGCTTTCTAACAAGAAAAGCAGCCGAGTGAACATTATAAATGATAAATTAACTCTTTCTGTCTTTTCCGAGTTAAAGGAGAATATGAGCAAAGTTAAGGATATTAACCTTGTAATCAGAGATTCTGCTTATATTCCTTCAGGTCGAGAAATATCCAGAGAATTTGAGATAAGTCGTACAGTCAATGATATGCTCTTCAATTCCTATGACATTATTGAAAAGAATAAGTTAAATCATTTAAATAAGGCAAGGAGTATGCATGAGTTCATAGAAAAGCATGTAAATGTAAAAAGGGTAAAGAATAAGGCCATTGTAAAGAGTAATTTAATGCTTATTGATAATGACTATGCAGTGTTTGGAGATTCATCTTTAGAAATTACTAAAAAGGCACTGACAGGCTTATTTAAAACTATTAATTTTAATGTAGAGCTTACAGATAAGGAGCAGGTTCAACAGCTATCAAAGAACTTTGAACTGCTTTGGAATAGTAAAGAATATACAGAGGATTTTAAAAAGCAGCTGCTTGAAAGTTTGAACTTTATATATAAGGAATATGGTCCGGAGTTTATCTATTTCTTTACATTGAATGAACTCTTTGGTGATAATCTGGATTCAGATATTGAAAAATTTGAAAATGACCGTATAGGTTTTAAGGATACTGAAATTTGGAGTAGTCTTTTTAAGTTTCAAAAGGATGCAGTTGTTTCTGCTATTAGAAAGATTGAAAAATATAATGGTTGCATAATAGCAGACAGTGTAGGGCTTGGTAAAACCTTTGAGGCTCTTGCTGTTATAAAATATTATGAATTAAGACAACACAGGGTATTAGTACTAACCCCTACAAAGCTTTATGATAACTGGGAGTCATTTAGAAACTCTTATATAGATAATAGATTTGCCAGGGATAGATTTGCTTTTGATATAGTATGCCATACTGATTTATCAAGACAGTCAGGAAGGGCACGTAGTGGTCTTGACTTGTCTCGTATAAATTGGGGGAATTATGACTTGCTGGTTATTGATGAATCCCATAACTTTAGAAACAGGAATGAAAATCCTGAAAAGATGACAAGGTACGGTAGACTCATTAACGAAATAGTAAAGAAGGGTGTTAAAACCAAGGTTTTAATGCTATCAGCCACTCCAGTTAACAATTCACTTACAGACTTAAAAAATCAGTTAAGTGTTATAAAGATTGATGATGATAAAGCTTTTAAGGAAGAAGGAATTCCAAGTATTGATGGAGTTTTAAGAAAAGCTCAAAGGGAGATAAATGAGTGGATGAAAGAAGCTAATAGGAGCAAGAATATCCTTTTAGATAGGTTGCCATCTGAATTTTTTAAGCTACTTGAAATGATTACAATATCAAGAAGTAGAAAGCATATAACACAATATTATGGTAATGATAATGTAGGAAAGTTTCCAGATAAACTTCCTCCAAAAACTTTTAATCCAGAGATTGATAGTAAAGAGAAGTTTTTAAAGTTTAAAGAAACTAATGAAGTTCTTGAGAAGTTAAAACTTGCGGTATATTCACCTATGTCATATATTAAACCGCAATATAAGGAGTATTATAGGGAAAAATACCAAACGGTTTATGGAGATAGGGTAATATTTTATCATGAGCAGAGAGAACTTATAACAGCTACATTACATCGCTTTAATTTATTTAAGCGTCTTGAAAGTTCTGTTTATTCTTTTGGAGAAACCATAAGAAGGCTTATGGAGAGAATAGATAATTATATTAATGTGATAACTAAAGATTTAGAACAGAAATTAAATCTTGAAGTAGATGATATAGATGACGAAGATGAAGTTACGCTTGATTATAAATATGAGATAAATGTTAAGCATTTGATGAGCCAAAATTTCCTTGAAGATCTGCTCTATGATAAAGATATACTGAAAAATATTATGAAAGAGGTTAAGGAAATACTTGAAAATGATAGGGATGAAAAATTAAGAACTCTTGAGGATGTTATAGTTAATAAAATAATAGCTACTCCCTATAATCAAGGAAACCGAAAGATATTAATATTTACAGCCTTTGCAGACACAGCAAACTATATTTATGAATCAATAGCAGATGAGCTTAAGAAACATAGAATTAATACGGCATGTATTACAGGCTCGGGAGAACCTAAAACTACATTAAGCGGAATAAAAAAGGAATTTAATACTGTGCTCAAACACTTTTCACCAAAGTCCAAGCTTGGTGAAGAACTTCCAAAGGAAATGCAAATTGATGTTGTTGTAGCAACAGACTGTATTTCTGAAGGACAAAACCTTCAGGACGCAGACTGCGTAATTAACTATGATATACAATGGAATCCAGTTGTCTTAATTCAAAGGTTTGGAAGAATTGATAGAATAGGAAGTAAAAATGATAAGATAGCTATGATTAACTTCTTCCCTAATATGGAACTTAATGAGTATTTGCAGCTTGAGCAGAGAGTTAAAGGTAAAATGATGGCGGCAAATCTTTCATCAACAGGGGATGAGGATATACTTTCACCTGAAATGAATGACTTTATCTTTAGAAAGAAACAGCTTGAAAGACTTAAAAATGAGGTTGTAGATATAGAAGATTTAAATGATAATATATCCCTTACTGACTTAAATATGAATGATTATCTTTATGAACTTGCTGGATTTGTAAGGCAAAATCTTGATGTGAAAAGGGTGCCAAGGGGAGTTTATTCTGTAGCTCAGGGAGGAAAAAAAGGATGCATTTTCTGTTTTAAGCATTTAAGGGATGAAGCAAAGCCTAAGAGTGAAAGTTCATTGTATCCATATTATCTTATGTATGTTTTGGAGAATGGAGAAATTTATTTTGGAAATAGCAGTGCCAGGGAGACACTAAAGGAGTTTAGGAAACTTACTTACGGTAAGGTAGAACCTGATAGATTGCTTCTTGAAAGATTTAATAAGAAAACCAAAAATGCTGCAGATATGAGTGATTATTCAAAGCTACTTAATAAAGCAATATCAGGAATAAAGGGAGAAGAAGATAAGAAGGCACAGCAGAGCATTTTTGACTTTGGAGGATATGAAAATAGCTTTGAAAATGTAAGCAGTGACGATTTTGAGTTAGTATCCTTTCTCGTTGTAGAGTAGGAGGTGCCTTAATGTTTAATCTTCCATTAGACTATGAAGTTAATAAAAAGTTTGATATAAAGATGTTTACAACCTCCCAGCTTACTCCAAAGGAGAAGAAGTACTTTAAAGATAATGTGGTTCAAATAGAATTAAAATATCAAATAACAGGAGAAGATATTGCATCATTTATTGATGATGAACATAATTGTCAAGCTATAATGTTTTTTGAGGTTGAAGTTAAGGCGTTAAAAAGTGCAAAAGCTATAGGAGAAATTATTCAAAGGGTTGTAAAACCATTAGTAGTGATAAGATTCTTTGATTTCAAGGGGACGGAAAACTATTGTTTTGCGTACAAAAGGCTGAATAAACTTGATAATACCCAAATAGTTATAGATGAAATGATATTAACACCTATATCATCAATTTTCATGCAGAATGAAACTAAAGATTTAATATCAAAGTTTTTAGATTTTGACGAAGTTAAAAACAAGGTTAATAAGCTATCATATTATTATGAAATGTTTAGCAAAGCTGCAGTTATTAGTAATAGGACATATTTTTCTGGATACAAAGGTATTTTATCATCAAATATATTCTATGACATTGATACTATGAAATTATTGACGGGCCTTTTAAGAGAACTTGAAGGCTTTGAGAGAGAAAAGAGTATTGCCAATACTGTGTCAGAGAAGGCGCAGATTAATATGAAGATTAAGAATACCCTTGATAAAATCAATAAACTTACAGAGTGACAGGAGGATAAACATGGAGAACAAAGTTACTAAGGAGATATTCAATCCTATAAATGAAAATATCAAAAAGCTTGAGAGTCTGTTTCCGGAGATAGTAAAAGATGGACAAGTTGATTTCGAAGCATTAAAGCAGGAGCTTGGTCAGTTTGAAGAGATAGGTAATGAGAAGTATGAACTTACATGGCCTGGGAAAACACAAGCAAAACAGCTTGCCAATACAGATATAATTGGTAAAACATTAAAATATGTACCAGAGGACAGCAAGAATCCAGAGACTACTGAGAATTTATATATTGAGGGAGATAATCTTGAGGTATTAAAGCTTTTGAGAAATTCTTACTATGGAAAGGTTAAAATGATTTATATTGATCCACCATATAATACGGGGAATGACTTCGTTTATAAAGACAATTTCACAATGGAAGTTATTGAAAATGAAAAAATAGAAGGTAATATAGATGAAGAAGGCAATAGACTAATTAAGAATCAAGAAGGAAGTGGAAGGTTTCATTCTAACTGGTTAAATATGATGTATCCACGCTTGAAAATAGCTAAGGATTTATTAAGTGATGATGGTATTATATTTATAAGTATAGCAAATCAAGAAATAGATAATTTGAAAAAAGTATGTGATGAGATATTTGGAACTACAAATTTTTTGGGAATTATTGATTGGGAAAGTAAAACAAAATGTCAAAATACCAAGACAGCAAAATACCAATTGCAGAACAAACAAGAATATATTTTAGTGTATAAAAAATCATCTTTGAGATATGAATTTTCGCTGAAGTTAACTGAGCTTAGAGTATACCCCGAAATTGATGAGAATGGAAGAAAATATAGATTAGAACAAATAGGAGAAATGTCTGCCAGTGGAATCAGGGGTAGAAATACTATGATATTTTCTATTGATGGAATATACCCTAAAGAGGGAAATCAATGGAAATATGGGATTGAAACAATTGAAAAATTTAGAGAAAGAGGGGACTTATTAATAAAAAATGGAAAGGCGTATTTTCGTATTAGAGAATTTGATGAAGAAGATAAAATGGAGCCATTTTGGTCGTTTATATCAAAAGAAATTGGAACGGCAGAAACTGCAAAAGCGGAATTAAAAACGATAATTGGTGAACATGGGTTTGAGACAGTAAAGCCTGTTGCTTTGATTAATAAATTGATATTTCATGTTTGCGCTAATGATAAAAATTCTGTTATTCTCGACTTTTTTTCAGGCTCTGGAACAACTGCTCATGCTATAATGCAACTTAATGCTGAAGATAGAGGAAATCGTAAATTTATAATGGTACAACTTCTAGAACCTTGTGATGAAAAATCAGAGGCCTACAAAGCAGGTTATAAAAATATATGTGAAATTGGTAAAGAGCGAATACGTCGTGCAGGTGAAAAGATAAAAGAAGATTTTAAAGATAATGAAAATATTGAAAATCTTGATATTGGGTTTAAAGTCTTCCGTGTAGATGATACAAACATTCGATGGAATAGTGAAGTATTAAAAGAAGGTCAGATAACGATGGAGGAGTCTGCACTTAAGAATAAGGATTTAATTGATTTTAATCCTGGCTTTACTGACATAGACGTAGTCTACGAAATAATGCTCCGCCATAGGGATTTTCCTCTAACATCAAAGATTGAAAAGCTCTCAAATATAGGAGAAAGAACGTACATCTTCGCTGATGCAATAGTTGTATGTTTAGAGGAAAAGGTAACAGACAAAATAGTTGATAGAATTGCAGCCATAGAGCCAAAGCCTATTAAAGTAATATTCCGTGATAGTGCCTTTGAGGATGATATCTCCCTAAAGCTTAATACAATGAACCGCCTTGATGCACAGCTTAAGAAACATAATCAAGGAAAAGAACAATCCTACAGAGTAGAGTTTATTTAAGCTCAGGATGCATAATGATTAATAATCATTATGTGCTATTTAGGAATACAGGAGGGAGATAAAGTATGACGCAAAAAATAGTGTTTAATTTTGATGAAAGTTTGGAATATCAGCGAAATGCTATAAATGCAGTTGTTGATCTTTTCAAAGGTCAGGATAGGGAGCTTGGAGATGTAATTTACAGGGGTGCAACACGCCATATAAAAAGACTTGGTGAAAAGGACCCAGTAAGAAATAGACTTGATATTGGACCAAGTATAATCCTGAATAATATGAGGGAAGTGCAAAATAATAATATGCTCTTTCCAAGCAATACCTTTGATACAGGATATAACTTTACTGTAGAGATGGAAACTGGTACAGGAAAGACCTATGTATATCTTCGCTCTATTTTAGATCTTTATGAAGCTTATAACTTTATGAAGTTTATAATTGTTGTACCTACCGTTGCTATTAGAAAAGGTGTTGAAAAAAGCATAGAGATGCTAAAGGAACATATTAAAACACTTTATCATGGTCTTGATATATCAAAGCATGCTTTTGTATATGATTCAGATAACCCAGGAAAGCTTACAGACTTTGTTGAAGCAAGAGATTTAAGAATAGCTATAATGAATATCCAATCCTTCAATAAGGATACAAACAAAATAAGAAAAGAAGATGAAACAGGTAGAGTACTTTGGGATTTACTAAAGTATGTAAATCCTATTGTTATTATAGATGAACCGCAAAGACTTGAGGGCAGCAGTAAGAAAAAGAGTGCATCTTTAAGTGCAATTGAGGAGTTAAATCCTCTGTTTATATTAAGATATTCAGCCACACATAAAAAACTTTATAATCAAATATATAAGCTGGACTCTTATCAGGCTTATAAACAGGATTTGGTTAAAAAAATAGAAGTTAAAACTATATATAGCAATATAAGTAAAGACTATAATTATGTTAGATTTGTAGAGTTTACTAAAGATTTAAAGGCAAAGATAGAAATATTCTATAGTGAACCTGGTGGAAGTGTAAGGTTTAAGACATTTAATGTGTTAAAAAACGCACCATTATTTGAACTATCAGGGGGACTGCCTCAGTACAAAAATATGGTTGTATTAGAAGATCCACATAAAATAAATGGCCTTAAGATTGGGTTAGGAGATGATGTTCTCGTCCTCAAGGAAGGAGAGAATAACTATGATGTTGATGAGCTTGATTTGATTAGAATTCAAATAAGGCTGACAATACAAAAACACTTTGAAAAGCAGTTAAAAATACTTGAAAAAGGTTATAAAATTAAGGTGATTTCACTTTTCTTTATAGATGCTGTAAAGAACTTTAGAGACAGTGAAGCAGCAGATGGCAGAGGGCTGTATGCTAAAATATTCGATGAAGAATATGCAAAGATTATCCTTGACCCAAGATACAATGAAGTCTTTAGAAAGTATCCTGAGCTTTTTACTGATTATAAAAGTGTTCAGAAGGTGAGAGAAGGATATTTTGCTCGTGATAAGAAGAATAATGAGACTGAAGTAGACGGTTTTGATTGGTCTAAGGATGAAATTGAGATGAATAAAAAGGCTCAAGAGGATATAGAGAGAGGAATTCAGCTAATACTTGATAAAAAGGATGAACTTATATCCTTCGATGAACCACTTGCATTTATATTCTCCCATTCAGCCCTTAGAGAAGGATGGGACAATCCGAATGTATTTCAGCTTTGTACACTAAAAAAGGGAAGCTCAGAAATAGCAAAGAAGCAGGAGATTGGACGTGGACTTAGATTACCAGTAGATATACATGGTAATAGATGCTTTGATGAGGATGTAAATGTTCTAACTGTTATAGCCAATGATTACTATGACCATTTTGCAGAAGCACTACAAAATGATTTTAGTAGTGAAGCTGGATTTAAGAAGGAAGAAGTAACTTATGATATAGTATACAGAACCCTTGAGGAAGCAGGTATGCCTAAGGAGTTCATAGTTGCGGAAACAGTGGAAGCTTTCAAGGTGGAATTAACTGATGCTGGAATTATTAATCCAAAGAACAATGAACTTACTAAAAATGCAGCTGATATATTATATTATGAATTTAAAAATCCTACACTAAAAACCTTTGAAATCAAAATCAAAGAAAGATTTATAGATAATATGCAAAATAAAGGAAGCCGCAGAATTGAAATCAAAAATGGCGATGAAGAACCTGTTGTTAATGGATACCATAGTTTTGTTACTGAATCAGAGTTTCAAAAACTATGGATAGAACTTAAAAATCGTATAGTTAAGAGAACTATGTATCAGGTTAAAATTGATAATGAACAGTTTATTAAAGAATGTATTGATGATTTAAATGAGAAATTAAGCTACAAGGCACTTAAAAGAGAATTTGAAGTAGCCACAG
This sequence comes from Clostridium sp. LS, assembly GCF_002760435.1. Lineage (GTDB taxonomy): Bacteria > Bacillota > Clostridia > Clostridiales > Clostridiaceae > Clostridium. The sequence goes on from NZ_AUUU01000009.1 coordinate 31,820, forward strand.
GTAAGGGAGATTATGACGAATCTAGGAAGTTTAAGTTCGATGATCCAGCAAAGGTAAGCCTTGCTCTTGGTGACGAAAACATTGAGATTATAAAAAGCGATTTTGAAATTACAAATTATCTTATGCATCATACAATGCTTCCAAGAAAGGCCTTGTTTAGGATTATTTCACAATTGAAAAACAAAAAATTCCTTCAGAAACAAGTAGTTCTTGATGAAGTTATGAAAGCTATATTAGACAAACTAACAGAGTTTAAGGCTAAAAATATTGACTATGAAGTTATAGATGGATATCTCTTTGAGGAAAGTTCTATATTTTCTGTGGAAGAGATTGAAAGAAGTATGGTAGACAATAAAAGGGCTTATAAAACCAAGGGAGATTATAAAAGAACACTTCATAAGTATATAAGAGTTGATAGCGATGGAGAATTTAAATTTGCAAAGAGTCTTGATGAAGACCCAGAGGTGCTGCTATTTACTAAGCTTAAAAAGGGTGGTATTGTAATTGATACTCCTTATGGAAATTATTCACCTGACTGGGCTATTATCCATAAGGTAGATGATTTAGCGGCTAAACTTTATTTTATAGTTGAAACAAAATGCGATAAAGAAAAGAAGGATCTGACTCAGGTAGAAGATGCTAAAATCAATTGTGCAAAGAAGCATTTTGCTAAGGTTTCAGAAGATATTACCTTTGATTGGGTTAACAGCTATAACAAGTTTAAAGAGCTGGTGCAGAAAGATATCTTAAGGAGAAGGAGCATTTAAGCATGAAGGGAAAGGCTTTGGAATTTATAAGGTTTCAGGCCTTTTCCTATAATATTGACTATTTTTTTATTATTACAATAACTAAAAAAGTTATGCTTATTAAAAATCTATTTAAGTCATATTATATGAAAGTTTATTTTTTTATTAGTGGGTGATGGTTATGGAAATAAATAAAATAAAATTAAAAAGCTTCAGATGTTTTGGCCCTACGGAAACGGTTATTAGATTAAATGATTTAACGGCATTTATTGGGACAAACAGTAGCGGGAAAACAGCTGTACTTCAATCATTATTAAAACTGTTTGGAACTAACACAAAAGATAGAGAAATAGTAAAGAGTGATTTTCATATACCCAAAGGGATATCCCCTGAAGAAGTAAATACTAATAGTTTATCCATAGAGGCTATATTGGAATTTCCTGAATTGCTAGAGGATACTGATAAAAGTATTGCAGTTCCAGTATTCTTTAATAGAATGGTTATAAAAGAACCTGGCGTAACTCCTTACGTAAGAATTAGATTAGAATCAGATTGGATGATAGGAAGTACTCCTGAAGGAGACATAGAAACTAATTTATGGTATATATTTTTACCTGAAGATAGTAATGAAGAAGAACAGGAAGGCGTTAATAAAATCAAGGTTCCAAGTCAAGAACGCTCAAGTATCCAAGTTATTTATGTGCCGGCAGTTAGGGAGCCTTCTGTCCAGTTAAAAAATGCAGCTGGTACAATATTATGGCGTATAATGAGAATGATAAAATGGCCTGAAGATATTGATTTGAAATTAAAAGATAAAGTAGATGAAGTGGATGTATTATTTGATGATCAGCCTGCTGTTAAATACATAAAAAAGGTAATTAACAAGGAATGGAAAAACTATCACAGGGATATTCGATATACAGAAGCAAACATTAAGTTTAATAGTGCCGAACTTGAAGACATATTAAAAAAGATGGAAATTGAATTTCTGCCAAGTGTAACAAATAAAGGCTATAAAATAGATTCTCTTGGAGACGGGTTGAGATCTTTATTCTATTTATCACTGGTAAATTCTTTGTTAGAGATAGAAAAAAAGGCCAGTGAAGATACAGATAGACATGAGTTTAATAACACAACATCAGCTGCATTAACAGTACTTGCAGTAGAAGAGCCTGAAAATCATGTTTCGCCGCATCTACTTGGCAGGATAATTAACAACTTAAATTCAATTGCTGAAAAAGCTAATGCTCAGATTTTAATTACTTCCCATACTCCAGCTATAATAAAAAGAATTGCCCCTGAATCAATACGCCATTTAAGAATCAGTAAGGAACAATTCTCTACAGTATTAAATGAGATTAAACTACCTGAGAAAACTGATGAAGCATATAAGTATATTAAAGAAGCAGTGAGAGCATATCCAGAGCTTTATTTTGCAAGATTAGTTATTCTCGGTGAGGGTGACAGTGAAGAAATTGTTATTCCTAAGCTGTTGGAGTTGCTTGGACCTAAAATAGATAATAGTGGAATCTCAATTGTTCCTCTTGGAGGCAGGCATGTTAATCACTTTTGGAAGTTGTTGAGCTCTTTAAAAATTCCATATATTACATTGCTTGATTTAGACACTGAGAGAGAAGGAGGGGCATGGGGTAGAATAAAATATGCTATAAAACAGCTTCTTAAAAATGGACATAACAAATATGAGCTTCTTTTGTTAAGAGATAATACTATATTGGATGATGACAGTCTTGAAAAAATGCATACATGGGAACTTGATTCAGAAAGATTAAATTCTTGGATTGTACGCTTAAATAAGTATAATGTATTTTTTTCTTCACCATTAGATATTGATTTTATGATGTTAGAAACATTTCCAGATGAATATAAACAAACTGCTCCTAAAAATGGAGGACCACGAATTCCTGACAAGTTAACCAATTTAGGTGAGTTTAATAAAAAAGTAGAAAGTGCGGTAAGAGCAACTTTAAAGGATTATGGTGGAGATGGCAAAAGCTACAGTGAGGAACAAAGGGAACTAATGATATGGTACAACTATCTTTTCTTGCAGCGTCAAAAGCCAAGTACGCACATAATGGCATTATCTAATATAGATAATAAGAAATTAAAGGATAACATGCCAGAACCATTAAAAAAATTAGTAGTAGCCATCTATAGCAATTTAAAAGATGATCCATTTTCTGAATTAGGAGTAGGTGACGTTAATTTATGATAAGATATACTAATTGTGATAAATGGTTTCCATCAGATGGAATTGAGTTAGAAGATGCCGCGTATGATTCTGTGAAAACAGATACTAATTGTATTGTAATAGCAGGTCCTGGAGCAGGTAAAACAGAGCTGCTTGCACAAAAGGCATGTTATTTACTGCAGACTAATAAATGTCCAAATCCACAGAAAATATTAGCAATAAGCTTTAAAAAAGACGCAGCTAGGAATTTGGCTGAACGTGTAGAAAAAAGATGTGGAAAAGATCTGGCTAAAAGATTTGTATCAAGGACTTACGATTCTTTTGCTAAGCATTTAGTGGATCATTTTAGGATGAGTATACCAGAAAATTATAGACCACCAGCAGAATATAATATTGCATCACATGATGATATTGAACGCTTGATTAGACAATATGATCTACCTTCTGATATAGAGAATGTTTATGGAATTCATGAAGTAAGTACAGCAGAGTTTATTAGATTCTATCTTACCCAAAATATGCTTCCTATAAGCAAAGATTATAATAATATAAATGAATGGCTAATTGGGAAGGTATGGCATTCTCTTATAAATGGAGAAAGCTGGTTGACGCCATCGTTAACATTTCCAATGATATCAAGGCTTGCTGAATATTTATTGAGGTTCAATCCAAGTATTAGAAAAGCTTTAAGGATGACTTACAAATATGTTTTTCTTGATGAGTTTCAAGATACTACTGAGGTACAATATGATTTGGTTAAGACAGCTTTTTTAGGTTCTAATTCCATATTAACTGCTGTAGGCGATGATAAATAACGTATTATGAAATGGGCCGGTGCAATGGAAGATATATTTAATACATATAAGAAGGACTTTACATCAGTACAAAAAGAACTAATTATGAACCATAGATCAGCACCAAGATTAGTAGCCATTCAAAAGGTTATATCACATGCTATTAATGGCAGAGTAACAGATATAAAAACTAATAAAAAGTGGAATAGAGAAGATGGTATATGTGAAAATTGGATATTTGATGATGAGAAAGAAGAAGCGGAAATAGTCTGTGAGTCTATAAAAACTTGGCTTGAGGAAGAGGATATTTCTCCAAGGGATATATGTATTATTGCAAAACAAAATGTTGATGCTTATAGTAAACTTATTGTAGAAGGGTTAAAACTCAATAATATAAAAGCGAGAAACGAAGCCAATTTACAGGATTTATTGTCTGATGAGGTTGCTCAAGCAATTTTAAATATAATAATTCTATCTAATGACAAACAAGCTCCTGTACAATGGGTTGAAGTTGTGGAATTATTCAAAATGTTAAAAGGATATGATGATGATTCAAAAGAAGAGAAGATTATAGATTTAGAAATGGAGCTTACTAAATTTTTGGTGGAGTTAAAATCTTCCTTTGAAACTACAGTTAATAAAGAGCAGTTAAAAGAGATAATAAATAGAATTATTAAGTATTTAGGTGAAAGTATTATAAGTGGCATTTTTCCTCAGTATAAAAATTTTACCAATCTTTATAAATTAATAGATGATTTAACATCAAATCTTTGGAAAGAATATAGTGAGGTTATGGATTGGACTCAGGCAGTAATGGAGTTAAAGGGAGTTAACTCTATTCCTATAATGACAATACATAAGAGCAAAGGTCTTGAATATGATACAGTTATTTTTGTAGGTCTTGAAGATGGGGCATTTTGGAGTTTTAGACAGCAGCAGCAAGAGGATATGTGTGCTTTTTTTGTGGCACTGTCCAGAGCAAAAAGAAGAGCAATCTTCACTTTTAGTAATTTGAGAACTGACAGATTCAATAGAACGAGAACTCAGAGCAGAGCTCAGATACGGACGTTTTATGAGTTATTACGTGAATCCCAGGTAGTGGATGAAGTAGCATTTACTGAAACGTAAAAGTTTTATAAATAGACTAATAGAAATTATAAATATTTAAAAATGCCATGTTTTAGCATGCACTATTAAAGAAGGTAAGGTCTAATTAATATTTATTAAAATCATATGTTTTAGATCACTTAAAAGTAATTTTTAATTAATCAGATTTTTAAGTAAAAACATACTTTTATGAGAGTAAGGTGAAAGAGAAAAGTGGAAGAAGATAAAAGAACTATAATATCCCATAGCTACATATTACCAGATAATTTAAGAGGTAGGAGTATTAATGCAAAGATAATACCAACAGTATGTAATTTAGAGAATATGCTTAAAAAACTTTTACAAATCAATGGGGATTTTGCTCAGCTCAAACAGTGGGAGAAGAGAAGTTATAAAGCATACCGAATAGAAGATATAAGAAACAGGATAATGACTTCTCCACATTATTCATGGAAGGATATTATAAGAGAGCATATTTTATCAAGAAGACCGTCTGATTTTGGTGCAAGTGTGATTGATATATATTTAGTTGCATATGTAGCAGAAACTTTCGGAGTTGGTAAGGAAGAATTTTTTAAATACGTTAAAAATGCGGGTATTTCTGAAAATGGTAATTCTGCACAAGCTATATGGCAAGTAGGAAAAGGCGATGGAGTATTTCTTGAAATCCTTAATGATAACGGACAGGTAAGTGACTGGAGTTTTATGATTAAGTGGGTTGAAGGAAAATAAGAGTTGATGTTGGCGCTGAAGAATAATAGTTATAGTTGAGTTATTATATGTATTTTATAATAATTTATAGTAATTTATAATATTTTATTGTAAAAAAACGCGTTAAGGTGTATATTATATATAAGAAGAGGTAATAATTCATGTTAGAACAATTAGCTGAAAAGATGATCCGCAAAAGAGTCAGTGAGGGAGATTTTGATTTTACTAATCATGCTATTGAAAGAATGTCAGAACGTGAAATCGATATTGACAAAGTGTTGGAATGCATTATAAAAGGGAAGACTATAGAGTTTCAAACTGATAAGAGAACAAATGATATTAAAGTTTTATTTCAGGAGGCAACGGATAAAAGTCCAGAAGTATATACAGTTGTTGCAGCCTTAGAGACTCCTTTAATTATTACTGTATGCAAGACAAAAGATGAGGCTTGGGAGTGTATTGATAATGTCCTGAAGAGAAGGGGGAAATATTAATTATGAGTAAGAAATGTTATATCTGTAACAGTGAGATGGAGAAAAAGACCACATCGATAAATACTGGATGGGGATCTTATAAGTTAACTGTAGATGGTGTTAACGCATATGTATGTCCGCAATGTGGTGAGGTTACAATCGAAGGTAAAGATGCTATTATGCTGCAAAAGTTAAGTAAAAGCTTAGTTAATGTGGATGAAGAGCAAAAACCTGATATCTTAAATTTAACTGAAGTAGCAGATCTACTAAGAGTTAGCAACCAAACAATATACAATATGATAAGAGATGGCAGACTAAAAGCCCATAAATTCGGAAGGGAATGGAGATTTCTGAGAAAAGATATAGAATCATTTATGGGTGGAGAAGAAGCATATGGCATTGCAGCAAGAGGTAAAACAGGGGAGTTAAATGAAAAAGATGCTGAGATAATATCTAAATATCTATAGCTTAAGAATGTATTTATATGAAAATAGTCCTGAGCTTTATGCTCAGGATATTCTTTCATCATTAAATTTAACTCCTCCTGTAGATATTTTTAAAGTATGTGAAGCCTATGATTTAAAGGTCAATTATGAAAATATAAGTTCTGCCGAAGCTCTCTTGATTGTATCTCAAGGAAAAAAGAACATAATAATAAATGACAGAAAGATTTTATATATACCAAGACAGAGATTTTCTATAGCTCATGAAGTAGGTCATTTTTTTATTCCTTGGCATAGTAGGAATATGTGTACTTGTACTAATATTGGAGATTTTAGTTCTGATAATTTAGAAGAAAATCAAGCGGATGTTTTTGCATCAGAACTACTAATACCAACAGATAAATTACTATCTAAAATTTCGGGGAAAGCAATTTCAATGGAATTAATAAAGGAATTAGCTCAGGAATTTAATGTGTCATTAGGAGCTATGACAAGAAAGGTAATATCAAATAGTGATGAGAAGATTATAGCTTTGATATATTACAGTAATGGAAGAAAGATAGTTCAAGCAAAGTCATCAAGTTTTGATTTGAATTTAAAGCCAGGTATTATAAGAGGTTCAGCAGCGAAAGAACTTCTACATAACAGATACAGTAATGAAACAGTAAAAAGAATTTTAAGTTGTGATGTATGGCTACAGGAGAATAGCCATGATTTTGAAATAGTAGAGGAATCATTATATCAACCTAATTTTAGTAGGGTATTTACACTGCTAAGAGTTGCTAATGATGCTGATTATATGGATGCATTTTTTGATATGTGATAGATTAATTTCAAATAAACTTAGCAATAGTTATTCAATTATATGTAATTTGACCACGTTAGACAATAATCAATGACGTGGTTTTTATATATAAGTTTTTAATACATATTATGGTTAAAGTGGGAGGAAACAATGGGGAAACAATTAAATAGATTAGGATTTAAAATAACTAGCCAATTTTTAGAAAAGAATAGTTTTAAGAAATTTATATGCAATGAAGAATTAGTTCCATTAATAAGCTTAATTAAATCGTTCTCTAAGGAAGTATTGAAAGAAGAATGGCGTGCAAATAATGTACTAAAACTACCATATATTTTAAATGCTATAAATCCAGCATATATGGCTTTAAAGGAAACTGATTATGATAAAGAGGTTATAGAATTCTATTGCCATGAATCCCTAGAGGAAGAAGAGGAAAATAAAACAATATACTTATTAGCTAATAATATTGAAGAGTTTTTAGAAAAGTATAAAGCAGATCTTTTAAATTATAATGGTGAAATTAACATTAAGGATATAAGAATTGAACCAAAATATGCAGGTACAGTTGATTATAAAGTTTTATTAGAAAATTTGACTTTGGTAAAGATGCTGTTTATAAAAGCTTTAGATAGAAAGTCTATTTATATAGGTACAAGTGAAGATGAAAAATATTTAAAAGATGGCAGTAAGATACAGTTCTTTCCATCCTATAGCAGACAAATTGGACATTTGCTTATATCCGAAATTATAGACATTGATTTGAATGGTAAAAATGAGAAAATGGCTTTTTATATTATTCCTAATATAGAAATTGAAGATGGTGATATATACATATATCCTATGATAGGTGTAAAAAGAGTAGTAACTTATAATAAAGTTAATGCACTAAAGGATGGGACAGCTAAATCCTATTCTACACTGATTTTTGATGGAAGTATATATTATTCTCCTAGAGTAAAGTACGGTGAAAAGAAAGGCACATCAAGCAAAGAAGTACAACTAGTATCAGAGGATTGGAAGCTATATGAGTATATTAAAAAATATAAGGGGATTTCATTTGATGATGTAAAAACACATATAGAGTCTGAGGATAAAGAAGACATATATTTAATTTATAGTACTAAAATGGGAGGAAAAAATAAATTAAATCCTGGAGTACCTGGCTCAGATAAATTGGATATTTACAACTATATACTTGAAAATATTGAAGGATTAGAACCGCTTCCAGTAGTTGATGAATTAAAAGTAGGGAGACAAGGAGCTGGAGCATTAAACAATAGTGATAAAATTATACTTTCAAATACAATTTATAGAAGCCCAAAGACGGATATAGACTTATTGATAATACAACCTTCTGAATCAATGTTATATGAATATACTGAGGATGTTATAGAGAGTGGAAAGTTAATACAGGATAATGCAGGAATGACTATTAATGCTAATGGATCATATTCTCTAGAGTTGTCAGATGGTAAAATTGTTAACCTACAAATAAGAAAAGTGGTATCAACAAAGGGAATTGAAATAAAAAGTGATAATGAAACTGCAGATATAAGGGCAGAAAAGCTATTAGAGGATATAGGTTACCTTGATGAAACAAAACTTACGTTAGCATTTATTGATTTAGAAAACATGGGCAAATTAGATGCTAAAAAAATTATAAGAAATGCACTAGACAGTAGAGGAATCATAAATCAATTTATTAATGGAAATGAAGGAATCAATGATAATAAGATATGCAGTTCTTTAAGAGACTTGTTTAATGATATTGGATTTGGAAATGCTAATCAAACTATATTGGAAAATGAAGTAATATATACACTTCACAAAGCTGATAAAATAAATTTTATTTGTAGATTAGACAACAATAACATAGAAGTGAAAATACCAGCAATAACTAATGAATATATGCATATTACTGATATTTATAAATATCTACCCAATTTAAATTCTAGATTACAAGAAGTGGGACAAGTTGATGATATTGCAGTTAATTGCTTACTTAAAGATATAAAAGATGAATCACGAGAAGTTTTAGTAATATTAGAGGGTGGAGAAACACAATATAACTCTGTATTACATTATTTGAATCAAAATATAATTGAAGAAATAAAGCAGAATTGTAGGGATCTAATAACAACAGATTTATTAGGACATCAAGAAATAGTGCAAACTAATGAAGGAAAAATTACTTTAGGGACAGGCGTTTATAAAGTAAAGGAAGGAACTTATATTTCTATTGGAGATAAAGGGCAGTGCCAGGTTACAGTAGAGGCATCAAAAATAAGAAGATGGACCAACTCACATAATAAGGTTTCTATTGGAGCAAAAATTCAATATCAAGATAGAATTGCTTACAAGATAATAACGCATAATGACAAGGAAAATCAGAATTTATGCAACTTAGTACACAAGTTAAGACTATCATTAACAAGACACTCCCATCTAAATAGATGTATTACAACAGATTATATATTAGGATTAGAGAAAAATATTAAAGATAATCCGTATACTAATCCAGAAGATACTAATGTATAAGGGGTGAAATAAGTGGATTTAAAAAAGATTAGGCACGAAGATCTTTTAAAAATAATAAACCATATTAAAAACGATAAAACAGGAATTGATGAGTACAAGGATTTAAATTATTACTATAAATTAATGTACAAATATTTGCCGAGTAAAGATATAGTTGATTTTATAAACAATCTAATAAACATTCCCGTTTGTGAATATGTTGATAAGATTGATAAAGATATTTCATTACTAGATTCAGATGGAACTTTAAATTCCTATTGGGATGAATGGCACATAAGGCTTACAAGCCAAGGACGTCAGGATGATATAAGGTTTGAAAAATTTAGACAGAAGTGTTTTGAATTGTGGAATATAGACAAGCAGGCAGCTGAAGAACTTTACAGGATAACGCGTACGTATATTATTGAAAATCCAATTATTGAAAGCGCTGATGAAATAAAATATATTTTTATAAATTCAAAGAAATCAATACCGGTTTTATATAGAAACCTTGCCATCGAATATGTAAGAGATTGTTACGATATATTAAAGATTAAGAAAGAGTTTAAAGTGTGCAGCTGTTGTGGTTATGTAAAGAATATAGATTCTGATATGGTAATCCATAGACTGTGCAATCCTAAATACGAAGATAACATATTTAATAGAGGTACTTTAATAGTAAAGCCTGAGATTTTCTACTCAATAATTAATCCAGGAAGATTTGAATACGAGGTTTTCAATGCTCTTTTGAAATCAGGATTTGACGCTACTATATTTCCCGAAATAGAAAAAGATGGAGATATACTAGTTAATATATATGGCAAACAAATATATTTAGATATGAAAGCCTACAATTATGCTGAAAATTTATATAGTGAATTGACTAATAATAAGACTTTAAAAGATAAATATCGTAATAGATGGATTGTAGTTCCTGATTTGTATTATAAGGAACAGATGGAGTTCATAGGGCATTTGTTAAGAGCTGGTGGTAGTAGATTATATAATATTGAAGATTTATTAAATAAATTAAAAAGAGTTGCAGGGGAAGGTAAGAATTTATGTTAAGAATGAACTTTACTCGACTATGCAGTAAAAAGTATGAAGATGAGTATGAAAATGCATTTGGAGATATAGTAAAACATCCTATGAAGCTAAGTGGCAAAAACAGGCAACAAGATACTAAGATAAAGCTGTTTTTATATTCTGAATTATTAATGTTTACAGCATACAAGGTATACGAAAGGCCTTTTACTATAGATGAGATGTTAGTATTATTTTCAGGAGTTCATTGCAATTTTATAGATATAGATATTAAAAAAGATAGATTTATAATACAAGCACATACTTTTTTAGCTAGCCATGAAGATGAATGGAATAAGCGAGCACTGCTAACACATTTCTATTTTATTCAGAAGGATCATAATACAAAGATAATACAAATGTTTAAAGCAGATCAAGATTTATTAAAGAACAAGGAAGCTAAAATTTATTTTAATGATAGTTTTTCTGGTTTTAAAGATAGATTAGAAAAATATAATGCTGTTCTTACTGATCCACAATATATAAGACTTATCCCTATGGAAGGAGATAATGAGGAGCATATTTTAACAGAGTACTTAGAATGCAGAATAAAAGAAAAGAAATCTTATGATGTTTATGAGAAAGTTAAACAAAGCTTGAAATCAATAAACAATGACTTTGTTAATTCTATGGGTAAGCACTATCCTGATAATTACAAATTAATAGGATTAAAAGAAGTGAATAAGCCATTACCACATTTATTGCATATAGCAGGCAAAACAGGTGATGGTAAATCTGTTCTATTTGATATTTATATTAAGAAATTGGTTTCACAAGGATTGAAGGTTCTATATGTAACAGACACACATGCTCCAAATAGTATAAATACTAAACTAAAGCTAGATGATTTGGGTCTAGATACTACAATTATAATGGGAAAAGAAAGAAGCAAGCACATTAACAAATTCATTAGTACACAGGAAGGAAAGTCTATACCTGAACTGATAATGAAATATCCAGACTTATTTTCAAATATAGATTACACCTGTTATAACATTGAATATTTGGAATGTAAGAGTTGTGAGAAGAAAGAACAATGTGGCTTTTATAATATGTACAAGAGATTACCAAAGACACAAGTAGTTATAACCACACCGTTTAACCTGATAGATTCAATAGCGGCTGCAAAAGTAGATAAGTATCGAAGAAGCATGTATGAGATTTTAAGCATTTGGGCTGATGTAATATTATTTGATGAAGCTGACAAGCTACAGACAATAGGTGATGATAGATTGATTTCTTCAACAGAAGTATATTCATTAGATACTATAGAAAGAAGCAATAAGCAACACTTAGAAGGATTTTTAAAAATTCTTTATAATGCAATAACTAGAAAGAATATTGTAACTGATGATTATGTAAGAAGATTTAAGACTATTGTAAATAACTATGATAGAGAGATAGATTTATTACATATGTTATTTTTGGCTGATGAGGGAAGCGGATTAGTACGAAAAGAATATGGAGGTAAAAATTTCACTATTAGACAGTTAATTGACGATTGGAGTGAAGAATATATTTCCTCTATTGTAGCTGATAATGGTAGCAAAGAATTAGATATATCGCAGTATAATAATAGATTTTATGCTTTGCTTACTTATAGAATCGATAATATACGTTCAAAATATATAAATTATTTATTAACCATATATGAAGATAGTGATATAGAAATAGATAGTACTTTTAATGAGATTTTTGACAGGTATAGAAAAGAAGTAAGTAATTTGGAGCTATCAGAAGAAGAATTAAATAATTTAATTGATGGTAATGACATAGATACCGGTAAAATAAAAGTTAATTTTAAGAAAAAGAGAAAAGTAGGAACGGCCAAAAGAAATGAAATGCTTACATTTATATTATTATTAAGCTCGATAGACAACTACCTAAATAGGATATATGATCTAATAAAACCAGTTTTAGATAGTTTGGCAAACGATCATAATTATATAAGTATTTCAACAAATGCACAGAACCATCTGTTGGCGCCTAAAGCTTTAATAAGAGATGCTGATGGTTTTAGAATAAATATTGATAAAAATGGTACTAAGTTAATTAAAAATAGTTATAGCGGGATAGGCAGGGAGATTTTATTTGAGAATCCTAGGGCGGTAGCTAGAATTTATAATTTTCAACAACCATTTACAATATTAACATCAGCTACTTCAGCTGGAACAGAATCATCTAAGTATAACTTAAAATATCCAGTAACTCATCTCTTAAAAAGAGAGGGAAGTGATTATAGAAAAGTAAATGTCAAGTGTCATATATTTTATAAAGGTGATACACCAATCTCTGTATCAGGAGTTGAAATAGATAATCAGATCAATGCTTTGAAAAATCTAACTCAAGAGATTAATAAAAACTTAATTGCAAAAAGATCTAAAGATATAGATACTGGTATACTGATATCCACTTCTTCGTATGCTAATGCAAAAGCTATTGGAGAAGAGTTGATAAAAGTAGGACATAATGCAAAGATACTTTATCATGAGCTCATGGGTGACTACGATCCTAATATTCATATAACAAAGCTGGATATAGAAAAGAGGGCCTGTGAAGCTGACATATTTATTGCAGTAAATATAATAATAGAGCGTGGATTTAATGTAGTAAATGACAAAGGCGAATCATATTTCAGAGACATTATAATTATGAACAGGGCTTTGCCTTCACCAAATGATATTTTAGAATCAACAAGTTATTTTCATAAGGAGTTAAATAAATCATCTATTGGATCATCATATAGAGAGATTAAAAGAAACATGTATAAGCTGCACAAGGAGTTAAGACATTTTAAGGGGTTTAGAAGAGCTCCTCAATATATAAAAGACTCTATAGCGGGAAATACATTAGTTCAGCTGAAGCAATTATCAGGAAGAGGCCAAAGAGGGGGCACTAACGTTACTGTTCACATTGTAGATGCTTCATTTTATCCATTGACAGCAGAACAAAGTATTAAAGAAGATATAACAAAAATAATAGATGATAAAAACACTTCACTATTCATAGCATGGCAAGAAATGCTTAATAGAGGTGATGAATTAGCAAATCATTTGTATAATGATTTGAAGGATGGGTTTAATAACTACGAGTTAATATTGCATAGATAGAAATGAGAAATTGAAATAAGGTGAATATATAAGAAGATTATTATGTTATACTCTTATGTATAAGCGTCTATAATACTTAAATGAAAACCCAAGCTTTGAGATAAATGAAGCTCTATAACCTTTTAAATTTATAAAAGAAGCTGGGCGTTTTATTATGATAATGAACATGTTATTCTTGATCAAACCATAAAATCCTTACTTTATTGAGCTAGCGCTTTAACTAATATATGAGAATAGTAATAGGTAAGGGGGTGTCAAATTTGACACAGGGTATAGCAATATGTAGAAAATAGCTATGAGGCTATAATTTTCAAAAGGATCTTGCAGGTTAAGGAAGAACTAAACAGAAGAAATACAGCTCATAATAGAAGGAAAAAAGAAACTTTAGATGTAGAAATCCATTCTCACTGATTGATTTTTTGATGGGAGTGTGGAGATATATATTGTAGAGTTCATTGGAACAACCGTGGTAAGAAATCTATTATTTTGTGATGTATTATCAAAAGGGTAGAGATTTAGGTGAAGCTGTAAAGAATAAAGAATTATTATAAGTACCAACTTTGGAGAAAGTATCCTCTGGTTGGTGCTTTTTTTATATTTTAAGTCATTATTTTCAACATTTCGTCTGCAGTAATAGTAAAATGTAAAATTTTGTGATACATTTAAATGGTAGAGTTTCCATAAAAGAGGTGACGTTATTTTGGAAAACAATAATACAGAGTTAGTGAGAGAAAAAGTTAAAACAAATATGGCAGATAATTTAGCAATGCTTCGGACAAAGTTAGAATTAACACAAGTACAATTAGCCAATTTAATTGGTGTTTCAAGACATACTATAATGCAAGTGGAAAATAAGAAAGCTAAGTTATCTTGGAATACTTTTTTAAGCTTGCTATTGATCTTTATTAAAAATCCTGATACGGACAAACTTCTTAATATATTAGAGATATATACTGATGAATTAAATTGTGAATTGAAATTAAAATAAGAATTTTTTAAAACCCCATTATGTGTCCATCTTCATATATATAATCATATTAAGATGCCTAGGAGGTGACAGATTGAATTTAGGTATAGATTATAATGGAAATAAGGGTTTTAGATTGCTGAGTATATATGAACGTCTTAACAAAGGGGAAATTATAGAAAAGGCACAACTGGCTGAATATTTTGGAGTTACTCCAAAAACTATTCAAAGAGATATTGACGATCTTCGTGCATATATTGCTGAAGTTCACTTTGCAGAGAGTGAGGTTGCAATAAAATATGATAAAGTAAAAAAGGGCTACTATCTTGTTCGTTTTGAACGGGAGTGGTTGACTAATGATGAAGTAATAGCTTTATGTAAGATTCTTTTGGAGAGTCGAGCTTTCTGTAAAGAAGAATTAAATAGTCTTATCAGTAAGTTATTAACTCAAGTAGTACCTAATGACCGTAAAAAAATTGAAGATATGATAAGAAATGAGCAACATCATTATGTGCCGTTGCAACATGGGAAGCATTTGTTTTCTATACTATGGGAACTGTCACAGCTTATAACAAATAGTGAGTTAACAAGGTTTACATATACAAGACAAGATGGTGGTGTGAATGAGCGTTTAGTTAAACCGGTAGCAATAATGTTTTCTGAATATTATTTTTATCTTATAGCTTACATGGCAGATGGAAGTAAGGACTTTCCTACAGTATTCCGAATTGACAGAATAACAGATTTAAATGGTACAAAGCAGTATTTTAATATTCCATATAAAGATAAGTTTAATGATGGTGGATTTAGGAAAAGGGTTCAATTTATGTATTCGGGTGAACTACGGAGAGTGACTTTTGAGTACAGTGGTCTATCTGTTGAATCCGTGTTAGACAAGTTTCCTACAGCAGAGGTGTTATCTGAGAGGCATGGGAAATACACTATAAAGGTTGAGGTATACGGCGATGGCATCGATATGTGGCTCAGAAGCCAAGGTGACAAAGTAAAAATATTAACTAATGATTTTGAAGCAAAGGAGTATTAAAATGAATAACTGTTACGTTCTTGCTACTGGTTCGGATTTTTATCCGGAACCAGATGATAATATTATGACTAGTATTTTTAAGCAGTATGAAAGCGTTATTATTGAAAGTATAATAACTTCTTTCGGACTAGATTTTCTCGTGAAAGATCGCCATGGTGGAGATGTGGACACTATACACAATGTCCGTCAAATTGGCAAAGACGAGCAAATGACTTACAAGAATCAAGTGAATCAAAAAGCTTATGAAAGCAGGGGGGAGTATAATAGCGCTGACTATCATAAAGGCACTAATTATCAAACAATAAAAAAAGAAGCGAGGGATAACTACCACAAATTTAATAAGCGTGTTGAGGATGCTTATACTGGTGAAGACTTGCATTTTTTAGGGAAAAGTAAAGGCGCTAATCCAAAGATAAATGCAGAATTAGATCATGTCATATCCGCAAAGAGTGTTCATGAAGATAGAGGACGTGTACTTTCAGGACTTGATGGTAAGGATTTAGCTAACTCACGTGAAAATTTACAATTTACAAATAAAAGTTTAAATGCTTCAATGCAAGACATGGAAATTCCGGATTACATTGAAAAGCATCCAGAACTTTCCCCAGAAGTTAAAGCAAAGATGATGAAACATTATAATAAATCAAAGTCGATGTATGAAGCTAAATTGGCAAAAGCATATTACACAAGTCCAAAGTTTGCCAAAGATGTAGCATTTGCAGCGGGTAATGTAAGTGTAAAGATGGGTCTTCGGCAGGCACTTGGCTTTGTATTCATGGAAGTGTGGTTTGCTGTTAAAGATGAGTTTATGAATGTAAAAGACCAATTTGATTTTGGAGAGTTGCTTTCTGCAATCGGTAATGGCATTAAACGAGGTTTTGCAAACGCTAAAGAAAAATATAAAGAAGTGCTCGCTAGGTTTCAAGAAGGTGCAGTTGCAGGAGCACTTTCAAGTCTTACAACAACGCTTTGTAATATCTTTTTCACAACATCAAAAAATGCTATAAAGATAATACGACAAACTTATGCTTCTATTGTTCAGGCAGCAAAGATACTGTTTATTAACCCAGATAATCTACCTTTTGGTGAAAGAATGCGTGCTGTAGTAAAAATTCTTGCTACAGGTGCAAGTGTTGTTGTTGGTAGTATTGTCAGTGAAGCTGTTGGAAAGACTGCTATCGGAGTAATTCCTGTTATAGGAGATATAGTTCAGACATTTTGTGGAACTCTTGTCACTGGTATTATGAGTTGCACAATGCTTTACTTCTTTGATAGGAGTGAGGTTATGAATAAATTAGTTCGTGTACTCAATAATCTACACACTGTAAGTACAGAAGTGAATTATTTTTATCAGCAAGCTGCCTATTTTGAAAAATATGCAGCAGAGCTTATGAAAATTGATATTAAAAAATTTAGTGAAGAAACGGCAATGTACTACTCTCTTGCTCTCAAAATTGAAAATGCGAAAAGTGAAACAGAACTTAATATAATGCTTAAAAGTGCACTAGATGCAATTGGTGTTAAAATTCCGTGGGAAGGTGATTTTGACAGCTTTATGAGCAACAAAAATGCTGTATTGGTATTTGAATAATGTTTATGTGTGATAAATGTGGAGAATGTTGCAGAAATTTGGATAAGTCACCCATTTATGCAGAACTTCACAGTGGAAACGGTGTTTGTAAGCATTTAGATGGGAATCTGTGTAGCATTTATGAAAATCGGCCACTTTTGTGCCGGGTAGATGAGAGTTACGATGCTTTTTTTAAAAATACTATGACTCTTGAAAAGTACTATAAACTTAATTATGAATTTTGTATCAAATTAAAAAATTAACTATAGGGAGATGATATTATGCCATTACCATTAATTTTGGGAATAGGTGCTGCAATTGCGGGTGTTGCAGGTGTTGCAAGCGGTGTCCAAGGTGCTGCAAAGATGAAAGAAGCAAATGATACCATGAAATCTGCAGATTCTCGACACAAAAAAAACATAGCTCATTTTGAACAACAAAGTAAAATCACAAGTACTGATATGGATAATTTAGGTAAGAAGGAACTTGAGATACTTAATAGTTTTGAAAAATTTGCTAAGGTTTTTGAGAAAATTCAAGGTAAACCACAGTTTAAAACATACAATAAAGACGGGGTGAATATTCCTGAATACAATGCAGAAGAACTTAAAAAAGTTTCGGTTGGTGCAGGGATACTGCTCGGAGGTATTGGAGGAGCAGCAGTTGGTACAGCGGGAGGTTTTGCAGCAGCAGGAGCAACAACAGCTGCAGTTATGGCTCTTGGTACAGCTTCAACAGGTACAGCAATTGCATCTCTTAGTGGTGCAGCAGCAACGAATGCAGCTCTAGCAGCAATAGGTGGAGGTGCAATTGCTGCAGGCGGTGGAGGAATAGCACTTGGAACAACAATACTTGGTGCCGCTACATTAGGAGTTGGTCTTCTGGTTGGAGGAGTTATTTTTAACATAACCGGATCTTCACTTTCTGATAAAGCAGATGAAGCATGGTCACAAATGAAAAAAGCAGAAAGAGAAATAGATAAAATATGCTCATACATGAAAGAGTTGAGCAGTACAGCAATAAAATTCGACAAGGCAATTTCAACAGTTAACAGAGTTTATATAAGTCATCTGAATAAACTTACCTATATTGTTGAGGTAAAGAGAAAAACAGATTGGAATACTTTCTCAGATGAAGAAAGGCTTATTACGGAAAACACTGCTTTGCTTGTAAATTTGCTTTTCAATATGGGTAAAGTTCAGCTTGTTTTAGTATCTGGAAATGAAACTGAGCCAAATAGAGTAAATACTGAGGTAGTTAATAAATCAATATCAGATTCAGAAATATTTCTTAGCAAAAGAGGGTTGGCAGGAGAGTTCTAAAAACTTTCTTAAAACTAATATTATATAACTCGTAACTAACGATAACTTGGTTAGCAAGCTCATATTTTATCAAACGGTGTTCAGATAAAAATAAGCAATATAACATAGATATAATAAATTACTTTTACGAGGGGGATTGTGTATGGCAATTGTAACTAAAACAATCGGGGAGCTTAAAGATCATCGTTTTTTCGTCCCATCATATCAGCGTGGATACCGCTGGACAGAACATGAGGTAACTGCACTGCTTGATGACATCAATGAATTTTCTACTGAAGGAGGAAAATGTTACTGTATTCAGCCACTGATTGTTAAGTGTCGTGATGATGGTGCATTTGAAGTAGTTGATGGGCAACAACGCCTTACGACTATGTATATATTTATGAAAATTGCTTCTCAGGAAATTCGTTCAGCAGTTCCCCCATTTGAGTTGGAATACGCTACAAGGAGCGATAGTGCAAATTTCTTAAAATCTTTATCTGATGATAGTCATTTGGACAAAGATGGAAATATTGATTTTTATCATATAGCATCTGCTTATGAAAAAATAGATAATTGGTTTGATAATCAGCCAGACAAGTCTGTTGCTATTCAAGAGTTAAATACAAAAATAAGAAAGAATGTATTTTTTATTTGGTATGAGATACCTTCTGAAAGCGATCCTATAACTTTGTTTACAAAGGTAAACTTAGGGAAAATACCGCTTACGAATGCGGAACTAATAAAAGCTTTGTTACTGAATAAGGACAACTTTAGCATGGATATAAACAAGAGACAAACCGAAATTTCAGTTGCATGGGATAGAATAGAGCAGGGATTGCGAGACGATTCGTTCTGGTATTTCCTTAATGAAAAAGAACAAAGTGGTACAAGAATTGATATGTTATTTGAGTTATTGGCAAAGGAAAAAAATGCTAAGTTATCTAAACCTATATCTACTGATCAAAATTACTTTTCTTTTTTAGTTTTTTTGGAAATGTTAAATTCTGATTCTAACAAAGAGGAATTTGTGAAGGTGTTATGGGGAGAAGTAGAAAAGTTGTACTCTGAATTTCGTGATTGGTATTCTGATTTGAATAAGTACCATATAATAGGCTACCTTATATCATCAGGTGTAAAAATTTCTGAGATATTTGAACTTACACGGGGGAAGCGCAAAAGTGCTGTTATGAAAGGTCTTCTTGAAAAGACGAAAGAGGTAACGGGCAAGTATAATCTGACTGATATTTCTTATGATAACTCAAATGACCGTCGGAAAATTCGCAAGCTACTTCTTCTATTCAACATTGCAACATTGGTTTGTAAAAGCGAAAAGCAGTACCGCTTTCCTTTTGACATATATAAAGGGGAAACAGCTGACAAAATAAAGTGGGACATTGAGCATATTCATGCTACAGCAGATGAAACAGCTGAAGCAGATGACAATATAGGAAACTTAACATTACTTGATGCACAAACAAATCGTAGTTATCAAAATGCACCTTTCATAGAAAAACGAAAAGTTATAATCGAGCGTGAGTCAAAAGGACTTTTTGTGCCTTTATGTACAAAAAACATTTTTCTAAAGGTGTATTCAAAAAATCTAAGTAATATGGATATTTGGGAGACTGAAGACAAGAAGGACTATATTGATGCAATGAATGATACACTTGAATCCTTTTTTAAGGGGAGGTTTTGAAAATGAGTAAAAAAACTATTGACACATTGTTCGAATTACTTGAAGAATATAAAGTGGAAGTACCAGTTGTACAACGTGATTATGCACAAGGAAGAACAGATGACCATGCTAATTTGGTTCGCTTTAATCTTTTAAAAGATATGAAATCAGCAATTATGGGCGAAACACCACCTCTTGATCTGAATTTTGTATATGGCAAGGCAGAAGATGATAAATTTATACCTTTAGATGGACAGCAGCGATTGACAACACTTTTTCTTTTGCATCTTTATGCTTTTTGCAAAGATGAAAATAAAACAAAACTTCTGCACAAGTTAACTTATGAAACTCGCAAGAGTTCACGAGATTTTTTAGAAAAACTGACCGAAAACCGCTTAGTTGTTTTTACGTCTGATCTACCGCCTTCCAAAGAAATCGAAGAATCAGAGTGGTTTGTTTCAGTATGGAAGTATGATCCAACAATACAATCTATACTTATAATGCTTGATGACATAAAGAATGTTTTTTGTGATGTAGAAAACCTTGATCAAAGGCTTACTAATTATGAATATAAACCAGTTGTTTTTAATTTTTTAGAAATGAAAGATTTAGGCATGGAGGATAGTTTATACATTAAACTCAATGCACGAGGAAAGCCTCTTACATCGTTTGAAAACTTCAAAGCACGATTAATTGGCAGACTTCAGAAGCTTCAACTTAATTTCACTGATAAATTTGAGCAATCTTTTGATAGTAAATGGACTGATTTATTTTGGTCAAATTGCAAAGAAAACTTTGACCAGACTTTCTTGATGTTTTTTGGAGTACTTCTTATGAATAAGGAAATTTGCTCAACTGACACCAACTGGTCTAACACGCTTGATTATGAAAAGATTGATGAGGAAATATATAAAACTGCGTTTTATACGCTTAATTTCCTTAGTAATAATCATAAGTGTAAATCAATACAACGCCTTGTTTTCAATGCTTTGGCAGAAAAACGTACTTATCAAGACAGGGTTCTATTCCATGCTTTGACTACATATTTGTATATGGCAAAAGGTATTGATAACGGTTCATTAGCACAATGGGTGAGAATTATCAAAAATTTAACACTGAATTCCACGATTGATAGCTCAATTCTATACAGAAATGCTATTAATGGGGTAAATAAACTTGCAGAGAAATGGGATGATTTACTAAGTTATTTTTCAAAAGATGGGGCAATTACAGGTTTCTCTCAAGAACAAATAACAGAAGAACAACTTAAGGCACGTATAATTAATGATAGCAATGAATTTGCGGAGGAAATTTATAAAGCAGAACAACATCCATATTTTAGTGGCCAAATACGCTCAGCGTTGTATTATGCGAAGAATAGCCAAGGGAAATACGATATGAAAACTTTTGTCCAATACTGGGATAAGATATCTGTATTATTTGATGAATCAAAACCTAAACACGGGCATTTGCTGCGACAAGCATTGCTTACGTATGGGGACTATACTCTACCAGTAGGAGCATACAAAACATTGTGCGTTGATGATCCCAATGAAGGTGCTAGTACACCAAGTATGAAAAAGTTATTTTCTAACCACGGTGAAATTGTTAAGAAATTACTTGATTCAATAAATCTAACTGATGATATTAGAATGCAATTAAAAAGTATTGTAAAAAATGCAAGTGTTCTCGAAAATGATTGGAAATATTGTTTTATCAAATTTTCTAATTCATTCAAGAGGATGAGTACTTCTCATTTACGATTGCGTGAAGTTGATGGTGAATTGATTATGATACCTAATAAATCTTCTAATGGTTATAATTATGAAGTGTTTTTGGAGGCCTTACATCAATTTTTAAAGCACAAAGGATTGGAATCAACATTTGAGGGTTATTTAGGTACTTGGGAAGATCGTTACTTATGTGCCAAGGGAGTATATATACGTTTCAAAAATAAGAAGTTTATTATTAAAGATGAAAAGGGTACTGTTATGTTTGAAACAAAAACGGATTATCCAATTGGTGAGGTAGCAAAATATATAGAAGGCATATCTGATACTAATTAATTGTTTCATTGAAAAAATACTTAACTATTTGGATATATTTCCGAGAAACAAAAAAACTAAAAAAGCTTTATAGAGCTATCCCAGGAACTGAGAAATGTAAAAAATATATATAATACATTACTCATACACTCAAAATAGGTTGTGACATCTATCTAAGCCATATGGAAAGGGAAATATTCAAAGTATAGTGGGAGTCATTAAACTCCCACAAATTTAATTATGCCTATAATCCTCAATAGATTTTGTACATTTCATACGATACGGTTCGCCTCCACCATATAAATCATTGATGCTACTATAAAAGTAATATCAATGATTTTTTATTTTATTGAAATAAATTCATTATAAAAATCGGATTTAGCTTTTAGAAGTTCATCTGAATATCTACCGTTCCTAGGAGTTAGAGATTTATATTTGTTTAATATAAGTTCTGCTCTCTTTCTTTTTGAGTTAATAATTAGAAAAGGATAGATTTCTTTAAGTAATTTAATTGCATCATTATATTTCAGAATATAACTGTAACAATCTTTATGCTTAAAATTATCATAATTTTTCTTTTGCTTAATAACCCCTTTTCCAATAACAGACTTTATCCAATATAGTAATTCATATGTAGTGGAAGCTATAGAAATGCAAGGAGATGGATATTCATTATAATGAAATCTTTGGAGCATAATACTTCCTTCGCCATCAATTATTCCTGCAATATATGCTTTTTCTAAATCAGTCATTAACTTCACCTCAAAAATGTTTTATTATAGTATCTACAAAATTTAGTTAAATAATACTATAATTTAACTAAGAGTAAATTAATCATTATTCCTAACTTTTACTTGACTCAGACTTAATATATACATTAATTGAAAAAAACGTTATCAATTGATATAATGTAGAAGCAATAGTACAATGGAAGGAAGTATTATATGTTCAGTTATAGTCAAATCAAAAGTCTTAATGATTTAGAAATTTCTGTTTATAATTATATTATGGATAATAAAGATAAGGTCAGATATATGAAAATAAGGGAATTAGCAGTTGAATCTCATGTATCAACTACAACTATATTAAATTTCTGCAAGAAAGTAGGTTGTAGTGGTTATTCAGAGTTTAAACTAAAATTTAAATTATTTATAGAAGAAAAAGAAATTAAAAAAGTAAGTGAAGATAATACAGAGATAATTGATTTTTTTAAGAAAACGAATACTGAAGAATATGATGAAAAGATAGAGGAAATAGTAAAAGCTATATTAAAAGCAAAGAGAACAATTTTTATAGGAAGTAGTATGTCAGGAATTGTA
Source organism: Clostridium sp. LS (assembly GCF_002760435.1). Classification (GTDB taxonomy): domain Bacteria; phylum Bacillota; class Clostridia; order Clostridiales; family Clostridiaceae; genus Clostridium. Next base: position 55,743 of record NZ_AUUU01000009.1, read on the forward strand.
GCAAGATATGGGGCACGATATCTATCAAGTGTTGGACAATTTAGTTTATGCATTGATGATCCGTATTACCCGACTACAGGTAAATTTTATGAAAATTCAGTTGTGATAGTATGTTCTGTGTCTGGAGAATCAAAAGATATTATAGGCCATATAAATAGATTTAAAAAAGATAATTGCTGTATTGTTAGTATTACTAACACTGAAAATTGCACTATAGCGAAAATGTCTGATTATAATATCCCATATTACGTGCCATATGTTAAAGTGGGAATATATGATATTACCACTCAAATTCCAATCATTAGTATAATAGAAAGGATTGGAAGGAAACTACAAAATCGTCGAGAAGAATCTATACAAGATGAGTGAATAGCTACCATTAAAAATAAAAGTATTTTACATAGAGCTTTATTAATTTGAAGTTTTTAACTCAAGTTGATAAAGCTTATTTTAATTAGTCTTTTTGTTTGTTAATCACAGTTTTTTAAATATATGAAATGTCAAGAACACATTTCGATTTTAATTGCCAAAAAACATTTTGTTTTTTGGCAATAACAAATTATTAAAAAACAGACATGTTTTTTATAATGGTTTACATAGTGACAGAATTCGCTTTTTCAATTAACATTAAGATACATTCAATAGCTATTCGAAAATAATAAATATAAGTGAGGTAATAAAATGGCAAAGGATTATGCATTAATTGCGAAAACGATTACTGAAAATTTAGGAACAATATCGAATATTGAAAGTGTAACTCATTGTATGACTCGTTTAAGAGTTTCTTTAAAGGATGACTCAAAAGTAAATGTGGATGAAATAAAAAAAATTAATGGAGTAATCGGATATGTGAACCAAGGTGGACAACATCAAGTTATTATTGGAAATAATGTATCTTATGTTTATAAGGAAGTTTTAAAATTAGGAAACTTTGGAGATCAAAGTGACATTGCAAAAGGGATAAAAAAAGAAAAGCTAACTATTAAAAAAGTTGGAACTAATATATTGGATGCATTAGTAAGTACAATGTCACCATTGATACCAGCAATTATTGGTGGTTCAATGGTAAAGTTAGTAGTAATGATTTTATCTATGTTAAAAGTATTACCAGCAGACAGTACTACATATACCTTACTGAATGCTATGGGAGATGCAGCATTTTATTTCCTTCCAATTATGGTGGCAGTATCAGCATCTAAGAAATTTAAAACTAATACTTATTTAGCTGTTGCAATAGCAGGACTTATGGTGCATCCAGATTTTATGAAACTAATGGTAAGCGCATCAGAAGGTAAGGAAGTAACTTTAGCGTTTATTCCTATTGCATCCGTTAAGTATACGTATACGGTAATACCAGCACTTTGTATGACTTGGATATTATCATATATTGAAAGATTTGTAGATAAGATAACACCAGAAGTAACTAAAAATTTCTTAAAACCAGCCATTATAGTATTGATTGCAGCGCCAATAGCAATTGGATTGATAGGACCTTTAGGTATATGGATTGGTACTGCAATATCAGGTTTAGTTTATTTTATTCACAGCAAATTAGGATGGGTATCTGTAGCAATAATGGGAGCTTTATGGCCACTACTTGTTATGACTGGCATGCATAGAGTATTTACTCCAACTATATTAACAACTATAGCAGAAACAGGCATGGAAGGAATGGTAATGCCTTCAGAAATAGGTGCGAACCTTTCATTAGGAGGAGCAGCTTTAGCTGTTGCTTTCAAAACTAAAAATAAAGAGTTAAGACAAACTGCAATTGCAGCTGCTTCTTCTGCAATCATTGCGGGAATCACAGAACCAGCACTGTATGGAGTAGCATTAAGATTTAAAAAGCCTTTGATAGCATCATTAATTTCAGGTGGTGTATGTGGCGCCGTAGCAGGGATAGCAGGACTCGCAAGTAGATCTATGGCTGCACCAGGTTTGTTCACAAGTGTTCAGTTTTTTGATCCACAAAATCCATCGAGCATTATTTGGATAATTGGAATAATGATACTGGCAGTTGTATTATCTTTCATATTAACTCTAGTATTTGGATTTGAAGATATTCCAGCAGAAGATAATATTGAAATAATGGGGGCAGATAATGAGTAAATACAGTTTCCCAGAAGAATTTCTGTGGGGGGGAGCTATTGCAGCAAATCAGGCTGAAGGTGCTTATAGAGAAGATGGAAAAGGTTTAAGCACTGTAGATGTTATACCACATGGAATAAACAGAATGAAAGTAAAATTAGGGTTAGAAGAAGATTTGACTTTGAAAGATAATGAATTTTATCCAAGTCATGAGGCAATTGATTTCTATCATCATTATAAAGAAGATATTGCTCTGATGGCTGAAATGGGATTCAAAGTTTTTAGAACTTCAATCGCATGGACAAGAATCTTCCCTAATGGAGATGATAGCAAACCTAATGCAGCAGGAATTAAATTTTATAAAGATTTATTTTTAGAATGTAAAAAATATAATATAGAGCCATTAGTAACATTATGTCACTTTGATGTTCCAATGGAACTGGTTAATAAATATGGATCATGGAAGAGCAGAGAAATGATAGGATTTTTTGAAAAGTATGCAAGATGCTGTTTTGAAGAATTTGATGGTTTAGTTAAATACTGGCTGACATTTAATGAAATAAATATATTGATACATAGTCCTTTTTCAGGAGCGGGTATATATTTTAAGGAAGGTGAAAACAAAGATCAGGTTAAGTATCAGGCAGCGCATCATATGTTAGTGGCAAGTGCCTTAATAACTAAAATAGCTCATGAACAAAATCCAGAAAATAAAGTTGGATGTATGCTTGCAGGAGGAGATTTTTATCCGTATTCATGTGATCCAAAAGATGTATGGATGGCTCATGCAAAGGATAGAGAAAATTTATTTTTCATAGACGTACAGGCTAGAGGTAAGTATCCATCATATTCAAAGAGGGTATTTGCGGAAAAAGAAGTTAGTATTGCAATGGAAGAAAATGATTTGGATATATTAAAAAATACAGTAGATTTTATATCTTTTAGTTATTATTCTTCTAGATGTGCATCTAAGAATATGGAAAATCAAACTGAAGCTAATGTTGTTAAATCCATAAAAAATCCTTATTTAGAAGTTAGTGAATGGGGATGGGCCATTGATCCGTTAGGACTTAGAATAACTATGAATACTTTATATGATAGATACGAAAAACCTTTATTTATAGTAGAAAATGGACTGGGTGCTAAAGATACAATAGAAGAGGATGGCTCAATAAATGATGATTATAGAATTGATTATCTTAGACAGCACATCATAGAAATGAAAGAAGCTATGGAAGATGGAGTTGAACTATTAGGATATACATCTTGGGGATGTATCGATTTAGTTTCAGCATCCACTGGAGAGATGAGTAAAAGATATGGATTTGTATATGTAGATAAACAAGATGATGGAACTGGAACTTTAGAGAGAAAAAGAAAAAAATCTTTTTATTGGTATAAAAAAGTAATAGAAACAAACGGTGAATGTTTAATATAAAAAAGTAATGATTGTTATGTATGAGTAGTCAAGAAATTAGAAAAATGTAGCTATCCAATGCTAGGTGGGTATATGAAATAATTAAGTTATACGTTATGTAAGTATTTTTACAAAGGGGAATCTGAAAATTAATATATTATTTTAGATTCCCTTTTTAGATAAGAAATTTAAGTGGAGGAATTAGTTGATTAAAAAATAAGAGTAAAATACAAGGAGTGATATAATGAATATATTTCAAAAATTTATAAATAAAAAGCAAGAAGAAACAATTATAGAAAAAACGGAAAATGGCTTTATTTATGCACCAATGGAAGGCGAAGTAATTTCTTTGAAAGAAATTAATGATGGTGTATTTTCAGAAGAAATGCTTGGAAAAGGATGTGGAATGAAGCCGACCGATGGAAAATTATATGCACCTTTTGATGGAGAAATTCTTTTGATTACAGAAACAAAACATGCAATTGCATTGAAAAGCTGTGATGGAATAGAACTACTAATTCATATAGGAATGGATACAGTTAAAATGAATGGAAAAGGCTTTAATCCATTAGTGAAAGCTGGAGAAAAAATAAAATGTGGACAATCACTGATGACATTTTCTATATCTGATATTGAAAAGGCAGGATATGTGACTACTACAGCAATAGTTGTAACAAACTCCGATCAATATAGAAATATAGAAGTACTTGCACAAGGTCATATAAAAAAATCAAAAAAGATTATAAAAATTTTATAAGTAAAGTTGTTAATGTGTAATATATTTTTGGATTAAAATTAAGATAAGATTTTTTTGGTGGATTTCAAAGGTCACGCTTCACCTCCACCAAATTAGAACTAGAATTTTGATACAATTCAAAGCTACTGATTTCAGTGGCTTTCAGTGTTTCTTGGGACAAACTGTCGTAGAAAATTTTGAGCTTTTAGCTTAGAGTTACAGAGTTTTATATTGGATATGCACACTCCTGATGTTTTGGAATTAGGGGTTACATATTTCTTATGTTTCTTCTTAAGATTAAATTGTATAAAAATTAATATTGAATGATCATTCAAAAAAGTATTGACTTTAATTGAATGATCATTTAATATAAAATATAAGATGTAAAGTAAAAATTATTAGAGGAATTGTTATCCTTAAGAGAGGCAGCTTAGTATGAGATATAAAGATGATGATAAGAAAGAAAGTATTATTAAGGCGGCAATACAGCTTATAAATAAAGTAGGGTTAGCGGAGATTTCAATGTCCAAGATTGCAAAAGAAGCAGGTGTTGCAGCAGGAACTATTTACACTTATTTTGATAATAAAGATGATATGCTTAAAAAACTTTTTTTGGAAGCTAAAAAAGATATGCAGGAAAAGGTATCATATGGAGTTAATATTTCCTGCCCAGTAGAAGCTGAATTTAAAATTTTATTGAGCAATTACATTAATTTCTTTATTAACAATAAGGATAATTTTCTCTTTATGGAGCAGTTTACAAATTCGCCATATATCTTGGAGTTGCATAAAGAATTTGATATTACAGGTAGGCCATTACTAGAATTTATGGAAAATGGTAAAAAACAGGGCGTTTTTAAAGAAGTTGATTCAGACCTTTTATTTATTTATTCTTTTAGTCCATTAATACAAATTGCAAAAAAATACTTTAATGGAGAGTTTGAATTTACTCAACAAAATGTTGAAGAAATAATTGGAATGAGCTGGGCTTCAATAAAAAAATAAAAATTTTATATAATATTGAATGAATGTTCAGGCAATATTATATAAAATTTTAATTAAATTACTTTGCATTTATTAAAGTCAAAAAGGGTACATAAAATGAATTAAATAAAAAAGAGTTATTTTAAAAAAATAAAATTGATTGAATATTCAATTATTATAAAACAAGATTATGGAGGTAATTAAATGAGTAAAGTTGTAGCGTTTATTGGAAGCCCTAGAAAAAAAGGAGTTTCTACACAGCTCCTTTATAAGGCAATAGAAGGGGCAAAATCTGAAGGAGCCGAAATTGTAATATATGATCTTAATGAAACTGGAATTAGAGGATGTCAGGCATGTGATTATTGCAGAAAAGATAAGGTATGTATTATAAAAGATAAACTGCATTCTATGTATAGTGATATTGAATCTGCTGATGGGATTATAATTAGTTCACCAATTTATATGTCTGACTTTAGTGGCCAGGCGAAGATTTGGTTTGACCGTTTACGTCCGATGTTTGGACATGATTTCAAGCCACGTTACCCAGGAAAAAAGATTATAGCTGTATTTGCACAGGCTGCAGATAATGAAGACTTCTGTAGTAATCTGTTTGAATCGCTAAAGATGCGTTCTGAATTTTTTGGATGGGATCTAATTGATAATATACTTGCTTGTGGTACGGAGACCCAGGGATATAGCATATCTCAAGAACTCCTAGACAGGGCTTTTACTGATGGCAGAAAATTGGTAGTAAAATTAAGTTGATGCTGACCATAACCATTAAGCTTTTCAAGGTGATTAAAAACATAACAATGATGTATAAGGACTTATGGGCAATCTATGGCTAGAAAGGAATTATTATGAAAGAAGTTTACGATTTTCTAAAAAATGCGTATGCTTTTATCTAACCACAGTAGAAGAAGACCAGCTACGTGTTCGTCCCTTTGGTACATACCTTATCTAAAAATATCTAGTATTAATCAATAAGAAAATAGAAATCTTGCTAAATAATAATTAGTGGATTTTAAAGGTCATGCTTCGCCTCCATCATGAAACCCACGACTATTTGTATGCGGCTTAAATAGCTGCTTACAGATAGTCGTATTTTTTTCTTAATTGGAGTAAAGCGGGCTGAGAGAAAGAAAATCGCACTCATACTTTGATATGAATGATCTAAAAAGTAAAAAAGATAGCTTATGCTATCTCTTTGCGATATGAATAATTATTTTTGTATTACTGGTATCCATACTTCAACTTCACAGTCTGCTGGATTTCCATTTAGTAGGATTTCTGCAATAGGATTTCCGTTATACTCATAATTATATTTTTCAGTAAGAATTTCCTTAAAGGCTTGATCTTCAAGCTTATCAAAAGCTAAACGAGATAGTCCACCTGTTCCTTCAATAACTAGATATTTTCCTTCAGGAAATAAAACTTCTTCGCTTTCATCAACTACAGGTTGTGATGATTTAACACCTGCATAGTAGAAAGTATTGTTTCCATCAGTTGTCACTGCTGCATAACCATAGTTACTTTCAGAAATTGTTCTAAGTAAAGACATCTTTCCACTTTGAACTATATCCTTAAAAAATTCAGTTTTTTGTTCAGAAAATTGTTTTGAGTCATTTTTTTCTGAACCTTTTAGTTTTGTTTTAAAACCTACCAAACGAAAAGTCTCTTTTTCTTCAATTTTAAAATTACTCATTTTAAATCTCTCCTTGCAATAATTATTTGGAATCTTGTTTATGTCTATACTTTATCATAGCAATTATGACACAAGTATGTCATAATTAAACCCGAGGTGAACTTTTTTATGAAAATAGAACGTCTAATTGCAATCATTATGCTTCTTTTAGAAAGAGAAACAGTACCCACTAGTGAACTGGCTGAAAAGCTGGAAGTAAGTAGGAGGACCATTTTCAGAGATATTGACGCTTTAAATATTGCTGGAATGCCTATTATGGTAACTAGAGGTTCTATGGGTGGAGTAAGTTTGATGAAATCTTACAAAGTTGACAAAAAATTATTTACTCCCAAAGATGTTCAAAGCTTAATAACTGGCTTACAAAGTTATAATCAGCTATTAGAAAATAAGGAAATCGCTAATACGTTGATCAAATTGCAGAGCATGATGGATGAAAATGATTTATTAAAGCAAAATAATAATCAGAATTTTTTAATAGATTTAGAACTTAATGAGGGAAACCGCTCGCTGCGAAGTGTATTGAAAACTATAGAGAGAGCAATGAATGAAAAAAGATATTTGTTATTCAGTTACATAGATAAAAATGGTGATCAGACTTCCCGTAAAGTTGAACCTTATAAGGTAGTATTTAAAGAAAGCAAATGGTATTTACAAGCCTTTAGTACTGAACGAAATGATTATAGGATATTTAAGTTAGCTAGAATGAATGAGGTACGTGTATCAGAAGCTAATTTTGAGCCAAGAGATTTTGTACCATTGCCTATGGATGGTACAGATTGGATAACAAAAGAAGTAGTACCGGTAATTATTAGAATAGATAAATCTTTAAAAGATAGAATTATAGAGCGATTTGGAGAGGATAACATCATTGCACGAGATGAAGATAACTACATTGCTAAATATCCTATTGTAGATAATGAAGAAGGATATAATGTACTACTTAAGTTTGGTAATAAATGTGAAATTATTGAACCCACAAGTGTTAGAGAAAATTTTAAAAAATACTTAATGGAGGTTATGGATATATACAAATAAGTTTTCAATATATGCATTAACTATATTAAGATTCGAAAATATGACCGATGAATGATTGGATTTTATTGCGGCTTGGAGAAAAGGATATATTTATTTAGGTTGTTGAATAAATAATTTTTACAAATTTTGTTTACTCAACAACCTAATAATTATATAAAGTAGTGGATTTTTAAGGATATGCTTTAAATCCACAAGAATCTAAGATTTTGGATTTTTGTGGATTATGCATTTTAATTCATATATATTGGTGATTCTTGATTATAAAAGGAAATAATATTAATTATTATTGCAAAAGTAGATAATAGAATATATGCAATAAAATTGATCCAATTAGCATAACGGACAGCAATATATGTGTATACAGCCAAAATGCCCTATGATTTATATATGTTTTTTTGAAGTATTTCATAATTACTCCAATAAGTGTTGTCAAGATCATCAATATCAAACTAATATATCCAGTAGAAAATTTAATATTAGTTAGATTATTTCCAGCATGAAGGAAAGCTAAAATTGTTGCTATAATAGATAAAATACAATGATAATCTAATAATTTCTTAACAGGTAAGTTTATTTTATAACGTATATTTTTAAACCTTTTAAATAAACTATAGCTATAACCAAAGATTAAAAACATACATGATAACCAACCTAATAATAGGTAATTCACTAAAGAATCACTTCCTTTTTTCTTGTAAATTTAAAGAAAAGTATCCTCTATATATTCAAATTCATTCGATGCATCAATAAAAGAAAATTTTTCTTTTGCTCCTTTCGTTGCAAAAACCTTTTTTCCAGAAGTGATAAATATAGCTTCTATATCATCAATTTTATTGACTAACTCCATTCCTTCTCTTAGCCCAAGAATAAATATAGCTGTTGATAAAGAATCTGCTTCTATAGAACTTTTTCCAATTATAGTGGCACTTATTAGATCTGATTTAGCAGGATAGCCTGTCCTTGGATCTAAGATATGATGATATCTAATTTTATCTTTTTCAAAATATCTTACATAATCTCCAGAGGTTACAACTGTTTCATCAGAAATTTTTACAATTCCTATGAATTCGCCCCTTATTTGAAAAGGATTTTGAATTCCGATTGACCAAGGTGAACTATCAGGTTTATTTCCAAGGGTCAGTACATTTCCTCCGATGTTTATAAAGCCAGATTCAACAGAATTTTTCTTATAAATATCTATAATTCTATCTGCTGCATAGCCCTTTGCTATTGCACCTAAATCAATCTTTTGTCCTACCCTTGATAGTTTGGCAGAGTTTTTCTCTATATTTAAAATGATATCTTTATAATTTGTTAAGCTTAATATATTATTAATTTCATTCTTTGAAGGTACTCTTTGGTCTTTGCTAAATATGCCCCATAGCTTAACTAAGGGAGCTATAGTTATATCAAATGCTCCATTACAAAGTTCTGAGTAATCCTTAGCTTTTTTTATAACTTCAAAAGTTTCCTTGCTTAATGGAACCTCAGCTTGTCCAGCTTCTGAGTTAAGTCTACCGACATCACTGTAACTAATGTAAAAACTCATTAGATTCTCAAGTCTTTTCAACTCATTTTCAACGAGTATAGCAATTTTCTTTGCATTAACACTATAAATTCTTTGAATGACATTAGTTCCCATACAAAAGAATTCAAAATCTTCAAATTCAACCATACATATTCCTCACTTTATTCTAACTTCTTCAGGATTCATTATATTTTCTGGCATAGCTTATGGAATGGTTTAAAAAACTTTATTGCAATATTTTTATGCTTGACCAGATTCTAATGCGTTTTCAATAGCTTTTAAAATTGTTTTACTGCTATTTGTTGCTCCTGAAATAGTATCAACTTGCAAACTTTGGGCTTTAACTACCATGCTTGGAATAACTTCTGCAGGCTTTCCTCTTTCGTTTTTATGTTCTAATAAATCTATATTTTCAATTTTGTGGTCTTTAACTGTAACTGAAACTTTTGCACTAATTAAACTAATATCGTATGAACCAGTGTATTTTCCATCAGAAATCTTTGATAAATCTACTCTATTAATTGTTAATTCCTTAATTGCTTTTTTATAATTTATAACTGAAATTAAATATCTTCCGCCGAAGATAATACCAGCTATAACAACAAGGGAAGCTGCACCTAATAATATTCTTTTTACATTTAACATATATAACACACCCTTTACTTTTTAATAGATTTTAATAAAATATTAATTCCATCTTCTATTAAATCTTCAACATTTTTATCATAATAAGCATTTATGTATTTTTCTTTTTTATTTAATAATCCAATATACCCCATCATAGTTGACCAGAGCAGAAGACAAATTGTATTTGAATCTGCATTATCTATTAACTCACCTTTTTTAATTCCATTTATAATGCAACTCTTTAATAATTCGATAGAATACTGTCCAGCTGTATAACACTTTTTTATTAAAAAGTTATCATCTTCATCTTTAAAGTCAAAATCTTTGTTTTCATAATCTGCAATAGCTGTAAAATATCCAGGGTAATTCTTACTAAATTCAACAAAAACCTTACCGAATTTACTGATTTTTTCAAATTCGTTACTTTTAATATCTTCCTTAATTACCTTATCAAACAACTCATTTAATACATTAAAGCCTGATAACATTATTTCAAAATATAACTCATCCTTGCTTTTAAAATATGAATATATAGTTTTCTTAGTAAACTCAGCCTCCTTTGCAATATCATCCATTGTAGAATTTTCAAAACCTTTCTCAAAAAAAATTTTTTCAGCTGCATTTATTATTTCAATTTTACGAGCTAATCGCTCTCTTTCCTTTCGTTCAGTAATACCTATAGTAAACACCTGCCTTTTAGTTTATTAAGTATACTAATAGTATACTTTGTATATTTTTAGTATATAATATTATTTTTAGAAGTCAAGGGAAATTTAAGCTTATAATGGGTTTTAAATAATAGAAAAGCTAAGAGAACTTAAAAACTAACGAAAATATAAATTTAGATTTTCATGGGTTATTTCATTTATGTTATACTAATTATAGTTAGTTTTTAGGATATAATGAAGTTAATTGAAGGTATCCTAAGGGATGGAAATGAAGATTTTGGGGTAAAAATATTTTTATGCAATTAATATTATAGACAAGAGGGATAACATGAATCAGGTAGACGAATTATTATGGAAAAATGAAATAGAAACAAATAAAACAGTATCAAAGGCAATGCGAATCGTTTTGTATTTTTGCTTTATAGCAGGATTTTTAAATTTAATTCATGTATTTGATGTTGTGCAGAATGTAATGATAAAAATGAATGTATTACTTATAATTCCTCTTTTGCTGCCAACGATTTTAGTGGATGTATTTGAACTTAAGAAAGAATGGATAAAGTATTTTATACTTACTTGTGCTGTGATTTCTACAGGAATATGTTATGCATTACTAACCTTTCAAACAGTTTTAATGTTTGTTATTCCAACAATATTAGCATCTATGTATCTTAGAAAGAAACAGCTTATAGTAGCAATTATTGAATCAGTGTGTAATATATTAATAGCTCACTTATTGAGTTTTTATTTTTTAATGGAACCATGGATTGAACCCTTTACTGGATTGAAAAATATAATGTTATATGGAGCTGTGCCAAGAGTGCTTCAATACTTATGTTGTGGAAGTTTGTTTTACATATTATGTAATCGTACTTCTGGACTTATGCTACAGTATCATAAGTCTATAAAGGATAAGGAGATTTTTGAACTTGAAAAATCTCTTGCTCTTCAGAAGATAAAATATGATGAACGAGAACAAGTAAGCAGAGATATACATAATAGTGTTGGACACACAATAATGGCAGCTATTATGAGTTTGGATGCAGCAGAAGCGGTTTACAATGTGGATTCTAAAAAAGCAATAGAAAAAATAAAATTTGCAAATATACGAATGAGGGAGAGTCTTGAAGCTATTAGAAAAGCAGTACGTGGGATAAACACAAAGGTAAATGGACAAACCATAGAAGATATGATGAAATTAATAAATGTAAATATTGATAAATTAAAAGAAGATTTCAATATCAAAATAAGAATTAAAATTGAGTATAGTGAACAGCAATTGAAAAAGCAGAATGTTCGTATCGAGAGGATTGACTTTTTAATAGGAGCATTGCAGGAACTGGTCACCAACAGTGTAAAACATGGGAATGCAACAGCTATTATTGTCATTATAGATATAGATAGACACAATATAAATATAATAGTTCAGGACAATGGAACAGGAATTGAAAGTATGGGAAATTATAAAGAATTACTGGACTCTGGATTCGGAATAAAAAAAATCAGGAATTACTTAGTTTCTATAGGCGGAAATTTAAAAATAGAAAATCAAGAAGGAATGCTGGTAACATTGAAAATTCCAACAAGAACAGGTGATAAGAATGAATAAAATTAGAATATTGATAGTAGATGATGAAAATCTTCTTTTAGAAAGTCTTGAACTAATCTTATCCATGAATGAATCCTTTAAAATAGCAGGGCTAGCACATGATGGTAAGGAAGCCTTAGATATTTTAGAGGAAGAACAAGCAGATATAGCATTGATAGATTTAAATATGGAGGGAATGTCAGGACAGGAATTGATATTAAAAATAAAAGCAAGATATTCTGCAATGAAAATACTTGTTTTAACCACTTTTTATGATGAAGAAAACATTGTAAATGCAGTACGGAACGGAGCAGACGGATATTTATTAAAAGATGCAGGAACAAAAGTTATTGTTCAGGGAATTTTTAATGTTATGAATGGTCAAAGCATACTTGATAGTAAAGTAATGACTGCATTAGCGAATATAATGTCAAAATGCTCAAATGAAAATACAAGTAAGGAAGAATACTCCACGATTGATCTATTAAAAGATCTAACAGAAAGAGAAATTGAAATTTGTCAGCTGCTTTCTGACGGATATACCAATTCTCAAATAGCAGAATTTTTATATATTTCTGAAGGTACAGTAAAAAATTATATAAGTACTATTTATGATAAAACAGGGATAAAAGATAGGACTATGTTAGCCTTAAAGCTTGCAAAAATATTTCCTTAATAATTAAACATGACCAGAGTCATATCAAAATAATGACTCTGGTTACTTTTTTATGGAGGATATTTTAGGTATTCTATAGGAAATAAAGAAGAAATGAGGAATAGTACATGAAAAGAAATAAAACTATTAAAATATTTGGAATTATTTTTGTGATAGCTGCATTACTTATTTTTATTAATTTTATTCCAACTCTTAGCTTAAAGACATCAAATATGCATCTTATTGAAGGCGAATGGGTAAATGTTTATTATGAAGAGGAAGAAACGGCAGCAAAGGATGTTTTTCAGTTAGCTAATGCAAGAGCAGGTGAGTTAGCTAAGAAATTAGGATTTAGTGAAAAGCAAAATATTAATATCTATATTTATGACCATCAATCTACAATGCAAATGAAAAAATATGGAATAATAGGGCCAATGTTAGGCCTCGACTGGTATATTGGTGACAATATAGGAACGGATGTTATACTGACATCGCCTGCAAATCCAGGAAAGGTTCATGACTATAATAATAATAAGCAAGCTGCTTTACATGAAATGGTTCATGCCTATGTAAGTATAATAAATCCACATATTAGATTATGGTTAACTGAAGGAATGGCTTTATATTTATCTAATGCAGAACCTTTTTATAAAAAATATACCTATAATATGCAAATTCCAACTTTTTCAGAAATTAAGACTAGCAATCCAGTTAAATTTTCAAAGATGGGAGGGTACACCTTTGCCAATACCTATATAGAGTATATAGATAAAAAATATGGATGGGAAAAATTAATGGAGATAATTAAAACAGAAGATTATGAAAAGGTATTTGGAAAATCTGATGAAGATATATATAATGAATGGGTGAATTATATTAGAAGTTATTATCAGTAAAATAATTAATATAATTGAATCTTTTTAAGTGGTGGAGTTCAAAGATCGCGCTTCGCCTCCACCATGAAACCTATGACAATCTAACTGAAATTTCGTAAGTTTCGTTTTATCAAATGCCCATATGGAGTTTTTTCAGTTATATGCCCATTCGCGGAAATAATTTTTCCGCGAAGTATGGTTAAAATCGGAAGTCCTTTCCCTTCTAAGCCAACAAACGCAGATTGTTTATTTAAATATTCTAGGTTATTGCTTGTAATTTTCCAATTTTTATTTGGATCAAGAAGTACCACATCAGCATCAGCCCCTATACTTAATGAACCTTTTTTACTGCTTATTTCAAAATGTTTTGCAGGATTAGCAGACATTACTTTAGATACTAGTGAGGGAGAAATCCCTTTTTGAGCAACAAGGTAATCATACATAGTTTGTAGACCAGTTTGAATTCCACTAATGCCGCCCCAAGCATTAAAAATTCCCATGTCCTCTAATTTTTCTTCAGGAGCACAAGGAGAATGGTCGCTTACTATTATATCAATAGTTCCATCACAAACGTAATCTAATAACTTTTTTTTATCTTCACGAGTTCGAAGTGGTGGGGCACATTTGAAAATAGCTCCTTTAGTTAGAAAATCATTTTCGTCAAAAATAAGATAATGAGGACAAGTTTCAGCGGTAATTTTTACATCATTCATCTTTGCTTTTTTTATTTCTTCTGCTACAGCAGGGTGACTTACGTGACATATATGAACACGACAATTTTGTTCTTTTGCTAATTCTATAATATTCTTTACAGCCATCAGTTCTGCAATTACAGGGCGCGAATTAAGAAAATCTCTGCGGCCTAATCTACCTTCGTTAATAGCTTTATTTTGTTCATAGGTAATAATATTGTAATCTTCACAATGAAAGCTGGCTAAACCATCGAATTTTTTTATTATAGATAATGCATGCCTGATTTGCCCAGTATTTAAAGGTGTGTAATCTGGACTTACAGGTGCAAAAAAGCTTTTGAAAGCTACAACTCCACAAGAATTTAATTCTTCGAGCTTATTTAAATTATAAGTGACAAGGGCGCCATAAAAGCTGTAATCAACATATGCTTTAGAAGAAACGCAGGCTTCCTTTGAGACAAAGATATCTTTACTATATAATGCAGGTTCGTTTTGCATTGGCATATCAATAACAGTTGTAACACCACCGACTGCTGCAGCTCTTGTCCCATGATAAAAATCTTCACGAGTTGTAAATCCAGGTTCATTTAAATGCGCATGAGCATCAATTAAACCTGGGAAAAGATATTTACCAGTGCCATCAATAGTTATTTTTGAATCTACTTCACAATTGCCCAATAAAATATCTGCAATTTTGCCATCTTTTATTGCAAGGCTTCCAAATTTTACTTTCTCACAAGTTACTAAATGAGTATTTTTAATAAGTATATCAAACATATTTACCACCCAATCATATATAATTTTACAAGACTGAAAGTGTAGATAAAATTTTGTATTAAAATATTTTATCTACACTTAATTTTTAGTTATTTAGTAGTCACTAATGAAGGGTCTAATGAAGAGAGAATTTTAGTATCTGTATATTGAGAAAAATCAGGCACGCTGTTTATGCTTTTCATATCTAACATAAATTTAGCCATAGTATTTGTACCAGAAACAAACTGGTCATCAAATTTCATAGAATAAACGTTATTTTTCATAATTCTTAGACAGTCTTTAGGATCAATATTAATTTCAGTAGCAATAATTTTTGATGCATCTTCAGGATTTTCATTTATATACTTAGTTGCCTTATTTAAAGCTGATAAGAAATTTTTTAATTCCTTAGGGTGCTGATTATAAAAGCTTTCAGTAGCTTGGACCGTCATATAGAAGTCAATCCAATGAACATTTCCTTGTTTCTCAGGTAAATTTGAAGTTGTGCCGCTAAATAGTAATTTACCTCCAATAGCTTGTGCTTTACCAACCCATGGTTCCCATACAGCCATGGCATCAATATCACCTTTTTCTAAAGCAGATAATTGTTCTGATGCCTGTAGATTAACAAAGTTAATTTTGTTAATATCGACTCCTAGTTCATTACACATATTTCGGATCGCAATAAGCACTCCAGCTCCAGAAGTCATACCTATTCTTTTGCCTTCCAAATCTTTAGCAGAAGTAAGGTTTAAACCAGGGCGTGCAACTACACTTTGAGTACCAGCAGCATTGGCAAGTGGGGCAAGCACCTTTACCTTAACACCATTTGCAGCAACTGCAATATTGTTATAAATAGATCCAAAGCATATTGAAGCAGTACCACTGGCAACAAGAGGAGCATTTTGATCAGGACCGGTCATTAATTTATTATTTACTTTTAATCCTTCTTCTTTAAAATATCCGAGCTTGTCTGCAATAATTTGTTGAGCAGATACTTGAGGATCTAGTTCACCGTAGGCATCAACTTCAAATAATTTATCAGAAGAGCTATCAGTACTAGAAGTTTCCTTAGATGAAGTTGAGGTACTTGAAGTTGAAGAAGTACCACAACCAAATAGACTTGTTGATACCATAGTAGTTAAAGTTAATATACAGAATAACTTTTTTAATAATTTACTTTTTTTCATATTAATCACTCCTAAATAAATTTTGAATACAACAGAAAAGGCATAAACATAGAATTTTTATGTTTACACCTTTGTAAAACTAAATATTAGATTTATTACGTCTAAGTAGAGAACCCAAATCTATGATTTGGTGTGAATCACTTAAGTAGGCGTCTCGAATCTACGATTTGATGATGATCGCTTACTCTGTGAGTCGAGCCTCCTTTAACTAAATTTCCATAACCTGAACTTATAACTATGCTGCCATCTTTAGCGATTATTTTTCCACGAACTATTGTCAAAACAGGAGCACCTTTGCCCTCTAAACCAACAAAAGCTGAAATTTTATTTAAGTATTTTAAATCATTCTCAGAAATCTTCCACGTCTTATTTTGATCAATAACGGTAAAATCTGCATCAAAACCAATTGAAATATCACCTTTTATACCGTATATACCGAATATTTCAGCTGGGCGTTTGCTTAAAACTCTAGCCATTATGGAAGGGCTTAATTTATGATGATTTACTAATTGATCAAAGAAAATTTGAACAGTAGTTTGCACACCACTTAATCCACCCCAGGCACCAAATGCACCAAGATGATTTTCAGTTTTTTCTTCCATGGTACCTGGTGAATGATCTGAAGAAATACAATCTAAAGTTCCATCACTGATATATTCCCACAAGCCTTCGCAAGCTTCCTTAGTTCTTAATGGGGGAGAACATTTAAATAACATCCCTTTATGTATTAAATCGTCTCCAGTAAATGTTAGGTAATGGGTGCATGTCTCTCCAGTAACTTTAATCCCTTTTGCTTTTGCTTTTCTGATTTCCTCTGCAACAAGAGGGTGAGAAACATGACATATATGAATTCTACTGTCAGTCTTTTCTGCAATAGCTATAACATTTTTAGTCGCAATTAACTCAGCGTCGAGAGGTCTGGAATCTAAATAATCCTTTGCAGAAATTTTACCTTCAGCCAACTTTTCTTTTTGTAATTTTTGAATCATATCATAGTCTTCACAATGAAAGCCAGCTAGACCGTTAAAGTTTTTCAATATTGTTAGGGCTTTTTCAACTTCCCGTAAATCTAACGAAGTATAATCTTTACCAGCATCGCAAATAAAGCTTTTAAAAGCCAAAGCACCTGTTTCATTTAATTCATGGAGATCTCCCATATTGTAATTAACAAGTGCACCCCAAAAACCATAATCAATAAAGGCTTTTTCTTTTATTAAGTTATATTTATCCTCAAAAATATCTTTATTAGAGACAGGCGGTTTATTATTTAAAGGCATATCTATAACTGTTGATATTCCGCCTATGGCTGCAGCCGCTGTACCATGATTGAAATCTTCACGCATTGTATAGCCAGGTTCATCGAAATGCACATGGCAATCGATGAAACCAGAAAATAGATATTTACCGTTTAAATCTAATATTTGTTTAGCATCTGCTATTTCATTATTATAAAAAATATCTTTGATTTTTCCGTTGAAAACAGCTACACATCCTAAAGTGATATTATTATCAGTTACAATGTTTGCATTTTTAATTAATAAATCATACATAATTAACATCCCTTATTGTAAAATTTGTGTTACATTATTAAAATCGAGTAATGCAAATGGTATAAGTCTGTTTAATCTGAATTAACTAACTGTAACAAGTTCTGGAACGGCATTTTTTAAAGGTGTAAAATCAGCATAGGATTCAAACTTTGGAACAGAATTAATATTTCCCATTTCATGCATAAAAGCTGCCATTTCATTTGAAGAATCTACAAATGATTTATCAAATTTCATAGTATACACATTTTTTTTCATAATATTTAATACTTGTTTTTCATCGAGATTGATTTCAGAAGCAATTGCTTTAGCAGATTCTTCAGGATTTTTATTTATATAATCAGTTGCTTTTGATAGTGCTTTAAGTAAAGATTCTACTTGCTTTGGATTATTTTTTAGAAAATCTCCAGTAACTTGTACAGTAGTGTGAAAATTTAGCCAATTAACAGATCCAGTTTTTTCAGGTAAATAAGAATTTAATCCGCTGAATAATAATTTTCCACCTGCATTTACTGCATTTGAAACCCATGGCTCCCAACAAGCCATCATATCTATATCCCCACGTTCTAATGCGGAAATTTGATCAGAAGGTGATAAGATGACAAATTGAATTTTATTTACATCAACACCTAAATCTTTGCACATATTACGTATAGCTATAAGTACACCAGCACCAGAAGCAATGCCTATCTTTTTGCCTTCGATATCTTTAGCACTATTTATGGTTACATTTTTACCAGCAACTACACATTGTGTATCACCTATATTAGCCATGGTTGCCAACATTTTAACATCAACGTTATTTGCTGCAAGGGCAATGTCTGTATAAGTGCTTTCAAAAGATACTTTGGCTGTACCACCAGATATCAAAGGTGAAATGTCGCCACCAGACTGTAATAATTTATTTGTTACTTTTAAGCCTTCTTCCTCAAAAAATCCTTTTTTATCAGCTATGATTTGTTGAGCGGATATTTGAGGATCAACTACTCCATAGGCCTCTATCTCAAATAATTTTTTATCATTAGATGCAGAAGTTTGTGCTGTATTTGCAGAATTTCCACAACCGTAAAGTGATGTAGTTAGTATTGCACAAGTAGTTAATATAGCTAGTAAATTTTTTATTCTAATATTTTTCATATTAAAGCCCCCTTAATATTATTAATAACTTGTAAAGTAATGGTATTATTTGATTTAAGTAAAAAAAGACGTAAATATAAATATTTATTTATATTTACGCCTTTGTAAAAATCACGTGATTATTAATTTTTCATAATAAAAAAATTTTGTAGTAAATTTTACTATATTTCTATTATAACAATAATTTCAAGTATGATAATGGGCAAGTTGCACAAATAGTATATGAAAACATAACAATCTGCACAAAGTTAGGCTTTAAGAGTTTCATAAGCACAAATTCCTAGATATATAGAAAACATTTTATCATTGTCAATAAAGTCATAATGAAGTAATTCTTTAATTTTGTCTAATCTATGAATGAGAGTATTTCTATGTAGAAACAACTTCTTTGCTGTTTCTGTAGAATTAAATCTGTTTTGATAATATATTTTTAATGTGTCTACAAGATTTCCATTATTATTTTTATCAAATTCAATTAATGGTTTGATAGTATCTTCACATAATTTCATCAAATAGGATTCTGGCAGAGTAGAGAGAATATGGTATTCAAGTTTATCAGTATAACAGCAAATAGATTCAGCACCATTTTGGTGCTTTTTCAAATTTATACAGTTTAAAGTATCTTTAAAAGTTGTACGTATAGAATTTATTCCAGAATGGCATCTGCTTATTCCAATGTTTATATTGCAGCTTATACTATCTCCTAGCTTATTGTAAAAATCTAAAATAATATTGTAAGTATTGTTTACAGCCCAAATATTGCTTTGTTCTGATTTATAAAAGAGAAATAAGCTTAATATATTATTGTTTGCACATAAAAATAAACCTTGATGATCACGGAAATTATTAGAAATTGCTTGCTGCAGTGTGGAGATTATTTTATTTCTATGCTGATCATTCTCACAATTCTCCAAAACAAAGGATACACATACACGTTTTTTTGTATAATCAAAATCATAAAAATTACATATTTCTAAAATATCTTTTTCACTTTTCGTATTTTCAGATATTAAAAAATCAAAGAAAAAATTATGATAAGAGTTTGAAAAACTTTTTGTTTTGTTAGAACGTGTTATTTCTAAAGAAATTATATTTTTAGCTTTCTCAAGCAGGAGTTTATTATATGAAGAAATATCATTATCATCAATTAAGATACATACCATGCCAGAAAAGTTTGGTAATGTCATTATAAAGAAACGAAATACTTCATCATTTATTTTTAAATTTCTATAAGCGGTATCGCTAATTTCAGTATGACTAATATGAGATGCAATCTCAGTAGGTGATATTTTAGGTAAATCAATTTCATTTATTAGATGTTTGTAATCTAAATTAAATACAGCGGAAAAAACATTATAATCACAATCTGTAACTATAATAGATTTATTTATAAAATGGGATAATTCATTAATCATAACATCAAGACCTTGATTTTCAAAGAATGCAGAGGAAAGTTTATTAATAATACTATATTGAAGCAAATCATTATTAAGTTCGTTAGAGTATATTTTATTGTATATTAATTTACTTATTTCAGAAAAGGAATAATAAAATGGAACTTCCACTAATGGAAGGCCAACTTTTTCAGCTTCTTCTATCATTATTTCAGGAATTGTTTCAAAAAAACGTTTGATTTTGATACCTAATGCGCAGCAGCCAGTCTCTTTTAGTTCCCTAATTATATTTACCTGTGTTTCTGGATTATCCTTAAAGATATAACCTGTGGTAAGTACTAGCTCATCCTTTTTTATCCAGCGAATTACATCGGGATTATCTAATATATTAACACTTGATAAGGGGGTATTAAGTTTATCTCTGCCTGCAACACATTTAAAATTATTTAGTTCCACACTATTTATTAACCACTCTAAAGTCATAAATTTACCTCCTAGCATAATTTTCGAAAATAAAAAGCAATGGTGCCTTGTTTAGCACCATTGCTTGAAAAAATATTATCATATTTTTTCAACTGTGTCAAAAATAATGTGATACATGCACAGTAAAATCTTTAAATGATGTGCATATTGTCATTGTAGATATTAACTTGATGTATTAAACTATAATTAATTTGAGGGACAAGATATTGAAAGATTAAAATTATTTTTAATATAAGAATAAATTAAATTTGCAAAGGCGCAAAACAAAATTCATGTTTTGTGCCTTTTTTGTTTAAAGGAGGAAATTTTATGAGTGTATCTTTAGTTAGAGTATTTAAAGCATTTGATGAATATGAAGGAAAGTTAAAATATGTACTAAATGACTTTTCACTAGATATAAAAGATGGTGAATTTATATGTATTTTAGGAAAAAGTGGCTGTGGAAAATCTACATTATTAAACTTAATAGCAGGATATTTAAAATCAGACAACGGAAATATTTTTGTTAATGGAAAAGAGGTAGAGGGACCATCAGCAGAAAGAGGCGTTGTATTTCAACAACATGCACTTTTTCCTTGGTATACAGTAGCACAAAATATAGAGTTTGGATTAAAGATAAAAAAGAAGAAAGATTCAAAAAAAATAGTTAATAAATATATTGATTTAATAGGTTTACAAGGATATGAAAACAAATATCCATCAAGTTTATCAGGAGGTATGGCTCAGAGAGTTGGTATAGCAAGGGCGCTAGCCAATGATCCAGAAGTACTGCTCATGGATGAACCTTTAGGGGCATTAGATGCTATGACAAGAGATACTATGAGAAAAGAGTTAATAAAAATATGGAAGGCAACAAATAAAACTATTATTTTTATTACTCATAGTGTACCGGAAGCAGTTTATTTAGCAGATAAGGTTGTTCTATTAAAAGAAGGAAAAATAGAAATGTTAGAAAAAATAGATATACCAAGACCTAGAGATACTAAAAGTATTGAATTTATGAAGTATGTAGAAATGTTTGAAAAAGGGCTTACAGATAATTTAGATGAAGCCGTAATAACAGAATAGAAATGGAGGGGTAAAAATGGAGGTATATGAAATGAAGCCTGAAGTAATATTAAAAGATATAAATGAGAAAATAGAAGCAGAAGTTAATGTTCCACGTATATCTAGAAAAACTGAACAAGCAATAAGGGAAAAGAGAAATAAATGGTATAAGATACTTTCATTAGTTATATTCTTTATTATATGGGAGATGGTTAGTAGAATTAATGTTTACCAAGGATGGTTTAATCCGGTTTTCTTACCATCACCGACTTTAATTATTCAGACAGGATATGACTATTTTCAAAAAGGAATTTTGTTTAAGCATATAGGGATAAGTTTATATAGAATGCTTGGCGGATTTATGATTGGAACTATTATAGCTGTTATTGGAGGCTCTTTAATTGCAAATTTTAAATGGATTGATAATTTGGTAATGCCTATTGTCAATATGTTTGGACCAATACCAGTTCTTGCATTTTTACCAATGTTTTTAATTTGGTTTGGAATTGGAGAAGGTTCAAAAATAACATTAATTACATATACAACATTTATAGCAATGTTGCCATATGTTATTGATGGAATAAAGAATACAGATCCACTTCTTATTAGATCAGCTGTCAGTTTGGGGGCATCAAGAGTTCAAGTATTTACAAAAGTAATATTAAATTCAGCTATGCCTAATATCTTTACAGGTATGAAAGCTTGTCTTGGTCTAGGATTTTCTTCATTGGTAGTAGCAGAAATGATGGGAGCATCTTCAGGGCTAGGATATATAATTGTAGATGCAAAAAATTGGTTTAAAATGGCCGATATGTTTTTAGCAGCGATATTAATCGGTATTTTATACACCCTCTTCTTTTGTGTGCTTACTGTTTTAGAGAATATTTTATTTAAGTGGAAAAAGGACGGAATAACAAGTGCTGTAGAATCTTAAAGGAAAGTGATGATTATGATAAATGAAATTGCAATAAATATAGAAAAACATTTAAAAACTTTAAGGGAATTCACATCTACATGTGGCAATGGGGTCACGCGATTTCCCTTTACAAAGGAAGCAAAGATGGCAGTTCATTATTTAGAAGATGAAATGAAGAAAATTGGTTTGAAGACAAGAATAGATGAATCAGGAGCCATTATTGGAAGATTTGAAGGAAAAGAAAAAAGAACTATTATTATAGGTTCACATTATGACAGTGTAAAATATGGAGGAGAATTTGATGGTATTGCTGGAGTTGTTTGTGGATTGGAGGTAGCAAGGTTGCTTAAAGAAAAAGATTTTTCATCTAAGTATTCAATTGAAATAATTGGTACCAATGATGAGGAAGGTGCTAGATTTAAATCAGGCTTTTTTTCAAGTAAAGCTATGCTTGGTCAGCTTAAGGTTTCAGATTTAGAAGAATTTAAGGATGCATATAATATAAGCATATATGATGCAATGAAAGAGTATGGTTTAAATCCAGAAGCAATATATAAAGCAAAAAGAAATTTAGATGATATCAAAGCTTTTTTAGAGATTCATATTGAGCAAGGGCCAGTTCTTGAGAAACATGAAAAAGATATTGGAATAGTTGATACCATTGTTGGAATGCAAAGATATATGGTGACTATACAAGGAAGAGCGGATCATGCAGGTACAACTCCAATGGATATGAGAATAGATACAGTAGAAGTTGCTGCAAAAGTTATATCAAATATTGGAGATATTGCAAGAACATATGAAAATGCAGTTGCAACAGTGGGAAGTATGAATGTTTTCCCAAATGAAATCAATACAATAGCAGAAAATGTGACATTTAGTATAGATATAAGAAGCACAAAGCAGGAAACAGTTAATTCTATATATGAAAAAATAAAAGAACAGATTGAAAATATTACGAGTAAGTATAATTCAAAATATTCAATTACAAATACATTGTGTGTAAATCCTGTAGATATGAATGAAGGATTAAAAGAAAAAATCGAAGAAAGCTGCATAAAAAGAAATTTTTTATATGAACATATAAACAGTGGAGCAGGACATGATAGCTTACCTATGGCAGAGTTTATAGATACAGCTATGATATTTGTACCAAGTAAAGATGGGAGAAGTCATTGTAGTGAAGAATTTACTAGCTATGAGCATTTGGCTAAAGCTACTTTGGTAGCACTAGATGCAATAGTTAATATATAAATAGAAATGAAGGAGAGATAGAGATGGGATATCCTAAAGATTTATTATCAACAAGAGCAGTAGTTAAACCAGGTTTATGGGCTGTAATACCAAAAGAAGGACTAGTAAATAACGTAATACCTAATATTAAGGATTGCAAAGTGAGCATTGTTGCTTCACCTAAAATGGGTGCAAGTTTTGTACAATATATTATAGATGCACAAGTGGGAGGAGGCACAACAGCAACTTTTGCAAAGGAAGAAAAAATTGAAAGCTTCATTTATGTTGTAAATGGAAGCGTAGAAGTTACTATATGTAATGAAAAACATGTACTAGATGATGGTGGATATGCTTTTTCACCAGAAGGCATGGGAATGAGCTTTAAAAATATTGGAACAGAAGTTTCAAAAATACTTTTGTATAAGCAAGTATATATTAAATATGAAGACTTAGAAGCTAGAGTTGTTGTGGGAAATGTAAATGATATTGAATATAGAATTTATGATGATATGGCAAATGTATTCATAAAAGATTTACTTCCAACAGATCTTGGATTTGACATGAATATGCACATTTTATGCTTTGAACCAGGTGGATGTCATCCATTTGTAGAAACTCATGTACAAGAACATGGTGCATATATATTAAGTGGAGAAGGAATGTATCTAATGGATGATACATGGATGGGAATAAAGAAAGAAGATTTCATGTGGTTTGGTCCATATGTCCCACAATGCGCTTATGGAGTTGGAACAGAAAATTTTGCTTATATTTATTCAAAGGACTGTAATAGGGATGTATCCTTGTAATTGGATATCTATATATGAATGTAAAATAATGCTAAGCTTCAAAGATAAATTGATATAAATAAATATATATATAAATAAAGGAGAATGAAAAATGAAATTAGTAATATTAGAACCATTAGGTGTAAATAAGGACAAATTGTTGGGGATGGCTAAGGATACTTTGGGATATGAAGTAGACATAATATATTATGATACAAGAGTAGAGGATACTGAAACATTAATAGATAGAAGCAAGGATGCTGATGCTGTAGTACTCTCTAATCTTCCATATAAAAAAGAAGTAATAGAAAACTGCTCAAATTTAAAAATGATTTGTGTTGCATTTACGGGAGTAGATCATGTTGATATGGATTACTGTAAAGAAAGAGATATTATGGTATGTAATTGTGCGGGATATTCAACTGTTGCTGTTGCTGACTTAGTATTTGGTATGGTAATTTCTCTGTATAGAAATATCATACCTTGTAATACTGTGACAAGAAAAGGCGGAACAAAAAATGGGCTTGTTGGTTTTGAATTAGCAGGAAAGAAGTTCGGAGTAGTAGGGGCAGGAGCAATAGGCATGAGAACTGCAGAAATTGCTAAGGCTTTTGGATGCGAAGTATATGTTTATAGCAGAACCAAAAAAGAGGTTGAAGGAATTAAATTTGTAGAATTAGATACATTAATGGCTACTTGTGATATAGTATCACTTCACGTTCCACTAAATGAAAGTACTAAAGGATTAATAAATAGTGAGAAACTATCATTAATGAAAGAAAATGCAATTTTAATTAATACAGCAAGGGGGCCTGTTGTAGACAGTGCAGCTCTTGCTGAAGCGCTAAACAGTGGAAAAATAGCAGGTG
The DNA here is from genome assembly GCF_002760435.1 of Clostridium sp. LS. GTDB lineage: Bacteria > Bacillota > Clostridia > Clostridiales > Clostridiaceae > Clostridium. Next base: position 81,701 of record NZ_AUUU01000009.1, read on the forward strand.
CCGGAGTAGATGTATTTGAGGTTGAACCACCGATACCAGTAGATCATGTATTGTTTGGAGCAAAGAACTTAATAGTAACTCCTCATGTTGCTTTTGCTACAGCAGAAGCTTTTGAAAAGAGAGCTATCATTGTTTTTGACAATATTGAAAAATGGTTAAGAGGTACTCCACAAAATGTAATGTAAGTGTAGGTGAAAGTTATGCTAAAGAAAGCAAATGCAGAAAATATACAGAATTGGTTAGAGAAAATTAATACCTATAATTCTACTCCAGAGTTTGGTACAACAAGAGTGCTTTTCACAGAATGTGAGATAGCAGCTAGAGAATACGTTAAAAGTGAAATGAAGAAATTGGGACTTATTGTAAGAGAAGATAGTATAGGAAATATATTTGGAACATTAGTAGGAAGTAAACCAAATCTTCCACCAGTTTGGACTGGATCACATATAGATACTGTACTTAATGCAGGTATGTTTGATGGAATGGCTGGTGTTGTAGGTGGTATGGAAGCCCTTAGACTTATTAAGGATTCAGGTATTAAATTTAATAGAAATATCGAAGTTGTTGTATATACTTCAGAAGAGCCTACAAGATTTGGATTATGTTGTTTGGGCAGCCGTGCAATGGCTGGACATCTAACATTAGAAGATACAAAGAAGTTAAAAGATGAAAATGGAAAAACTTTAGAGTCGATTTTGAAAGACTTAGGTTATGATCTTGATAGATTCAAAGATATACACGTAAAAAAAGGGCAAGTCTTTGGTGCAATAGAATTGCACATTGAACAAAATAATAAACTTGAAAAAAAGGGACTGCCAGTTGGCATAGTTAAGACAATCTGCGCACCTACAAATTATTCTGTAGAAGTAATAGGCTGTCAATCACATGCTGGCGGAACTTCAATGGAAGATAGAAGAGATGCATATGCAGCAAGCTGTGAAATTGCTTTGATTTTGGAAAAACTTGCACTTAAATGTAATAGTGAATATAATACAGCAACTGTTGGACGAGTAGAAGTAATACCGAATGCAGTAAATGTAATTCCAGGCAAAGTTAAATTTTCTATTGATATTCGTGATTGTGAATTTGAAACAAAAATGGAGCTAATAGAGGATTTAAAGAAAGAAATTAAGAAAATTAAAGAAAAAAGAGGTGTTCAAGTTAATTTGATCAAAGAGAATAATGATATGCCAATGAAATGTGATCAAACTATTGTCAGTATATTAAGAGAAAGTTGTGAAGAAAAAAATATTTCTTATGATATGATGATAAGTGGCGCTTATCACGATTCGATGTTTGTAGGAGAATTTGCACCTGTAGCTATGATATTTGTACCAAGCAAAAATGGAATTAGTCATAGCCCAGATGAGTGGACAGACTATAATGATATTGCTTTAGGTGTTGAGGTATTAGCAAAATCCTTACTAGAATTATCAAATAAAGAAGAATTATGTGTAAATAATTTAAACTCCATATCTTAATAAATTTTGAATGCTATGAAATTTATGGTGGATTTTAAGAGTCGTGCTTCATCTCCACCATGAAACCCACGATAGGAATAAGTCGTGGGCTTTTTCATTTTATAGATTTGAAATATTACAATTATATAATTGATTACATACTATAAGCTGTTATTTATGTAATGCTTTTAATTTGAATATTCTGTCAAGTAGTTTATTGTAGGATTAAATATATCTAATATCTTTGTAGCCGATAAAGATGAAATATTATTTATACTTACAGTTTCCTACAAAGTAGGCATAATTTTAGCATATAAATTATTTTGTTAAAATAATTTAAAAAAAGTATTGCATAATGAAAAAAAAAGTGTTATCATGAAAACGTAGTCAAGTGAGGGCATCAAGTGAGAGTCCTTAAGTAGATTACAATAAAATAATAATATCTAGCATGTTACTGATTCGATCAGGCATAAGCATAGGTAAATAGAATAATTTAATATTTGTTTGTTATGTCACGTGTATTGTACCGTTTTATAAGGTATTATCATATTTTTTATGATTTAATTTAGTGTACAAGTAGTGTGATGAAATCTGAACATATATTATTTTGTTTTATTTCCGAATGCTTATGCCTTTTGTTTTTGTAACAAATAAAAAATAGGAGGTATAAAAATGGTAGGAATTATTCTTGCTAGTCACGGAGAATTTGCTACAGGTATCATGCAATCTGGTAAAATGATTTTCGGAGAACAAGAAAATGTAAAAGCTGTTACGTTGATGCCTAGCGAAGGACCTGATGATCTTAGAGCAAAAATGAAAGAAGCAATCGCATCCTTTGACAACCAAGATGAGGTTTTATTCTTAGTTGATCTTTGGGGCGGTACACCATTCAACCAAGCGAATATGCTATTTGAGGAACACAAAGATAAATGGGCAATCGTAGCTGGTTTGAATTTGCCAATGCTGATTGAAGCTTATGGTGCACGTCTTTCAATGGAATCTGCACATGAAATTGCAACTTATATCTTAAATGCAGGTAAAGAAGGAGTTAAAGTTAAGCCCGAAGCATTAGAACCAGCAACTGGTAAAACTTCAGGAGCGGGAGCAGGGCAATCTAATGCTGGTGCACCTGGATCATTCGAATACGTTTTAGCTCGTATTGACTCTCGTTTACTTCATGGTCAAGTAGCAACTGCTTGGACAAAAACTGTAAATCCTACAAGAATTATTGTAGTGTCAGATGATGTAGCTAGAGATAAACTTCGTAAGAATTTGATCACACAAGCTGCTCCTCCGGGGGTTAAGGCTCATGTTGTTCCAGTTGATCATATGATTAAACTTGCAAAAGATGACAAGCATTTTGGAGGGCAACGTGCAATGCTTCTTTTTGAAAATCCAAAAGATGTACTTAGAGCTGTAGAAGGCGGAATACCACTAAAGACAATCAATGTTGGTTCAATGGCTCACTCTTTAGGTAAGGTTCAACCAAGCAAAGTGCTTGCTTTCAATCAAGAAGATATTAATATATTCAATAAGCTTAAACAAGCTGGACTTACTTTTGATGTGCGTAAAGTACCAAATGATTCAAAAGCAAATATGGACGAAATACTTAAAAAGGCACAAGAGGAATTAAAGAAATTAAAATAATCTAATTATTTAGAGAAAAAGGAGGATTAATAACCATGACTTTAAATATAGTTCAAGTTATATTAGTCATTTTAATAGCATTTCTAGCTGGTGTAGAAGGTATCTTAGATGAATTCCAATTTCATCAACCGATAATTGCTTGTACGTTAATCGGCTTAGTTACAGGTAATTTATTACCATGCTTAATCTTAGGTGGTACTCTTCAAATGATTGCCTTAGGTTGGGCAAATATCGGTGCTGCTGTAGCACCTGATGCAGCGCTTGCAGCTGTTGCATCTGCAATCATTTTAGTTCTTGGAGGTCAAGGTGAAGCAGGAGTTGCTTCAGCAATCGCTATTGCTGTTCCTCTAGCTGTTGCAGGATTATTATTAACAATTATCTGCCGTACTATTGCTACAGCGTTTGTACATTTTATGGACGCTGCTGCTAAAGAAGGAAATATCAGAGCTATTGAAATGTGGCAAATCGCTGCTATTTGTTTACAAGGTGTACGTATTGCGATCCCAGCAGGTTTAGTATTAGCAATCGGTGCTGGTCCAATTGGTGCATTACTTGCTGCTATGCCTGCTTGGTTAACAGGTGGTTTAGCAATTGGTGGTGGAATGGTAGTAGCTGTTGGTTACGCAATGGTAATCAACATGATGGCTACAAAAGAAGTATGGCCATTCTTTGCAATTGGTTTTGTATTAGCAACTGTTTCACAAATCACACTTATCGGACTTGGTGCAATAGGTGTAGCTATAGCCCTTGCTTACTTAGCACTTAGCAAACAAGGTGGTTCAGGCAATGGTGGAAGTTCAAATACTGGTGATCCTTTAGGGGATCTAATTGATAGATACTAAGAAGGGAGAGGAAACGAAAATGTCAAAAGAATTAAAATTATCAAAAAGAGACCGTATTTCTGTTTGGTTCCGTTCATTTTTCCTTCAAGGTTCTTGGAACTATGAAAGAATGCAAAATGGTGGTTGGGCATATGCAATGATTCCAGCAATCAAAAAATTATATAAGACTAAAGAAGATAGAGCAGCAGCTCTAGAACGTCACTTAGAGTTCTTTAACACTCATCCATATGTTGCTTCACCAGTTATCGGTGTAACATTAGCTTTAGAAGAAGAACGTGCAAATGGTGCACCAATCGATGATGTAACTATTCAAGGTGTTAAAATTGGTATGATGGGTCCTTTAGCTGGTATTGGAGATCCAGTTTTCTGGTTTACTGTAAGACCAATTTTAGGAGCATTAGCTGCTTCACTTGCTCTAGCTGGTAACATCCTAGGACCAATTATCTTCTTCTTGGCTTGGAATATCATCCGTATGGGATTCATGTGGTATACACAAGAATTTGGTTACAAAGCAGGATCTCGTATTAGTGATGATTTATCAGGTAGTATGTTACAAGATATTACAAAAGGAGCATCAATCCTTGGTATGTTCATCTTAGGATCATTGGTTAACAGATGGGTATCTGTTAAATTTGCACCAGTAGTATCATCTGTTAAGTTAAGTGATGGTGCCTTCATAGATTGGAGCAAACTTCCTCAAGGAGCAGAAGGTATTAAGCAAGCTCTATTACAACAAGCATCTGGTATGTCATTAACTGATACTAAGGTTACAACATTACAAAACAACTTAGATTCATTAATTCCTGGATTTATGGGATTATTAATTACACTTCTTTGCATGTGGTTGCTTAAGAAGAAAGTATCTCCAATTATCATAATTCTTGGGTTATTCGCAATCGGTATTGTTTTCCACTTAATCGGTTTAATGTAACATTTTCTTACTTAGCCTAGGCTTTTAGCCTGGGCTTTTGTTAACATGTAAAGTAGTTAAAGTAAAGTGAAAAAAACAATTTTTATGATACTAATAAAATATGTATTATTTTTAATGGACTTTTGAATAATTGATATAATTATATGTAAAATATATAATAAAAATAAATATGTGTATAATTAGAAAAGAGGTAGATTAGATGGTTGAATCACTCAATACAAAGGTGGATCTAGCAATTGATGCAACAGCTTTTACGGGGGTTGCAGATTATGGTAAGATTATGATTGGCGACAAAGGTTTTGAGTTCTATAATTCTCGTGATTATCGTAAATTTATTCAAATTCCTTGGGAAGAAGTTGACTATGTCATTGCATCCGTATTGTTTAAAGGAAAGTGGATTCCACGATATGCAATCAGGACGAAGAAAAATGGTACATATACTTTTTCTTCTAAAGAAGCAAAAAAAGTACTTCGTACAGTTAGAAATTATGTTGATCCAAATCGTATGGTCTATTCGTTAAGTTTTTTTGATGTGGTGAAACGAGCAGTGAAGTCGATATTTAAGAAGAGTTAATCAACAAAAAATGTTATAATGTGTATAAAGTGAAACTTTTCAGGTGGAGCTTCTAGATTGCAATTCAGCACAATTAATCTAATTTTTTATTAAACAAAAAACTAAGGAACTTGCTCTTTTCTGTAGTAAGTTCCTTTTTGTACTTGTAATTTTTTGATACAAAGGAGATAGTAATGAAGAAAAATATTTATTTATTGATTTTTTCACAGGCTCATTAGCATAATTATTTTAGGTTAACTTGATAAATCGGTACACCGCTTAGTTTTCCATTCACTTCTTTACTAGCCATTAAGGTAATTGCTTTTACTGGAATAGTAATTCTTTTAAATTGAATTGAGTTATTTAAATCTTTAACATGCTCATAAAATAACACCCTTCGCCCTAAAGTAATATGGGGCATAAAAAGTTTATCATAAAATGGTATCTTCCATTCTTTTAATAGCGAGGAAAGTTCATTATAAAGTTCATAAAGAATAGCATTTTCTTCTATTCCAATCCATAAAATATTTGTCTTTTTTCTTTTAAAAATACCTAAGTTATTTACTAATAATTCAAAAGGACTTATCTTTAAAACTGCTCTATCTAGCACTTCCTTTAATTTGGAGATCTGAAGATCATCAGCTTCTCCTATGAACCGAATTGTTAAATGAAAGTTATTTTTTTCTGTAAAACTGCCTTCAATACAATAATTTTTTATATATGATGTTATTTTATCAAAATAATCCTTAATGTCATCTTCAAAATCTATAGCAATATATACTCGCAAGTTCTCTCTTCCTTATCTGTGGAATCATTTTGTATTAATTTTAACCTCTTTGCCGTTAGTGTTAGAACGGATTATTAGAGGGGTATATTACTTCCCTCAACTTTATTATATCATATGAAATTTTTAAATAACAGGCTTATAATTTGTGCTCATTGTGTGTATCATAGGAACAGAATCACTTCGTAGAGAATTGCGTCATTCGTATCTAAAAAAGAGGAAGGGGAATATTTATGAATTCATATGTGCTTAGCTTTCAGGAAATTAATAAAACAAGGATTTCCATGGTTGGAGGAAAGGGTGCTAATTTGGGGGAATTATCTATTCTTACTGAAATTCTAGTACCAGAAGGTTTTTGCGTTACCACAGAAGCATATAAAAAGATAACTGGAAATAATGAAGAACTTAAAGGTTTATTAGATGAATTATCGCATTTTAGGGTAGAAGACATAGAAAAAATCAGAGAACTTAGCAGTAAGATTCGCAAGGTCATTGAAGGGATAACTATACCTGAAGCAATTAGCGAAGAGATTACTGGATTCATATCCAAACTTGGTGAAAAAGATTCCTATGCTGTACGTTCTAGTGCAACTGCAGAGGACTTGCCGACAGCTTCTTTTGCAGGTCAGCAGGATACGTATTTAAATATTATTGGAAAGGAATCAATCTTAAATCATATCAGAAAGTGCTTGGCATCACTGTTTACAGAGAGAGCAGTAATTTATCGTATTCAAAACGGATTTGACCACAATAAAGTTCACCTTTCCGTGGTTGTTCAGAAGATGGTATTCCCTAAGGCGGCAGGAATTTTGTTCACTGCTGATCCTGTTACTTGTAATAGAAAAGTGGTATCCATTGATGCAAGTTTCGGGCTAGGAGAGGCCTTGGTTTCTGGATTAGTGAATGCTGATAATTATAGAGTACGCAATGATAAAATTGTAGATAAGAAAATATCCACTAAGAAGCTAGGGATCTATGCTTTAAAAGATGGTGGTACCAAAGAGTTGGAGATTGAGAATGAAATGCAAAATAGGCAAGTATTGACGGATGAACAGATTTTGAGACTTACGCATATGGGCAGAAAGATTGAAGAGCATTTTGGATGTCCACAAGACATAGAATGGTGTTTGGTTGATGATGCATTTTATATTGTTCAGAGCCGACCAATCACTACTTTATATCCAGTCCCCGAAGCGAATGATGGAGAAAAACATGTCTATTTATCTGTAGGGCATCAACAAATGATGACCGATCCTTTGAAGCCACTCGGAATGTCTTTAAAGGAGTTAATATCTTTTGGCCGATGGTTTAAAGCTGGTGGAAGGTTATTTGTTGATGTGGCACCAATGCTGGCTTCGTCAGATGGCAGAAAAACCTTATTAAATAATATGAGACAACTCGAACCGCTTACAGAAGATGCAATTATGACAATAATAGATCGAGATTTCATAAAATGTTTACCAAATGATAAAGAGGAACACAGTGACCTTAAAAGCAATAAAAGTATATCCGCTGCAATTTCAGAGCCACAAAAGGAATTGGATCCGAAAATCGTTTCAGAGCTGATTAAGAAGAGTCAATCATCCATAGAGGAGTTAAAACAAAAAATCCAAAGGTCATCAGGAGTAGCTTTAATTGATTTTATTCTAGAAGATACAAATGAGTTAAAGAGGATTTTATTTGATCCGCAAAGTACATCTGCATTTATGGCTGCAATAAATGCTTCACTTTGGATCAACGAAAAGATGAACGATTGGCTAGGGGAAAAAAATGCAGCTGATATAATTTCTCAATCTGTACCTAACAATATTACTTCGGAAATGGGCCTAGAACTAATGGATGTGGCAGATGTGATACGTCCTTATCCGGAAATAGTTGATTTTTTGCAACATGTAAAGGATGATAACTTTTTAGATGAAGTGATTAAGTTTCATGGTGGAAAGGAAACTCGGGATGCAATATTGTCTTATCTTAGGAAATTTGGAATGCGATGCAGCGGAGAAATCGATATTACTAGAACTCGCTTCAGCGAAAAACCAATTACACTTGTCCCTATGATTTTAAGCAATATCAAGAACTTTGAGCCTAATGCTGGTAAAAGGAAATTTGAGCAGGGACGACAGGAAGCTTTGAATAAAGAACAAGAATTATTAAGTCGCTTGAGAGAGTTACCGGATGGTGAACAAAAAGCCAAAGAAACAAAGCGAAATATCGACTTGATCAGGAATTTTATAGGTTACCGTGAATACCCAAAATACGGCATGATTTGCCGCTATTTTGTTTATAAGAAAGCTTTAATGAAAGAAGCGGAACGACTCGTACAAGATGGCGTTATTCATGAAAAAGAAGATATTTACTACCTTACGTTAGAAGAACTTCGCGAAGTAGTACGCACCAATAAACTTGATTATGATATTATAGGGAAGCGAAAAGACGAGCACATATTAAATGAAAAATTAACACCACCACGTGTTATGACCTCCGATGGTGAAATAATTACAGGTAAATACAAACGAGAAAATCTTCCGGCTGGTGCTATTGCAGGTTTACCTGTTTCTTCTGGAGTTATAGAAGGAAGAGCACGTGTCATTTTAAATATGGAAGATGCTGATCTAGAGGATGGTGATATATTAGTAACCTCTTTTACTGACCCTAGCTGGACACCATTGTTTGTATCCGCAAAAGGCTTAGTCACCGAAGTTGGAGGACTCATGACTCATGGAGCAGTTATCGCACGTGAATATGGATTACCAGCAGTTGTCGGAGTAGAAAATGCTACCAAACTGATAAAAGATGGGCAGCTAATTCGTGTGAATGGAACAGAAGGATATGTAGAAATCGTATAAATTTTAGTAAATATTTATGGAACAGGAGAAATAAAGTATTGAGAATTTATTAGATTAATAAAAAGCTAATATCCATAATAATTATAGATATTAGCTTTTTGTAATCAAATTCTTAGTGAAAATAATGGAAGGATATGTTTCATAATAAATTAAAGCAAGGCATTAACACCATTTACTTTAGCTTGTTCATCATCATCCACAGGAATAATAATGCACTTTTTCCCGTCAATTATTTGAGATTTTATTTGAGCTACTTTCTGAGGTTTTACTTGAAGCACAATATCATAGCTTGGAGTAGTATCATCACTAGCTTCTATTTCATGGTCAGAAACTTGTTCTAAACTAGCATTAATATCTGCTTCTAACATGATATTAGTCTCAGTTTCTAATATAGCTTCAGAATCTACTTCTAACGTAATATCAACATCTGAGTTCAAAGCTGTTTCCTTTTCTAAATCTAATGCAGCTTCTTGTTTAGTTTTTTCAAGTCTCTCTTCTAATATTTTTACTTTCTTTTCAAGGCGTTCTTCCTTTTTTCTTTGTTCATTTGCTGCCAGGGCTTTTTTATCTATTAAATTCTCTACTACTGGAGGTGTATCACCAAATTCTCTTGTATAAGATTTCTCGATTTTTGTGAGTATTTCTTCAGGAATGCCGCTTTCAATTAGAATATCTTGAATATTATCGTTAGTCAAAACTATAGGTTCAGCGTTTTTTCCATTAACAGTTTTATGGTCATCTACTATATTATTAAGTGTTTCTTGAATTTCCATGAAGAAGTGCTCAGATTTTTCATCATCACCGCCAACGGCTTTATGAATAATAGTATGGAAGGCTTCTTTCTGCTCAGTAGCTGTTTGCTTTGAACTACAGCCTAAAGCTTCTTCCATAAATTCTGGATGAGGATCTTTTGCATCCTTTGTATAGTACATAATAGAATGAATATCAGTACTACGGTCTGTAAAAGCTGGAAATACAAATCCTAGATCAGGGGGGCCAACTACCCAATCTCTAATACGTGCTCCAATTCTATTTTCATCTTCAATGTATCCAAGGCCTGGTTTTGAAAGTGATACTGGACATATTGCACATAATAGATATTCATATACTTCTTCCGATTCGTCTAATTTCAGATTATCTGTAGTTTTTGTCATTACATCATAAGCATCGTGAAAAATAAGTATCAGAAAATTACCCGTATAGTCGTAACTGTCAATAATTAATTTATAGAAATCATCAAGTAAAGCATCATCTTTTAATCTGCTTTTCTTTAGTTCCAATAGAGAAAGTTGTCTGCCGCCTACATTTTCTTCATCAAGAGGAAAGTTAAGTTCTAGAAGGTTATTTCCAACTGTTCCTGATAATGTTTTATTAGCAATCTCTAGATATTTAAAGAAGACATCTTCTTCTAGGTTCAAAAAAGTTTCTTTAATTTTTAAAACAATATTTTTCTGGCCATCTACATAGCAGCCACACATTCTGGTAAATGTACACTCGTCCTTTTTTAATCGTCTTTTTAATTCTAATATCTCTTTCTTGTTCATAAACAGCCCTCTCATTTAATGGATTTTAGTTAAGCACATTAGAAAAATAACATGTCCAAATTTACCATGAATTTTTTCGTTTTTGAATGTGCTACAGTACATAATAAAGGATATGCTACCTAATATAGTATAGTGTTCAACTTATAGTTCTGCAAGTAGTAAATGTATTTAATTGGAAGGAGAAAGAAATCTCAATGACAGTAATAATAATTAAAGTAATCCTTTGAAGAAAAAAGTATTTTATATGCTATTGACAAAATAGAAAAATAAAAATATACTTAGTATAGAAAATGGTTTTATAAAATTTAATTTTGCAAAATTTAAAATGACGACTATGAATAAATATAACGTATAAGAATTAGTAATTGAAGTGCTTAGACTATTTGGTTAATAAAATATTGTTTAAGCAAGTTTTTTAAGGATATTAATTGAGTAAAATTAAATTTGTAAAAATTATAGATTGCTTAATTTAAATTGAATAGGATATATAAGTATGAAATTGTATGATTATGGTGCAATAAAGATGAATGGAAAAGAAATTAAGATGGAAGAATATAAAGTAAGACAATTAAATGGAATTTAACTAAATTTCTTATAGATCAAGAGGGAAAGGTTATAAAACGATATACGCCTATAAAAAAAGCCAGAAAAGATAAAAAATGATATAAAAGAATTATTAAATAAAAGGAGCGATTAAAATGATTTATGATTTTAAAGTTAAAGAGGTAAACGGAAATGAAGTTTCATTGGAAAATTATAAAGGGAAAGTATTATTAATAGTTAATACTGCAACTGGATGTGGATATACACCACAATATGAAGGCTTACAAAAGATATATGAAAAATATAAAGACAAAGGATTTGAAATACTAGATTTTCCATGTAATCAGTTTTTTGAACAAGCACCAGGAAGTGATGAAGAAATAGTAAACTTTTGTCAACTAAAATATAATACAACTTTTAAGACATTCTCAAAAATTGATGTAAATGGAGAAAATGCAAGCGAGCTATATAAATATTTAAGAGAACAGGAACCAAAGGCTGTAGAAGATGAAGCATCGGAAGGTCTATATAACTTTCTTAAAGAAAAAGGATTTACTACTGCTGGTGACGAGATTAAATGGAATTTTACTAAATTTCTTATAGATAAAGAAGGTAACGTTGTTGAGAGATTTGCTCCAACATATGAACCAGAGAAAATTTCAGAAAAGATTGAAGAATTACTTAAGTAAACCAGCATATAATATAGATTTTAATAATTAAGTATCTAATATAACATAAAAACTACGATCATCTGTATACAGCTTAAATTGAAATTACAGGTGGTCGTATTTTTTATTGTTACGTATAGCATCGCTTGTCGTTTTATAATGGAGAATTAAACCATGTATGGATTAGATTGTTGACTTTTTATAAACGTTTTGCTAATATGTTTATATAATAGATAAACAAATAAAGGGTGTTGTTGGTGTGAATGAAAAACTGATTTTAGAAGCTGACTTTGAGGATATGAAAAATGGATATACGTTTAGCTTAGATAAAGGAATATATAAATGTCTAATTTGTGGGGAGATATTTGAAGTAGGTGAAGTCTATCCGTTTAATGGAAGATTTTTTGAAGCCCAAAAAGCAGTGATTTTTCATGTTAAAGAAAAACATGGTTCTATGCTTGAAATTCTATTAGGATTTGATAAAAAGTATATAGGAATTACAGATAATCAAAAGAGTTTGTTAAACGATCTTTGCATCGGATTAACTGATAATGAAATTGCTAAAAAAAATGGATTATCATCTGCTACAATACGTCATCAAAGATTTATGTTTAGAGAAAAAGCTAAACAAGCAAAGGCTTATCTAGCTATTTTTGAATTAGTTGAGAAATCCTTAGAGAGGGACACAAAAGAAGAGTTTGTTAAATTACACAACGGTGCAACAATGGTTGATGAAAGGTATGAAGTTACAAATTTAGAACAAGATCAAATAATCAAAACATACTTTGTTTCATCAGGGGAATTACATTTAAAATCTTTCCCTACAAAAGAGAAAAGAAAAATAGTCGTGCTTAGGAAGATATCAACTTTATTTGAGTTAGATAAGAGATATTCTGAAAAAGAAGTAAATGAAATATTAAAACAAGTTTACGATGATATTGCAACCATAAGAAGGTATTTAATTCAATATGGCTTTATGGAAAGAACAAAAGATTGTAAAGAATATTGGTTAAAAGGGTAAGGAGGTGTAAATATGAGCAATATCAATAATTTTATCGATAGTACAGGTAAATTAAAAAGTTGGCCTTCAAAGCGCGAATTGAAATTTAAGGCTTTGGAATATATTGCAAGTAAATTTGAATACGATCGTTTTTATACTGAAAAAGAAGTTAACAATATAATTGACAATTATCACACATTTGGGGATTATTTTTTAATAAGAAGAGGGTTAGTAGATAGTAAGTTGTTATCACGTACAAGGAATGGATCTAAATACTGGAGAAAATATGATAGCTTAGAAGAAGAACTTATGATTTCTAAATTGATAGTAGAAAACAATAATATTGGTGCAATATTGAATATTATTAAAATCAAAAATGGCATGAGTTCAATCCGCTATCATATCTTAACTGATAAAGGGGAATTTATTTTAAAAAACATTGAAGATAACGGTATGAATAATCCAGAGAATGAGTATAAAATTCATCAAATACTTGAAAATGAAAACATACCTATTTAATAAGCATATAAAAGAAACGCATAATAGTAGGTTTTAAAAGTTTGTTTTGCCTACACAATAATGCCCACGAAAATCTAATTTCGTGGGTTATTTTTTACTAACTGGGATTTTAAACCCTCTTATATGATGTGTTTAGCTCAATCATTTCTATAAACTTTGAAAGAGAGCTAGTCATTAAAGAAGCCTTTCGCCTTATAAAAAATGTTCTTGTAGTATTATATTTCTCAGGTACTGGAAATGATTTAAGAAGTCCCTTATCCTCATAGTCTTTAATAGTGGATTTAGGAACAAAAGATGCACCGAGATCAGCAATAACACCTTCAATAATAGAATTCAAATTATTAAATTCCATATATCGAATATTATAAATTCCTTTAGATTTAAGCCAGTTTTCAAGTTGTGTTCTATTAGGGCATCCTATGGTACTCATTAAGAAGGGCTTGGAATATAAATCTTCCGTTTTAGCGTATTTAGGATTTGAAATGAGTACTAAAGTTTCTTCAAATACAAGTTCACTAACAATATTTTCATCACTAAGAGAAGGCGTTTTGACAAAAGCACCATCTAGCTGGAAGTGCTTTATCTTATAAATAAGTTCATCGGATTGACTTGTTATTAGAGATAAATCAACCTTTGGATAAGCTCTATGGTATTGTGCTAAGATTTCAGGCAGACGGATAGCTGATACTGTATGAACAGCGCCAATTGATAAGCTTCCAGAAGGATCACTGGAATCATTTATCGCCTTATCGGCTTCATCTAGTAAATAAATGATTTTCTCAGCATAAGCTAATAATTTTTCACCTGCAGGAGTTAATATCATACCACGCTGCCTATAAAATAATTGTGTCTTTAGATCATATTCCAATTGCTGAATTCTAGCCGAGACATTGGACTGAACATAGCCTAAGGTTTGAGCCGCCTTTGTTATACTGCCTGTTTGAGCAACAGCTCTGAAAATTCTTAATTCATTACTTTCCATTTATGCACCTCAATATATATCAATAAAAACGAATGTTTATATCTAATATAATCATTTTACATGATATATAACCTCGTGTAAACTATACGTAGAAAATAAAATTAAGTGGCTTCGATGGGATAAACTATATAAAGTTTTATTTGTAATCGAAAATTTATTCCATTTATATAGAAGGAGAATATATGAAAAATTTTAAATCACACAAATGGAGCATCTTATTTGTTGTTACATTAGTTTCATTTATTACTAATTTGGATTCAACTATAGTGATAATAGGTTTGCCTAAGATAATGGAAGGATTAAATATTTCGGTAACATCTGGATTATGGATAATTACAGGCTATATTATTGCGAGTACAGTGTTGATATTACCTGCTGGAAAGTGGGCGGATACAGTGGGAGTAAAGCGTATTTTCATGTTAGGACTTATAATTTTTGCATTTGGTACAATACTTTGTGGAATTGCAGGTTCAGGATTAACTTTAAATATATATAGGCTAGTTCAAGGAGCAGGTGCTGCTTTAGCTATGGCAACTGCAACTCCAACTATAGTTAAGACATTTCCTAGCAGCCAGCTTGGGCTAGCTTTAAGCATTAATGCTACTTCATGGGTTATTGGAGCAATAGTAGGACCTGTAGTTGGCGGTGCTTTAATTACCCAGTTTGGATGGCGTTCAATATTTCTCATAACAATACCTTTTGTGCTTATTTGTATAATTGGAGCTGCTTTAGTAATGGAGGAGACAAATCTTAATAGTAAACAAAAAAATGACTGGATTGGTATATTAACATTTAGCTTAGGATTGATATCAACAATGATAGTACTTTCAGAAGGACAATCATTTGGATGGTTATCGTATAAAACTTTAGGATTATCAATAATCGCAGTTATACTATGGGTTGCATTTATAATTACAGAATTACATGTAGATAATCCATTGTTCAACTTCAATTTGCTTTCATATAGAAATTATTCAATTGGACTTGGAATTACTTTATGTTACTGTATTGCATATTTTTCATTACCTTTATTATTAAGCATATATTTGCAAAGTGTACTTCATTTAACTCCTACTATATCAGGTCTATTAATGATTTCATTATCTGTGCCACAGCTTGTGCTTGGTCCGTTTGCAGGGAAACTTGTAGATTATATTGGAGCTTTAAAAACTCTTTCATTTGGAATTATATTTCTCATTGTAGGGATATTCATGCTTGGAAATCTTGGTGAAGAATTATCAATTTCATCTGTAATTATACCATTAATATTATTATCAACAGCTAATAGCATAGCCTGGCCATCGTTGGCGAAAACTGTATTATCAGCAGTGCCTAGGGAGCAAACCGGAGCAGCATCGGGAATGCATTATACAATTATGAATATTGGTAAAGCTTTAAGTCAGACATTAGCAATATTAACAATAGAAGTAATTATACCTTCAGATATAGTTTCTAAGGCAATTGTAGGAATAGGAAGTTTAAATAATTTAAGTATAAATGGTAATTTAGTTAGTTCAATAGATTCTAGTTTTAGATTTTTTACTATTTTCTTTGCAGTTGCACTAATACTAAGTTTAATTCTTTTATATTCAAAAAAGAAAAATAATGTTGGGGAAAGGGTGGACATTGTATAACTTACAATCATACATTACTAACTATCTTTTTCAATGGTTAATAAATTTTAAAGGCTGCTATCGCCTCAACATGGAACTAGCAAAATCCGTACATTGGATTTTGCGTTTTTTTATAATGATATCAAAATGTTAAGAAACTATAACAATTTATGTTAATTATGATTGGTGGTATTATAAATATTAAAGAGATAAAATTGAGAGGAGATATAAAGGAATGCTTAAAACAAATTTAAAAGTATTGAGAAAAAGATTTAAGCTTTCTCAGGAGCAGGTAGCCGAAGAAATAAATGTATCACGTCAAACTGTAGCAAAATGGGAAAATGGAGAAAGTACACCAGATATTAATAGTTGTGCAGCTTTGGCAGAATTATATGATGTAACTTTAGATAATCTAGTGAATTATTCTGATGAAAAAAATAGCACGGGCATCCCTCCAAGGGGAAAGCACATCTTTGGAATTGTAAAAGTTGATGAAAACGGGTGTGTTGTTATTCCAGAAAAAGCACGACAGATATTTAGCATTAAGGCTGGAGACAGTCTGCTTATGTTGGGAGATGAATTGGAAGGTGGACTCGCTCTCATGTGTGAAAATGAGTTTATGAAATTTCTTTCAGAATGCTCAAAATTAAGTGACTAAATTTAAAGTTACATTTAATATTGAACATTATAATTATGAATTTGTTATTATCCATTACTTTATAACTTGGTTAATTATCGTAGGCACTGATAGACAATCAAATTTATTAGATAATGGAGGATAAAAATGAGAGAACATTACATTGATAATATAAGATGGGTAATTATTATTCTAGTAGTAATACATCATGTAGTTTGCATTTTTAATAGTACAGGAGTTTTGGTAAACTTTAATGCACCAGGAATTCCAGTATTAGATGTTTTTGCTTACTTTGTGTATCCATGGTTTATGCCATGTATGTTTTTAATTGGAGGAATGAGTGCAAGATATTCTTTAAATAAGCGTACCAATAAACAGTTTCTAATAGAACGTGTTAATAAGCTTCTTATACCATTCTTAATCAGCATGCTGATAATTGCACCTTTTGTAGGAATATTTACTTTTAATGTAAATGGATGGTCAGGAATCGCTTCACTGCCTAAAGTAATTATAGGATTAATTTTAATGGCAAGCGGAATGGGCCCGCTATGGTTTTTAATAGAAATGTTTATAATATCAATGATTTTTCTCCTTGTAAAATCTTTAGATAGAAGAGATAAATTATTGATACTAGGCGGCAAAGCCAATATATGGATTTTACTTTTCTTATATATACCATGTCTTGGATTTGCACAGATTTTTAATTTTATGTATACATTTCGTAATGGATTATTTATAATTCTATTTTTATTAGGGTATTTTGTGTTTTCTCATGATAAAGTGCAAGAAGAATTAGAAAAGCATAATGTTATCTTATTAGTAGCTGCCGCTATATTATTTATTATTGAAATTCAGAGATTTTGGGGAAAGAATTTTTCTGATTTAACAGTAATAAATAATTATCTTGTATTTCTTTATGGATGGATCATGATGCTTGCAGTTATTGGGAACTTTAAAGCCTATTTTAACTACTCTAATAGATTTACAAAATATATAAGTAGCAGAAGTTTCTTGATCTATATATTTCACTATCTGCCTATGAATATTATTGCTTACTATATAGTCACTTATTTAAAACTTCCGATAATTCTTAATTATATACTTGTATTAATATTGTCGTTTGCGGTAACAACTATTATATCTGAAGTAGTTTATAGAATTCCTGGAATCAGATTTTTATTTGGCATAAGAAGAAAATAATATAAAAAGCTTAAGTATAAGTAATTAATTGTTCAGCATATATATGGGATTTATAATAATAGCCTTGCTTAATTAAAAGAAGCAGGGCTTTAATTTTAAAATTAAGTTTCTTGATGGTTAACTTTTTCTACTAATATCAACTAGGAATCCATTTACGTGGAGTAGATCAACGCATAAACTATTATTAGAGGTAGGTGATAGGTATGAAAGAATTAAATATAGGTAAATGCATTATTAAGAAGAGAAAAGAGAAAGGAATAACCCAAGAACAGCTCGCAGATTACATTGGAGTTTCTAAAGCATCTGTTTCAAAATGGGAGTCAGGAGTAAGTTTTCCTGATATTTTACTTCTTCCTGAGCTTGCAACTTTTTTAATATTTCGGTGGATGAATTATTGGGGTATTCCCCACAGCTTACAAAGGAAGATATTAAAAAAGTTTATAATACACTTTCACATGAATTTGCCGTAAAGCCATTTGATGAAGTAGTTAATCAGTGTAAAGAATTAATAAAAAAATATTATTCCTGCTTTCCTTTTTTGCTTTCTATGATTCAATTGTTATTAAACTACTCAATCTTGGAAAAAGATAATGCAATGAGAAAAGAAATTCTTCAGCAATGTATATTACTGAGTAAAAGAATAAAAGAGGAATCAGACAGCATTTCTGACATCAAAAATGCAAATACTATGGAAGCATTGGCAGAGATGGCACTTGGAAATAGCGAGGAAGTTATTCGATTATTAGATAATAAATTATCACCATATAGTGGTGAGGATGTTATATTGATTGATGCATATCAGATGCAAGGGGAGAATGCCAAGGCAAATGAAGTGAATCAAATACTACTTTACAATAAGGTAATAAACATATTAACCCTGCTAAACAATTATCTTTATTTAAATATGATGGAGCCAGCTTCGTTTGAAAAGATTTATTCCCAGGGAATTCAGATAATTGATTGTTTTCAGCTTAGTGAGATTTGTACCAATGATGTTTTTGGAATTCATATTGTTGCTGCACAAGGATATTTGATTCACGAAAAGAAAGAAAAAGCAATAGATGCATTAAAGAAATATGTAAACACAGTTTGTAATATAAAATTTCCATTGAGATTTAAAGGAAATGAATATTTTACTAAAGTGGATAAATGGCTTGAGGAAAACAATTGTATTGGAGGAAATACTCCAGTAGATGAGATAACAATTAAGAAAAACCTTGTCAGTGCTATTGCTGAAAATCATGCATTTAAATCATTAGAAGATGACGAAAGATATATCTTGCTTGTTAAAAAATTGAAAGGAAAGTTAGGCGAAGAAAATGAATGCAATAAATGTAGAAAATCTTAAAAAATCTTATGATGGTCAGATTAATGCTTTAAACAATATAAGTCTTAGTATTCCAAAAGGTGAGATATTTGGGTTTCTTGGCCCTAATGGTTCAGGGAAGACCACTACAGTTAGGATTCTTAATGGGGTTCTTTCAGCAACATCAGGTTATGCTGAAATTTTAGGGATACCTGTGGGGAAAAATAATCTTGAGATCCATAGGCTATGTGGAGTTATGACTGAAAGTTCCTCTTGTTATGAGAATCTTACTGCAAAGCAGAATCTAATATTCTTTGGGAAAATGCATGGAATTGAAGAAAATTTGCTTAATGAACGTGCTGACTTTATCTTAAAAAGATTGGATTTATTAGAGGTAAAGAATAAGAAGGTGAAATCTTTCAGTACAGGAATGAGGAAGAGAGTATCCCTAGGATTGGCATTGGTTCACAATCCTAAAGTATTATTCCTTGATGAACCAACTTCAGGTTTAGATCCAGAGAATGCACTTAATGTTACAAGACTTATAAAAGAACTTGCAGAAGAAAACGAGGTTACAATCTTTCTTTGTACTCATCAATTAAAATATGCTGAGGATATCTGTACTCAATACGGCTTTATAAATAATGGAAGTATTCTTGGTTTAGGTACCTTTGATGAGTTGGCTTCAAGGAAAAATGCCACTCTTTACTTGAAAATTAGAGGAAAGAATATTTCAGAGAAATTTGGATTTATCCATGAAGGTAATGATATATATATTAAATCTATTTTAGGAGATAAAGAGGTAAATTATCTAATACAAAATATACTGAAAAGTGGCGGGGAAATTTATGAGGCAATGCAGGAGAAATGGTCTTTGGAACAATTGTACTTTAAATATATAAAAGGTACATCTAATGATATAATATTATAAGTCTGGAGTGGTTAGAATATGAATAGAAGCGAAAAAGCATTGATATATAAAGATATAAATGAAATAACAAGTTCCAAACGTGTTATTTTACCTATGACTATAGTACCAATTATTTTGATTGTAATCATGCCGCTTGCACTTTTTATAGGTGCTAACTTTGTTGGAAATGATTCTAGTATGATGACAAAGATTGCTCCCCTTATTAAAAAATTACCATCTGAATATGCATTATATACGCCACCTCAGCTTTTAATAAAAGTTATGATAAATTATATGTTTCCATCATATTTTCTTATAATTCCTATAATGTGTTCAGGAGTTATTGGGGCCAGCAGTTTTGTGGGAGAGAAGGAACATAAAACCCTAGAATCTCTCCTTTATACACCAATATCTATGGAGCAATTACTCAGAGCCAAGATTCTAGGCGTTTTTCTACCATCTTACATGATAACTTTGATTTCATTTATAGTTTTTGGAATCATATGTAATATAGGCGGCTTTATGCATTTTGGAGAATTTATTTTACCAAATATAGAATGGCTTATAATTATACTTTGGATTTCACCTGCTATAAATTTATTATCGTTAATATTTACTGTAATGGTATCAGCAAAGTCAGAAACTTTTCAAGAAGCACAGCAGGTAAGTGGTCTTCTTGTACTTCCGGTGATTCTTGTATTAATAGGTCAAATGACAGGTGTGCTTTTGCTCAGTAATTTTGTAATGTTTATAGCAGGCGGCATTCTTTTGATACTGGATTATATTTTGATAAAGAGGATTTCCTCCAACTTTATTCCAGAGAAACTCATTTAAATATCTCTACTAAATAAAACGCAACTAAGTATACAAAATTTGAATATAGATAAGGTAAAACCATAACTCAGTTATGGTTTTAATAATTTAGGAGAGGAATTTTTTCATAAAGAGCCAAGTGATATATAAGGAAAATATGTAGTAATAATGAGTTTTAGGATAATATTGACAATTAATTATTGTGATGGTAATATATAACCAGTGGTTATAACCATTGGTTATATAATGAGGTGATAAAATGCAAACAAACAAAAAGAATATAAGTAAGGAACTTATAATTGAAACAACATTAGTATTAATTGAAGAAAATGATGGCATGAGAGATGTAAATTTACGAGGAATTGCTAAAAGAATTGGATGCAATCATACAAACTTGTATAACTATTTTAATAGCTTAGATGAAATTTTTTGGGAGTCTCTAGGACAAGCTATAAGTAATATGGTTGAATATTCAGATTCTAATTTAGATAAAACAGACGATTTAGAAGAAAAACTATATTTATTATTAGCAAATATGATTGACTTTTCATTTCAACATGCAAGTTGGTATAGGCTTATATGGTTAGATAATATAAAAGGAGAACCTTCTAGTGAAGTATTTGAGGTGATAAAGAATGCTGGTGAAAAATTTAATGAAAAAATTTTGAAGGCGTGTAGTAATAGAATTAATAAGAAAAGAGCAGAAGAGATTAGTGATATATTATTTGGATATTTAAATGGTGAAATATGCAAGTGGATCAGCCATCGGGGATTTGAAGATAGTGCAGAGAAAGTAAAAACGAAAATACTTTTAAATCTTAAACGCTTATATAAATTATTAATACAGGAAGTGGATAATCTATGAAAGCTTTGGTAAAGGATTGGTGGAAGATAGCTATTATTGTTACCCTATGTGCTGCTATTGATTTGACATTGCATGGAGTATTCGGAGCAATACAAGGTGTAGATACTTCATTTGGAGTGTATACTTGTATAAAACTAATTTCTTATATGAGGAGTGGAGGTTTGATTAATGGGTAATCAAAAAGTAAGATATATTCTTATAGTTATTTTGGGGAGTATATTTGATATATTTGTTCATATGATGAACCCGAGTGACGGGAATACACCTAATAAGATAACAGGAAGCTTTTTAACAAAAACTTTAGGATTTGAGTTAACAGCTGTAATATATTTCTTAATTACATTTGGCGTACTTGTATATGTTTTTCATAGATATAAAGATAAGATTTCAGGAACAAGGGTAACAAAAGGTTTAAAATATGGCACAGCAATAGGGATGCTTTGGTTATGGGGAATGTTAGAGGGCCCTACTCTCTGGGGAACGACCCCGAAGTTTGAATTATTTATGGGCATTTGTGATTTTATACCAATATTAGTAATTGGATTGCTTTTAGGAAGATTTATAGCTAGAACTGATTCGAAAAAAGATGATAGTAGAGGGAATTTGTTTATGCCGCTTCTAATATTTCCTATTGTTTTTCTAATTGGAAGGTATTTGCTTTATTGTACTAACATTATCACATCTGGATACAACAAAATGCCTTTGTATACATTTTTTTGGACATTATTAATGGGCACATGTATTGGTATTAGCTACTTGCTTTTAAGAAAAGTAACTAAGTCATCATCAATATTAAAAGGTGCAATAAAATTTGGAATTATAATATTTGGTCTTAACTGGGGCATGTATCTTATTTTTATGCCATTTGTTTTTAATATGCGACTAGCATTTAATATGTCTCTAATGGATACTATCATGAAAATTATAGGTGATATAGTATGGGTTATTTTAAGTTATTATTTTTCAGCAAGTTTAGAAAATTTATTAGCGAGGAAAAATGAAACTAGAAGTACTATATCAAGTGAAATTGTAGATTAATACTAAATTTTCTTGAAATAGGAGTAGTGCCAGTTGATATGATTAAGAAGTATAATTGATGTGGAAAGAAACAGATGTTTATTATGAAAGTCCATGTTAAGGAGGTATTATTTTGGAAAAAGAAGAAGTTGAATTGCTGCCAGCTGGACTCGTAAGTTGTTTATTAGATGGTAGAGAAGTGCGTATTTTAAAAATATCTCCTGAAAAGTTAACTGTGCGCATGGCTGAAGAAATAGAAAAGATACATTGTATAAAAGTAGTATTTTATATATTTGATGAATTTAGATACGAAGAAGTAATAATAGAAGATTATAGCATCATAGAAAAGATAAAAGATGATTTTAGTTTAACATACGTTTTTTATATTAAAAATCAAGAGTATTTATATAATGTAAGAACTATTTTTAAAAACTATTCAAATTATATTACATTGAAAGCTTTTGGTGATGAGAACGAGTTTTCAAAGGAAATGGTTGGATACCCAGCAGAATTAGATTATGAATTTTATAAATATTATTTGGAGCAAAAGAAGGATTGGATGTCAGGATTAAATTATTCAGGCTGGAATGAGAAGATTATGGACTCTATAGAATTAGCTATTGTTTTAGATAATGGTGAACTATATAAAAAATATATCCACAATCATATTAAAGTTTTTAAGAAGAACTATTTAAAAGAGAATTTTGTAGATAATCATAAGTTGTTTCAAAAAGATATTAAACGCATTTATATAGGAAATGAATTTTGTCATAATTTATTTCCTGAAGTGGAACTATTAATGAACATGATGCAAAAGGCTAAAGAAGAGGAACTTGGAATAACATTATGTTTTACGTATATGAGAGATGATTATATAGAAAAAACAAAAGATGTTCTTCATAAAGTATATAGTTGGTGTCGTAAAAATAATAGATCAATAGAAATCGTAGTAAATGATTTTGGAATGCTAAAATTGGTTGAGGATGAAGCAGATTATTTTAAGCTCTCGCTAGGATTATTATTAAATAAGAGAAAAAAGGATTCAAGATACATTTATAAAAAAGGATTTATGGAAAATAAGAAACTTGCAGCGGAAAACATTCTTAATAGTTCAATTTTCAATAGGTTTCTGAAAGAATGTAAAATAGAAAGATATGAGTATGAAAATTGTGGATATAAGATTTCAATTGCAGAGGGGTGCCATAGTATGCATATTCCCTTTTATCAAACAAATACATCACAATATTGTCCATTACATGCAATGTGTACAACCATGGATAGAGGAAATCAGAAGCTTGTTGTAAACTGCCCAAAGTATTGCGTGGATTATGTGTTTTCTTATCCAAAGCATTTAAAAATGGTTGGAAGATATAACTCTTTATTTTCTTTTGATGATACTCTGCTTAAAAATTCAAAAGAACTAGAGAATTACATAAATAGCGGAATAGATAGAATAGTTTTAAATTTTATTTGAAGGATATAGATAAGCATACCTATTTATTATTTTATGCACCTAGGAGGAAAATATAATGAAGATAGTGGCTGGACTTGGATGTATTGATGATTATATAGCACTAGTTAAAGCAGGAGCAGATGAAGTATTTTGCGGATATGTTCCTTATGAATGGAATAAAAAATATGGCAGTTTATTTCCTTTAAACAGAAGAGAAGTACTTTACTACAACATCCAGATAGGATCTTTTGAGGATATGAAGATACTTAAAAAAATGGTTGAAGTATATAAAGTGCCAGTAAGTATAACCTTCAATTATTTATATTACCTTGAAGAACAATATGAAATAATAGCTAAGATAATAATAGATTTGATAAATATTGGCTTTAATGATTTTATTATAGCAGACATTGCACTTATATTATATTTAAAAGAAAAGAATATAAAATGTTCTATACATTTAAGTGGAGAGTGTGCTGAATTAAATCGTCTTTCCATTGATTTTTTCAATAAACTAGATATATCCCGTTACATATTTCATAGAAAAAATACAATTAGAGATATTGAATCTTGTATAAATAATAATAAAGTTAAGAACTTAGAGTATGAAGCATTTATATTGAATGAGAAATGCCATTATACAGGGGCTTTTTGTTCTTCTTTACATTGCGATGAAATGATACATTTATGTAAAATGCCGTATAGTTTATCAAAAGTGAGTGAAGATACAAATAGCTTTGAAGAAGTTGATAGGAGACTTGAGTTTTACTATAAGGATACAGATATTATCGAGGAATTTTGTATGGAAAATCAATATGATATAGAAAATTCTGAGGAGGGTGCATATGTCCTTGGGAGGACAGGCTGCGGATTATGTTCTTTAAAGGAACTAAAAAAAGCTGGTGTAACGCATTTAAAAGTAGTTGGAAGAGGGAATTCCATTGAGAATATGGAAAAGGATGTACAAAACTTAAAAAAAGCCATATGTATGTTAGATGATTTTGGAGATAGTGAGACTTATGAAAAAGAAGTAAAGAATAAGCTGTTTAATGGAAGATGCAGCGGACAATGCTATTATCTAAAGAAAAACAAAAATTATTGACAAATGATACTAATAGTGATATAAATAATACAAAATAAAGTATAGTATTCATATAATTATACGTGGAATTAGAAACTGTTGATTATATAATTTTAAAATATGTAATAGCTGATTAGATAACTAAAGGTTATAGGATGATACCTAAATTGCGGGTATTTCTTATAGCCTTTTTATTTTGATTTTTTGGTAACCAACTAAGAATGCATTAAAGTGCAGATTATGAAACATAAAATAAAATTTTAATAAAAATTAATCAAGATAGGAAGAAGATAATATGGCGGTTAATTTGGAAACTTCAGAATCACAAAGTAGAGAAAGTCGATTGGGATCTATTACAGGTTATAATGGAAAAATTAATGATCTAATATCTAAAGGATGTGAAGGATGCTTAAAAAATAAAAAACGTTGTTTCTCAACAGTAAGCAGTTGCAGCCATACCCATGCATTAAATCAATTAGGAGGAATTGCTGGAGCTGTGGTAGTAGATCATGCTCCGGCAGGATGCTCGGCTGGAATGATTAATTTTAGTGTATCAAGAGAAAAAGCTAAAAAAGATCTAAATGGAAAAAACCTCACAGTTGTTTCAACTAATTTAAAAGAATCGGATACAATATTTGGGGCTCTAGATAAACTGAGAAATACTATTCGTTCAGCATATAAAAGGCATCATCCAGAGGAAATTTTTGTAGTAACTAGTTGTACTTCAGCAATTATAGGAGAAGATGTTTACAGCGTAGTACAGGAGATGAAAAACGAACTTGATATTCCAGTAGGATTTGCAGCAGCGGAGGGAATAAAGTCTAAAATTTGGGCATCAGGATTTGATGCGTATTGTCATGCAGTTGCTAGAACATTATTAGTTGAACCAGAAGAAAAAGCTAATACCATAAATTATATAGGGTTCATGCAAATAGGGAAAGAAGAGATTAATCCCTTTTTTGAACGCTTAGGGTTAGAAGTAGTTTATTTAACAGGTGCATCTACCATTGAGGATTTTAAAAAAGCTTCAAAATCCATTGCAACTTGGGGACAATGTGGCTCTCAATCAAGTTATCTTGCAGGTGCGCTAGAACAGAGATTCGGAGTAAAGTATTTTCAATCACATCTTCCTTATGGAGGAATTGGATTTGAACGATTTTATAGAGATTTAGCTAAATACATTGGAAAAGAAGAGATTGCAGAAGAGGTAATCGCAGAAGAACGTGAAAAGTATAGAGAAAGATTGGAAGCTATACGTAATCAATTAAAAGGTAAAAAAGCATTTATAGCTCTTGGTGCAAGTTTTTCATATGAATATGTGAGAATACTACAAGAGCTTGGTGTAGAAATATTACATGCAGTTGCATATCATTATGATCCTAAGTTAGATAATGAGACAGATGAGGATATTGCAGCTGTAGCTGATACTAAAGAATTTGGATGGGATGATATACCAACAAGTATAAATGATGCTCAAGAAATGGAAACCTACCTAATATTAAAACAACTTAAGCCGGATTTTATAGTTTCAAGAGCACATGGTGCCAGTCCATGGGCAGTGAGGACAGGCGTGCCGGCGCTTGAAGTAAGTATAGGAATACCAGCAATGGGGTATAGAGGATTAGTTATTTTTGGTGAAAGAATTGTAAATGAATTAAAAAATACTAATTTTGTACGAAAACTTGGTGCTAAATATAAATCACCTTTTACAGAAAAATACGAAAAACTTAAGCCATTTTCATTTTATGAGGAGGTATAGATTATGAGTGATTGTTCAGAACAGCAAAGAGTGGCTTGCGCATTAGGTGGAATATATACTGCATTAGCAATAAACAAGGTATTGCCAGTGCTTCATTGTGGTCCTGGGTGCCAACAGCAGGCAGGAGCAGTACTCGGAAGGACTAATGGAGGGCAAAATACTTACCCATTTCAAGAAACAATCCTTCCATGCACAGATTTTTGTGAATCAGAGGTTATTTTCGGAGGAAGTAAAAAATTAAGAAAATTAATAGAAAAATCAATTGATTATATAAATTCAGAAATGCTTATTGTAGTTGATGGGTGTACGTCAGAAATAGTTGGGGATGATATCGAAGAAGTTGCAAAGAGTTTCTATGAGCAGGATATGCCAATACTTTATGCAAAACTTCCAGGATTTAAAGGAAATAACCTGTACGGTCATAGTCAGATATTGAATGCAATAATAACACAATATTTAAAACCAGCTAGTAAAATTAATTCTAAACAGGTAAATGTATGGGGAATCGTACCATATTATGATCCAATGTGGCAGGGGACCTTAGAGGAAATCGAAAAATTATTAAAAATTATAGGGTTAGAACCCAATATAATTTATGGAAGGAATAAGGGCTTGAAAGAAGTTAATCGGATTCCAGAAGCTGAATTTAATTTATTATTATCTCCTTGGGTGGATTTAGATATTGTACAAGAATTAGAAAAGAGATTTAACACGCCATTTTTACATTACCCTAATGTTCCAATTGGGCCAAGCGAGATTAGTAAATTTATACGAACTGTTGCAGATTATGCGAATCTAAGTAGAGATGTAGTAGAAAAATACATTAAAGAAGAAGAAGACAGATATTACTATTATATTTCACGACATATAGCTTGGATATATGGATGTAAGTTTTTACCGAAGGAATTTTTTGTTATATCAAGCGCATCAGCTGCACTGGCTATTACTAAATATTTTGTTAATGATTTGGGATTAATACCAAAAAAGATTTATATAGTAGATGATGTGCCAAAAGAACATCAAGAGTTAGTAAGAAATTTTTTTGATGAATTGGAACTGGAAAAAAGAGATTTTGATATAACCTTTACTGATGATGGTGGACTTGCTGCTGATGAAATAGAAAATGGAAAAGAGGTATATCGTGCCGTTGTTTTTGGATCTGAATGGGATATTGCATTTGCAAAGAGAAATAAATTTGCATTTTTGCCCATTTCTGCGCCATATGGAGATGTATTAATAGGAACAAAAAACTATTTTGGTTATGAAGGAGCACTTAAATTGTTTGCAGATTATTATACGGAACTCTCCAATTGTGGCTTTCGTGTATAACTAAACTACAGATGAAGTTTAAAACAAAATAATGACAAAGGAATATGAAAAATGGAGGTGCATATGTGTATGAAATATAATTTTGATGAGATTATTGATCGGAAAAACACCAAATCGATTAAATACGATTTCCCTAATCGTTTTGGAAAATTAGATCATAATAACATGATTCCTCTGTGGATTGCTGACATGGATTTTCGCTCTCCTCCTTGTGTTCAAGAAGCAATTATAAAAAGAGTAAACCACGGTATTTTTGGTTATTCCTATACGGGTGACGATTACTTTAGAGCAGTAAGTAATTGGATGGATAATCAGCATGGCTGGAAAGTAGAACCTGAATGGCTTGTGATAATGCAGGGAGTTCTCAGCGCGATTTCTATCACATTAACTGCGCTTACAAATAAAGATGATGCTATACTGATTCAATACCCGTCTTATAATATGTTTAAAAAAGTAATTGAAGAGACAAATAGAAACGTAATTAAAAATATTTTAGTTTTAGAGGACGGCAAATATAGGATTGATTTTGATGATTTTGAAGATCAGATTGTGCGGAATAATGTAAAGCTGTTTATTCTTTGCAATCCATATAATCCAGTAGGAAGGGTTTGGACTGAAGAGGAGTTAATAAGAATTGGGGATATTTGCTTAAAACATGGTGTATTTGTAATCTCAGATGAAATTCATCAAGACTTTGTTTATGCGCCTCACAAGCATCTTGTTTTCGCAAATCTGAAACCTGAATTTAAGAATATTACGGTTACTTGTACAGCGCCAACAAAAACCTTTAATATTGCGGGGTTACCGATTTCAAATATATTTATTACAAACATAAAACTGCGCGATAAAGTTAAAGAGGCGATTTCTAAGTGTGGGCATCATGGTGTGGGGATTATTGAAGTACTTGCCTGTCAGGCAGCGTATTTAAGTGGTGAAGAATGGCTTCATGCTTTGCTGAAATATCTTTCTGAAAACATTGAGTATTCTATAAACTTCTTTCGTGAAAGGCTGCCAGAAATAGAGGTTATTAAGCCAGAGGGTACTTATCTTTTATGGTTGGATTGTCGTAAGTTAGGATTTAGTGGGAAAGAATTAGAAGAATATCTTGCCAATGAGGCACATGTATTATTAAATGGAGCATCTAGTGCCGAAGGTTTCCTCAGAATAAATATTGCCTGTCCACGTGCAACACTTGAAAAAGCGTTCTCGCAGATTGAACAGGCAATCAGAAAATTAAGGCATGAAGATGAAATAAAAATATAAAAAGTAGATAAATAGTAAATAAAGGACTTATACATTTAAATAATAATTTATAGAAGTGAGGAATCTAAATGATTAAAGCAGCTCAAAGTCTTACAGAATTAATAGGCAAAACGCCACTTTTGAAACCCAATAAGTTTATTAATGCAGAAGAAATTCTTGCAGATATTTATTTTAAATTAGAATATTTTAATCCAGCAGGGAGTGTAAAAGACAGAATTGCATATGCTATGATTTTGAATGCCGAAGAAAAAGGAAATTTAAAGCCAGGCACAACTATTATTGAACCTAGTAGTGGAAATACTGGTGTTGGTATTGCATTTGTTGCTGCAACACGAGGATATAAAGTAATAATTGTAATGCCAGATACAATGAGCTTAGAAAGACGTACCCTTGTATCTGCTCTTGGAGCACAGATAATTTTGACGCCTGGAGCAGATGGGATGAAAGGCTCTATTCGTAAGGCTGAAGAACTACATGCGCTTATTCCCAATAGTGTTATATTGCAGCAGTTTGAAAATGAAGCAAATCCAGCAATACATAAAGAAACAACGGCTAATGAAATTTGGGAAGACACAAATGGAAATGTAGATATTTTTATTGCAGGAGTTGGAACTGGTGGCACAGTGACAGGAGTTGGTTCTGCCTTAAAAGAAAAGAAACCCGGTATTCAGATCATTGCAGTGGAACCCTATGATTCGCCAGTGCTATCAGGAGGTATTGCAGGAAGTCATAAAATACAGGGTATAGGAGCAGGATTTATACCAAAAGTTTATAATGATGAAATAGTTGATGAGATTTATAAAGTACGTAACGATGAAGCTATTGATACCTCCCGAGAACTTGGACGAAATGAAGGTCTATTAGTGGGCATTTCATCAGGTGCGGCAGCTTTTGCAGCCAGACAAGTAGCAAAGCGCTCAGAAAATAAAGGGAAAATAATTGTAACATTGCTACCAGATACAGGTGAACGTTATTTGTCTACTAATTTGTATCAATATAATAAATAGAGATAAATGCAGAGGGGGAAGAAAAATGTCATTTTATATTGAAAAGCCAAGGACAACCTGTGCTCTTGGAGGAGCTTTGGCAGCAATTAGTGCTTTATCAGAGGTTGTACCAATCGCACATACTGCTGCTGGTTGTCCAGGAAATTTAAGTGGCGCCACAGGATTTTCAGCTGGGAATTGTGGCTCAAGTTATTGTAGTGGTGCAAGTGTGCCAGTTAGCAATATCGGTGAAAATGAAGTGGTTTTTGGTGGAGAAAAACGTTTGAAGGAAGAAATCGAATCAGCGTTTGAACTAATTGAAGCAAAGCTTTTTGTTGTTGCAACTGGTTGTATGACTGAAATAATCGGAGATGATATTCAAAGAGTTATTGTTGAATTTCAAGATGAGAATAAGCCGATTATTCATATTAATACAGCAAGTTTTGAAGGAGATGCTTATGAAGGATATGAAATTTTATTAGATGGGATTTTCAATCAATATATTCCTATAAAAAAGGAGAAAGATAATAAAGTTGTAAATGTTTTTGGAGTTGTACCACTTTTTGATCCATTTTTTCGAGGGGAGTTAGAAGAAATAAAAAGATTATTGGAATCAATAGGTTTAAAGGTAAACACATTTTTTACTCCAGATCAAAGTTTTGAAAATATAATATCGGCTTCAGAAGCTGGATTAAACATAATTCTTTCTAAAGTACATGGAATAAAATTTGCAGAGAAATTTAAGGAAAAGCATGGAACACCCTATTATGTAACTGAGCTTCCGATTGGAGCTGAAGCCACAGATGAGTTTTTACGATTAATTGCAAAGGAATTAAGTTTAAATAAAGAAATAGTTGAACAGGTTATTGAACACGAAAATCTTATTTACTATAGATATTTGGAACGTTTAGCAGATACTATTGCGGATGGAGAATTTAAATTTTATGCATCAGTTGTTTCAAATGCAAATTGTGCAATTCCATATGCGGCTTTCCTCCAAAAAGAACTTGGTTGGATTATTTGCGAGACTATTATTACAGATATTTTAGATAAAAATGGTAAAGAAGAATTAGGAGTTAGCTTTAAAAACAAAGATATATTAGGAAAATTGATTTTTGAGACAGATGCAGGCGGTATAGTAAAAATAATAACTAGGAATCATCCACAACATCAAGGTGAATTTTTCTTTGATTCGTATACGCCATTATATATATTAGGAAGTACCCTGGAAAAAGAATTTGCAGATAAGAAAAAAGCAAATAAGTTAAGTGTAAGCTATCCAGTCTATGACAGAGTTATAATCGACAAGGGATATGCAGGGTATCGTGGAGGATTGCATTTATTTGAGGATATAATAGGTTCGCTGGTAGCAGGAAGATAGGAGGAGAATTATAATTATGGGATATTATGAACAAAATGAGCCACCTGTAAGAGATCAACGTCTTACTATTGGAGATAGCTTTAATGGTTATGGGTGTGATTTATCAGAATGTGCAGGAAATGGATGTATTTCTAAAAAGAATAGAAGCTTTTGGCAGGCAAATGCTTGTCAAATGGCATTATCGCTTATGATGGCCGCCACTATAGAAAATGCTGTAATTATTCTACATGGACCAATTGGGTGCGGGGTACAGCTGCCTAATATATCATCAGCAATAAAAGCAGGGCGTGCAAAACGTGGAAAAAATCCAAATTCCCTTATATGGTTATCTACTAATATGCAAAAAACGGATGTTATATATGGAGGGGAAAATAGTTTAAGGGAAACAATAAAATATGCAGACCGTGAATTTAGGCCAGAAATTATTTTTGTAGTTTCTACTTGTGCTCCAAGTATTATTGGAGATGATGTTGAGGATATTGTAAACCGAGTAAGGAAAGAGATTGCTTCAGATATTACTGCGATACACTGTCCAGGCTTTAAATCTCGTGTTGTTGCATCTGCATATGATTCATTTTATCATTCATTAATTCGTCATATAAGGTTTGAACCAGAGCCATATAAAGATTTTTATCCTGTTGATAAAGATAATCCTAATTATGAAATAGGCTTTGCGAAGAAAAAGCATCAGAAGAGCAGAACTGTTAATTTATTTAATGCTACCTCAATTAATGCAGATGATGAAAAAGAGATTGTTCGTCTATTAAATGCATTAGATTTAAAAGTACAAATCTTTACAGAATATTGTTCAAAGGATGAGTTTCGCTTTGTTTCAGAGGCGGCCTTAAATGTTAGTATGTGTAACGTACATGATGACTATATATTAAAATATTTAGAGGAAAAATATAATATTCCGTATATTATACAAGGAATGCCTATAGGAAGAAAATCTACTAGAAAGTGGTTAACTTCTATTGCAGCTTTTTTTGGTAAACAAGAAGAGGCTGATCGCTTATGCGATATGGAGGAAACACGATTAAAAGAAGCAATTGAACCATTTCTTCCAAGATTGAAAGGGAAAAGAACTCTGCTAGGTGGAGGGGTTGTACGTATTGGAGAGGAAGCCCTTTTACTCAAAGATTTGGGGTTAGAGATACTTGCAATAAGGGCATATCACTATGATACTGGTGCACAGCCTATATATGATAGAGTAGCAGAAGAGTTAGCAGATACGCCAATTGCTGTAAGTACACAGATCTTTGAACTGGCGAATCAAGTGAAAAAATATAATCCAGATATCATTATTGATCATGTAGGAAAGCATGGATGGATTGCAAAATTAGGATATCCATCTGTAAACCTATTTTCTCCAGCAAGACCATTTCTGGGATATACAGGAGAATTTGCATTTGTAAAAAATATAGCCTTTAATCTAGAGAATCCATCTTTTTCGAAACGGTTATCCCAAAAGGTAAAATTGCCTTATAAGGATTCATGGTATGAAAGGGATGCATTTAGCTATATAAAGGAATAAATATAAATAGTTTGTTTTGGAATTAAGCGTAGAAAGCGTTTTATATTTTAGAATTATTATGATACTGTATATTTCAAGGGACATACTTTAAAGTCATAACTAAACCTGCAAAAATCTTAAATTAGGTATTTGCAGGTTTTATTAATGAACGAAATGGAATATTCTCATATAATATAGTATTAGGCTAATTCAACATTGTAAAAATTGTGTAGATGAAATAAGAGGTGATTCTGCAATGCTGAAAACGCGCCGCTTTCTTTATAACTAACTAAAGTATTAAATTCGTTCTTGTATATTACTGGGATTAAAACATATCAAGGATAAAGTAAACAATGAATTAACATTTTGTATCAATATTGTATACTAAAACTCTAGAAGTCTATTATAATAGTTATAGTTTAAATTAATATTATGAAAAATCGGAGTTACAATATATGAATAAGGGAATAAATATTTTAAAAGTTACAAATTATGATGAATTTAAGTGCACAGCAGATAAATGTAAATTCACATGCTGTGAAGGATGGGACATTAATATAGATGTTGATACTTACAATAAATGGGAAAAAGAAAATAATAATATTATAAGTAATGTGAAAATTAAAAAAGGCGGAGGAAAAACAGAGTATTTTATAAACAAAAACACTCATGAAACTTGCCCGTTTTTAGATAGAAAGGGATTATGTGAGATAGTAAAAAGTCATGGAGAAGAGTATTTATCTTCAACATGCCATATGTTTCCTAGAATAGAAAATGTCTTTGAAGATAAAAAAGAACTTTCGTTGTCATGCGCATGTCCTGAAGTAGTAGAACTAATAAGCAAAATAACTAAAAATTTAGAAACTGATTTTAACTTAAAAAATGATTTACTAGAACTTAAGATTAGAGAAGTCTTGATTAATATTATACGACAGGAAAATTTTAAGATAGAAGAAAAGATGATTATAAGCATTCAAATGTTATTGGCTATTTTAGAAAATGATAACCTTACGGAAGAGTGTTTATTAATAGAACTAGAAAGATATGGGAATAAAGAATATATACAAGGACTTGTAGATGCATTT
This sequence comes from Clostridium sp. LS, assembly GCF_002760435.1. Lineage (GTDB taxonomy): Bacteria > Bacillota > Clostridia > Clostridiales > Clostridiaceae > Clostridium. The sequence continues at coordinate 116,231 of NZ_AUUU01000009.1, forward strand.
GGGGAAATAGAGTTAAACATAAATGATTCAATTGAAGAAATTAACTATTTATTTTTAGATATTGTACAAAATTATAAGGAAGTTTCAGGATTAGAAATTCTTTTTGAAGATATTAATAATTTCGCAGAAAATATTAATACTAGGAGTCTTTTACCTAAATGGAAGAAGTATAAAGATCTGTTTGAACAATATGATCTGATAATTGAAAATTGCATTGTAGCTAAGATTATAAGCAGTTGCGTCAGTGAGGATATTGAAGAGATGGCTATTTCTTTTCAAACTATTATAATGGAGTACTTATTAATAAGGTATGCTGTGTTTTTAAAATATTGTATGGACAAAAATAAAGAAATATATATCGAAGATGTAAAAAATTATATTGTAGCTTTTTCAAGAATTATTGGAAACAATACAGAAGCAGTTAAGGAATTTATTAAGGAGGGGTTTGGTAATTATATTTTGGAAATTGGATATTTATGTTTTATAACTTTATTTTAATAGTTCAGTAAATTCGAGAATAATAAAAACTAAATGTTAAATTAATAATCCAATAACTCCATATACTTGTAATAATTATAACCATATTGTTACATTAATAATTTCTAAAATTCCTCCAGTAAACAGGTTAATAAGGATATAAAAACAATTAATTTGAAATTATATTATATAAATTTTTTAAGAATATATAAAAATGCATTTTATTAAATAAATATTCAATGAAAACATTGACATATAAATATTGATATGATAAAATTTATTTTATAATACAGTATGTAACTGATAAGTAGGCATTAACCATGCATAGATATTTGAGGATGTTTATGTTAGTTAATGTTTTTTTTGTGCCCAAGCATATCTAAAGTGGAATTAAAAAATAATAGAATAGTATGTTTGCCTATTATTTATTTTCAAGTGCCTAAAAAACATCCCAGTGTACAAAAGTAATCTCATAGAAAAGGAGAATCAAGAATGAAAGACAAAATTTTTGGTATTTTGCAACGTGTAGGAAGATCGTTCATGCTTCCAATTGCCATTTTGCCAGTAGCAGGTTTATTTTTAGGTATAGGTAGCTCATTCACTAATACAACAATGATTGATACGTATGGACTTACAAATTTAATTGGACCTGGTACATTTGTTAATGTACTTCTTTCAGTAATGAATGATGCAGGAAATATAGTATTTGAAAATTTACCTTTGATATTTGCTATTGGCGTTGCAATAGGCATGTCCAAAAAAGAAAAAGAAGTTGCAGCGTTAGCAGCAGGAATTGCATTTCTTATAATGCATGCTTCAATTGGTGCCATGGTTAAAATTCATGGTGGAACTGGCGGTCTTTTAAGTGGTGCATATACTTCAGTACTTGGTATCACTTCATTACAAATGGGTGTTTTTGGTGGCATTATCGTAGGCCTTGGCACAGCAGCATTACATAATAAGTATTATAAAATTGAATTACCACAAGCATTATCATTCTTTGGTGGAACTAGATTTGTTCCAATTGTAAGTTCAATTGTTTATTTAATTGTTGGAATTTTAATGTTTTATATTTGGCCTCCAGTTCAAGCTGGTATTTATAAAGTTGGAGACATAGTACTAGCATCAGGTTATGCAGGAACATGGGTATATGGACTAATGGAACGTTTACTAATACCTTTTGGTCTTCATCACGTATTTTATTTACCATTCTGGCAAACAGCTGTTGGTGGCACAGCAGAAGTGGGTGGAAAAATTATTGAAGGTGCTCAAAACATTTTCTTTGCAGAACTTGGAACTCCCGGAATGACACACTTTAGTGTTTCAGCAACAAGATTTATGTCTGGTAAATTCCCGCTTATGATATTTGGTTTGCCAGGAGCAGCACTTGCAATGTATCATTGTGCAAAACCAGAAAAGAGGAAAGTGGTAGGTGGATTATTATTATCAGCAGCATTAACTTCAATGCTTACCGGTATAACAGAACCAATTGAATACACTTTCTTATTCGTAGCACCAGCATTATATGGAATTCACTGTGTATTTGCGGGGCTTTCTTATATGTTAATGCACATGTTAAATGTTGGAGTAGGTATGACTTTCTCAGGTGGATTTATTGATTTATTCTTATTTGGTATTTTGCAAGGAAATACTAAAACAAGTTGGATATGGATTGTAGTTGTGGGAATCATATATTTTGTAGTATACTATTTATTATTTACATATTTAATTAAGAAATTTGATTTAAAGACTCCAGGGCGTGAAGATTCAGATGAAGTTAAACTTTATACTAGAAGCGATGTGGAAGCAAAGAAGAATGCTGAAAATGGAGATGTAGATGAACTTTCAGCTATGATATGCAAAGGACTTGGAGGAAAGAAAAATATTTTAGATGTTGACTGTTGCGTAACTAGATTACGTTGTACAGTGCATAACTATAAATTGGTAAATGAAACTTTATTAAAGAAAACTGGAGCATCTGGAATATTTCATAGAGGTGCAGGAGTTCAAATCATATATGGTCCAAGAGTAACTCTTATAAAATCAGATTTAGAAGAGTATTTGGCGACAGCACCAGATGAAGAAGTTATTACTAATACTTTAATAGAAAAAGAGTCAGAAAAGGAAATTGCTAAAGAAATTCAAGGAAAAGTTATAAGTACAGTAATTTTAAGCAGTCCATTAACGGGTGAAGTAAGAGATTTATCTGAAGCACCTGATGAGGTATTTGCAAGCAGGATAATGGGAGATGGAGCTGTAATTGTTCCAAGTGATGGAAATGTTACAGCTCCAGCAGATGGAGTAATAAGTTTTGTATTCCCATCAAAGCATGCAGTGGGTTTAACTACAACTGATGGAATTGAATTACTTATTCATATAGGAATAGATACAGTACAGCTTGATGGAAAAGGTTTTGAAACTTTTGTAAAAGAAATGGATAAAGTAAAAGCTGGAGATAGAATATTAAGCTTTGACTTAGAATTCATAAAAGATAATGCACTATCTATTGCATCACCATGTATCTGTACTGCATTAAATAGCAATCAAAAGGTGCGTTTGTTAAAAAGTGGGAATGTAAAAGCGGGAGAAGCTATAATTGCAGTTGATGTGATTAAATAGCATATAAAAAGAGGAGGTATAAAATGTTCAGAGTGATAAAAGCACTAAATCATAATGGTATACTCGCTATAAATATGGAGAATCATAAAGAGTATATTTTACTTGGAAAAGGTATAGGTTTTCAAAAAAAGGTTAATGAACGTATTGAAGCTTCAGATAATGCACGCATATATCTCTTGCAGCAGGAAACAGGAAGAGGTTTGGCTAAAGAGATAATAAATAATATAGAGCCTCAAATTTTAGAAATTACAAATAATATAATTTTGGAAGCAGAAAAGAAATTTCAAAAAGTAGATGAGAACATTTTATGCCCCTTAGCAGACCATATTGCATTTGCAGTAAAAAGAATAAAAAATAATGAACAAATTAGTAATCCGTTAACACAAGACATCAAAGCTTTATTTCCAGAAGAATATGAGGTTGCATGCAAAGGAAAAGATATTATAAAAGAGATAGAAGGCATTGAAATAAATGATGATGAGATAGGCTATATAGCACTTCATATTCACTCAAGCCTGGGAAATGAAAAAGTATCACAAGCAATGGAAATAGCAATGTTAGTTAGGTCTTGTATTACGTCCATTGAAGAGAGTACAGGAAAGAAAATAGATATCGAATCATTATCATATAATCGTCTTATGAACCATATAAAATATATGGCGGCAAGACTATTAAAAGGAGAAACAATAAAACTTGATATGAATGATTACATTAGTGAAAGATTCCCAAAATCATTTGAAATTGCTGAATATATATGCAAAAAACTAGGTAGAGAATTAAAAAAAGAAGTTAAGCCCGTAGAGATAGGATACCTAGCAATGCATATTGAAAGAGTGTTTTCAGATGAATTAGAGGAGTAAATAAAAAATTATTATACATTGTGTGAAAAGATAGATTTAAGAAAAAGATAAATTATGTAAAAAAAAATATGTTATAAATAGTAGATTTAGAGTTGATGCTCTATATCCACTAACGAAATCCACAATAGTAGTGTTGTGGATTTTTTGTACACCAAAATATGTTCTTCAAAGTTATATTTAGTAAATGATAAAGCTGTTACAAATTGTAATTTACTTAAGAATGATATATAATAAAGCCAAAATATTATTAATTACAGAAAAGTTTTAGGAGTCGCAAGAAAATAATTTGGAGGATGAGCATGGGCAAAAGGGATTTTTCTGATTTAGAAGACCAAATTAGAGATACGGTGAAAAGCGCATTAGATGCTATAGATTTTGCAGGCATAAAAAAAGATATTAATGATAAGGCTGAAGATACTATTAATGAAGTAAAAGTAAAGATTAAGAATAAATCAAGGCATTATAATAGAGAGATGAGAGAAAAAATTAAAAAGCAATATAGAAATTCTAACAATATAATTGCAAAGAATGAGAATAAAGTCCAAAAGTATTTTGTAAAGAGGCCTCCGGGAAGCGTATCGGGAATACTTTATATTGTATTTGGGTCTATTTTAAGTGGTGCATTAGGAATTTTATTAATTGCTTGTTCAATAATTATTTCTTTATGGGGAGCATCATCAATATTCAACTTTATAAGCCTGGGAGTGCTATTTTCTTTTTTTGCAGGAAGTATGTCTATAACCTTAAGGGGAATTTCTTTAAGGAATAGAATACAGCGCTTTCGACAATATACAAAATTGCTCAGTAGTCACAACTATTGTTCTATTGAGGAGTTAGCTGCTGTAATTAAGAAAAAGAATAAATTCGTTATTAAAGATTTAAGAAAGATGATGGATTTAGAGATGTTTACTCAAGCACACATTGATGAGAAACAAACTTATTTTATGTTAACGGATGAAGTTTATGAAAATTATTCGAATTCACAGGAAGCTATGAAGAAACGTAACGAAGATGAACGAAGAAGACAAGAAGAATTAAATAAGGAAATGAATGATCCTGTGCAAAGGGAATTAAGAGATACAATTGAAATGGGGAGAAATTACATAGAGCAGATTAAAGCGGTAAATGATGCTATACCAAAGGAAGAAATCTCATCAAAATTGTTAAGACTTCAGAATGTTGTAGGTCAAATATTTAAACATATAGAAAATAACCCTAAGAAATTATCAGAAGCTAGTAAATTTGTTAATCATTATCTCCCTATGAGTTTAAAATTAGTTAATTCATATAAAGAGTTAAATGATCAACCAGTTCAGGGCGATAATATTAAGAGAGCAAAAAATGAAATAGAGAAAGCTATAGATAGTATAAATGCAGCTTTTGAAAAATTATTGGATGATTTGTTTGAGGAAATAGCTTTAGATATTTCTACGGATATTTCTGTCCTTGAAACACTTTTTACCCAAGAAGGTTTAACCAAAAATGATTTTGATAAAAAGTAAAATCCAAATGAGGAGGAATTAATAGTGAGTGATGGATTTAAAGAAGACATTAACGTTGCACCAAGCTTAACATTTGAACCTTTTGAGGAGGAAACTCCTATTGCTAAAGTGGAAGAGAATAAGCAAGCAGAAATTTTTGATGACAGCTATTTAACTGAAGAAGAAAAGAAGATGGTAGATGAATTTGTAGAGAAAATTGATATTAGTAATTCAAATTCAATTTTACAATATGGTGTAGGTGCCCAAAAGAAAATCGCAGATTTTTCTGAATCAGCTTTAAATAATGTAAAGACTAAAGACTTAGGTGAGATAGGTGAAATGCTATCAAGTGTTGTGGTTGAATTAAAGAATTTTGAGAATTCAGATGAAAAAAAAGGTTTTTTGGGATTGTTTAAAAAAACAACAGAAAAAATCGAGCATATGAGAGCAAAATACGAAAAAGTAGAAGGTAACATAAATAAAATATGTAATACCCTTGAAACTCACCAAATACAGTTATTAAAAGATATTGCAATGCTTGATAAGATGTATGAAATAAATAAAGTTTATTTTAAAGAACTATCTATGTACATTTTGGCTGGAAGAAAGAAGCTTTCAAAGTTGGAAAAAGAAGAACTTCCTAAATTAGCAGAAAAAGCAAGGCTAAGTGGACTACCTGAGGATGCACAGGCTACAAATGATTTTATGTCTTTATGCAACCGCTTTGAAAAAAAGGTTCATGACTTAGAGTTAACCAGGATGATTTCTCTTCAAATGGCGCCTCAAATTCGTTTAATTCAAAATAATGACTCTTTAATGTCTGAAAAAATACAATCTACTATTGTTAATACTATTCCCCTTTGGAAGAGTCAAATAGTTTTAGCACTTGGAGTAGCTCATTCCAGCAATGCCGCTAGAGTTCAAAGTGAAGTAACAAATATGACAAATGAACTTTTACGTAAGAATGCGGAAACTCTTAAGATGTCAACTATAGAAACTGCTAAAGAATCAGAACGTGGAATTGTTGATATAGAAACTCTTAAAATGACAAATGAATCATTAATTTCAACTCTAGATGAAGTGCTTCGTATTCAAACTGAAGGACGTGAAAAACGTAAAGCAGCTGAAGCTGAACTGCAAAATATTGAGGAACAATTGAAAAATAGACTTCTACAGCTAAAGAGATAATAAAACAAATAGAATGCATAGTACTTAGTGGAATTACTAAAAACATATGTATTCTATTTTCTTATATACTCTTAAAATCGAGATTACGCAAAATTATTTTATCGGATAAAATAATTTTATAAAAAAATATTGACATTAAATTCAAAACAGGATATTATTAATATATAGATTAAACGCTTACATAAATATTAATATTGTGATTGTTACTGATTCGATCAGGCGAAACCTTAATTAATGAGAAGAGATATTATTCAATCTCTTTTGATTAATTGGGGTTTTTATATTCTAATTTATCATAAACTTTGATTGGGGGATAGGAATGATAATAAAAAAGATATTTAATAATAATGCTATTTTAGCTAAAGACTCAAATAAACAAGAGATTGTTATTATGGGGCGTGGAGTTGGATTTAAAAAAAGTGTAGGAGATGAAGTAGATGAAAATCTAATTGAAAAGACTTTTATACTAAAGCAAAAGGATGCCTCAGAGAAATTTAAATTATTATTAGAAGATATTCCTACTGAACATGTATCACTATGTTATGATATTATTGAATACGCCAAGAATATATTAAATGTTGAATTGAATGATTATATATATGTAACTTTAACTGATCACATTAGTTATGCATTAAAATTATTTGAAGAAGGATTAAATCGGCCTAACGCATTGATCTGGGAAATTAAAAAGTTTTATCCTAAGGAATTTGAAATTGGACTAAAAGCCCTAGAATTCATAGAAAGTGAAACAAATAAGAAATTACCGGAAGATGAGGCAGGGAATATAGCTCTTCATTTAATAAATGCTCAAATTAATAATTCTAGCAGTAAAGTTGAAGATATTGCTCATCAAACAAAAATGATACAAGATATATTAAATATAATTAAATACACATATAACATTGCACTTAATGAAAAATCTCTTAACTATGAAAGGTTTGTTACACATTTAAGATTTTTTTTTCAGAGATTAAACAAAAATGAAAAAATAGAGAAAGAGGAAGATGATTTTTTATTAAAACAAGTTAAAGTTAAGTATAAAAAAGCTTATGAGTGTATGCTCAAAGTAGAAAAATATTTAGAGACAGAGTTGTCTGATGAAGAACAGTTATACTTAACAATACACATTCAGCGTGTAACTCAAAGATAAATTAAAATAAAACAATTGGATTGTTACTGGTAAAGCAGGCGAGACCAAATATGGATAGAAAATTTATGTCTATCTATATTAGGTCTCGTTTTTTTATAAAAATATATAATAAAGGAGAAATATATTATGAAGTATGAACAATTAGCAAAAGACATTATAAAGAATGTCGGTGGAAAAGAAAATGTTAATAGCTTAACTCACTGTATTACTCGCTTGCGTTTTAAATTGAAGGACGAAAGTAAAGCAAATACTGATATATTAAAAAATATGGATGGTGTTGTTACGGTTGTGCAAAGTGGTGGACAATATCAAGTAGTTATTGGAAATCATGTTCCAGATGTATATGCGGATGTTGTTGCTGTTGGTGGATTTGCTACAGCTTCAGAGGATAATTCAAGTGAAAAAATGAGTCCATTTAATAAATTTATAGATATTATATCAGGAGTATTTGCGCCAACCCTTGGAGTATTATCAGCAACAGGTATGATAAAAGGTTTTAATGCATTATTTGTAGCAGTGCATTTATTAGCACCTACTGATGGAACGTATATGATTTTAAATGCAATTGGAGACAGTTTATTTTATTTCTTCCCAATATTCCTAGGATTTACAGCAGCAAATAAATTTAAATTAAATCAATTTACAGGAATGGCAATAGGTGCTGCGCTAGTATATCCAAAGATTTTAGCATTAACTGCCGCCGAACCTCTATATAAAGTTTTAAGTGGTACCATGTTTGAATCTTCAGTAAGTACTACATTTTTAAATATACCAGTTATATTAATGGATTACTCATCAACTGTTATTCCAATAGTAGTAGCAGTATTTGTAGCCTCAAAAATTGAGAAATTCTTTATAAAGATTATACCAGATGTAGTTAAAACATTTTTAGTTCCATTTTGTACATTATTAGTAATAGTACCTTTAACATTTTTAGCAATTGGTCCAATATCAACTTGGGCAGGCAAAATAATAGGAACTGTTACATTAACTATTTATAACATTAGCCCAATTATAGCAGGAATATTCCTTGGAGCATTCTGGCAAGTATTTGTTATTTTTGGATTACATTGGGGATTAATACCTATAGCTATAAATAATATGGTTACAATGGGATATGATCCAGTGTTAGCTCTTGTAATAGCGGCTTCTTTTGCACAAACAGGTGTAGTTGGAGCTATACTAATTAAAACTAAAAATAAAAAATTAAAATCATTAGCTATTCCAGCATTTATTTCAGGTATTTTTGGAGTTACAGAACCAGCTATTTACGGTATTACATTACCAAGAAAGAAACCATTTATATTAAGCTGTATTGGCGCTGCAATAGGTGGAGCTATCGTAGGCTTCTTCGGCTCAAAAGGATATATGATGGGAGGACTAGGAATATTTGCTCTTCCAAGTTATATTAGCCCAAATGGAATTGATCAAGGATTTTATGGAATTGCTATTGCAATGGTAGTAGGCTTTATTTTAGGATTTGTTCTAATGATGTTTACTAAATTTGAAGATGATTTAAATCCAAGTGATAAGACTAAACAAGAAAATCCATTAGTAAAACAAGAAATTTTAGCAACCCCATTAAAAGGTGAAGTTAGACCATTATCAGAAGTAAAAGATGCAGCATTTTCAAAAGGAGCACTCGGAAAAGGCATAGCAATAGCACCAACTGAAGGTAAAATAGTTGCTCCTGTAGATGGAGTTTTGACAACATTTTTCCCAACAGGTCATGCATTAGGAATCACAAGTGCTAATGGTGCTGAAATATTAATTCATGTGGGAATGGATACTGTTCAATTAGAAGGAAAATATTTTTATCCTAAGGCAAAACAGGGAGATAGCGTAAAGAAGGGGCAAGTATTGTTAGAATTTGATGTTAAAGCTATAGAAAAAGAGGGATATTCTTTAATAACACCTGTGGTTATTACTAATTCAGATAATTATTTAGATGTAATTGAAACTGATAAAAAAGTTATTGATTATAATGATGACTTATTAAGAGTTATGATTTAAAAATATAAAGTTTCTAAGCATAAGAGTAAAATAATCTTATGCTTAGAATTAAAGAAACTAAAATTTATAAGCTCATAAGGAGGCAAAACATATGTCAAAAGGATTTCCAGAAGGATTTTTATGGGGAGGAGCTACAGCTGCAAATCAATGTGAAGGGGGATATTTAGAAGGAAACAAAGGTTTATCTACAGTTGATGTGATTCCTGCAGGTAAAGACCGTTTTCCAGTGATGCTTGGAAAAATGAAAATGTTCAAATGTGATGAAGAACATTATTATCCAAGTCATGAGGCAATTGATTTTTATCATAATTACAAGGAAGATATAGGCCTATTTGCAGAAATGGGATTTAAGACTTTTCGTTTATCCTTATCATGGGCTCGAATATTTCCCAATGGAGATGATGAAGTTCCAAATGAAGAAGGACTAAAATTTTACGATAATGTTTTTGATGAATGCCTTAAATATGGAATTGAGCCTTTAGTAACTATAACTCATTTTGATGTGCCAATGCATCTTGTAGAGACAATTGGTTCATGGAGAAGCCGTAAAATGGTGGGTTATTATGAAAGATTATGTGAAGTTATATTTAAACGTTATAAAGACAAAGTAAAGTATTGGCTTACATTTAATGAAATCAATATGTTATTGCATTTACCTTTCATTGGCGCAGGATTAGTTTTTGAAGAAGGAGAAAATGAAGAAGCTATAAAGTATCAAGCTGCACATCATCAATTAGTTGCCAGTGCAAAGGCTACCGAAATAGCCCATAAGATAAATCCAGAATTTAAGATTGGTTGTATGCTAGCTGCAGGTAATACTTACGCGAATACTTGCGCACCTGAAGATGTATGGAAAGCTATGGAGAAGGATAGGGAAAACTATTTCTTTATTGATGTTCAATCTCGTGGAGAATATCCAAATTACGCAAAGAAGATGTTTGAAAGAATGAACATTTCTTTAGAAATAGAAGATGGGGATGAAGAATTATTAAGAAATAATACAGTTGATTTCATCTCTTTCAGTTATTATGCATCAAGACTAACCAGCGCTGATCCAGAAGTAAATGCGCAAACAGAAGGTAATGTATTTGCTACGTTAAAAAATCCATATTTAAAAGCAAGTGAGTGGGGGTGGCAGATTGATCCTCTTGGGCTTAGAATCACTTTAAATTCTTTATATGATCGCTACCAAAAGCCATTATTTATAGTTGAAAATGGGTTAGGAGCTGTTGACACTCCAGATGAAAATGGATATGTAGAAGATGATTATAGAATTGAGTATTTAAGAGAGCACATTAAGACTATGAGAGATGCAGTTAATATTGATGGCGTTGAACTTATGGGTTATACTCCATGGGGATGTATTGATCTTGTAAGTGCATCTACAGGCGAAATGAAAAAAAGATATGGGTTTATATATGTGGATAAAGATAATGAAGGTAATGGTACTTTAAAACGTAGTAAGAAAAAGAGTTTTGAATGGTATAATAATGTTATTGCCAGAAATGGTGAAATATTATAAATAAACTTAATAATATGAGAAGCTATGCTTAGTTGTTATACATAAAATGTATTACGATTAAGTGTAGTTTTTTTATTTATATGGTTTTTAAGTCAAATTTAGCTATTTAAAAGTTACATTTCAAAGTAGATAAATGTTATAATAGATAATAATAAAGGGAAAGTTTTTATTTACGATAATATAAATAAAGATTAAGTAAGGGGTAGAGGCATTATGAATAACAACATATTATTAGAATCAGGTACTGGTGAATTAGAGATTATTGAATTTATAGCTAATGGTAATCATTATGCAATTAATGTGGTAAAAGTTAAAGAAGTAATTGAAATGCCAAAGAGTGGTTTAACTAAATTACCAGATCCTAAGCCAGAAATAGCAGGACTTATTTTGTGCAGAGATGAAATTCTTACTTTAATTGATTTGAAATATATTTTAACTAAGAAGGAAGCTTTAAACCTTGGCTCAAAAGTTATAGTTTGCGAGTTTAATAAAATAAAAGTTTCATTTAATATTGATGATATAATAGCAGTGCATCGTATTAAATGGGAGGAAATAAGAAAGCCTGATGATTTATCAGAAAATTCACTGGCTGTTGGTAACATACTTTTAAATGGTAAAGTATTAATTATGCTTGATTTTGAAAAAATAGTTACAGATATTTGTCCAAGCGTTGGAATTAGTGAGGATAGACTAGTAAAAGTAGATTATAAAGATAGATCGGGAATAAAATTAGTTTTAGCAGATGATTCAGCTTTAATTAGAAGACTTTTAAAAGATACACTTACAAAAGCAGGCTTCAAGAATCTAAGAATTTTCGATGATGGTAGTCAAGCTCTAAATTTCCTAAGTAAGTTAGCAGAGGAAAAAGGAGAAAACTTTACTAAGGATGTGCAATTGCTTATCACTGATATTGAAATGCCACAAATGGATGGCCTTACACTTACTAGAAGAATAAAAGAACATGATGTTTTAAGGGAATTGCCTGTTATAATTTTTTCATCATTAATTACTGAAGAGCTAAGACATAAAGGAGAATCTGTTAAAGCTGATGCTCAATTAAGTAAGCCAGAAGTTAGTGAACTTGTAGATACTATAGATAAATTATTAAATATGTAAGATATGATATTAAAAAGTTCATTATTATTTAGATTAAATTACATATTTCAGCAAGGTATAGATAACAGATCTATGCCTTTTTGTTAACAAAGGTAAGGATATGAAGAAAAGAATATTATATTTGCATTTGTATTGGAAAATGTTGTATAATAATTTTTGTATTAATAATACAAAATTTTAAGTGAAAATAAGTTATTTATTTTAAAAGATAATTATAAAGGAGGATTAGGAAATCATTACTATAAAAGGTATGTGCAAAGGATTGGGTATTTTTAGATTATATGGGGGGATATTTATGGATACAAATGAAAATAAAATAAATAAGTTTATTAGAGGTGCTATAACTTCTCTAATAATGATGTTTGCTTTATTCTTAGTTTTTTCAATTAACACCATAGGTGTTTCAGCTAAAACTACAAGTGATAGTTCAGCTCAGAATTATACTTTATCACTAAAGGAGAGAGGCGGACTTGTAGAAAAAATAAAAGGATCTGATATTAATTTAAAGTATGGTAGCAATAGTTCCAATGATGTTTCATATGATGATAATTTATTACAAGAATGCATAAACAAGCTATCATGTTTTGACAGCAGTAAGGTTATGTTATCACAAAATGCTAAATTGATTTATGAAAACAGTAATTTTGTGATTTATAAAGAGGTCTATGGGAATCAAGTTAACAGAGACATTTTATATGAGAATATTATTAAAGCAATTAAGAATAAGGATTCAAAATTAGATTTAGAAGAAATAAAATGTTATAAGGATCCTAAGTATGTTTCAGATTCGCCAGAAGTAATTTCTGCTAAAGATACAATTAACAAATATATGTCTTCAAGGATTACTTATAATTATGCTGGACAAATGCAAGTGTTAGATGGATCTACCATAAAAGACTGGATTAATATTGATGAGAATTATAATGTAAGTCTTAATGCATCAATAGTAAGAAACTACGTAAATAAGATGGCGGATAATTATGAATCGTTGATGGGAACAAGCATAAATGTTAGCGGTGGTTACGAAGGGAATAATCACAGTTGGGTAATTGATAGTGCAGGGGAAACAAATGCACTGATAGAAAATATAAAAAGTGGACAAACTATAACTAAACATCCATTATATATTCAAACATCAGCTGCGAGTTATTTTAGTAACGTTGGGGATTCTTTTATAGAAATTGATATGACTAAGCAACATTTATGGTTTTATAAAAATGGTTACTTAGTAGTTGAGGGTGATGTTGTTACAGGAAATGAAAGTGCTGGAAATTCAACACCTACTGGTGTTTACAATATCTACGCTATGCAAAAAGATACTGTGTTAAGAGGTGAAGATTATGCTGCTCCAGTTAGTTTTTGGATGCCTTTTAATAAAAATATTGGACTTCATGATGCAAGCTGGAGATCAGAATTTGGTGGGCAAATATATAAGACTGATGGATCTCATGGATGTGTGAATGCACCTTATTCTGTTGCAAAAACCGTGTACGATAATGCTTGGACAGGAATTCCTGTGATTTGCTATTATTCATAAGTTAATAGAATACAAAATAAGTTAACGAGAAAAGTTTAATCAAATTGGATTAGGCTTTTCTTTTTTTGGAATTAGTTAGTAGAGTTACTCTCAAGCAATATATAGATGCTCCATGTTCTAAACATAATTACAACTACATAATTATTAAAATATCAAAAGTGCAATGGAGGTCTTATGGAAAGGCAGATAAAAAAGCGTAAACTTATAAAATCAACAATATTAATTAGCTGCTCTTTTTTGATTCTATATTTAAGCGTATCAATATATTTTTCGAAACATTTTTATATTGGTTCTGAAATTAATAGTATAAGTGTTTCGGGAAAAACTGAAGAGGAAGCGGAGGAAGAAATATTGTCTAAGATAAAATTATATACCCTGGATTTAGAAGGAAGGGATAATATGAATGAGCAAATTAAAGGCTCTGAAATTGAGTTGAAATATAATTTAGGGACTAAGATAAAAGAGCTTAAAGATAGTCAAAATCCTTTAGGTTGGTTTCTTGTAATTTTCAAGCCGCAAAAATATAAGGTATCTGAGATTGTTAGTTATAATGAAAAATTATTAAAAGACCGTTTTGATAAATTTTCTTATTTTGATAAGAAAAAAATAGTAGAACCACAAAATCCAAGTTTAAAATATACAGATAATGGTTATTCAATAATTGATGAAGTTTATGGAAATAAAATTAATAAAGATATTTTATATAGAAAGGTAATTGACGCAATAAGTACAGGACAGGAAAAGGTAAATCTTGATTCAGCTAATTGTTATGAAAATCCTAAATATACTTCAAAATCTCAGGAAGTTATAAATGCTAAAAACATGCTCAATAAATATACCTCTGTATCAATTACTTATTCAAGTGGTGGAATAACAGAAATATTAGATGGAGCTACTATACACAATTGGCTTAATGTTAATGAAAATTTTGAAATAACATTTAACAAGATAGAAATTGGTAAATATATAGGCAAGCTAGGAGAGATATATAATACGGCAGATAAAACAAGAAATTTTTCAACATCATTAGGTACAAAAGTGAAAGTTAGTGGGGGCACTTATGGATGGTTGATTAACAAACCAGAGGAAATGAAAGAATTAATAGAAATAATACAAGAAGGGAAATCCGTAACCAAAGAACCTATATATAAGCAAACTGCATTATATCGTGGAGATGATGGTAATGATATTGGTAATACATATGTTGAAATTAATATGACACACCAACATTTGTGGTTTTACAAAAAGGGATTCCTTGTAGTGGAAGGAGATATTGTCACAGGAAATGTAGAAAAAGGAAACAAGACACCTGAAGGCACTTTTATGCTTGAATACAAACAGAAAGATGCTACATTGAAAGGCGAGAACTATAGAACTTCGGTGAAGTTCTGGATGCCATTTTATGGTAATGTGGGCATTCATGATGCAAGTTGGAGAGGGGATTTTGGCGGAAATATTTATAAAACTAACGGATCTCATGGATGTGTAAATGCTCCATTATATTTAGCAAACATTATCTTTAATAATATTGAGGAAGGAACTCCGATAATTTGCTATTCTTAAAAATTATAAATAATTAAATGTGTTTATATATAGATTAACATTAACGAATATTGAATATATTTCTGACAATTAGCAAAGCCTTAAATGCAGGCATTTATTAAAAAACTCACCTTAATAACTTATCCCTTACAACTTATAATTAAAATAATGTATGCATACAATTTACATTTTTTATTTTGTATGATATTTTATTAATATTAAATTGCGGAAGAAAAGAGGGAAGTATATCTGATGAACGATAAATTTGTGTATGCTCCGGGGCCGACATATGTAAGAGAAAATGTTAGATTAGAAAGAGCTAAGGAAACTACTAATCCGGATGTTGATGTGGAGTTTGTAGAATTCTACAAAGATACTTGTGAGAAGATAGGTAAAATAATAAGAACTGAAAATCCTGTTTATATATTAAGCGGAGAAGGTATTTTAGGGTTAGAGGCTGCATGTGCATCTCTTACTGAGCCAGGAGATAGAGTACTTGTTTTAGATAATGGGATTTATGGAAAGGGTTTTAAAGACTTTGTTAAAATGTACGGGGGAGAAGGAATACTTTTTTCAGATGATTATAACAAAGATATAGATGTAGATAAATTAAAAGATTTTTTAGAGAAAGATCATGATTTTAAGTATGCGACAATAGTTCATTGCGATACTCCAACGGGGGTATTAAATGATTTATCTAAGATATGTCCAATTTTAAATGAGTATGGTATTTTAAGTGTTGTGGATTCTGTTTCAGCTATGGCAGGGGAAGAGATACGAGTTGATGAATGGAAAATTGATATAGCTTTAGGAGGATCTCAAAAAGCATTTTCGGCTCCGGCTGGTTTGACGATGGTCAGCATTAGTGAAAAGGCTAAAGCTGCTATGGAAAATAGAAAAACTCCTGTAGTTGGGTTCTATTGTAATCTTAACATTTGGAAAGATTATTATGATAATAAATGGTTCCCTTATACTATGCCTATAAGTGATATTATGGGATTAAGCAGAGCTGCTGATAATATATTAGATGAAGGAATTGAAAATGTATTAAACAGACATAGTAAAATAGCAAGTGCAACTAGAAAAGCAATTGTTGAGTATGGCCTTGAACTATTTTTAGAAGGCGGGTACTCTGATACAGTTACAGCAGTAAAAATACCAGAAAGTATAGGAGCACAAAAGCTTAAAAATCATATGTTAAGTAAGTATAATACTTTGATTATAACATCACTAAATCCATATGAAGATATTATTTTAAGAATTGGGCATATGGGAGAAAATGCAAAGTTAGATAGAATAATTTATGCATTAAGCATAATTGATAATGGATTAAAGGACTTAGGTTTTAATAGTAATAAGGATTTAGTTAAACTATTTCATAAATATTTTGGAGAATAAAATTATACATCATTGAAACAAAAAAATAAATATAAAGGTGGGGCAAAAAAATGGAATTAAACAGAGGAAAAAGCAAATTTACAACAAAAGATATGGTGGAAACGGCATTATTAACGGCTTTAGTATTTGTAGCAACTGCATTTATAAATGTTAGACTGCCAATTATAGCTAGCGGAGGATTAGTTCATTTAGGAACTGTAATGCTATTTATTGCAGCAATTGTTTTTGGAAAGGAAAAAGGTGCTATTGCTGGAGCAGTAGGAATGGCAATCTTTGATTTATCATCAGGTTGGGCACTTTGGGCACCATTTACTTTTGTAGTTAGGGGAATCATGGGATATATGGTTGGATATATTACATGGGGAAATAACAGAAATGGAAATAATCTTGCAGTAAATGTTCTTGCAGTAATTTTATCAGGTGCTTGGATGATTGCTGGATATTATATTACTGAAGGAATCCTTTATGGAAATTGGCTATCACCAGTAGCATCAATACCAGGAAATGTAACTCAAATTGTTATTGGACTAATATTAGGATTACCTATAGCTAAAATTCTTAAAAAATATGTAAAATACATATAATAAAAAAATGATGTTTTAAAGTAGTTTTTCTTTAAAGCATCATTTTTTTTATTTTGTAAAATATATTTAGTAGATTAGGATTTGCGAAATTAAATTTCGTGTATTATACCATTGACGAAATTATAATGTCATATTATTATAGAATTATAATGGATTGAAGAATAGGAGGGTATTTAAAGTGAATGATAACGATTTAAAGAAAAAGTGTGCTAAGGAAGCTATAAAATACATTAAAGATGGCATGATAGTTGGTCTTGGTGGAGGAAGAAGTATAGCTTACTTAATAGAGTATATAGCAGGCGATAAAAATCTAATGGTTAAAGTAGTTACTCCTTCAACAAAAACTAAGATGCTTTGTATAGAAAACGGATTAGAAGTACTCCACACCTCGTTTATAGAGAAAGTGGATGTTGCTTTTGATGGATGCAATCAATTAGATGAAAATTTAAATGCACTAAAGAGTGGAGGGGGAATTCATACTAAGGAAAAGCTGATAGCTAGTATGTCAGAAGAATTTATTATTCTGTTAGATGAGGAGAAGTTTGAAAAAAAGTTAACTTTCAAGTCCCCTGTAACTCTTGAAATTTTGGAAGATTCATTAAAGTATGTTGAAAGAAAAATATTAGAATTAGGTGGAAAACCAATAATTCGAAGTAGTGACATAAAAGATGGTTTTACCATAAGCGACAGTGGCAACCTATTATTAGATGTATCTTTCAATGAAGTAGAAGATGTTTATGAATTAAATAACAATCTAATAAATATATGTGGTGTTATAGAGACATCGTTGTTTACTAATGTTGTTACAAAAGCAATAATTGCTAATGAGAAAGATATTAAGATAATATCAAAAAATAAAATATAATTTAAGGAGAGTGCAGCTATGAATAAAATAAATTGGGCTATACTAGGGCCGGGAACAATTGCAGAATCTTTTGCAAAAGCTTTATGTGAGGTTAATGGTAATGTATATGCAGTAGGTTCAAGAAATATTGAAAAGGCAAAGGAATTTGCAAGTAAGCATAATGTGGAGAAATATTATGGAGATTATGATCAAATGTTAAAAGATGAGGATATTGATGTTGTTTATATATCAACTCCTCACAGCAATCATTATGAATATATTATGAAAAGTCTTAAAAATAATAAGCATGTAATTTGTGAAAAAGCTATAACTGTAAATGGTAAGCAATTAAAAGAAATAGTTGAGTTAGCTAGAGAGAAAAACTTAATAGTTACAGAAGCAATGACAATTTATCATATGCCATTATATAAAAAGCTGCGTAAGCTTGTGAAAGATGGAAAGCTAGGAAAAATTAAAATGATTCAAGTTAATTTTGGAAGCCTTAAAGAATACGATGTTACAAACAGATTCTTCAGCCCAGATTTAGCAGGTGGAGCACTTCTTGATATAGGAACATATGCTTTATCATTTACAAGATCATTCTTATCTAGTAATCCAGAAGAAATTTTAACTACAGTAAAAAAATTTGAAACTGGAGTTGATGAGCAATCGGGTATAATACTTAAGAATTCTGATGATGAAATGGCAGTGATTTCTTTAACTATGAGAGCTAAACAACCAAAGAGAGGAATTGTTTGTGGAGAATTAGGATATATAACAGTTGAGGATTTTCCAAGAGCAGATAAAGCTACAATTACTTATCCAGATGGAAGGATTGAAGTTATCCAAGAGGGTGATACATCAAAAGCATTAGTATATGAAATTGAAGATATGACTAATTATATTTTGAACAAAGATAAAAATGAAGTATTAGATCTATCAGTAGATGTAATGAATATAATGGATGAAATAAGAAAACAATGGAATTTAAAATATTCTTTTGAATAATATTAAGAGGAGTATTGTTAAAGTGAAAGAAGTTGAAAAAAGCGTTTTAGATAAGATATTATGCATTTATAAAAATTTGTATGAAGCCGAAAAGAAGATAGCTGATTATGTAATAAATAATAAAGAGAAGGTTATTGAAATGACCGTATCTGAACTAGCAACTCAAAGTAATGTTAGTGAGGCTACTATAGTGAGGTTTTGCAAAAAATGTGATTTGAAAGGTTTTTACGACCTAAAGATAAGTATTGCAAAGGAAATGGTTAAATCAAAAAATAGTACTGTATCTAACGAGCTAGATTCCAATAATATAGGCCAATCTCTTCAAAATATATTAGCAAATAAAATAGAAGAATTAAAACAAACTATATCAATGATGAGCGAAGAAGAAATAAAGAAAATACTAGATGCAATTAAAAGTGCAAGAATTGTTCAATTTGCAGCAGTTGGAAATACAATACCCGTAGCAATGGATGGAACATATAAATTCAATCAATTGGGTATATCATCACTTACAAGTACTATATGGGAAACTCAACTGGCCTTTGCATATACCCTAACTAAAGAAGATGTAGTTATTGTAATATCTAATTCGGGATCATCTAAAGAGCTTGTAACATTGCTTGAAATTGCAAATGAGAAAAAAGCAACAACTATTTCAATAACAAATCATGAGAATTCACCCGTAGCTAACAAAAGTAAATATCATATAAATACATCTACAAGAGAAAAATTATTTTTAGACGAGTTTAGTTTTTCAAGAGTGTCAGCTATGGTGGTTATAGAAACGTTATATTTACTTCTAACTAGTGATAAAAAAGATGCATATAATTGGATCAGTCAGCATGAACACTCTATAGCTGATGGGAAGATCTAAAAATAAGTTTAGTTTTTATAATAAAAGAAAGGATGATAAAAATGAAGAATATAAATATTGGAAAAAGTGGAGTTTATGCTTCGGAAATTGCACTTGGATGCATGAGAATGGCAGGAATTGAAAAGAGTGAGGCAGAAAAAGTAATTAAAACTTCATTAGAGGAAGGAATTAATTTTTTTGACCATGCAGATATATATGGTGGAGGAAAATCAGAAGAAATATTTGCAGATGCAATTAATATGAATCCATCAATTAGAGAAAAAATGATTATCCAAACTAAATGTTCAATAGTGCCAGGTATAATGTATGACTTTTCTAAAGAACATATTTTGAATTCTGTAGATGGCAGCTTAAAAAGGCTAAAAACAGATTATGTAGATTTTTTATTATTACATCGCCCAGACACCCTAATGGAGCCAGAAGAGGTTGCTGAGGCTTTTTCAAAGTTATATGAAAGCGGTAAGGTAAAGTATTTTGGTGTTAGTAACCATACACCAATGCAAATAGAATTATTAAACAGGTATTTAAATAATAAAGTAATTATAAACCAATTACAATTTAGTATAATGCATACGGGAATGATAGATGCAGGATTAAATATGAATATAAACAATGATGCAGCAATCGATAGAGATGGAGGAGTGCTGGAATATTGCCGTCTTAAAGATATAACTATTCAAGCATGGTCTCCATATCAGTATGGATTCTTTGGGGGAGTATTCTTAGATAATGATAAATTCCCAGAATTAAATAAGAAAATTGATGAAATCGCAGAGAAATATGGGGTGACAAATACTGCAATTGCAACTGCATGGATATTAAGACATCCAGCTAAGATACAAACTATTGCAGGTTCGATGAATACAAATCGTCTTAAGGAAATATGTGCAGCATCAAATGTTAATCTTACAAGACAAGAGTGGTATGAAATATATTTAGCAGCAGGCAATAAGCTTCCATAGATCTGCTAATTTGAAGTAGACTTGAATAAGTAATGAGAAGTTATAAAAATAGATTAATGAGTTGAGAATATTTTAATTTTATATGTTAGTCTTTTTATTATAAGTCTTGAAAAACATACCATAATTAGGTATTATTAATATAGTAGTATTATATGTACTACTATATTAATATAGGGGTGAGAAGTATGAATATTGATAAAAATGTAATGAGTTTAATTAATGAATTTTCAAACTTAGACGAAGTTGAAGGGATTTTATTGGCGGGATCTCATGCAACTCAAACAAATGACAAGGAATCGGACTATGATATTTATATCTACACAACCAATGAAATAGCTTTAGGTGTAAGAAAAGAAATTACAGATAAGTATTTCAAGTATATAGAATTAAATAATACATTTTGGGAAGCAGAAGATGATGGGGTTTTGGCGGACGGTGATATCCAAGTAGAAATTATATATAGAAATTTCGAATGGATTGATGGTATGCTAAATAGAACTTTATTTGAATGTCAGGCTGATGTAGGTTATACCACATGCTTTTGGAGTAACCTTATAAATTCAATAATACTATATGATAAAAATGATAAATTAGGTAATTTACAAAAGAAATATAAAATAGATTATCCTAAAGAATTAAAACAAAATATAGTAAGAAAGAATTATCCACTATTAAAAAAACAAATGCCAGCTTACTACTATCAAATTGAAAAAGCTCTGAAAAGAAATGACTTTATAAGTGTTAATCATAGAGTAGCAGCATTTTTCGCAAGCTATTTTGATATTATATTTGCTATAAATGAAAAGCCTCATCCGGGAGAGAAGAAGCTGCTTAAGATTATTAAAGATAACAATTTAAAAGTTCCTCAAGATATGGATAAAAATATTGAAAAAATATTAAAGTCAGCTGCAGACAATAGTGTTAATATATTATTAGAAATTAATGAGTTGGTTAATAATTTAGATACACTGTTAAGCAATGAAGAAATTAATATAAAGTAATTAGGAGAAATACTATGGATGAAATAATAAGCTTATTAGAAAAATTAAACTTTTCTAAGACTGAAGCAGCAGTCTACATAGATTTGTTGAAAAATTCAAGTTCAAATGGTTATAAAATTGCTAAAAATTTAAATTTATCAAGATCTTCGGTTTATTCAGCTCTAGATAATTTGTATAAAAAGGGGATAGTGTTTTTAGTACCGGGAGATTCACAAGTTTATAAGGCTGAAAATCCATCTGTATTAATTAAAAAGATAAAACATGAATTTAATGAAACTACAGATTTACTAGATAATAAATTAAAAGATATAGAAACTTCTAGCTTAGAGGAAAGATATATTAACATAGTGGGTTATGATAATATTATTTTAAAGATAAAACAATTAATTTTAGAAGCTAAAAATGAAGTTTATATTAATACAGACATTAATTTAGATAAATTTAAAGACGAGCTTATTAAAGTTTCGAATAGAGGTGTGAGAATAATTGTTTTTTCTTTTAAAAAGCAAACATTAGAAAATATACCTATTGAAATATATACTCATTGTAATTTAACCTGTGAAGGAAAAGAAACCAGAATGATGCTTGTAGTTGATTGTGAAAAAACCTTGGTTGCAGACAGAGGCCCTCATAGAGAAGAATTTTTAGGTGTTTTTACAGAAAATATTCTTTTAGCTTCAATCGTTTCTGAGCATATTCATAACGATATATATCTTTTAAAATTAAAGAAGTTACATGGAGATGATTTAATTAATAAAGATATTAAATTAAATACAATATTGGAGAACAGATAAAGAACAATTTAATTGTTAGGAAAATGCAAGTTTTTAAAGTAGGAAACCTTTATTTCTTTATAGATAAATATATTGAAATAAAGGTTTTTATGTTGCTACTCATTGTGTAATTCTTAGATTTGCAGTATAACGCTCCCAAGTGTGTCATTAATAGAAAATTAATGTATTAAAGAAAAAAATAAAGAATATTAAGATTAATAGCTGTATATTAAATGTGGAACAACATATAGAGTTTAATAATATGATAAGATAAAACACGTCGCTAAGGCATGTACAAAATCTTGCAAAATCTTTTATAAAAACTTAAATAATGGTTTAAAAGATTTTGAAAAAAGTTATTGACAAAGTCGAAAACAAGTGATACACTAAGAAAGTCGCTTGAGGGTGACGAAAACTTAAAATGAATTACAACAATAGTTGTAAGAAAGAAATTGGTCTTTGAAAATTGAACAGAATATAATAAATACATTTAAGTAAACCAGCA
>NZ_AUUU01000082.1 GCF_002760435.1 Clostridium sp. LS
TCGAACTTAGTTAAATTGCGCATGCAATTTAACCTCCTTTGATGATGGAAAATAGGTTGGCAAATGGACTGGTTATTTATTTGATTGTGCCTAATAACTTGCTCTAATTTAAGTTAACCAGAACTCCATCGTAAGGAGCAGTAATTATTTTTCCAGTACTATCAATTTTACAGTCAGTCCCTTCAATAAGATTTTTATTATTGAACAAATTTAAAATAATAGTTTGAATATTGTTGGCAAACTTGTTTAAATTTTGAAGGACAGTTCCTGTCATAATGCCTTTCTCAATAAGTTCTTTCGCTTGCACGGTTCCATCAAATCCTATAACCATTATTTTTTGAGGGGTGTTTTCAAGATTATAACCATATTCTTGTAAGCCTTTAATTGCACCTATAGCCATCGTATCATCATTTGATATAATTGCCTCTATTTTATTGCCATACTTTAGAAATAAGCTAGCAATAGCGTCTTTAGCTTCATTTTGTTTCCAATTACAAATTTTTAAAGCAAGTTCTTGGGTTGCTATATTATTTTCGTTTGCAGTTTCAATAGATAATTTAGTTCTCGCTACTGCATAAATATTTGTTGGTGTACCTTCTATCATAATATATTGAAGAATGTTATCATTATTTTTATCTATTCCTTTTTTATTATTATTCCATGCATCTACAATAATGCTTCCTTGTAAGATACC
The DNA here is from genome assembly GCF_002760435.1 of Clostridium sp. LS. Taxonomy (GTDB): domain Bacteria; phylum Bacillota; class Clostridia; order Clostridiales; family Clostridiaceae; genus Clostridium. The sequence goes on from NZ_AUUU01000082.1 coordinate 695, forward strand.
GCCATCAGTTGGTGGAGGTCCCATCCAGTAAGATTTTGTATAAGACATAACGCTTTGAATATCAGCATTTCCTAAAAAAATTACTGGAATATTAGATTCTTTAATTCTATTGATTGCATTTTTGCTGTAACTTGCATCTACCATATCCAATATTATAAGATCGACATTCGTATTTGTAAGAGTAGTCTTAAGCTGAGTATTTTGTATATCCTGATTGCCTTTTCCATCATAAAATGTATATTGAATTACACCTGGATTTGCTTGTTCAGTCTTTTTTAATTCTTCCATTATTAATGATACAACTGATAAGTTAAAGTTACTTATCAGCACACTGACATTAATAGGTCCATTACTATTTGCAGAAACAGTACTACTCAAATTTTTATTATAACTTTGTGACATAATTGAAGTTGATATAACAAATAACAAAATAATTGCTGATGCTTTAATTAATTTTTTCATTTCATACTCCTAATATGAACTTTGATTGCAATATTTTTATACAAGATTAAAATATCCTTTTTTTATTATTCGTTTAAATATAAGTTTTATACTCAAAAAACTACCTGCACTTATAAAAAGTGCAGGTAGAAAATTAATCTTCTTTCAGGCTGTTTAGAGATACCTCTTTTGAATTTTTAGGCTGGTTTAGAAAATGTATTTGTGCGGTTTCTGCATTTTCATTTACACTTTCAATGTAGATTGGTGTTCCATTATAAGTTACATTAGCCATAATTGGTGAAGAAGCAATTTCATTTGCACGTTGTTTATCCATAATATATTTCTCCTTTTATCATTTTTTTCAATTAATAGTCTTAGTTATAGTTTAATAAAATATTCACTTTAGACAGAATAAAATTATATGTAAAAGACACCCTATAATTATCAAGATTGTGGAGGTTTAGAAGTGAGAAAATTAAAGAAAATATTTATATTTATTATAGTATCAACAATAACATTTAGCATACTAACAAGTAGTGTTTTAACTAATGCAAATAATATTTTACAACATCCAATGAAGGTGGCTGTATTTTTATTCAGGGCAGATGACCAATACGCTTCAGAACTCAAGAGAAATTTAGAAGATATTCAAAAAGAAAATCAAGGTAAAATTGAATTTACTTTTTTTGACGGCAAAGGAAATCAAGTAATTCAAAACCAAAGTATAGATCAAGCTCTTGATGAAGATTTTGATCTTTTTGTAGTAAATTTAGTCGATGCTAAAATAGAGATTATAAAAAATGTACTTGATAAAATTGTTGAAAAAGATATTCCCTTAATTTTAGATGGAACGCCTTCTAAAGATGTAATAAATTATATTAAGCCTTATAAACGCAATGTAATTATAGGATCAGATAATAAGCAAGCTGGAATGCTTCAAGGAAAAATAATAGTTGATGCATGGAATGCAAATAAGCAGATTGTAGATAAAAATAATGATGATGTGCTTCAATATATAATGCTTCAAGGTAATATTAATCACCCAGGGACAATTAATAGAACAAAATATTCAATTTTAGAAATTAACGATGCAGGCGTAAAAACTCAAGAGCTTGCTTCACAAGTTTGTGACTGGGAGAAGTCATGTGCAAAGACAAGTATAGAATCGTTATTCTTGAAATATGGTAATAAAATAGAAGCAATAATAGCTAATAATGACGCGATGGCAATAGGCGCTATTGAAGCTCTTCAAAAGTACGGATACAATGAAGGAAATAAAGATAAAAATATTTTAGTTGCCGGGGTCGATGCAATACCTGAAGCTAAAGATTTAGCAGATAAGGGAATTATGACTGGTACAGTAATTCAAGATGCTAGGGCGGAGGCTGATAGTATATACTCTATTGGAATGAATTTAATTGCTGGTAAAGCACCTCTGGATGGTACAAATTATACTCTGGATGAAAACGGAGTTTTACGTTTGCCTTATAAAATATATAGCAAGACATCAGAATAAATGGTATTAGTATTTCTAAGGAAGCTTTGAGATCTTGTTGAAATCAAGATCATATAAACTAAAATATGCAGATTTTTAATTTGTTTTTTTATGTTAAAACTTATTTTTAGTTATCATTTGTTAATTACAAAAAGTAAAAGAATATTTAAAATAAAGAAAAGCGAAATATATTTTGTTACTTCAGGATTAATAAGAAATTATTATATTGATATCAATGGAAATGATATAGCTAGATTTTTGCTTCCTGGGAGAAGAGCATGATCCAGCTGAAAGATTAAAATTAAAAAAGGTTTATGTACTGCTGGATATATGACTTGACAAGTATGTTTATTAATGGTAATTATTAATTAGTTATATGACTGACGGAAGTGGAGTAAACCACATGAAGTATAACAATAATAAGCCGACCGTCTGGGCAAAAGTCCAGGTTGTGGGCTTTTTTGTTGTAAAAAGGAGTGTAACAAAAATGAAAGAATTATCATTAAAGTATGGGTGTAACCAAAATCAAAAACCAGCTAGAATTTTTATTGGAGAGGGAGAACTGCCTATAAAAATACTTAATGGAACTCCAGGCTATATTAATTTACTAGATGCATTTAATAGTTGGCAGCTTGTTAAAGAATTAAAAGAAGCTACAGGACTCGCTTCAGCAGCATCTTTTAAACATGTCAGTCCAGCAGGAGCAGCAGTTGCTTTTCCATTAACTGAAGCATTAAAGAAGGTATATTTCGTAGAAGATGATAAATTATCAGATGTTGCTACAGCATATATAAGAGCAAGAGGTGCAGATAGAATGTCCTCTTATGGAGATTTTGTAGCTCTCTCAGATGAGTGCGATGAGCAGACAGCAAAATTATTATCAATTGAAGTCTCAGATGGGATAATAGCTCCAGCATATTCTAAAGAAGCGCTAAAAATTTTGAAAAATAAGCGTAAAGGTAATTATTTGGTAATACAAATTAATGAAAATTATGTTCCAAAAGAAATAGAAAGAAAAGATGTTTTGGGAGTTACTTTTGAACAAAAGCGAAATGATATTAAAATAGATGATAGTATATTTAAAAATATATCAACAAAAAACAAAACAATTCCAAGCAATGCTAAGATAGACTTAATTATATCTTTGATTACTCTAAAATATACACAATCTAATTCAGTGTGTTATGTAAAAAATGGGCAAGTGATTGGTATTGGTGCGGGACAGCAATCTAGAATTCATTGCACCAGATTAGCAGGAAGTAAAGCTGATACATGGTTTTTAAGACAAAATCCTAAGGTCATGAATCTTCCTTTCAAGAAAAACATCAAAAGAGCAGATAGAGACAATGCAATAGATATTTATATTTTAGATGATTATATGGATATATTATGTGATGAGGTATGGGGAAATATATTTACTGAAAAACCAAGTGTATTTACAAAGGAAGAAAAGAAAATTTGGCTCGATAATTTGAAAGATGTATCTCTAGGATCAGATGCATTTTTTCCATTTGGAGATAATATAGAACGTGCAGTAAAAAGTGGAGTATCTTACGTAGCTCAAACTGGTGGATCCATAAGAGATGACAATGTAATTGAAACTTGTGATAAATACGGTATTGTTATGGTTTTTACCGGAATACGTTTATTCCATCACTAAAAATTATTAAGTCAAAACAATATAGTACAATAATCCTATATGAAAACTTGTATTTTTTTTTGAAATCATATTGACAATTAGATAAATGGATAATATTATATAAATTATAATATTAAGATATCTTTATTAAAAAATTTTTAGTTGACTGGAAAACTAGAGGCTAAGTACCTATTTTACTATAAGTAGGCACTTAGCCTTTTCTATTTTTAGGAGGAATTAAATTTGAAGAATAAAAATATAAAAAAAATAATCGTTTCTTTTATGTTATTTATAACTACATCATTAACAATAATTGGCCTAGGATATTATAAAAATTCATTATCAAAAGAAACTGCAGCTTTTAACTTGAAATTAAATGATAAGAAAGTTAATACCATTATTTATGATGTTGCAAATGAAGGAATACCAAAGAGAATAGTACAACCAGGCAAAATTACTGTATCAACTGGTCATGGAGTAGGAATAATAAACGATACTAACAAAACGATTTTAGTCCAAGTAAAAGCTCAGAATTTTGCGTGTGATGTTGATATAGATTCAACAGACAAATCTTTTGATAAGGAAAGTGGAACATTTACAAAACCAATCCAAACAGGAAAAGGAGTAAATCTTAATATTACTTTTAATATTCCTAGAAAGAATATTGGAGATAAATCAGTTTCTAGTGGAGAGATTGTTTTTTCTGAAATAAATACTGGAGAATTAATTAACAGCGTTCCAATTGAAATAATTAATTCTAAATAAAAAATAAAAAATTGGGGGATATAGTTGGATGAAAGAATCAAAGAAATATTTAATAAAGAGAGCTTTAGGATACTTATTAGGGTTCGCACTATTTTATGCACCTTTTGCATTAATTCAAAAAATTCTAATTGGTGTTTTTCACCTTTCTGGTAATGAAGATATACATGGAGCATGTTTTAGAATGGGAATACAAGGCTTGCTTTCAGGAAAAGGTATTAATTTATTAACTACAACAGGTGTAATAATATTATTTTTAATTATATCAGCATTTTTAATTGGACCATTTTTTTGTGGACGGTTATGCGTTGCAGGTGCAGTTAGTGAATATTTAAGTAGAATTACACCTAAGAGAATACAAATTAATTGGCAGAAAAATATAAATCCAACACCTATTCGCTACGGTGTTTTAGTAGGATTTGTGCTATCTCCTATTTTAGGTGCATCAGTATTATGTGCTTATTGTAATTATTCATTAATGGAAAAGCTAGTTTTAGGAATAAATTTATGGGATTTAACTGTATTAAGTTCAACTAGCATCATAACAGGATTCATTTGGCTCATAGTTTTAGGGGCTTTTGCGAAAGGTGGAAGAGGCTATTGTAGTTACTTTTGTCCTATAGGTGCAGTTCAAAGTATTCTTCATTTTTTTGGAGGAAAGTTACAATTCACTTATAAGTTAAAGTATTCAAAAGAAAATTGCGTATCTTGTAATCTATGTATAAAGGATTGTCCAATGGGAGCATTGCAAAGAGAAGAAGACACCCTAATTTATAATATTCATAATTGTATAACATGTCATCAATGTGAACATACATGTCCAAAGGGAGCTATAACTTTTGGGAAAGGCGAATCTGGATGGAATGAGAATAAAAGTGAAAGGTCACATGGATTTGACTTAGGAGGAAATAATGCATGAAAAAATTAAAATCTATATTAATTGGAGCAAGTGCTGCTGCAATAAGTATTATTCCTTCAGCTGCCCAAATTATTAAACCAGAGAGATGTTCAGGATCTTGTGGAAATTGCGGATTTTCTTGCATAGGTTCAGTTACGACTATTGCTTTAATAGGGATTTTAACCTTAGTTTTAAAAAAAATAAAGGAAAAGTGCAACTGGCTGAATAATTTATTTAGAAAAAAAGATAGAAAGAATTAGCTTGGGTATATTATTAATTTTAGTAGCAGATATTGTCATGAATTAAAATTAAAAAACTATAGATGAGTCTAAACTTAAATAAACCCATCTATAGTCATTAAATAAAGAAATTAACAGTCCAACTAACATCAATATCGATACTTTACATTTAATTATAATCTTTACACTATAATTAAACAGCACACTACCTATAGTGATATTTTGTTTAATTATACAAGATACTTACTTAATCATATGTAGCCAAGGTTGCATATGATTGTTACACCACCCAATATAATTTTCGCTTCACCCTATAAATGGAGTAAGAGATACTTTATACAAAATGTTAATTCATTATATAAAGAATTTTCCTCAACTTTATAGGATGTCATCACCTTAAAATAAATCTTTTGACTTATATTAAAGCCTTGATGAAATATATATTCTCTTAAGAATATATTATACTTTAACTGTTAATTTCTTTATGCTATTATGATATCCCAAATAAAGTGATTAATACAAAGAAAGTTATAGCAATATTTCATAGTTTTTCACATAAAACTAAATGTATTTTATATTTCAAAATTGAAATAATAAGTTAAAATAAATGGTAATTTAGGATTGTATTAAAACTTCATATTTTTCATTAATTAATGCGTTTACTGCATTATCTACATCCTTGTCTTTAACAAGTATATAGTCGGTATCATAAGTAGAAATAGCGAATATACTTATTTCATTTTCTGCTAATATTGAGCTGATCTTAGAAAGTATGCCTATCAGAGAAAAATCTAAAGGTCCTTCAACTTTTAAAATTCTCCAGTCTTTTTCATGCTTCACATCATTAGGAATATTTGATTCTAGGCAAACTATTGATAATTCATCCCATGTTTTTGTAATAGATAAGAAATCACTTTCTTTTGACCATTCTGGAATAGATGCTGTTTTATCTAATCTGCAGACTCCATATTTTTCTTTTAATAATCTCAATGATAAAATTTTTGTTGACATAATTTATATTCATCCTTTCACCAAGTAAATATTAAGTAACCAGTGTCTTTTATTTTATTGAAATAAATAAAAAAGCCTATGGGAATATTAAAATAATAACTCCCAGGCTTTTATCCTTCCGTGTACACACAATATAGTGTGCGTTTTCTCTTGGACCGAACCAGAAATTAGCAAATTCTGTGGAACCCTAGAAAACTGTATATTTAATTCTTTATGCAATAATTTACTTAAAACTTGTGCTTAAATATTAGCATAAAGGTAATTATAAATCAACATTAATATGGATTTTTATGTGAAAAATCATAATATTAAATTTAACATATAGTTATTATTTTAATAACAATAAAATGATAATGTCTATATAAGGATATTAATGAAATTATGTGAAAATAATATATGAAAAGGTATAAATATTAAGTATTTTGTGATAATATAAGATGTATTCGTATTCAAAGCGAAAATTCTACATTTTTCTTTAAAATATATAATTATTACAATATTGCTTTTATAGGTATCATTGCTATACAATAATTTTCGTATGATAATATAGGGGGAAAATAAATGCTTACAAAGTTTTTAGATGTTTTATTAGGAGAACCTTTAGCTAATGAGCAAGGCAGTCATGAAAAGTATAATATTCCTTTCGGACTTGCAATTATGGCCAGTGATGCAATATCATCCGTAGCCTATGCTGCTCAAGAAATCCTTTTTGTTTTAATAGTTCTAGGTGTAGCAGCTTATCAATGGCTAACTTGGACTTCTTTTATGATTATAGGACTATTAGTAATATTGACAATTTCTTATATTCAAATTATTAGAGCTTATCCTCAGGGAGGAGGAGCATATAAGGTAGCAAGAGAAAATATAAGTAGCAAAGCAGGTTTAGTTGCTGGTGCGGGACTAATAATTGACTATTTGCTTACAGTTGCCGTTAGTGCCAGCGCTGGCGCAGATGCTATTATTTCAGCATTTAGCAGTTTAGCCAACTATAAAGTTACCTTTGTTTTAATAATAATAATTGTTCTGACTATTTTGAATTTAAGAGGTATAAGTGAATCCTCAAAGATTTTTGCTATACCAACTTATATTTTTATAATAAGTATGATTTTTATGATAATTTATGGATTGTTTAAGTATCTAGTTTTAAATATTCACCCTTCAGCGCCTATGATTCCTATTCCGCCTGCAGTTGGAAGTTTATCGGTATTCCTTATTTTAAGAGCTTTTTCTTCTGGTTGTTCAGCCTTAACTGGTTTAGAATCAGTAAGTAATTCTGTGCCTAATTTTAAAGAACCAAGTACTAAAAATGCAAAGATTGTTATGGTTTTACTTGGATTCCTAATATTTTTTATTTTTGGAGGGACTTCAGTACTTGCTATATTCTATACAGCTGTACCAATGGAGAATGGTCCTACAGTTATATCACAAATAGCTACAGCTATTTTTGGCAATGGAGTAATGTATTATATAATACAGTTTAGTACTGCCATTATCTTACTTATGGCATGTAATACAGCGTATACAGGATTCCCAATGCTTATGTACATAGTTGGAAAAGACGGTTATGCTCCTAGACAATTTACTATTAGAGGTAAAAGACTTAGCTTTTCTTTTGGAATTGTAGCATTATCATGTGTTGCCTGTTCCCTAGTAGTTATATTTGGAGCAGATACTCACAGATTAATTCCATTATATGCAATAGGTGTTTTCACATCCTTTACTTTAGGACAATATGGAATGGTAAATCATTGGAGAAAAGACAAAGAAAAAGGCTGGGTGAAACGTGCTATTATTAATGGATGTGGTGCTATAGTTTCATTTATAACAACAATAATAATTTTAGTAGAGAAATTTAGTGACGGTGCATTCATTGTTGCAATTTTAATTCCTATTATAATTTTAGTTCAGCTAAAAATAAAAAAACACTATGATAAAGTTGCTTGTGGATTAAGTATTAGTCAGTTAAATTTAAAAAAGGTAGATTTAAGAAAGAAATATACTCATATTGTAGTGGTTCCAATTGCCAGTTTAAATAAGGCTACTATAGGTGCACTTCAATATGCACAAAGTATAAGTGAGAATGTTATAGCTCTTAATATTTCACCAGATGCAGATGCAATGGAGAAACTAAAACAAAGATGGAGTGAACTGGACACAGATATACTGCTTGTTGCAAAATATTCTCCGTTTAGAGCAGTAGTTACTCCGCTTCTAAAAAATATAGAACTTATTGCCAAATCAGCAGCTAAGGATGAAAAAATAACGGTAATTGTGCCTCAATTTGTTACACATGAACGTTTTGGAGAAGTTTTACATAATCATACAAGTTTCTTTATTCGAGAAACTTTATTGAAGAACAATAATATAGTTGTATCTACTTTCCCTTATCATTTAATAGATGAAGAAAGTCGTGAATAAATAATTAGTATATTAACTTTTAGATATTATAAAATTTAAAGATTGATTGACGTGCATATTGGTTTAAAGCCTGTATAGCACGTTTTTTATTATTATCGAGGTAAAATAATGGGAAAATGTTTTTAAAATGTTTTCTTACGCACTATTAAAATAAAAGCAAATCAGAATATTACATAATATTTGGAATTAAGCTCTTGCATTTACAATATTTATAAAATATAATATGATAAAATACTAAACAACTAGTAATAGAATACGATAAATAAATAATATATTATAACTGAAATGGAAATTTAGCTTGAAGAATATATCGATGATATTAATGAAGGGAGAATTTTAATGAAATTAAATTATGGACAATTATCAGAGTGCGATTTCATTTTGAATAATTGGATAAAAGAAAAATGTGATTGTATGGATTTATTGGTGGTAAATAATGTGCCAATTTTAGCTGATGACTGTTTAGCTATATTACAAGGGTCTATAGCTGATATCGAAAATTTTACCGATAAATTAATTGTCACAACTACAGATAATAAGACATATGTTTTGGAATTATTTAACGAAATTAGTTAACATGCTTCATTAAAATTTATTTTGCAATTTAATGATATTTTACTTAAAAATAGGCTATAGGCTGAATTTCTTTTTAACGATTTAAATCCCCTAAGTAAGTCAGTTTAGGGGCATTATATTATTAGAGGGATACTTAGGCAATTTTTAATGACAAGAATGAGTTAAATAAAAGATGCGAATGCACTAAGATAAACTTAGCACATTCGCACTTATTTATTTTTTATAGTCCTTGTTCGTAACTTTCTATCATTCTTTTTACCATTTCTCCGCCAACGCTACCATTTTGTCTAGAAGAAAGGTTTCCTTTGTCGATGCTTTCATAGTTGTTTAATCCAATTTCTGAAGCAACCTCAGTTTTTAATCTGTTTAATCCTTGCTTTGCTTCTGGTACTAAAGTTCTATTACTTCCGCTGTTTCTTGAAGCCATGTTCATCTACCTCCCTTAAATTAGAAAATTTATTTTCCTTGGCAGTAATATATTAACCACCATTCAAAAAAATAATCTATAAAAATGTTAACAAAGGTAGAATTGTATGGGTTTATTAGTTGACCTTAGGCATATTGTAAGCCATATGCATATGAATTAGTCATACCAATTCTTTATAACATCAGCAGTTTTTTCACTAGGATAATATCTTTTGTCAGCGCTGGTTTCACCTATAGCAAATACCGAGAAACCAAGGTTCCAAGGTTCGTCTTTAAATTCTTTTTTATATGCTTCAAAGCAGTTTGCTTGTTCTTCATCATTTATATTATCAGAAATCAGAGGATTATATGGCTGAACTGAAGCTTTATTAGTTCTTGGAAAACCTAATTCACCAAAGAAAATTGGTTTGTTCCATTTATCATAAAAGTTTTTTATTTCTTGTTTTACATTTTGTTTTCTATTATATATTTGTGTATTCTCTATGGCGCTTACTAAATTATCTACAGTATTTGTTTCATTTTCAGTAAGTTCAAAATAAGCTGCAATTGAAATAAAATCTACTTTTGAGAAAACATTATTATTTAATTTAGTGTAATATTTATCAGTAAATTCAGGTGAAAAACTTTGTGCTGTAACCCAAAAATTCGTTCTGTAAGTTACTAAACCTTTATAACGTGCTTTAACATAATCCACCATATCACACATTTTATCTTCATTGTTTTCCATATGTACAAAGCTGGTTCCAATATTAAATGCATCAACATGATATGGTACTGCAATATCTTTTATTAAATTACCTAGAACATTATTAGTCCAGTTGCTAAAAAACTCATCTATATTGTCTGGACTCCATGCCGTTTCTCCAATGCTTCCATTTTCTATCCAAGGATAAGGCTCAAGTATTATGTTAATTTTTTTTCCACGTAATTTTTTAAATAGTTCTATAGCGCGTTCTTCACTTCCTTTATCTATTGTCATATTACTTGAAGTTCTGCTTTCAATATTTATTACAATTGGAACATTTAAAGTATTTAGTTTAAGAGTATTTATATCGTTGAGAACTTGATCAATATTATAATCAGTAGATAAATTTCCTGATTTAATTTTTGTTTCAAATTTTGAATTTAGGGTTTTTCCTTCGAATTTGTTTATCATATTATTAATGTAACCCCTAGAATCAACATTAATATTATATGTATAATAGATAATAGAGAATATACATATAATAAAAAACGTAATAATTATTCTTTGTTTTGTCATTTTATCCCCCTAGTAAATTAGACTATATTGTTTAAATCAAATAAATTGTCTCCTAATATTACATTATAACTCAATTTCTACTTTTTATAACTTTATATACAGAAATTTATGATTATTATAACATAAATTAGATTTACTAATGCAGCATTTTTAAAATGTGATATAATAGTATATTATTTAAGGGTGGCAACATGGAAGGAGTTAGATTTATGTCAAAACTTACAAATAGTATTATAACGGCAATAAAATATTTATTGCTAATAGTGGTGTTTTCCGGGCTAATTTATATGTTTATAACATATTCCATTAACAATATTTAGCATAAGTTCTTAAGTGTTTTACATAGGTTCATGAAAATGATTTTTAATTGTACAAAAGTTTGGATTTATTGATATTATGTATGGAAGTTAGTTCGAACAAACACTGATTGGAAGCAGGTATATGTTGTTTAAGCTTCCAATTGGTGCTTATTGATAATATTATCATTAATGTTGTAAACAGTTTACAACTTATGAGCATAAACATGTATCTTAAATCAACTATTACACACTAAAGTTGATTTAAAAGTGATTATAGAATATGACTTGTGAAAGTTCTTTTCTGTCTGTATGACGTGGATTTGGTTTCGCATCTTTACTTGGATATCCCAATGGGAAAATGCATATTGGTTCAAAATTTTCTGGTATATTAAATGCATTACGCGCAGCATCTGGATTAAAATGTCCTACCCAAGTTGTGCCTAGTCCAAGTTCAGCAGCTTGTAACATCATATGGGTAGCAACAATACTTCCATCTATATCAGTATGAACCTTTCCATCATAAGTCCGCTTCCAGGCTTCGTCCTTATCAGCACATACAAGTAATGCCATAGGTGCATCAAAATGATAAATAGTGCAATCTTTCAATTTAGCTAGTGCCTCATCACTTTCAATTACTAAAATTCTTTGAGGTTGACGATTTGCAGCCGTGGGTGATAACTGAGCAGCTTTCAAAATTAAATCTAATTTTTCTTTTTCAACCTTTCTATCATCAAAATTTCTTAATGAATATCTTTCCTTAGATAGTTCTGTAAAATCCATAAAATTATTTCCTTCCGCAATTAAATTTTCTTCTTCGATTTAAAAATGCATATAATGCTGCATGAACTATAGACCGAAACAAGTTTATAAGAATCAGCATTATTATATTTTTATTATACTGAGTTCTTTAGAAAATGGAAGTATGCACTTTTTCGTAACTTACTTACCATTAGTATACTGTAATTAAAATTAAATTACTTATATATGTAAAATAATGCAGGTAATACAGCAAACCCAATAAGATGAAATGTATTTATGATAATATACAATATAATAGCGCAGTTAATAAGAAAATTTGATTGTTTTAGTTGATTATTTGTTGCTTTTTTCATCCTTAAATATATAAATATAAAAAGAATAGCAGGAAATATAACCTTTAATATGATACCCCAAATAGGATTTTGTACTGCTCTTATCATTAAAATATTTGCTTCTATGTACAAATTAGTACTCAAAAGCAAAAGAGTAAAAAAAATATCTAATACATTAAGCAGATAAAGTATTATAAATTTATATTTTATATTTTCAAGAGAATAGTTTTTTATAAAAGATATCATTTTAAACACCTCTATCTAGAAATTATTGACTGATAATATTTAAATAAACAAAATAAGAGTAAGTATACTGACAATATGGGATCTTTTTATGAGAAGTGAAAGTAGATTTATTTTAATGATATATTTTAGTATGAATAGAGCCAAAAGATGATTAAAATTAAATTTTTTATAAGAATATATTCTACACACTCAAAATAATAGAAATAAAATAAGGTATAGATAAACAACATGTAAACTAGACTTATGTGGTAGCTTACCGAAAGAATAAATATTT
>NZ_AUUU01000257.1 GCF_002760435.1 Clostridium sp. LS
TACTCTCTTCCCCCTATAATTTGGTGATTACTGGTTAAGCTTTACGCGCATGGTTGGATATCTATATAAAATACATAATTTATTGAAGCTGTTATTGAAATAAATTTAGATAATCATTTTTTGAAGTTATTGGGCATAAAGGGGGTAAATAAATATTTATATTAATTTATGATAATAATATTAGTATCATTAATGAAAGGGTATGATTTAAAATGAAAATATTAAAAAAAACTATAGCAGTTTTAGAGTGCATAATTATCATATCTGCAATAGTATCAGGATATTATAATAAAAAAGTTAACGCTCAAACGATACAATTTAGACAAAGGCCTATAGCTATAGATGTATTATTATATAATTCTGATGATAAATATATTTCTTTAGTTCGCCAAAGTCTGGAAGATATTCAAAAACAAAATCCAGGAAAAGTTGAATTTAAATTTTACGATGCAAAGGGAAACCAGTCAACGCAAAATGAGATACTCGACAATATACTTAGAACTGAAAGGATTGATATTTTATTAGTAAATCTTGTTGATCCTAAAGCTACAGGTGATGTTATCCAAAGGGTTAAGGGAAAAGATCTTCCATTAATCTTTTTTAATAGAGAACCAGTTGCAACTGAAGTAATAAAATCTTACCCAAAATCTTACTATGTAGGAACAAATGCAAGTGAGGCTGGCGCATTGCAAGGAAAAATATTAATAAATCTATGGAATAATGATAGAAGTTTTATAGATAAAAATAATAATGGAATATTACAATATATTATGTTACAAGGAGAACGTGGAAGTATAGAAGCACAAGAAAGAACAGAATCAGTTATTTCAACAATTCAAAAAGCAGGAATTAAAACAGAACAATTAGCATTAATTGTTAGTGATTGGAGAAGAGATTTTGCCAAAGATGCTATAAGTAAATTGTTACTACAATATGATACAAGAATAGAGGCAATAATTGCAAATAATGATGAAATGGCAATAGGAGCTATTGAGGCATTGCAAGGTTATGGATATAACAAAGGAGATAAAGCAAAAACAATAGCAGTTGTTGGAGTTGATGCAACTCCAGAAGCACGAGAATTAATTAAAAAAGGAGAAATGGCTGGATCAGTCTTTCAAGATCCGTCAGAAATGGCGAAGGCTATTTATTTAATAGGAATGAATGTGTACCTAGGAAAGGATCCACTTGCTGGAACCCCATATAAATTTGATGCTACAGGAGTGGCAGTTAGACTACCATATAAGGAATATGCCAATCAAGGTGGTAATGTATAATTACATATAATAGTATCATAAAGGATTGCGGTTTAAGAGAAATATAGCAATCCTTTAGTTGCGCAAGTTTTATCTTTATACTTAAACGAGGAGATCTAGATGCCATTGTATATTAATTTCCAAATGTGCTATGATGCCTATATAGTTGCATTTTATGGGGAATTAATCAAATTTTAGGGGAAAAAATTAATGGAGGATAAAGATGGAACTTAAGTGGGAAGATGAATATGACTCATTATATGAAGAACAATGGGAAGATCAAATAGGTGTACTCCCAACTGCGAAGGTAGCAGCAGATATTTTTGATAAAAACGATTGTAAGATTATAATGGATTTAGGTTGTGGAAAGGGTAGACATACAGTATATTTTGCACAACAAGAATTTAATGTATTTGCCACAGATATTTCTGAAACAGCTATAGCAGAAACCAAGGCAAGAATAAAAGAATTAGAATTTAAAAATGTACAATTTAGACAACATGACATGAGAGAAATACCTTTTGACGATAATTACTTTGATGGAGTCTTATGTGTGTGGACAACAGGGGTAGGTACATTAGAAGATTGTAGAAGACATATAAATGAAATACATAGAGTATTAAAAACTAATGGAATAGTAATTATTGATTATGTTTCAACAAGTGATAAACAATGTGGTATAGGCGATGAAATAGAAAAAAATACATATATCAACAACATTAAAGGGGAGGAAGATATACCATATCATTACTCCACTAAAGAAGAACTAGAAGAACTCTATTCTAGCTTTTCCGGATTTTTTATAAAACCAGTGGATTATAATTTTTTTGATAGAAATGGAGGGAAGTATACAATAGAAGCTTTTGTAGTTATAGCTGTAAAATAGTATATAACCTGAGTTAATAGAAATGAGGCAAGTAATTATAATAAAACGTCATAATTATACAAAATAATTCTGTAGTAGCCATGGAAATAACATAAATAAGTAGAAAAATGATGAATAATAATGCACGTTATAAGTGGAAAAATGTGGAGAAGTGTAGTAAAATATCCCTAGGTATTTCAACTTATTGAAAAAAATTACTATAGGATAAGGGGGATAATAAAATAACCTATGAGTTGTACAGATGATCCAGATAAACAACCATTTATAATTGTGAAGAATAATATAATTACCGAAGTAAGCCAAGCTTTTGTTGATATGACCAAATACTCATTTCAGGAACTTATAAATAGAAATATTGAAGAAGTACTAAGAATTTTAAGGGTAGGTCCGCATACTAATCTTGAAAGGGTTGAGAGTAAGCAAAAGTATTTTTTCTTTACCAAATATCTAGAAGTTAGATTTATAAATATTGAAGTCATAAGTCGAAGAAAAGAGAAGATATATATAATCAGAGAAAAAGCAAATTCGAGAATTTCAGATAACAATCAATTTTTGGACAGACTTATTACTGAAAATGGAGTAGGAATAGGAATTTTTACAGCAAAAGATTTGATCATGTTAAAGGCAAATGAACGCCTGCTAAATCATTATCCCGCATCCTATAATAAAAAAGAGGTAATGTACGGGAAATCTTTAAAGGATATTATACCTAATTTTATGGGGGGGCCTATTGAAGAAGCATTTAATGACATTGTAAACAACAATAAGTCCAAATCATATAAAGAAAAAAAATTAGCTGTATTTAATAAAACTAGATATTGGAATTGCACCTTAACTCCTATTATGGTTAATGGAAGGGTAGAATATATAGTTGTAATGGCTGATGACGTGACAGAAAATGTTTTAAATAAAAAATATATACATAGACAATCAAAAGTTATTGAAGAGAAAAACAAAAAACTTGAAGCTATCTTTGAAAGTATAGGTGACATGCTTTTTATATTAGACAAAGATGGCAATGTATATGAAGAAAATACAACTAGCATAAGCTCTTGTTTAGAATTGATTAAAAATAATGTGGAATTTTTTGACTTTAACAATAACCTATTAGCAGTAGAAGACAGACCTATTTATAAAGTGTTAAAAAACGGAGAGAAAGTAAAAAGTTTTGGGCTAAAGCTGGTAGACAAAGAAAGAGAAAAATACATTATTATTAATGGAACTCCTATATTTAATTCGGATGAGAATATTAATTTGGGAGTATTTGCAGCAATAGATATAACCGAACTGATGGAAAAAGAAAAGCAGATTAAAAAACAAAAAGAACTACTGGAAAATATAATAGAGAATACATCAAATGGTGTTTTTATCTATGATAAAAACGGAAAACAACTGATGGTAAATAAAGAAGCCAAAAAGCTTATTTTTCCTACAGATTCAAGCAATGTTTTAAAACGTATTAATATTAACAATGAAACCTTTTATGAAAACGGAAGAATTATACCAAAGGGAGTACCTTTAAATTATTGCGCACTTAATGGAGAAATAATTAATGGTGAAAAAGTAACAATTAAGGAAGAAAAAATGGAAAAGGTGCTGGAATTTAAGTCTTCTCCTATTTATGATAATGACGGCAATATCGATATGCTAATAACTTATACTCATGACATAACTGAATTAGTATATCAAAATAAATATATAAATCAGCAAAAAGAGCTACTTGAATCAATTATTGAAAATATGTCTGATGCGATGATTGTTTATGATAAAGATAAGAATGTAGTTTTACGAAATGAAGCAACAAAGAAAATTTTTTATGATTATAGTAATTTAAAAAAATATGAAGATATATTTAAGACAACAAAGTGCTTAGATATTTACGGAAAAGAAATTTTGCAGGAAGAATTGCCTGTATTTAGATCATTTAGAGGAGAAAAGGTAACCAATTTTATAATGGCATTTAAGCGTCCTGATAAAAAAATTCATTGCAGAGTAAGCTCAAAGCCTATTTATGATGAATATGGTAAGATTAGTAATGTAGTTGTATGTATACATGATATAACAGATTTAATAGAAAAGGAAAAACAAGTGCAAGACCAAAAGGAGCTAAACAATATGCAGGAAGCAATAATAGTTTTTAATAAGGATGGTAAGTATATTATTAGAAATAATGTATCAATAGAGTTATTACAAACTAGAGTTGAAAATGTAGGGGATGGTTATAAGGTAAGAAAGTTTTTTCATCTTAATGGTGAAAAAGTGCTCCCAGAAGAAATGCCAGGTTACATTGTGGAAAAAGGAAAGTGTGTACAAGGTAAAGTAGGTTATTTTGAGGAAAACGGGAAAAAAGAATATGTTCTAGCTAATGGGGTACCAATTACCGATTCAGAAGGGAATTTTATGTATGGAATTATAAGCTGCCGCAGCATAACTGAGTTTATGGAAAGTCAACAGAATTTAAAATTAGCCCAGGAGCAATTATTAAAAGCTGAACGTGAAAAGAATGAAACTTTAAAAAAATCACTTGAAATGAAAGATGAATTTTTATCACTTATATCTCATGAATTTAGAACTCCTATTAATGTTATAAGTACTGCAATACAAGCTTTAAATTATATTTGCGGAAACGAATTAAGTAATAAAGTTAAAGAATATTTAGGAATTATACGACAAAATAATTTTAGGCAACTAAGATTAGTAAATAATCTTCTTGATGTTATTCGTGCCAATTCAGGACGTATTAAGATAAATAAAAGAAACATTAATATAGTATTTTTAACGAAAGCTATTATTGAGTCAGTATATGACTATGCGGCTCAAAAGGGAGTTAATGTAAGTCTTACTTCTTCTTTTAAAAATAAAGTAATTGCAATTGATGATGAAAAATATGAAAGGGTAATTTTAAACCTTATTTCGAACGCTATTAAATTTACATCAGAGGGAAACTCTATTTATGTAACTTTACGAAGCTTAAAAGGTAAGATATGTGTTGAAGTAAAGGATAATGGAATAGGAATTCCGCAAGATAAATTAGATGTGATTTTTGAAAAATTTGGGCAGGTTGATAGTTCATTATCAAGACAAGCGGAGGGGACTGGGATAGGCTTATCATTGGTAAAAATGTTTGTTCATGCACTTGGAGGCAGTATTTCAGTTAAGAGTAAGATTGGTAAAGGAAGCACATTTACGATGTTGTTTCCAGACAAAACGGTTGCTGATGAAGACAATTCTGAAAAAGATGCAGATTTTATGAATAATCGTCTTATAGAAGTAACAAATGTAGAATTTTCAGATATTTATTTATAACACAGTTGTTGTCAAGTTTTTACTTGTTCCTTGGCTACTTTAAGAGCAAGTAAAAATTTGACAAATATTTGTGCCAGGTGAAAATTTAAAAGTAACACTCCAATATGTGAAAAGAAAATTTCTAATTTTATATCTCGTTTTTAATACTTTTTCTATTGGCTGTTAAGTTTTAGTAGGAGAACTTTGCGATTTCAATTAAATTATCGAAAGGAGTTCATAAATCCAATGAATTCCTGATAATTTTGCTGTTGTTCAGTTATATAATTTTTGAAATTTCGAATAATGCATCTATCTGAACTACTTATAAATTTATTTTTACACCATTTTTTATAATTATCGTATCTATAGCGGGCTGCTTCAGAAGATAAGGCGCAATATATTTCAATGTCGTAAGCCGATTTTACATTCAGCATGTCTAATATTATTGGGTTAGATAAGAGTAGTCCAGTAAAGTGATTTGCCTCAGCCTCTCTGAACTTGTATTCATTTTCAGTTAAATCTTCACAAAACAACCTTGTTTTGTTACAGTAATGTTCACATAAAATATGGCCCAACTCATGGGTTATAGTCCACTTAATTCTTTCTTCAGATTTGTAGTATAAATCATTGTAATAGATGATATATCTATTTAACGATTTGCAATAATCAGTACACCCTTCTTCTGAGGATAATAGTTCAAAAGTTTCTTCTTTAGTTAGGTTATATTTAAGCATAAATTGATGATAAGAAACTATTTTGATATTATCGAAAGAACTTATTATTTCTTTTATGTCTATAGGAAACCTATTAATATTAAATTTTATATAAAGATCATTGACTAGGCTTTTAATATGTTTATACCTAATCGTCAAAATACTCATCAAAGGCAGACCTTAAAATTTTCATCATCTTTTCTTTGTTTTTAGGGTCCATTTTCTTTCTAGCTCTTTCAATTCTTCTAATATCATCATCTTCAAATTCATAATCACTATTTCTTGTGAGCGCGTCTGCTTCTTCAACTTCATCACATAGTAAATAATCAACAGTACTGTTTAAAGCGCTAGCAAGTTTTATTAATGTGTCATTACTAGCCCCTTGTTTATTTCCTTCTATCATGCCTATTGTAGATTGGCTTACTCCAATAGTTTCAGCTAATTTTTGTTGTGTGATCTTCATTTTCTTTCTGAGTAATTTAACTTTATCACCTAACATAGCACTTCACCTCTTAGGATAATTTTATCATAGTTGCCGATAAAATCAATAGTAAATTTAATAATATTAATCATTATTGAAATAAAAATTTATAAATAAAAATAGGTGCTTAAAATTACCTTAATAAAAGATTTAATAAAGTAAATAATAAGAAATATACAGAGTTTAGTTAATGCGAGTAATGAATAATTTATGCAATGTAAATAAAAACGTAATTGGAGGAGGATAAAATGAAAAAAAACTTTAGATATATTTTATTCCTTGCCATGAGTGTATTTCTTATTATTTTTATATTTGAAGAAAATATGAGTTGTACGGCTATGGGAGCAGATAAAGTAAGTAACGAGGAGATTATGGAAAATGAAAAGATTTCTAAAGATAATAAGAAAGTTATTTATTTAACTTTTGATGATGGGCCTAGTTATAAAGTTACGAATAAAATCCTAGATATATTGAAAGAAAATAATGTAAATGCAACATTTTTTCTAATTGGTAACCAAATTGAAGGAAGAGAGGATGTTGTAAGAAGAATTTATGAAGAAGGAAATAGCATAGGGCTTCATAGTTGCACTCATA
Source organism: Clostridium sp. LS (assembly GCF_002760435.1). Taxonomy (GTDB): domain Bacteria; phylum Bacillota; class Clostridia; order Clostridiales; family Clostridiaceae; genus Clostridium. Next base: position 7,216 of record NZ_AUUU01000257.1, read on the forward strand.
ATTTTAAACGAATTTACAGTGATGAAGACAAATTTATTCAAGAAATGATGATTTGCCGCAGCCAAATATACGAAACCATTGGCATTGCACCCAATATAATTCGATTTCCAGGTGGAAGCTGCAGGCATTTGAGTAAAAGCTATTTAAGAAAATTACATGCTAATAATTTTAAAGTATATGATTGGGATTTGGATAATAATGACGGAATAAATCCTAAAATACCTCCCTATCAGTTATATAAAAAGGCTATAACTGGAAGTGAAGACAAGGATAAGATTATATTACTTATGCATTGCACGGATATGAATAAAAATACCTGTAAGGCACTTCCGCAAATAATAAAATATTATAAATCACATGGCTTTGAGTTTAAAGTAATTACAGAAGAAACAACTGAATTATATTTTCCAATTAAGAAGTAATTTTATAAAACATGGTACAAGATTTCGTCTTTATACCATGTTTTATTTATATTATAGATATAAATTAACAAGTTTGCCTCACTTATGTTTAGTCAATTCTTTATTGAGCAAACACAAGTGAGGCAATTATTGTTTTAAATTTCCATATTAATTTTTTACTTAAAACCATTTATCCTTCTTAAGAAGTAATACTACCCCAATAAATATTGTTGGAATAAATATCATACCAAATACAATCCAAAATGCAAATTCGTAATCATGCATCGGAATTCCTTGTACGTTCATAGAGAAGAGTCCGCTAACTAGGGTCATAGGTAATATGGCAACTTGAATGATTGTAAATGTACGCATAAGACCATTCATTGTATGATTGGTAAGTGACGCAAAGGTATTATCAGCCGATTCTATAACTTCCTTATAATTTTCGAGCATATCCCATATTTTTTCTATTTTGTCAGTAATATCATCAAAATACATGTCCATATCTTCAGGAAGATAGTTTTTAATAACTTTTTCTAAATTTATTATAACCGGTCTTAAAGGTTTGATAACACTTCTATAATTGATTATTTGCATCTTTGTTCTTGAGATAGTTTCAAGCATTTCTTTGGAACGGGTAGCAAAGACTGCTCTATTGATTTCATTGACCATATTTCCGATTTTATCCAGCATAGGGAAGCAATAATCAAATAAAGCTTTAATGATTTCATAAAGCAATAATGCTGAACCTTCACTCATATATTCTTTTCTTATATCTTCATTATTTTCACATTTTTGTGCCATTTCAACTAAGGGTTTAAGTTCTCCTTCATGAAGTGTAACTAGATAATTATGGCTGATGAATATGTCTATTTCCTCAGAATCTAGTCTTGCTAAATCCTTTTTATATCTTGGAAGATGAAGAACAATAAAGCTATAATCATCATAAGAATCTATTTTCGATCTTTGATGCTCAGTAATACAATCCTCTAGAAGAAGTTCGTGGAATTCATACATATCTTCAAGCATCTCAATTTCTTTATTAGTAGGTCTTATAATGTCAATCCATTTAAGGCCATTAAATTCAATAATTCTTACCTCGGTTTCTAACTTTTTTAAAACCACAGGATGCTTTTTATCAGTTTTGAATGGTAATGTAAACATAGTAATCCTCCTTTAATTTATGGGAGGATATTAAAAGTCAGTCATTTTGAGTTGTATAATCTAATCCTCCCGTTATCAATATTAAATTTTTTAAATATTTCTGGGACGAATAGTCATCCACTCAAATCCACCACCTTTATAATCTGTATTATTAGAGAAATTTTCTCAACTAGTAAAGTATAATAATTTTTATAATGTTATACAAGTAGTTTTATGTTAAATTTTTCTACAACTACATTAAAAAGAAAAGAATCCTAATAAAAATTATTGGGGTTAATTATTAGAATGATTAACATCTTTATCGGCCAAAATGATAAAGCGATTGGAAAATAAAAGGAAATTGAAGATAATGCAAGAGATAATAATATAATTACCAAATTTATCAGTTTTTATGATAAAATGATGTTTTGAGAATATCAGTTATGCTGATAAAATATAAATATATTAGTAATAAGCATAAAACACAGAGAGTACTGTAATTTGAGTGTGTTTTATTAAAAAAAGTTTTAATGAATAAAACTAGTGGAGGGTATATGAGAGGGATAGTACAAGCTATAATAAAAACAATTGATAGTAGAGAAATTGCAGATATGTTAGGGGTAGAGCACTACAAAATAATCGAAAAATTAGAGGGGAGAGGAAGTGGTAAATGGCTATGTATGTAAAGAAATTCGAAGAGATAGGAAGACAATGTCAAGATTTACAAGAGTTGTTAAGCTCAGCAGAACACTTAAAAATACAAATTGAAGAATTAAAAGAGCAAAATATGAAGATAAATGAGATCAAAGCTAATATTGATGAATTTAAAAACAGTGTTCCTCTATACAGTATTGAATGTAAGGAACTTCAAGCTTTGGTGAGAAAGGTTGGAATAAAAGCATTAGGGGGATATAAAACACCTGCTTATAATAATAAATCTTTAAGGTCAAAGATTTATTCAGATATACAGCATCAGCTTAGAAGAGAATTCGACGTTGAAAGATATGAAGCTATAAAGAGATGCGAGTTTGAAATTGCCAAGAAAATAATTGAAGAATATAAACCTCCGACATTTTTAGTAAACCAAATAACTTTATTAAATAGCGAAATAAGTTTTGACTTGGAGGTAATATAGTCAAATCTTAAAATACAAGGATAATTAGAAGTTGATTTGATAGGATGGAGAAATTTTCTATGTTATAGAGGCTAGAGGGGGAAATCATATTGATAGTAAAATGTAATTGGAAAACCTGTAAAAACTGTAAAGATGAAGTATGCAGAGCAGAAACTATAGAGCTTAGAAGCTTTGATTATGAAGAAGATAATGAAGAACTAGAGGGATTAAAATGTAGTAATTATCAATATGATTCTTTTTGGATGTGTGAAAAGGGAAGAGAGGTAGATACTTTTATAAATTAATAGTGTTAAGGAACAGTTAACAGCTATATATAATTTTGGGAGTTTTTAATTTAATCGTAAAAACTGTAGCAAATAATAGCTGTTAACTAAATCAAGTATGAGAATAATAAGGCGAAACTTATGTTAACATAATACTCATATTAGTAAACTATAGGAAGCGGATCTATGAATCCATTGGAAAATTAATAGCTGAAATTAAAGAAATGACACTTTTTAAATGTCTTTCAGGATAAAACTAATTTTGCATCTCCTATTACAACAATAAAATAATCATATTGAAATGGTTTTAAAGTATATTTAGGAGAATTAGGTTCTAACCTTATTAATTCCTGCATTAATTGATTATTATCAAAGATGATAAGAAGAGATTTATTAGTAGGAGAAGTATTTTGAACAGTATATGAAGTACCTGCTAACAAGCCAGAATCACGAACATTATAAATGCCTTGGGTAAAAGTTTTCGTTTCAGCATGCACTGTTATTATATTAATGTTGAAACTTAATAATAATATAATAGAAAATATAGTAAAATATTTTTTCATTAAATTAAACACACCCTTCATAAATTGTTTTAAACATTAATTAATTCAATTTTTATTATGTGAGCATGCATAGATTTTATACAAAATAGAAGATTGGAAGTTATCTAATAAGTCACCATTATAATGATTAGTTGCAAAATTAAACAAAATATTTAAAGGATTAAAAAATATAAGGAGTGAAATTTATGATTAGTACTTTAGATAGAATAAGAAAATATAGGGAAACTCTAGCAGATATTCAAGAAATAGATATAAAAGTTCAAGAGCTTGAAGAAGAAATGTCCGAGTTTAATAGACAAGCAAAAGAAGAAAAAATAGAAGCAAATTATAAAGTTACTTGTGATTCAGGAGAAGTAGAAAAGTTAGAGGAGAAAAAGGAAGAGTTATATAAGTTAAAAGCCAATAAGAAGCGTGAATTGAAAAGGATAGAAAATGCACTGACTATATTAACAGAAGAAGAAAGAGAAATTGTACAGGTTGTTCATATTGAGCAGAGAAGATACTATGTGGTACAGGATAAACTAAATTTGTCATACCAAAGAATAAAACAACTTGAAAAGCAAGCGGCAAAGAAAATGGAAAGATATATATCATAATATAGGAGTATATTTAAAGAAAATACTTGTGCAGGAAGGCCGGCCAATAACGAAGATTTAAGCTTGGCAGAAGAATTCGGAAGAGATATAATAAAAATTAATATAGTAACTATAGTTGGAGGGTAAACCTTATGACATTATTAACAAATATATTATCAAGCATAATTGTTATTGGTTTTGGAGTCGTATTAAAATTATGGCCGCCAGGAGAAATAAATAGTATGTATGGATACAGAACGTTTTTTGCTATGAAGAATAAGGAAACTTGGAAAGAAGCTAATAGTTTTAGTTCAGTTATGATGATAGTAAGTGGCCTTATAACATTGAATTTTTCATTGTTAGTCACATTTTTATTTAAAACTGATTCAGATACATCTAATACAATATCAGTTGCAGGGACTATGGTAATAGTTTTATGTTTTGTGCTTTACACAGAAATTCACCTGAGAAAAATATTTGATAAAAATGGTATAAGAAAGGTTAATGAAAAGAAGTAAGGTAGATTACTGTAATGCAAAATTTTTCAGAGTTCATGAAGAGTTAGGAGAATTATAAAATCAATTAATTGATGATATTCTTTTTTGATAAAGTTCGAATTTTTGTTATGTTTTTATTCCAACTTACTTGTTCTCTCATATTATATAGAAAGAAATAATAATTAATCTGTTTCTAAAAAATATGAAAAACAAGGGGAAGAAAAAATGGTGCAAAGAAGTTATAAGTTAAAACCTGATAAACAAGATTTGAGAGACAAAGTTTTCTATGCTTCTACTTTAAAGCTGACTTCCCAGCTTCCAGCAACTGTTGATCTAAGAAAGTATTTATCACCAGTAGTAGACCAAGGAGATTTAGGAAGCTGTACTGCTAACGCGATTGCTTCAGGCCTTGGGGAATATTTGCAGAAAGTTTCAAAAAAACAATTCACACCCCTTAGCAGGTTGGAATTATATTGGTGGGAGCGCTTTTTGGAAGGAACTGTTAACCAAGATAGCGGTGCAGAAATTAGAGATGGCATGAAGATTTTTAATCAACTGGGTATTTCTCCTGAGAAAGACTATCCATATGATATTGCGGCCTTTACTAATCAACCAAGCCCACAGGCTATAATAGATGCTGCTGTTTTTAAGATCAGCAGTTACCATAGGGTACAGAATTTAAATTATTTAAAGACCTCTTTGGCAGAAGGACTTCCTGTTGTTACAGGTATATTAGTTTATGAAAGCTTTGAATCAAAAACTGTTGCAAGAAATGGAGTAGTGCCTATGCCGGACCCCAAAAAAGAACAGCTTCTAGGTGGGCATGCTGTACTTGCTGTAGGTTATATAGATAAAAAACAACAGGTTATTATGCGCAACTCATGGGGCACAAAATGGGGCGATAAAGGATACTTTTATCTACCATATGATTATTTTACAGATCCTAATGGATATGTTACGGATATGTGGACAGGTCAATAAGAGAATAAACAACGTTAGAAATATAAAATAACTGAACCTAATTAAGTAGATAACACTGGTAAAGTTTACTTAATTAGGTTCTTTCTATTTTTCGGATTACAATTCTTCTAACCTTTTCTTATTGATTCTCCCTTTGAATAATAGCATAAGAAATTTATTAAAAGGATTAAGTTTACAAAATTAAAACCATCCCTTAGATAAAAGAACTTAATCAATATATTAAATGTTTACAAGAGTGCAAGAAATTATATGTAAAAGACAAATTATTCAATTCTTATTAAATCTCATGAATGTTAATATATAGTAGTACCAAATATATAAAAATTCTAGGGGGAGAAAAATATATGAATAGGAATTTAAAAAGGATAGCATCAATTATTATGACTGTAGCTATGGTTTCTACTGGACTTATTGGCTGCGGAAATAATGCTTCACAAGCGAGCGGGGGATCAGCTTCAGGGAAGACAAAATTGACATTATGGCATATTCAAACATCTACAGCAGCAGATGCAATTAAGGCGTCAGTAAAGAGATTTATGACAGATAATCCTCAATATGATGTAGAAGTTGTGGATCAGGTTAATGACACTTATAAACAAAAATTGGCTATGGCTATGAGCTCAAATCAAACTCCAGATGTATTTATTCAATGGGGGGGATCAGGGTTAATTGATTATGTTAATTCGAAAAAAATAGCTGATCTTACAGATTTTATGAACAAAGACAACTATAAAGATAAATTTATAGATGCTGGAATCAATCAATGTTCATACAATGGTAAAATTTATGCTGTACCAGTTGAAAACGTATCCGTAGCAGGCTTCTTCTATAATAAAGATGTTTTTGCTAAATACGGAATACAAGAACCAAAAACTATTTCTGAATTAGAAGCTGCATGTGATAAGTTAAAAGCTAACGGAGTAACGCCATTTGCTTTAGCTAATGCTACAAAGTGGACAGGTTCCATGTATTTTATGTATTTAGCAACTCGTTTTGGTGGACTTAATGCATTTGCTGATGCAGCATCAGGAAAAGGTAAATTTGAAAATCCAGCATTTGAATTTGCCGGAAATAAGATTCAAGATTGGGTTAAAAAAGGATACTTTATCGATGGCTTTAATGGTATGGATGATGATAGTGGTCAAGCTAGACAAGCATTATATAAAGGTGATGCCGCTATGGATTTAATGGGTTCATGGTTTACAGGTACAGTACTTGGTGAAAATCCAGATTTTATGAGTAAATTAGGATTCTTCCCATTCCCAGCATTAGATGGTTCAAAAGAAGATCAATCACTTTGCGCAGGTACTGTTGGAGATAATTTATACTCAATTTCAGAAACATGTAAAGATAAAGAAGGTGCTTTCAAATTGATTCAATATTTATTAGATGATCAAGCACTTCAAGACCGTAAGAAATTAGGTAAAATTATTCCACTTAAATCTTTCAAACCTGATGATGCATTAACACAAAAAATATTAGATACAGTTAACCAAGCAAAAGGAGTTCAATTGTGGTACGATCAATACTTACCAGCAGAAGTTGCAGAAGTACACAAATCAACTTGTCAAGAAATATTTGGTTTAACTAAGACTCCACAAGATGCAGATAAAGAATTACAAGCAGCTATGGATGCATATAAAGCAAAAAATAAATAATTATAGCAATACTAAAAAATAAAATTAAGGCTGTTGCAAAATAAAGCTTTCATAGTAAATATTTTTAATTGCACAAATTAAATTTGAAATGAATGATTGAATTTTGCAGCAGCTAAATAATTATAAAGGAGAGAGAAAAAGTGCAATCACAAACTAATAGTTTAGCTAAAAGACGTGCTGCTTCAACAAGAAATGCAGCAATTGTATTTCTTGTACCAGCATTTTTATTCTTAATAATATATATAGCATATCCAATTGTCTATTCTTTCAATTTAAGTTGCTATGATTGGAATGGATTTGCATCAAATAAGATATTTGTGGGTTTAAGTAACTGGAAAGAACTTATAAACGATGCAGTTTTCAAAAAAGCTTTTTTAAATAACATTATTATTATGGTTTTATCTATAATTGTTCAATTACCAATTGGTATTGCCCTTGCCACTTTCTTAGATTTTGGTGGGAAAAAATTTAATGTATTTAAAGTAATCTGGTTTATACCGATGCTAATGTCATCTGTTGCAATTGGTTATTTGTTTAAATATGCATTAGATGCAAGCAGTGGTATAGTGTCTGGAATAGCAAAGGCATTCGGCGGACACAATATAGACTTATTAGGTAACCCTAAGACCGCATTATTAACCATTACCGTAGCTATATGTTGGCAGTTTATACCTTTTTACATGGTGTATTTCTTAGCAGGATATAGTAACATACCAGCTGATTTATATGAGGCTGCAATTATTGATGGCGCTAAAAAAAGCCAATATTTTTGGAAGATTGCGCTTCCGCTTATGAAACCAGCTATTAAAAGTGCAATTGTATTATCAATGGTCGGATCATTAAAATATTTTGATCTTATATATGTTATGACAGGAGGAGGACCGGGTAATGCATCAGAACTCATGGCTACTTATATGTACAAAAATGCGTTTTTATCTCAGAGAATGGGATATGGTTCTTCAATTGCTTCAGGAATGTTTATACTTATAACAATAATATCGTTAGTTACAATTAAGGCATTAAATAGAAAGGAAGAGATGTGATTATTATGAAGCAGGATTCATTAATAAAAAAAATATCAATAAAAGCTATCGTAGGGATACTAGCAATAGGCTGGCTTTTAATTACAATAGTTCCTTTTATATTTATGTTACTTGCAGGATTTAAGCAGCAATTTGAAATGCTTATGGGAAGTGTTTTTGATTTGCCTAAAAGTTTATACTTAAAAAATTTCATAGATGTATTTAAAGGAAACATATTTGGCTATTTTAAAAACAGTGTAATAGTACTTATAGTATCACTAGTTATATTACTATTCTTAAGTGCATGTGCATCTTATCCATTATCTAGATTTAAATTTAAGTTAAATAAGCCAATTTATGCTATAATAGTAGCATGTATGTCAGTACCAGTTCACGTAACATTGCTTCCTATATTCTTAATGACTACAAATATAGGTTTATATGATAGCATCTGGGCATTAATAGGTCCATATGTGGCTTTTAATTTACCAATTTCAGTATTCATACTAGTTACATTTATGAAGTCTATTCCTAGGGAGCTTGAAGAAGCAGCTGAAATCGACGGTTGTAATAAATATAAAATTTTCTTTAATGTTATGCTTCCACTAGTAAAGCCAGGACTTGCAACATTAGCCATTTATAATGGTGTTGCTATATGGAATGAATTTAGTTTTGCATTAGTTTTAACTCAAACTCTTCCTAACAGAACATTGCCACTTGCTATTTGGGAATATCAAGGACAATATACTATGAATGTTCCAATGATTATGGCAGTTCTTACAATTTCAATGCTACCAATGATTATTGCATTTATTTTTGGACAAGATAAATTAATTAAAGGTATGATGGCAGGTGCTGTTAAAGGTTAAAGATACGGCGATATGCATAGGAAGTATTGTTTTTCATATATAAAAATTTGATATTAGATAAAGGATACGAATATGTATAACGGGTTAAGAAAATTAATAGATAAATTATTTCAAATGAAGTTTAACCAAAAAATTACTACATTTTTTATTTTGACAGTTTTAATTACAAATACATTCGTTATTTTTGCAGTTTATCAATTGGCAGGAAAACAAATTACAGAAAAATCTAGCGGACTCGTGCAAGGGCAGTTAGATACTATTACTGATATTTTGAATATAACATTAAAAAATATAATTGAATCGTCAAATACAATTACTGGAGATAATAGAGTAAAAGAATTCTTAATGAATAATTCGTTAACTTCAAAGAACTATAATAAAGATACAAGTGATGCATATTCTTCAGTTAGATACCTATTAGATACAAACAGCTATATAGATTATATTTCCTTAGTAAAATTCGATGGGCCAGAGTTAATATATGTTGGAGAAGTTTGGACAAGTAATGATTTTAGGACTCAAACTCTGAAAGATTATCAAGATGCAGTAGGAACTAAATTTGGTAATTGTAAAATAAGTATGAAGAAAAAAGTATTTTATCCGGATCAGTATGTCCTAAACATCTACCAGCCTATTACTGATAAATATAATTTTAATAAGTACACTGGAGTTTTGGTAATAGGAATTGGAGAAAAAAGTATTAAAGAATTTTATTCTAATTTAGATAAAGGATTAGAAGTTCAAACCTATTTAACTGATAAGGATGGTGTAATAATATCTAATGAAGATAAGTCTTTAATTGGAACTAAAAGTTTTTATAAAGATATTTTACAGGGAAAAAGCGGCCAACAAAAAGTTGGAGATAAGATGGTTATTTATGAAAAACTTGATAATTGGGATTGGTACATGGTGGGAGAGATACCAACGGAGTCTTTGCTAAAAGATACAAATGCAGTTATATTTCTAATAATAATGTTGGTATTGGGAGCTGGAATATTAATTAGTATTGCATTTTATAAGTTAAGTAATAATTTATATAAACCTATGGATGCACTTGTTAAAAAAATGAGAGAGGTTTCCATGGGGAATCTTGAAGTGCGTATGGAACGGAATTATAAGGGAAAAGATTTTAAACAATTGGCAAGCGGCTTTAATATTATGATTGAGGAAATAAACATACTTATGTATAGAATAAAAAGAGAGCAGTCTGAGATTAAGCAAATTGAATTAAATAAATTGCAATCTCAAATTAAGCCACATTTTCTATATAACACGTTAGAGTGTATACATTGGCAGGCGTTATCTGATGGGAATAAAGATGTATCAAGAATGGTAAAGGCATTAGCTAATTATTATCGCCTATGTTTGAGTAAAGGAAAAGATATCGTTCCACTTTCACAGGAATTGGCTAATATAGAAAACTATTTAATTATTCAAAATATGAGATATAGCGGCATTGCCCAATGTGAAATAAATATAAATGATAATCTAAAAAATGTATTAATACCAAAGCTTACTCTTCAGCCTTTAATAGAAAATTCCATTTACCATGGAATAAGAGTTAAGGATGGTTATAAAGGTAAAATTTTTGTTAATGCTAAAGAAATAGATAATAAGATAGTTATATCAGTTGCTGATAATGGTGTGGGGATGAACCAAGAACAAATTGATGAAATTAACAATTCCATATCAGTATTTGATGAAAAAACAGGTTATGGCCTAAGAAATGTTCATAAAAGAATAGAAATATTGTTTGGCAGTGGGTATGGATTATACTATAGAAAAAATCAATACGGTGGAACTACAGTAGATATCATATTACCTAAAGGGGAGAATGGAGAGAATAATTAATGTATAAGGCTATAGTTGTAGATGATGAAGAGATGATTCGCAAAGGAATATGTAATGTAATTCCCTGGGAAAAGCTCAAAATAAATAATGTTAAGATGGCGTCTTCTGGAATTGAAGCTATAAAAATTATGGAAGATGAAATCTTTGACATTATGATTACGGATATCTGCATGACTGAAATGGATGGATTATCATTAGTAGAAAAAATGAATGATCTAAATCCAAAACTTAAAATTATAGTTTTAACAGGCTATGACAATTTTGAATATGCTCAAAAATGCTGCAAGATGCAGGTTGAGGATTATCTACTAAAACCAGTAGACGAAATAGAACTTGAGAATACTATTGAAAGATTAGTAGAGAAATTAGAGCATGAGAAAACTATAATTCATAAACAAAAGATAGATAACAGGATACAAGTGTTAACAGAACAATTAAAGCTTGAACAAATTATGCAAAATTTACTTTACGAGCGAATGATGGCTGATGAAATTAACAAAGTATTAGATGAGTATTCGTATAATAACGAAGAAATGCTGCAAATTGCGCTGGTATGTCCAGTTATTGATGATAATTTAGCATGGAGACAGCATTTTGAATTATTAAACTTGTCTATTAAAAATACTTGTATAGAATTATTTGATTCTAAAAAAGAAGGAATTACTTTTGAAGATAGAAATAAAAATATAGTAATTGCTGCATTTATAAGAGAAGGGTTAGAGGATGTAACCATAAGAATACAACGCTTAATTGAGTATTTAAAAAACGAGTATGATATTAACCCAAAGGTGATACTTGGAAGTGAAGTAGATGGATTTAATAAAATTAATATTTCATATAATGATGCCTGTGTTTTGTTAAACAATAAAAGTGCTTATGGCGGAATAATTACGAAAGAACCTAGAGAACTTAGACTTAGTTTATTTAATGAGAGAGTTCAGGAATTTCGCAAGGGTATGGTCGATAATATAGATGATGTTGAAAAAGTTATGAATATCTATGAAGCTTTTGCAGAAACAATAGAATTTTATAATTTATCAACTTCACTAGTTAAGAAAACATGCTTTGATATTGGAGGAGGAGTATATTTTTCTTATATGATGGAAAAAGGAGAAGTATCAGATAATAAATTAAATTCTTTATTAATTTCTTTGCAAAATTGTAGCAGTAATGATGCAATAAAGATAACAAGGGATTTTATTATGCAGATACTTCAAGGCGATATTGGAGAAAGTCATGAAATCATTAGAAAGGCAAAATCATATATTAATGACCATTTAAATGAAGATATTTCAGTATATAGTATTGCAGAGATGCTTTACTTAACTCCCACCTATTTTTCGAAGCTATTTAAGCATAGTACTGGAGAAGGCTGTAATAATTATATTATTCGCAAACGAATACAAAAGGCAAAATCATTATTAGAAACTACCAGTATGAAAACAGGTAAAATAGCCACTTTAGTAGGATACAAGGATACTAATTATTTTTCATTGGCATTTAAAAAGCAAACAGGAATGTCACCAACTGAATTTAGAGAAAGCAGCGGCAAAGATAATTAAGGATATTTATTTGTAATCTTATGATGTGTAGTATTGATATAATTTGAAAGAATAACTTTTATGTTTTTCTAAACCAATAACCCACGAAAATAAACAATAAATGTGTTCCTTTTATAGTAGAAAGGAGGCATTAGTTTTGGAGTTTCGTGGGTTTGTTTATTTTATCCATAAGGACATGTAAAGTAATATTAGAGTGACAGTATAATACATGGATATTAAATTGAAAATAGGCAATTTAAACGTTATAATTAGATTACATAAGTAATAGAAAAAAATAACATGGGATAGAGATTAAGCAAATAGCGATTTGATAGAAAAATCATTATGCTTAGAAAGAAACGTACCATTGGTTCAAATTTATTAATTGCAGGAGAGGTTGTATGTATGATATTAGTTAATTGTGCTTGGAGACAGGATGATATTATTAAGGTAGTGGAAAATGTGAAGTTAGATAATAAAAATGTTTTTAAATTCATTAAGGTTGAAGGAATAAGGATATTTTTTGATTCATTTTTGGATGATGTAGAGGGTACAAAGATGATAAAAAATGCTATAAAGGAAATTCCAGGATATCAAGCGTTGTTCATAGATATTGTACCAATTGTTAATGGTAGTATGTTTGAAGGATATAGCAAATTATTGTACTAGAAAAATAAATTAACTTTAGCAAATTATAAAGTACACTTCATAATAATAACCCGCAGTAATTAATTGGAATTATTGTGGGTTTTATACTTATTAATAAAAAGAATTGTAAATTTCATGAAAAGAATTTTGATACTAAGATAAAATATTAAAATAAAATAACTTGATTTTATGGAAAATATAGGAATATGGTTTATAATATAATTGTTATATTTATAAAAGGGTATTTCATTTATATATAAATTATATGGGGGGAATAGTTTTGCTTGAAAATAAGATAATGGAACTAATTGAGAATGAGGATAAAAGAAATCCATTAACTGATAGTGATATTGCTAGATTAGTAAATACAACTAGAGAATATATAACTCAATTTAGAACAGATAAAAATATAAGTAATTCTCGCCAAAGAAAAGAAGCAATTTTATATAGTGATATAAAGGAACTAATAATTGAAGATAAAAATATTTCGGACAGGCAGTTATGTAAAAAATTATCTCTTCTTGGATATGATATTTCTAGATATTCTGTGGCTCAGATGAAAAAGAATATAATTGTAGAAATGTTTCCACAGAATTTGGATGTAGCAGAGAGTGTGGCGGAAAATTTATCAGAAGGCTTACCTGAAAACTTAAAAGAAGTTAAATCTTTAGAAAACGAAAACATGCAAGAAATAAGTGGTGAAGAAATTATAAATACAGTTAGCAAAGAAAATAAAGAAAAGAATAATTACTTAAGAAATATTATAGGATATCATGGCTCATTAAAAAATGCAATTAGTCAAGCTGAGGCAGCAGTTCTATATCCACCCCATGGACTTCATACACTTTTACTTGGACCATCAGGTGTTGGAAAAAGTTTTTTTGCAGAAGCCATGTATAATTTTGCAGTTAATTCTTATCACTTTGGAAAAAGTGCACCATTTATACTATTTAACTGTGCTGATTATGTAGATAATCCACAATTACTTCTTTCCCAACTATTTGGTTATAGTAAAGGTGCTTTTACTGGTGCTAATACGGATAAAGTTGGCTTAGTGGAGAAAGCAAATAATGGAATACTATTCTTAGACGAAGTGCATAGACTCCCAAGCGAAGGGCAAGAAATATTGTTCTATTTGTTGGATAAGGGAAAGTATAGAAGGCTTGGTGAAACTGAAAATAGCAGAACAGCCAATGTAATGATAATTGCGGCAACTACAGAAGATCCACAGTCATCTTTATTGCTAACCTTTAGAAGAAGAATTCCAATGATAATTGAACTTCCTTCCATTAACAACAGGCCAATTAATGAAAAATATGTATTAATTAAAAGTTTTTTTTCGCAAGAATCAGCGAGAATCGGAAAAGAGATTACCGTACGTTATGAGGTTATTAGATCTTTATTGCTATACAACTGTCCAGGGAATATAGGTCAATTAAGAAGTGATATACAGGTTGCATGTGCAAGGGGTTTTTGTAATTCATTAAGTAATAATTCAAATGACGTCGTTATCGACATAAAAGATTTACCTAAGCACGTACCTCTAGGAATATTAAGTGTTGAAGATAGAGAACTAGTGTCAGACGACATTTTCAATGAGGATCTGGTTGTTAATCCTAATAATGTTGTGACACAGAAATCCAAAGATGATAGATATATGTTACCGGATGGGATATATAGTAATATAGAAGAAAAGTATTATAAACTTGAAAAGCAGGGACTCAGTAAAAATGAAATTAACAAAATCTTATGGAACAAAGTGGAATTCAATTTAAATAAATTTGCCAAAAATATAGAAGCAAATATATTTTTTCCCAAGGAAGAATTGAAAAATATAATAGATGAAAAGATATTAAATGTGGTTGAAAAAGTAACTAATATTGCAAAACAATATATAGAAAATATCCAGGAAAACTTTTATTATTGTATAGCAATGCACTTAAATTCTACCTATGATAGATTAAAACAGGGAAGGATAATAAAGAATCCTGAATCGGACTATATAAAAAAAGAATATTATAATGAGTACAGAGTTGCAAAAATATTAGCTAAAGAGATAAATAAAAGTTTAGACATTGAACTTCCAGAAGATGAAATAGGGTTTATTGCTATGTATTTAAAAACGTTTTCTGCTGTGGATAAAAATGTAAGCAGGGTGGCAGTTATTGTATTAAGCCATGGGCATGTTGCTTGCGGTATGGCTGATGTAGCTAATAAGCTGTTAGGTACAAATCTTGCCATAGGAATAGAAATGTCACTTGATGAAAGTCCTCAAATTTTACTTGAAAGAACTATAGAGGCTGTAAAAAAAGTTAATGAAGGTAAAGGCTGCCTATTATTAGTAGATATGGGGTCATTAGTTACTTTTGGGGAAATTATAACTAAAGAAACAGGGGTTCCGACAAGGGTTATTGGGCGGGTGGATACTGTAATGGTATTAGAAGCCGTGAGAAGATCATTAATTGAAAATAGTAATCTGAAGGAAATTTCTAGGGCACTTGATGGAGACAAGCTATATGTTGGAAAAGTAAAAGGCGTAAAGAAATATATTAAAACCATAGTTACAATATGTATAACTGGTGAAGGAACCGCTTTAAAAATAAAAAAATATATTGAAGATGTATTGGGAAACTCAAATAAAAATTTAAATATTATACCAATTGGAATCATGAATAAAAATAATGTGCAAGACGAAATAATCAAAATAAGTCAAGACAATAATATTGCTGCAATTGTTGGAACCATTGATCCTGGGCTAGAAAGTATTCCATTTATATCTTTTCAAGATATTTTGAAAGAATCGGGTAAATTAAGATTAAAAGATTTACTCGGAATGGAGAAGAGTATCAATCCTTTGATAAATGTAATTGATGAGGAGCTAATACAGATTAAGGATGATATATTTACAAAAAGTGATTTAATAGATGAAATGTGCAATCTGCTTATAGCAAAAGGAAAGGTTAAAGAAGAATTTACAATAAGTGTATATAAAAGAGAAATGATGGGTGGAACTCTATTTGAAGGTACTTTTGGTATACCTCATGGTTTATCAGAGTTTGTAGTGAAATCCTCCTTGGCTATTTTTAAACTTAATAATCCTATTTTGTGGGATTATGGTTGTAAGGTTGATGTTGTTATTATGCTGGCGATAAAAGAGAGTGATATGAAAATAGTCAGGAAGCTATTTGACACTATTTCAGATGCAGAAGTAGCACAATGGATAAGGCAGGCAAATTCGGATAAAGAAATTTCAGATATATTATTAAAAATTTAATAATAATTATTAGGTTCTAAGGTGGAAAATGTTAAATTCCACCTTTTCATTTTTATGAAATTATATATTACTTTTTCAACATAGTTTTGGCACGATAATTGCTTTATAAATTTATGAGGATGTAATCATGGATGAAAACGTATAAAGGACTTACAAAAAAGGAGGAAGTTAAATGAATGGAAGTATTAAAGAATTTTTAAGAAGAGATTTAGTTATAAATAACCTTGAAGCTAAATCAGCGGAGGATGTCTTTAAAAAGATGTCTCCAATATTATTAGAAGCAGGATTTGTAGAAGATTCCTTTTTTAATGGGTTGGTAAGTAGAGAAAATAAATTTCCTACAGGTTTATTGCTTGGAAAATATAATGTTGCAATACCTCACACAGATGCGATTCATGTTAAAAAGCCAGCTATAGCTATTGCAACACTAAAAAATCCGGTGAAATTTAATAATATGGATGGAAATGGAAGTGTGGATGTTAATATAGTATTTACTATGGCTTTAAATGAACCCCACAGTCAGATAGTAATGCTGCAGCAATTGATGTTTCTAATTCAAAATGAAAGTATTTTACAAAATATGCTTCAAGCAAAAGATAGCGATGAAGTGTATGATATCGTTTCAAGCTTTAATTATAATTGCGATTAAATAATAAGCAATTATTTAAATTATAGAATTTTATTTATGGAGGTAAAAATATGGACAAACAAAAATTAATATTAGTAGCATGTGGTACAGGAATAGCAACTTCAACAGTTGTGTGTAAAAAGGTTGAGGACCTAGTTAAAGCTAATGGCATTAATGCGAGAATTATACAATGCAAGATTTCAGAAGTGGCAGGTTATGAAGATCAAGCTGATCTTTTGGTAACAACTACAATTTCATCACGAAATTATAAATTTCCTGTAGTCAATGCTATGAATTACTTAACTAACATTAATCCAGGCAAAGTTGACCAAGGAATAATTGAAGCTTTAAAGTAAAAAAATAGGCCACTATAAAGGTGGACCTATATAAAAAATTAATTGGACTATTAATTATTATAACACATAAAAATATGTATTTGAAGCTTATGATAGCAACATGTTAATTAAGAATTTATTAAAGTAAATAAAAATTGATAATATAGGGGGAAAAAGAATGTTATTAGATGTAGTAAAGTACATTTTGAACTTAGGGCCAACCGTTATGTTGCCATTAACAATTACTATTATTGGTATGATTTTTGGACAAGGATTTAAAAAAGCATTTAGATCAGGTATTACAATTGGTATCGGCTTTGTTGGTATAAATTTAGTAGTTGGATTACTTACAACAAACCTTGGTGGAGCAGCACAACAAATGGTTACTAGATATGGATTACAACTAAGTATAATAGATGTAGGCTGGCCAGCAGCTGCTGCAATAAGCTGGGCATCTCCTATAGCAGCAATAATGATTCCAATAGCTATGTTGGTAAATTTATTAATGCTCGCTACAAAGACAACAAATGTAGTTGATATTGATATATGGAATTATTGGCACTTTACTGCAGCTGGTGCGAGTGTATACGTATTAACTCATGGTAACTGGTTATTCGCTATTTTAGCTGGTATTTTATATGAAATTGCTGTTATTAAGATTGCAGATAAGACAGCTCCAATGGTTCAAGAATTCTTTGGGCTTGAGGGAGTATCATTACCAACTGGCTCAACTGCAGCTTGTGGTCTTATAGGTATTCCCATTGTTAGTGTTGTTAAAAAAATTCCAGGTATTAAAAATTTAAAGGCAGACCCAGAAACAATTCAAAAAAGATTTGGTGTTTTTGGAGAACCTATGATGATGGGACTTATTCTTGGTGTTGTACTTGGAATCCTTGCTGGATATGGTATAGATAAAATTCTACAAATAGGTATTTCTATGGCTGGTGTCATGTTCTTAATGCCTAGAATGGTTAGGATACTTATGGAAGGTTTAATTCCTGTTTCGGAATCAGTTAGAGAATTTTTACAAAAGAAAGACTTTGGTAAAGATAGAAATCTTACAATTGGATTAGATGCAGCAGTAGCAGTTGGACATCCAGCAGTTATAGCAACAGCACTTGTACTAGTTCCTATTACACTATTCTTAGCAGTAATACTACCAGGAAATCAAGTTTTACCTTTTGGAGATTTAGCTACAATATGTTTCTATGTTGCGTTTATAGTTGGTGCAGCAAAAGGTAATATAGTTCACTCAGTTATATCAGGTACAATTGTTATGGCGTTAGGATTATTAATGGCAACCAATATTGCAAGCTTCCATACTCAAATGGCGCAAATGGCTCAATTTTCAATGCCAGCGGGAACATCAACTATTTCAAGCTTAGACATGGGCGGTAATTTCTTAAACTGGATAGTAATTAAGATATTCCAATTATTCACAGGAAGTCTATAGCATTAAATAACTTAATTTGTTAAAGAGTACCTAATAGTACTCTTTAACATTATTGGATACTTACAAGGAAAGGATGATGGTTATAGTGGATATAACGAACTTAAAAGCAGAAGAACTTATTGGAATGGATTTTAAGTGTGAATGCGGAAAAAGGCATAGCGTAGAAATTAATTCTGTAAAGATAGGAAATAAGATAATAGAACAACTTCCAGAGTTTCTTAAAGAGTTTAAAAATAAAAAAATATTAATTGTACAAGATGTTCACACATATGATGCGGCTGGAAAAAGAGTGGAAAAAATATTAAAGAATAATTTTTCATTAAAGAAATATGTGTTTCCACAGGAACACCTATTGCCTGATGTGTATGCCCTTGGAAGAGTTTTGATAGAAATAGAAGATGATACAGAACTTATACTTGGCGTAGGTTCAGGTGTTATAAATGACATCTGCAGGTATGTAGCTTACAGAGCACATATACCTTATGCCATAGTAGGTACTGCACCATCTATGGATGGTTATGCCTCTGTGGTATCACCTCTGATTACAGATGGGTTTAAAGAGTCTCATAAAGCTATATATGCCTATGGAATATATGCAGATATTGAAGTTATGAAGAATGCTCCAATGTATTTACTTTGTTCAGGACTTGGTGATGTATTAGGTAAATATATTGCTCTTGCAGACTGGTCAATTGCACACCTCTTAACAGGAGAATATTATTGTAAGACTATTGCAGATATGGTTCAAGCTGCAGTAGCTAAGTGTGTTGCTGCTGCACCAAGGATTCCTGAAAGGAATAATGAAGTAGTAAAAAATATAACAGATGCATTAGTTTTGTCAGGAATAACTATAGGAATGGCAGGATGTTCAAGACCTGCGTCAGGTTCCGAGCATCATATTGCTCATGGCTGGGAAATAATGTTCCATACAAGAAGCAGTGAAGAAAAATGGGTGCATGGAAACTTTGTTGGAGTAGGTACAGTTATTATGGCTATGTTATTTGAGGCATTAAAGGATATAGATATAGAAAGTGTTATGACTAAAAGAAGCTTCAGATACTATGATATGAGTAAATGGAGACAAAATATTGAAAGCGTATTTGGTAAAGTGGCTGGTAATGTAATTGATTATAAAAAGGATGCAATTGAATTGAATCCTGATAAGAGACAAGAAAATGCAGAAAAGATAGCAGCAAACTGGAAGGAAATTCTTGATATTGGGCATACTATAGTGCCAAGTTCTGAGAATGTAAAGAAAATACTACAGGACGGGGGATGCATATGGCATCCTGAAGAGCTTGGAATAGACAAGAATTTATTTATTAAAACCTTCGTTGCTGCAAAGGACATAAGAACTAGATATGGTGTTGTGCATTTGATTGATGATCTTGGATTAACAGAGGAAATTGCTAATTTAATTGCTGATAAGTTATATAAATCCAATAACATATAAGACAAATATATGTTTTAAGCTGGAGGTAAAAATGAATGAGTTAAAAGATATTAAATGTTTTCTATTAGATATGGATGGGACTTTCTATCTTGGAAATACAATTATTGATGGTGCCCTAGACTTTTTAGATATTTTAAAAAGTCAAGAAAAGAAATTTATATTTTTAACAAATAACTCTTCGAAAAACAAATCAACGTATAAGCAGAAGCTTTCAGCACTTGGCTGTTATGTTGATAAAGAACAAGTATACACATCTGGTGAAGCAACCATATGGTATATGAAGAAAAACTGTTCAGGTAATAAAATATATCTAATGGGCACAGAACCACTTATGAAAGAATTTAAAAATGAAGGTTTTATACTAGTTAAGGACAAAAATGACAAGCCTGATTATGTAGTTCTTGGGTTTGACACTACACTAACCTATGAAAAAATATGGGCAGCTTGTGATTATTTAAGGGATGGGGTACCATTTATAGCTACTCATCCAGATTTTAATTGTCCAATTGAAGATAGTAAATATATGCCGGATACTGGATCTATGATAAGAATGTTTGAATCATCTACAGGTGTTTCTCCTATTATTATAGGTAAGCCATTTGAATATATAGTAGAGGCGATTATTGAAAAGTATGATCTTAAAAAAGAAGAAGTAGCGATTGTAGGGGATAGATTGTACACAGACATTAAAACTGGAGTGAATGCGGGAATAACAAGTATTCTTGTGTTAAGCGGCGAGACATCAGAAGATATGTATAAGAAGTCTGACATATCTGCAGATTATGTATTTTCATCAATTAAATATATTGGTGAAGAGCTTAAGAAGTTTTAAGAGAGCTTTGCTTAATCTATATGTTAAGCAATTGAATAAATAATACTATTATATTAAATTTAAAATAGGAGGGAACGTTATGAGCATTATAACAATTATTGGAGCAGGTCAAATGGCCTCGGCACTATCTTTTCCAGCAATAGAAAATAATAATAAGGTACGACTTGTTGGTACTCCATTAGATAGAGAAATTATAAATACAGCAAGGGCTACTGGTTTTCATACTACTTTAAAACGTCAATTACCTAAAACAGGAATTGAGTACTATCAAATCGAGGATGTAAACGAGGCAATAGATGGAGCTGATGTAATTATTTGCGGAGTCAGCAGTTTTGGTGTTGACTGGTTTGCAGATAATATATTGCCCATTATATCTGAAGATATTCCTGTTCTTTCAATAACAAAAGGTATGGTTACTGAAGAGGATGGCAAAATGATTAATTATCCTCACTATTTTTTAAGCAAACTTCCTTCTAATAAAAAACTTTCTATTAGCGCTGTCGGTGGGCCATGTACCAGTTATGAACTTGCCGATAAAGATAATTCAGAAGTTGTGTTTTGTGGAGACGACATGAATATACTTAGAAAGCTTAAGAGCTTATTTGAAACACAATACTATCATATTAGCTTATCTACCGATGTTATAGGTGTCGAATGTGCAGTAGCATTAAAGAACGCTTATGCCTTAGGCGTATCACTAGCTATTGGATTATCAATTGGAGCTGATGGTTCAGGAAAAGAGCATTATAATTCACAGGCTGCACTTTTTGGACAAAGTATAAAGGAAGCAAAACATCTTCTTGAGTTAGTTGACGGAGGGGAAGAAAATATTATATATTTTGGCGGGGACCTGTATGTAACTGTATTTGGTGGACGTACTCGAAAAATAGGTACTTTATTGGGAAAAGGTTTTTCGTTTGAGCAAGCCATGGAGCAATTAAAAGGTGTTACTTTAGAATCTGTAGTTATTGCTACAAGAGCCGCAAGATATGTACGTTGTTTGGCAGAAAGAGGAATTGTTGAAATAAGTGATTTTCCAATGCTAATTCATATTGATGAGATTATAAATTCTGGTACTAAGGTTGATATTCCGTGGAAATCTTTTGAGTCATAATAAATATGATAGTGAAGAACAATTTAATTTGAAGATTATAGAATAATTGATTAGAACTAAATTTATTAAAACAATATTATGAAAATAAAAGAAATTGATAAATTCAATTTAAAAGCTCAAGTGAGAAGCAAAAGTTAAAGATGAAATCCTTAATGTCTGTCTAAAAAATATTTTTTGGACAGACATTGGTTTTTAAATTTATTGCTTGTCACTTTTAATTTACCCATAAACAATTTGCAATTCTAAATAAATAAATTTAAAATATTTTGTAGTTGTTAAGCTAAATTACAGAAAACTAAATTATAATAAAATTGCAAAATATCTTTTTGTGTAAGTATGGATGCGAGTTTTTTAATAATAATTGCCACAAAGGAGTTTTTATTATGTTAGAGCTAATTAAAAAGGTGATATATGTAATACTTGTTTTTTTTATAGGACTATTTATAGGTTCGTCATTTTTTATTAGGGCAAAGTATGATTCTTTTTTATATGGTGATAAGCCAATTCTTCAAAATCAAGAGCTTTGTATTTTTGTTTTAATAATAGTTATGCTAATTTTATTAAGCATAGTTTTATATAAATTATGCTTCAAATTAAATAAGCATAGTAAAAAGATAGTAATTCCAGTAACATTGCTATTTAGTTTTGCTATTCAAGTTATTATTATATTTTTATTTACTAAGTTACCAACAGCCGATTCCCAAACTGTATTATCATTGGCTTTAAATATGCTATATAAGAATGATTATTCTACATTTAAAACTGGTGGCTATCTTTTTATGTTTCCTTATAACTATTCCACAGTTTTATATTTAAAAGCTTTGTTAGCTATATTTCCAAATAATTATTTAGTTATTAAAATCTTTAATATAATATTTACCCTAGTTACAACTTTAATGATTTATCTAATATACAAAAAAATAAATTATAGATCGAAAGAAAATGACTACGGTGTCCTAATTTTTGCAGCAACATATATACCATCTCTATTCATGAGCAATTTTATTTACAACGATATAATAGCTACGGCATTTCTTACCACAGCCATGTATTTTTTAATAAGATTTGTAAAAGAAAAATCTATAAAGTATATAGTGATTTCCTCAATACTTTTATCAATTGGAAATTATTTTAGAAGCACAGGGGCAATCATACTAATAGCTGGGGTAATCTACATCTTACTCAGTATAAAGGAAATTGGAATGAAGAAGGTAATAACCTCTTTTTGCATATTGGGATTGTTATTTAATATTCCAAATTGGTCTCAAAACGCGTATTTACAAGGAACTCATGTTGTAGATGAATCTGTTAACAATAATTCTGCACCTATATATATGTGGATTAATATGGGATTGAACAAGGACACGCTTGGTTATTGGGATAATATGAAAAGCTATAATATATATCAAAGACAAGGAAATTATAATAAAGAAAAAAGTACAGAGTTGTTTAAGGAAGAAATAAGTAATAAATTATCTAATATGAGTTTTAGTGACTTAGCAAAATTTTATTATAACAAAATCGTATGGACTTGGACTGAAGGAACATATCAAATTGAAACATTTGGTATTGGCAACGCAGAAGCATCTAATTCAAGTGGACGAATGGGTAGAGCGCAAGCGCAATATATTTATAATACTTTTGCTACAGATTTGTTTAAAGGAAATTCAGTATATAGAAGCGGATTAATTTGGACATTATATGTAATGAATTTTCTAATGTATTGTTTTATTTTAATAAGATTGATAAGTGGAATAAAATTTAAGAGGTTTGATGAAGTTTTTTTAACCTTAGTGATTTTAGGGTTTATTGGCTTCTATATTTTATGGGAAATTAAGTCTAGATATATTTACCCAGTATATCCATTGCTAATAGTTTTATCGTACATGGGATTTAAAGATGTATATGATTTTATATCCAAAAGGAATCTTCTACAATTTATATCATCATTTAGAAAGAGGTTATAAAATATGCGTAAGAGAGTATATAGTATTTTTATAATTATGTTATTGTATATTTGTTCTTTAGAGCTCGTTTCCTGCGAGGCTATTACTGCTCAAAATATAAATATTAATTCTGCTGGAGGAGCCAATGGAGGACAAAGAATGAATGGAGGACCAAGGCCAAATGGTGGATCAGATGAAAATAATAGGAATTTGATTGGTGAAATGATGAATGCTGATATTATGGGGAAAATAATATCTATTGATGGGAATTCTATAAATATAGAATTAATTGAGCAGCCTCAAAACAGTAAATCCTCAAATATAAATAATGATAAGCAGAATGCAAATAGTAATCAAAATAATGATAATAACAATAAGCAATCTCAAAGAGGCTTTCAGAGAAATGTGCCAGAAATGAACTATACAGGCACCTATAAAACAATCACAGTAGGTGATGATGTTAACATAGCACAAGAATTAAATATTGGCCGTGAAAATCAAAATGATGACTTAAAATCTTCTATAAAGATATCAGACTTGAAAAAGGATCAAATTATAATGATTTGGTATAAGGAAAATACTGAAACGGTAGATAGAATTAGTGTAGTGCAATCTTAGATTATAAACTCATACAATTATTGATAGCTTCATGTAAATGAACATTTATGCAGATTGCGAGAGCACTTTTAATACCTCCACATCTCCTTTTAATAGCTATGATTAATGTTTTGTTAATTTTTTAGTTTTTCTCGAAAATGATGTAGAATTTGGAGGAAACATGTTATAATATTAGTGAATTTCACTGAATTATTGAGCATAAAGGAGTTTACTGTGAAGAAGTTTATAATAATTCTGTCGATTATTGTTCTATCTGCTTTTTTAAGCTATAAAAGTATGTTTTTAATTAGAAATAAAGTATCACTATATACTGGTGACGGAATATCATATATGTCTAAAGTTGATGATAAATCCTTCTACATATATAAGTATGGAAAATGGGAAAAATCCTTTGTTAAAGGTGTAAATATTGGTGCAGCAAAGCCAGGTTCTTTTCCAGGAGAACTAACTATAACAAAGGATGATTATCTTAGATGGTTTAAGGAAATATCAGATATGGATGCTGATACAATAAGAGTTTATACAATACTCAATCCAGTTTTTTACGATGCATTGTATGATTATAATAAATCTGCGCTAAAGCCTATATACGTATTTCAGGGAGTATGGGTTAATGAAGATGACATATCGAAATTTCAAGATGCTCATAATCCAATAATTAAAGATGGGTTTAAGGAAGATATAAAAACATTAATTGATATAATTCATGGAAATGCAAATCTTCCAGAGCAAAACGGACATGCTAGCGGAGTATATACAAAAGATGTATCCCCTTATGTAATGGGGTGGATACTTGGGATTGAATGGGATCCGGATTTGGTAGAAAATACAAATAAAGTCAATAGTAAGATTACTAGTTTTGATGGAAAATATTTGCATACTGAAAATGCATCTCCTTTTGAAGCATTTTTAGCTGAATGTGGAGATTACGCTATAGACTACGAAACTGCAAAATATAAGATGCAAAGACCATTAAGTTTTACAAACTGGGTTACTACAGATCCATTAAAGCATCCTAACGAACCTCTTGCAAACGAAGATAAAGCGGAAGTAAATACTGAACATATAAAAGCTAATACTTCCTTTAAGCCAGGGTTATTTGCATCGTATCATATATATCCATATTATCCGGACTTTATGAATTATCAACATGATTATGCAACCTATAAAGATGAAGATGGCAAGATAAATACTTACAAGGCGTATTTAAAAGATTTAATAAAAGAACATACCGTACCAGTATTAGTTGCTGAATTTGGGATACCAGCATCAAGAGGAAGTGCTCATGAAAATATTCATATGGGATATAATCAAGGTAATGTAGATGAAAGCAGTCAAGGAAAAATGGATGCAGCTATGCTTAAGGATATTTATGACGAAGGTTATGCCGGAGGATTGGTTTTCACCTGGCAGGATGAATGGTTTAAAAGAACCTGGAATACTATGGATTTAGATTTGCCAGAGAGAAGAGCATATTGGTCTAATGCTCAAACTAATGAACAGGAATTTGGAATTTTAGCCTTTGACCCTGGTAAGGAGAAAAGCATTTGCTATGTGGATGGAGATATTTCTGACTGGAAGAATGATAAACCTTTAATAGATACTTCTAATATGAAGCTATATACGAAAAGTGATGAAAAATATTTGTATATCATGGGAGATGTAAAAGGGTTTGACTTCGAAAGTGATAAGTTATTTATTCCAATTGACATAACTCCAAACTCTGGAAATTTAACATATAACGATTATAATTTAACATTTAGCAGGCCAGCAGATATGGTTGTTGTATTAGACAAGAAAAATGGTTCTAGAATAGTTACAGATTCTTACTACGATGTTTTTTACTATATGTATGCAAAGCAATTAAAAATGATAGATGAAAATCCATCCTATGAAAAAAAGAACAGTGGAATCTTTAATCCAATCTATTTATGTTTGAACAGGGCATTGTATTTACCAGAAGATAAAACAACAATTCCTCTGCAAAAATATGAAACTGGTAAATTGGTTCAAGGAGATGGTAATCCAGATCACAAGGATTATAATTCATTAACTGATTATGCAGTAAATGGAGATAAAATAGAAATTAGAATACCTTGGCAGCTTTTAGATGTTATGGATCCATCTACCAAAATGGTTATGGATGATTTCTATAATAAGAATCAAATAACTGCCACGAAAATACCAGGAGTTTACATAGGCGGAATAGTAACTAAAAATAATGTTATTACTGAAAATACCAGCATGGAATTATATAGTTGGGATGAATGGGATGTGCCAACTTACCATGAAAGACTGAAACCTTCTTACTACATTTTAAAGGATGCGTTTAAATCAATTGGCCACTAATACTGCTGACAACTTTCAGGAGTAAATTATTTCTAAGAGATAAGTGATATTTTAGAAAGAGGTTAAGTATGGAACAATATGTTTATCTATCGATAATATTTTTCTCTTTAATAACGTTTTTCTTATATATTTATATAGTGTTTGAAAAAACTGTTGAAACTTATAGAAATAAAAGACGGAAGAAGTACTATAAAAAATTAGTACCTTATGTTGATTTTATTGTTAATGAAATTATAGAAGGTAAAGATTTAGAACTTTTTGCTACCAAAAATCTTAAAATTCTTTGTAAAAATAAAGAAAAGAGAGAAATTATAGAAGAACGGTTAATTCACTATTTTGAAGAGTATAAAGGCGAATTCTTACCCAAACTTATTGAATTATGTGAATATACAAAGATTGTTAAATATGAAATACAGAATTTAAAAGATAAAAATAGCTTCAAAAAAGCTTTAGCTGCTAAACGGCTAGGTGAATTTAGAGAATGGAAATCAGCTGGAGCGTTATTAAATGAATTAAGAACAAGAAATAGTGATGTTCAATACAATATTCTTTTAGCACTTGCAAAGATAGGAGATGAAGATTATTTTATTAAGGCCTTTGAAACTATTGATTCAGCTGTAATTTTAAGTGAAAGAAGCCTAATAGAAATAGTTGACAGCTTTGAAGGGAATAAACATAAAATTAATAAGTATATGATAAACCAAGATAATAGTTTCATTGCTGGTGTATTTATAAAGTCTGCTGGGAATCATAAGGATATATCTTTAAGCAAAGATATATCTCAATATTTATTTAATGAAAATAAGGAATTAAGAATTGCATCAATTAAAGCTATAGGCAGTATTGGAGATGAGACATATTTAGAAGATATTATAAAGCTATTAGAGGATAATGAATGGGAAGTAAGGGCGATAGCGGCAAGGGCCCTTGGGAATTTTACTGATAGCAGAATATTGACTCCACTAACAAAAGCACTTTCTGATAATGAGTGGTATGTTAGATATAATGCTGCAACATCTATATTAGATCATAAGGACGGTATAAATGTAATTTCAGGTGTTTTGCGTGGGGAAGACAAATTTGCTAAGGATATAATTATATCCGCTATAGAAAATTCATCTAATGGTGCTCATTTATATGAAAATTCTCAAAATCCAGATAAAGTAGAATTAGCTCTTTTAATAAAGGAGTATACTGATGATAAAAACAAGGAGATTGCTACGTGAATATAGGATTTATTAGACAGTTAATTATAGACTTTAATTTCATCATACTTTATTATGTGTTAACTATTAATGGAATATATTTTATGCAGTTGATTCTATCTGCGTTTAGTTTATATGATTATATTAAAAAAATGAATTACTCGGACTACAAGAAATATATTTACTCAAACAATATGATACCTATCTCAGTATTAGTACCAGCTTACAATGAGGAGAGTACGATAGTAGATAATATAAAGTCTTTATTAGCTTTAAATTACTCAGCCCATGAGGTTATAGTTATTAATGATGGTTCAAAAGATGATACTTTCAAAAAGGTAGTTGAAGCTTATAAGTTAACAGAAATAAACCAACCAATAAGGCATTTAATTAAAACAAAAAAAGTGCGAGGCATATATAAAAATTTGGATTATCCAAAGCTAACTTTAGTTGATAAGGAAAATGGAGGAAAAGCAGATGCCCTTAATGTTGGCATAAACGTATCTAAGTATCCGGTGTTTACATCCATTGATGCAGATTCAATGCTTGAAAGTGATTCTTTAGTTAGAGTAATAATGCCATTTATTGAGGATAAGTTAACAGTAGCTGTTGGTGGAATTGTAAGAATAGCTAATGGTAGTAAAATTAAAGATGGAAAATTAGAATCCATTGGGCTCCCCAAAAATAAGCTGGCAATGTTTCAGATTATCGAGTATTTAAGAGCATTTCTAACAGGAAGAATGGGATGGAGCGCATTAGATTGTTTGTTGATTATTTCAGGAGCTTTTGGTGCTTTTAAGAAAGATATAGTAGTACAGGTTGGTGGATATAGTAGTAATACTATTGGGGAAGATATGGAACTTGTAGTTAAAATGCACAAATATTTAAGAAAGAATAAAATTAAATACAAAGTTAAATTTATACCCGACCCTGTATGTTGGACACAAGCTCCAGAAAAGGTAAAGGATTTAAGAGGCCAAAGAAGAAGATGGCAAATTGGTTTAATGGACAGCTTACTTAGGCACAAAGATTTACTAGCAAATCCAAGGTACGGTATAATAGGAATGTTTGGAGTTCCATATTTTTGGATTTTTGAAATGCTAGGACCTGTAATTGAAACATTAGGATATATTTTTATTCCGTTGTCATACGCTTTTGGACTGCTTAACATTAGATATTTTATTTTGTTTTTAGTTTCATCTATACTTTATGGTATAATATTATCTATAGGAGCAATTTTACTAGAAGAGTATACTTTTAGTAAATACCCATCCATTAATCAGTTAGTTAAGCTTACATGGTATGGTATAATAGAGAATTTTGGATACAGGCAAATGACAACATTATTCAGAATAGATGCAATTGTGAGATTTAAAAAGTTTCGGAATAGTTGGGGAAAAATAAAAAGAGAAAGTTTTAGCAACAATTAATATAATATTTATTTAGTAATGAAAAAGGCAAATTTATCGAAAGGTAAAGACGCAAAGCCATGGGCCTAAACAGTTTTTTTATACTGCAATGGCTGCCAGGTTGCCAGGACTCTTCTTTTAGAAGGCTCCAGGCCTACATAAGAGGAGGGATTAATATGTCCATATCAAAATTTATCATATCTTTATTTATATCTATAGTTTTAATTATGCCAACAAATGCAGCCTTTGCAAGTCAAAATTTTAGTCCAATTAATAACCACATAAATTCTACATGGCTTTGGGATACAAGCCAGATTATAAAATCTTCAGATAAAATTCTTAATTTTCTTTCTAGTAATAATGTAAAAGTTTTATATCTTCAAATAGACTACAGTATAAAGTCTGATGTTTATAGAAGTTTCATAAAAAAAGCTTCATTAAAAGGAATTAGTGTACATGCATTAAATGGCTCACCAGATTGGTTATCTGATGGAGGCGCAAATAAAGAAAAAGAATTCTTGGATTGGTTAACAAAATTTCAAAGTACTTCATCATCTAATGAAAAATTTAAAGGGATTCATTTAGATATAGAACCATATTTAAATAAGGATTATGAAAGTAATATGAATAAAGTTCTAGAGAACTATCAAAAATCTTTATTAGATGCTCTTAATAATAGTAATTCTTTAGGAGTATCATTAGGAATTGATATACCTTTTTGGTTTGATGGAATAAAATTTAATACTAAGTATGGAACTGATTCATTAGCTAACTGGATCTTGAAAAATATAAATAATGTTGTGATAATGGCATATAGAGATAAGGCTGAGGGAAATAATGGGATCATTCAGGTGGCTTCTAAAGAAATGGCCCTAGGCGAGCAATATGGATCTAAAGTTACTATAGCTGTTGAAACACAGAAATCTGTTGAGGGGAATTTTGTAAGCTTTTATGAAGAAGGAAATAGCTATATGAATACGGAATTAAGTAAAACATATTATGTATATAAAGACAACTCTAGTTTTGGAGGCTTTGCAATTCATCATGTAATAAGCTGGATGAACCTCAAAAAATAAAACCAGTATATAATTAAATATAAACGTGTATCAATACCAATTAGGTATATGCGTGTTCTATAGGACTATGAAAATTTCACTGGAATGTTCTAAATAGGGAGTACACCACTTTTGATTGCTCTAATATTCATTTGCTAATTAAAAGTCGAGCAATCCCCTACTTAGAACATTCTTCTGTTTATTTCCAAGTGCCTATTTTACACAAATATACCTAATTTTTTTTATTAATATACATGTTTAACTCTAGTAAATGTTATTATATTTACGAATACCAATAAATGATATGCTAAAAAAATTAATTTCAAAATGAACCATTTGATAAATTAAAGGCTCTTATATATAGGTGCACCAAAATAGTATTTATGAAAGGAGATGCTAAAGTGAGTGAAAGTGAGATTGTTAGAAAAATCCAGTCTGGTGATATAGATGCCTTAGGTGAAATATTTGAATTATATAAAAATACAGCGCTTAAATATTCATATCTAATTACAAATGATAAATTTGCCAGTGAAGATATTGTCCAAGAAGCATTTATAAAATGCTATTTAAATGCAAAGAGCTTAAAGAATGTTGAACAATTTAAAGCATGGTTTTTTAAAATACTTACAAGAATTGCTTGGAAACGTATTGATAAAGACAAGAAGGCTTTACCTATAGAGAACATCTTTGAAAAAGCTAATAATGATAGTATTGATAAATGTGTAAATATATATTTAAAAAATCAAGAGGATCAAATACTTCACTCTGAAATTGAAAAATTAGATTTAATGCAAAAAACAGTTATAGTACT
Organism: Clostridium sp. LS; assembly: GCF_002760435.1. GTDB lineage: Bacteria > Bacillota > Clostridia > Clostridiales > Clostridiaceae > Clostridium. Next base: position 38,845 of record NZ_AUUU01000257.1, read on the forward strand.
TTTCTATTTTAATGGATTAACTGTTAAAGAAATTGCAAAGGTAATGGGATGCTTTGAAGGTACAGTAAAATCGCGACTTTATAGTGCAAGAAAAAAATTAAAAGAAAGTTTGGAAAATAGTAATGAAAAAAATTTTGTGTATGTAAAGGAGTGTAAATTTTGATGAAAGGAAAGTTAAATGAAGATATAGATAAAAAAATTATTGGCAGTTTAAATAAAAAGGCAGAAGAAATGTCAGTTTCAGAGAATATGTTTTTTAAAATTAAAAATGATATCCGTAAAGAGGATGAAGGAGGATTTTTGAATATGAGATTTGGATTTTTGAAAGTTAAGACATTAATAATTGTAGGAGTTTTATGTATAGCAACAACCATAACTTGCGTTGCAGCAACAAATGGTTTTCAATGGATTTCAACTAGCTCTAAGGCCTCTAAAATTAATCAATTTCCAACAGGTGATTCGATAAAGAAGATGATTGGCTATTTACCTAAATATGTGGAGAGCTTTGAAGGTGGGTTTAAATTTGATTCACTAAATTTTTCAAATAGTTCCCTAGAGGATGAAAGTGGAAAGGTAGTTATTAAAGCTAAAAATGCGAACTTTGAATATAAAAAGGATGGGGCTAAAAAAAATCAGAGTTTATTTATGACTGCAACAGCAATTGATAAAGCGTATTTTAATAAAGAAATAGAAAGTAATAGGGATGTAACTGAATTTAATGGAATAAAAATATATTATAGCAATATCCAACGTAAAATTGTTCCAGCAGATTATAAACAAACAGAAGAGGATATAAAATTAATCAAAGAAGGACTTTTAGATATAGCTTTTGGAAGTGATGAAATTCAAGAATATAATAGTCAAAGCGTTGCATGGTATGACAGTGGTATTGAATATTTAATTACAAATAATGCTTATGATGAAGTTGATAAAAGTGCAATGATTAAAATGGCTGAAACTGTTATAAATCAGTGAAAACTTAAGTATATATCAAATGAAATTATATAAATGCTTTTAACAGCAAGGATTATTATGTGGAACTATTAAGATCTCCCTAAATTTAGTTTGCGATAATTTACAGGTAATCAAAATGAAAATAGCGAATATTATGTTAAATTATAGTAAATAATGTTGAGAAATTTTCATGTTAATGATAATATTTCAATGTATTGAAGATTTTTAAAAGCTATTATAGCAATTGGAAACTATGAAGAATTCTTTTACGTGGGCACCTTAAGAATTTGGAGTTAGTGGTGCAACCTGCCAGTTGAAAATCAATTATTTTAATAATTATTGATTTCTTCTGGATTTTTTTATTTAAGGGGGATGAACAAATGAGAAGTATTAAAATTAAAATTTTTTCAGCAATTTCACTGTGTTCTATTTTTATTGCTGTGTTAATCGGATTCGTCAGTATATCGCATGCAACTAGTGTAGCGTCAACTGATTCTAAGGAAAAATTGACTTTAACATGCGAGAATAAAGCAGGTGAACTTAATTCAACAATAACTAAAGTTGAGGAATCAGTAAATACTCTTTCGGAAATTGCTTTAGATAATCTAGATGATGTAAAAAAATTTTCATCTGATTCTGAATATGTAAAAAATTATCAAGATAATCTTGAAGGTATAGCTAAGAAATTTGGAGAAAATACAGCTGGTGCAATGACTTTTTATATAAGATTTAACCCACAATTTACTCCGCCAACATCAGGGATTTTTTATTCTAAACCAGATGAAAACAGTAAGTTTGAAAAACTTACTCCAACAGATTTTAGTAAATATGATCCTAGCGATACGGAACATGTAGGATGGTATTATATACCAGTAAATGCAAAGAAGCCAGTATGGATGGATCCATATTTAAATTCTAATATTAATGTACAAATGGTTTCTTATGTAGTGCCATTGTATAAAGATGGAAAATCTATTGGTATAGTTGGAATGGATATTAATTTTAAACAAATCCAGAATATAGTTCAAAATACGAAAATTTATGATTCAGGATATGCTTTCTTACTCAACAATAAAAATGATATTATATATCATCCAGCAATTGAAACGAAAGATAATTTATCGACTATAGAAAATGGTTCATTAAAAGGATTTGCAGATGAGATTAGCAATAATTCATCCTCTGAAAAACAGTTTTCATATACATACAAAGGCATAAATAAAAATGCAAGTTACGCTCATCTTTCGAATGGATGGACATTAGCTTTAACAGCACCGTCAGATGAAATTTTAAAGCAATCTAATAATCTTATTAAAACAATAATTTTATTTATTATAATTGGGCTGATTTTATCTAGTGTAGTTGCTTTTTATCTTGGAAATATTATAGCAAAGCCAATAGTAAAAATTACAAATGTTATGAAAAAAGCAGGCGAATTGGATTTAACTGATAGTAATATGGATGATTTATTAAAATATAAAGATGAAATCGGTCAGCTTTCTAATGCATTTAATACAATGAGAAATGAATTTGTAATTTTTATAAGACAGACCTTAGAAAAATCAAAGGATTTAACTTCGGGCAGTGAAAAACTTTCTGTAACTGTGGAAGAGCTTACTAACAAAGCAGAAAATATAGAAAAAGTGATAAATACAATAGCTGAAGGTGTTCAAGAAACAAGCGCTGCTTCTGAAGAAATAAGTGCATCTATACAAGAAGTTGATTCTAGCATAAGTATATTATCAAGTAAAGCATTAGAAGGAAGCAATACTTCAAGTAAGGCTAAAGAAAAAGCAATGGAAGTTAAGAATAATGGAATAATTTCTATTGAAGAAACTAGAAAATTATATAACGAGAAAAAGGAAAAAGGATTAAAAGCTATTGAGGATAGCAAAATTGTGGATAATATAAAAGTAATGGCTGATACAATTTCGAGCATATCAGAAGAGACAAATTTACTTGCATTAAATGCCGCTATAGAAGCAGCAAGAGCTGGAGAACAAGGAAAAGGTTTTGCTGTAGTTGCAGAAGAAGTAAGAAAGTTAGCTGAACAATCATCGCAGGCAGTAGCAAATATACAAGATACAATTTCAAAAGTTCAAAGGGCATTTCAGAATCTTTCTGATAATAGTAAGGATATATTATCATTCATATTAGAAAATGTAGACCCTCAATTTGAAGCTATGAAAGCTACAGGTGATCATTATTATAATGATGCAGATTTTATAACAAAAATGTCTGATGAAATAGCTTCTATGAGTGAAGAATTAACAGCAACAATTACGCAAGTAAGTGAAGCAGTACAGAATACAGCGGAGACGGCACAAAAATCTTCTGAAAATGCTGAGGAAATAAAAGAAAAAATAGATGAAACAATAAATGCAATAGAGAAAGTAGCAGCAACATCTCACCATCAAGCAGAACTTGCGCAGCAGTTAAATCAAATGGTAAATAAGTTTAAAATTTAAGAGGTTATTTTAATCAACAATATGTAGATTTTTTACATAACCCTATGGATATTGTCTCCAATGGGGTTATGTTTTGTTATTTAAACATATGTTTAACATAGATTTAGTTTATATGCTGTAGAAAGGATAAAGTGTAAAGTATATAATAGTTATAAGAAAATTACGTGAATATAATTATACCAATCTAAACTATGCATTATGAAAGCTTGGAGGAAATATGAAAGTATTAAAAAATAGAACGTCTATAATATTCTTAAGCATTTTTTTTATACTATTGCTATTTCTTTTTAACATATATCAAGAATATCACAAAAAACAATTGCAAGCTGAAAAAGGAAGCATAGATCTTACCAGTTGGAATTTTGAAAAAGACGGAGTCATAAGCCTTGATGGAGAATGGGAGTTTTATTGGAATCAGTTATTAACAGAGGATGATTTTAAGAATGGAGAATCAATAAAGCCAGATGGTTATTTTAGAGTTCCAAGTGTTTGGACAAATTATATTTCTAATAATGCAAAATTTCCCGAACAAGGTTACGCAACATATAGATTAAAAGTTAAAACAGATGATTTAGATTCTTTAAAAGGATTGAAGATTCTAACAACTTCAACTTCGTATAAGCTTATGGTAAATGAAAAGATTGTTGCAGAAAATGGAGTAGTTGGAATAACAAAAGAAACTTCTGTTCCTGAATATAGACCTCAAGCTGTTAGCTTTCAAAATACTTCAAAGGAATTCGATATCATAGTACAAGTTTCAAATTTTACATATTCTAGAGGTGGAATTTGGCATTCTATTTATTTAGGAAGTGATCAAGGAATAAGGGCGCTCAAGGAATTTAACTCAGAAAAGGATATGTTTATGCTTGGTGTAGTTGCTATTATGTCTCTGTATCATATAGCTCTTTTTCTTATTCAAAAGAGAGATAAATCAGCTTTATATTTTGCATTAGTGCTAGTAGTTACTGCTATAAGAACTGCGATTACAGGGGAATATGTAATTCTTAATTTTATTCCATCAGCAGATATAACTTGGATGGTGCCATTAGAATATATGACAATATATTGGGGATTAATTATGGCAATGGCATTTGTTAATGAATTATATCCAAAAGAGGTACCCCAAAAAGTAACTAAAGCTACAATGTATGCTGGTATTATTTTAAGCATATTTACTATTTCTGTGCAAATAAGCACTTTTACAAGGTACTTAATATATTATGAAATATTAATTGGCACTTTATATTGCTATATAACATTCTCGGTTATGAAAGCAGCTATGAAAAAGCGAGAAGGGGCTTCTTTACTACTGTTAGGATCAATAATAATTTTAATTGCATATATGAATGATGTCTTATATTATTGGAATGTGATTTACGACAGAGATGGTCCAAGTATGGAAGCAGCAGTATTTATAGTTATATTTATTCAAGCATACATTTTAGCAGCTAGATTTTCGCTAGCCTTTAAAAAGGTAGAAAAATTATCAGAAAAGCTTATTTCACTTGATAAGTTAAAAGATGAATTTCTTGTTAGCACTAATTATGAGTTAATTACATCATTAAATGGGATAATAAATATAGTTCAATCACTATTAAAAGGTATAGGAGGACAGCTTAACTTAAGCCAAGAAGAAAATCTCCAAATAGTGCTTGCTTCTTTAAGAAGGCTATATAATTTAATAAATGATGTTTTGGATATTTCAAATTTGGCATATAATTCGCTAAAATTGCACCCAAAGCCATTAGATATAAGAATGATAGTAGAATCTGTAATATTTGTACTTGAGTATTTAAAAGGTGAAAAGAATATTGTTTTTATTAATCTCACACCTAAAGATGCACCTGCGGTATTATGTGATGAGGAGAGACTTGGCCAAATTTTTTATAACATACTTGAAAATGCACTTAGATTTACTGAGAATGGAAGTATAACAATAAAAGCTGAATTCTCTGAAGATACAGCCACAATATTTGTTGAAAATGAAGGGACAGGAATAAAAAATACTAATCTAGATAGTATTTATAATTCCTTTGAACAAGAGAAGTGTAATAAAAGTGGAAAATATGAAGGAACAAGCCTCGGTCTATCTATTGCAAAACAGTTAATAGAGCTTCAAGGTGGAACTGTGGGCATAAAATCACAACACGAAAAGAGTCCTTGTTTTCTATTTACATTACCGCTAGCTAAAAGACATCCAGAAAAAGTTATGGAGAAAATTCAAGAACATTTTCAGGCAAAAAATATTGAGGGGGAAGAGATCAATAATGAGAAAATTCTTGATAAATATAATATTCTTGCTATTGAATATGATACTGTAAGTCTTAAAGTGTTAATTAATAATCTTAATTTATATGGTTATACGGTAAAAGGAGTTGGAAATGGGTATGATGCGCTTAAGCTTGTAGAAAGCGGAATAAAATTTGATGTTGTGATTATAGATATAATGATGCCAGGTATTTCAGGGTATGATATTCTAAAAAAAATTCGTGAACAATATCTTCCAGTTGAGTTGCCAGTATTGCTTCTTACAACTAGTAAACGCACCTATGAAATTTCTACCGGTTTTAGACTTGGAGCCAATGATTATTTAACAAAACCTTTTGAACCAGAAGAATTAAATGCTAGAGTAAAGAGTCTAATAGATATGAAAAAAGCAGTAAATAAACTCATAGCTACAGAATTATCATTTTTGCAGGCTCAGATTAAGCCGCATTTTATATATAATGCTTTAAGTGTTATTTCTTCTTTAAGTTTAATAGAGCCAGAAAAAGCAAAAGAGCTTATCCTTAACTTATCTGATTATCTAAGAGGTAGTTTTGAGTTTGAAAGTAAAAATGGCCTTACAACCCTTAAAAGAGAACTTAATCTTGTAAAATCTTACCTTGCAATTGAACAAGCAAGATTTAAAGAGCGTATTTGCGTTGAATTTGAAGTTGAAGTTGATGATTTAATAGATTGTACTGTACCAGTGCTTTGCATACAGCCTTTGGTAGAAAATGCAGTAAGGCATGGAATTATGCCTATGATTGATGGAGGTAAAGTAGAGGTTAATGTTAAAGATAAAGGTGAGTATATTAAGATATCAATTAGTGATACAGGTATAGGAATTAGTGAAGCAAAATTACATAATATACTTTTGGGAAAATTAGAAAATGGAAGCATAGGAATAAAAAATATTCATAAAAGACTTATGAAACTATATGGAAAGGGAATTACTATAAAATCAAAAGAGGGAAATGGTACGATAGTAGAATTTGAGGTGCCTTATAGTGAGAATAGGAGGAATGAACATGAATATTCTTATGGTAGATGATGAAATAGATATTTTAAATGAAATAAATTTTTATGTGAAAAAATATAAGAAGTTCGACTCTTCAGTAATGTGCACGAACCCTTTAAAGGCTTTAGAGGAAGCTAAAAAAGCATCTTTTGATATTGCATTATTGGATATAGAGATGCCAGGAATGAACGGGCTTGAGTTAGCAGAACAGTTACAAAACCTTTTTCCTCACATGAAACTTGGCTTTATTACAGCCTACAACTCTTATGCTACAGAAGCTTTTGATGTAAATGCAATTGATTATGTTTTAAAACCAATTAGGGAGGAAAGACTTATAAAAGCCTTGGACAGACTTACTTTAGAAAAAACAAGTAAGATTGAAAAAAATGAGAATATGTTGAAATTTTATATACAAACTTTAGGTAAATTTGTTATTAAGAGCGGAGATAACATAGTAAAGTGGAATAGAAAAAAATCATCTGAGCTCTTTGCTTACCTGCTTGAAAATCAAGAAATGCCTGTACATAAGGAGAAATTATGTGATTTGCTTTGGCCTGATTTTGAACCACAAAAGGCTTTAGTTAATCTCCAAAGTACAATATATTCGATCAGAAAAATTTTTAATAAATATGATAATTGTGATGTAAGTATTAAATATGTTGGTGATAATTACATACTTCATATAGAAAAAGCTTGTATTGATGTGGTTGAATTTGAAAAATATCTAAAAGAAGCATTAGTTATGAAAGATAAAACTTTATTAAAAAAGGCTTTGGATATATATATAGGAGATTACTTAGAAGAAGAAGGTTGGCTATGGGCTGAACCCAGAAAGCAAGAATTAAGAAGAAAATATGAAGAAGCTATCAAAATATCAAAAAAGAATACATTAAGAAACTGAAAGCTATAATTTTTAAAATATGCAGAAAGCTAAAAGAAATATTATTAGCTTTCTTTTTTATTCAAAAAAATATTATAGAAAAAGAAAAAAATTTCTTTGTAAATGTTTGCAAGAGCTATTTTTATTATTTTTGTCAGAGTTTTGTCAGAAGTTAAATTTAAAATATAATGAGGTTATTGTTACATTTTGAATAAAGTTGTTAAATTAGTGTAAGAAAAGAAGATTGGAGAATGAAAATGGAGGTCAAAAATTTATTAATTTTACCTTTAAGTAAAAAAGAAAAGAAGAGTTTTACAAATGAAACCATAAAAATAAATGTTCACAGGGCAAAGATGTATAGTAAGTTCATAATATCTATTGAAATAATCATGTGCTTAGCGGATATATTTTTTAAGCATAATTATTCTATTGCAGATTTTAATTTTAATATTTATCTTGCATTACATTTGATAATGCTTAGCATGAATTTAGTATACTTGTTATTTTTAAGCAAGGTTAATATTTGTGAAGAGAAGGGAAATGTTATAAGTTTCAGTATAACAAGTTATGTTACATTTATGATGATTTGGGGTGCAATTATTTCTTTAATGGAACAAAAAATTTATGGACAAGTGATGGTGTACATGATAAATGTGATAATTTTCTCAGTAGTTTATTATATTGATAATAAGAATCTATTATTTTCATATTTTATATCAGCTTTTGTATTATTCTTTGGATTACCATTTTTTCAAGAATCAAAAAATATTATTTTAGATCATTACATAAATGGGATTATCTTTTTAGTTTGTTCATATATTACTTCGAGAATATTATATAAAAATTTATATAATGATTTTATTAGTAAAAGATTAATTATGGAAGCTAATGATAGATTGAAAAATGAAATAGAGGAAAGTAAAAACTTGTACGAAAAACTTGAAAAAACTAATAAAATGCTCAAGAGGAATTCTTTAAAGGATGAGTTGACTAATATTCATAATAGGAGAGCATTAAGGGAATTTATTGATAATATTTTCATTAAAATGAAAAAGAAAAAAAAACCAATATCTGTTATAATGATTGATATAGATGATTTCAAATTATACAATGATAAATATGGCCACGTAAAGGGTGATGAAGTTCTCAAGAAGGTTTCAAAACAGTTAAAAGATACTGTTAGGGATTCACGAGACTTTGTTGCTAGATATGGGGGAGAAGAATTTATATTTATTTCCTTAGAAACAGATAGAGATGAAATCTATGAAATTGCCAATAAAATAAGAGAAAGAGTAAATAACTTAAAAATTGTCCACGAGTATTCTAAGGTATCAAATTATGTAACCATAAGCTTAGGAACAGCTACGGTTCTTCCATTTAACGAAAACTCAGTATATGACTGTATAAAAAATGCAGATATTGCACTATACCAGGCGAAATTTAAAGGGAAGAATAGGATAGTAGGTTAGATAAGAAAATCCTTATAAAGCATAAGAGTTTTATAAGGATTTTTTCTGTTTTAATTAAAGTTAAAATCGTAAATATTCAAAATTTATAGAAGAGTTAGTAATAAAATGTTGTATAATGTAATTATAGAAGAATTTGTAGATATTGTATTATGACAAATATTGAAGGTATGTTTATTTGAGGCAAGTTTAATATATAAATTATTACTAAAAATTCTATATGTTTTGGGGGGATAAATTTGCTTAAAAAGAATTTAGCTTTTTTAATAGCATTGACTATATTTTTATCAGGTTGCGGAGGAATAAATCAAGATAAAAGACAAAATGAAAATAATATACCAAAAACTATTTCGGAAAGTGAAAGTATAGCAAGTTCATCTAGTGAGGAAGATAATAAGACAGAAACTCAGCAAAAGCCTAATGATAAGATTGCCTCTGACTCAGAAAAGTCTAATTCTAAATCAGAAGCAGTTCCGGTGGAAGGGCTTGAGCCTAGCCAAGAGGCGTTTACGCCATTGTTGATATCCGATACGTCATCTCTTAGTACTAAAGCTATACCGTGGTCATGGTTGTATTCACCAAGAGATAGTGCTGGACTTTTATCAAAATATAAAGGTTATGGTTTTGGAGATACTACAAAAAAAATTATTTATTTAACTTTTGATGAAGGCTATGAGAATGGCTATACTTCTAGTATTCTTGATACTTTAAAGTTAAATAATGTGCATGCAGCTTTTTTTGTGACCAAGCCTTATGTAACGGGAAGCTATAATGGCGTTCCAGATAGTGAACTATTAAAAAGAATGAGCAAAGAAGGCCATATTATAGGTAATCACTCTGTACAACATAAATCTATGCCTACTTTTACAAATGAAACAGCTTTTGATGCCGAACTTACTGGGGTGGAGGATTCTGTAAATAGTATTCCAGGCTGCAAAATGTCAAAATATTTTAGGCCTCCAGAAGGAACTTTTAGTGAACTATCACTTTACTACACTCAGAAGCTAGGATATAAATCTATATTTTTTGCTCTTGCTTATCAAGATTATAATGTAGATAATCAGCCCGCTCCAGAAGCAGCTAAAGAAATGCTATTAAAAAATACTCGTAATGGTATGATTTGCTTGCTACATGCTGTATCTAAAACCAATGCTTCTATTTTGGACAGCATGATTAAAGAATGGAAGAATGAGGGGTATGAATTTAGAACTTTAGATGAACTTCCTAACTAATATAAGCAAGATGTAAACTAAACTTATGTGGTAGCTTACCGAAATAATAAATATTTTTGTTACGAAAAACTATGAAA
>NZ_AUUU01000258.1 GCF_002760435.1 Clostridium sp. LS
TTGAAAATGAGCTGTTAAAGGTTCTTAGTTGTAGGTTGTTCCACTTTAGCTTGTCACACTGAAAGTGGGAACATGCTAAAGTGGGCACAACCTGTAACTTAGAACCTTCAGCGATATTTTCATAGTTCTTAGGAATAAAAATATTTATGATTTCGGTAAGTTACCACATAAGTCTAATCTGTACATTGATTATTTATAATATTCAGATATTTAAATTTTTGTTTGTAAAAAAATATATCTATTTTACTATTTGAAGAATATTAATATTATATACTATCAATTTAGGGAGGAGTCTGCTTTGGAATGTTTATTTATCTATAAACAGGAATAATTTCAAAGTGGGATAAAATATGAAGAAAGAATTAACTCCAAGTGAAATTATTTTTTGTGCGTCTAGCACAGATACAATTAAGAAAAGCAAGATTAACAGAATACCCGAATTTGCTTCGACTTTAAATAAAATAAAAAAGAGCTTGAGCATTGAAAAAGATGGATACAATATATATTATGTAGATTCATTTTCAAAGGAAAAATTAAGTGGATTGGTGGAATATGTTAAGAGCATTTATGAGAATCTTCCGCCACCTAAGGATATTTGTTATGCTATGTCACAAGAACAATCAAACCCAATTGCCTTATTTTTGCCTAATGGTAAAGGTAATTTATTAAAAGAAATGATAGAGGAGCTTAAAGAGAAATATCTTGAATGTATAATAAGTTTTTATACAAGCTCTGCTGACGATGAGAAGGAAGGTATAATTGAAGATATAAGTGAAAAAAGAAATAATTATATAACTAAGCTTATGGATTCGGCAAAAACAAAAAATTTTGATGTTAAAGCAACTAGTGGTGGATTTGTATTTATTCCTTTAAAAGATGAAGGAGATGAAATGACTCAAAATGATTACGAAAATTTGGAGACTGACACCCAAGAAACTATCGAAAAACAGGCATCAAAATTAAAAAAAGAAGCAGAAATTATTTTAGAAGCATTAAAAGATATTGAAATTAAATCAATTGAAAAACTTAAGAGTCTTTATAGAGATTATTTAAAAAAGAATATGCAAAAATATAAAGATGATTTATTATTGCAATTTATTTCTCAAGATGAAGTTTATAAATATTTATTACAAATGTATGATGACCTAGAAGAGAAAATAGTTGATTGTTATACAATAAATTTAGAGGAAGATGAGGAGTCAATAAAAGATGTATTTTCTAAGTATGCTATAAATGTAATTGTTGATAACTCTAATGCAAGTCATCCAAATGTTATTTATGAAGAGGATCCTACAATTGGAAATTTAATGGGGAATATTGAGTATAGAAATAATAATGGCGGATATAGCACGGATATATCTTTGATTACAGCAGGAAGTTTGCTAAAAGCTAATGAAGGATGCTTAATATTAAGATTAAGTTCTCTAATAAGCAGTGGATTAAGCTATTATTATTTAAAAAAGGCGCTAATTCATGAAAAGGTAAGCTATAGCTATACTAGAAGCTATTTAGAGGTGATCTCTATTGCGGGGCTAAAGCCAGAGCCTATTCCCATTAACTTAAAAGTTATTATAATAGGTGATTATGAAAGTTTTCAAATACTATATGATAATGATGAAGATTTTAAGCGAGTATTTCCAATTAGGATTGAGGCGGATGTTGAACTTAAATATAGCAATAGTGCAAGAAATACTATAGTATCTATGATTAAGGAAAAAATAAAAAAAGATAATTTATTGGAGATAACTGATGATGCGCTTAATGAAATAATAAAGTATTTATCTAGAGTTACAGGGCAAAGAAATAAAATATCTATAGATGATTATTATATTAATAAATTATTATATTTAGCTAACACTAATGCAAAAGAAGAAGAAAGAAGCAATATTGAAAAGAAGGATATAATTGAAGTTGCCTACGAAGATGAAAAGATTTTAGAAGATATAATGGATAATTACAAAAATAAAAAGATACTAATTACTACAAATGGAACTAAAGTAGGAATAATTAATGCATTGGCTGTAGTTGGCGATGGCGCTTATAGCTTCGGTAAGCCTATGAGAATAACGTGTTTATCCCATATAGGTGAAGGCAGAATTATAGATATTCATAAAGAGTGCAAAATGAGTGGAAATATTCATGAAAAATCGATCAGTACGCTAAGAGGTTTATTGAGCAATTTAATAAGTCCATATGAAAAGCTGCCAGTAGATTTACAATTGAGTTTTGAACAAACTTATGGAATGGTTGAGGGAGATAGTGCATCTGTTGCAGAAATTATTTGCATCTTATCAGCACTTAGTAAGAGACCAATAAGACAAAATATTGCTGTAACCGGATCTATAAATCAATTTGGAGAAATTCAACCAATAGGTGGCATTAATGAAAAAATCGAAGGCTTTCATAGAGTATGCAGTATTATAGATAAAATTAATGATAAGGGAGTATTAATACCAAGTACTAATGTTGATGAGTTAATTTTAAGAAGTGAAGTTGAGGAAGATGTCAAGAAAAGAAAATTTCATATCTATACTATGGAAACGTTAGAAGATGCAATCGAGGTATTGATACTTGATGAAGGCGAATCCGTAAAAAACTTCTATAAGGAAATAGAAAATGAAATTTCAAAATATAAGAATATAAAAAAGAAAAAGTAATATATAACTAGTATATTTATGTATAAGTAATTTAATAAACTAAATATAAGATAGATAGAAGATGCCTTTGCCTATTATTAAAATTAAGCAAAGATATCTTTTATTTTTTATATGCCTTTAGTAAAATGTTTTGGATGATTATGCTTTCCTGAAATTAAAGTTAAAAAATAATATATAGAATAAAATGTAATAAATAGTTTGACGTTGAATAAAATACTATGTTAAAATATGGTAAAAGGGTGAAAGAGAGTTTATGAGGAGGTGAAAACAGAATATCTCAAAATATTATACTAAAATTCAAATTATTATATACCTAAAATATTATAATTTTTTGAATTTATTCATTCCTTAGTAATACAAATAAACTTTTAATTAGAGTTTATTAAGTGGAAACTTGTAGAGATATTCTTAATTTATATGTATTTAAATTTTGAGAAAAAGAATAATATTCTAATAATTACTCTCAATGGAGAGTTAGATCATAATAGCGCCGAAGAAGTTAGAGTGAAAATTGATGATAGAATTGATAGAGATAACATAGAAAAAGCAATTTTAGATTTTTCTGGAGTAACTTTTATGGATAGTTCAGGAATCGGTGCTGTCCTGGGAAGGTATAAGAAGTTATCAAATAAAGGTGGAATTCTTTGTATTGCAGAACCAAGTAAAAATGTTAATAGAATCTTTGAGCTAGCAGGTTTATATAAGTTAATTAAAAATTTTAATACTGTAGATGAAGCAGTAAGGTGCATTTAGATGGAGGGGTTATCATGTCTGACAATAAAATGAGCATAGAGTTTGTGAGCAAATCTCAAAATGAGGCTTTTGCAAGAGTTGCTGTAGCCGCTTTTGTTGCTCAATTAGATCCAACAATTGATGAAATAAATGATGTAAAAACAGCAGTATCTGAAGCAGTTACAAATTCAATAATACATGGATACGAAAATAAAGAAGACGGATTAATTAGAATTGAGGCAGAAATTTATGAAAATGAGATAATCATCGTAATTAGCGATAAAGGAGTAGGAATTGACAATATAGAGCAGGCTATGGAACCATTGTATACATCAAGGCCGGATTTAGAGCGATCAGGTATGGGCTTTACTGTTATGGAAACATTTATGGATGAATTAGAGGTAGAAAGTGAAAAGGGAATTGGTACAAAGGTGGTAATTAAGAAGAAATTTAACGTGGTAAGTTAGGTGAAATAATATGGAAAAAGAGGATTTAAAACGAGAGGATTATGATTATGACAGCAATCCAAAGTTATTAGCTTTAGCAAGAAGTGGTGATGCTGATGCTATGAATAAATTAATAGAAATGAATTTACCATTAGTGTCATCCATAAGCAAGAAGTTTTTAAATAGAGGATATGATTATGAAGATATATTTCAAATAGGATCAATTGGGCTAGTTAAGGCCATTAATAATTTTGATTTAACTTATAATGTTAAGTTTTCAACATATGCAGTCCCTATGATTATTGGGGAAATTAAAAGGTTTCTAAGAGATGATGGAATGATTAAAGTAAGTCGTAATGTTAAAAGTTTAGCTAGAAAAATACATTTTCATAAAGAAATTTTAACTAAAAAGCTTAAGAGATCGCCTACTCTAGAGGAACTTGCAGAATATGCGAATGTGGATAAGGAAGAGATTTTATTTGCAATAGAATCTTCTAACAGTTTGCAATATTTATATGATACTATACACCAAGATGATGGGTCACCAGTACTTTTAATTGATAAATTAAGTGAAAAAAGTGTTGATGATGGAAATCTTATTGAAAGGATAGCTCTTAAAGAGGCGCTAAGAAGCCTAGATAACAAAGCAAGACAAATTATAATGCTCCGGTATTTTAAGGATAAGACGCAGGTGCAGGTAGCCAAAATGCTTGGAATAAGTCAAGTTCAGGTGTCTAGAATTGAAAAGAAAGTATTAATCGAAATGCGAAAAAAATTAGAAGAATAACTTATCACTATTTATATAAGTTGTATTAAATTTTTCTAAATATAAAAATTATAAGTTTTTATTATATAATTCTAATGCATAAAGGGTAGACATTGTTTTGATTATTGATTAAAACAATATCTACTCTTTATTTTTGCTGTTTACCATAAAATAACACGATTAACTTTTAAGGATTTGAAAATAATAGGTATATAGGTAAAAAGGAGAGTGAATATTTTGGTTAGTAATAGTTATGGTATGGATGAAAATAAAATTATGGAAAAGTATAAAACAATGGCAAGTGATGCGGCTCCAAAATCTAAAATATTACAAGATTGCTTAAGAGCTTTTTTAGTTGGTGGTCTAATTTGTGATGTAGGCCAATTTATTTATAACATAGCTGCTGGTTTTGGGTTCAGTCAAGAACAGGTAATGAATATTGTTCCTATTGTGATGATATTCTTGGGTGCTTTATTAACGGGAACTGGTACATACGCAAAGTTGGCTGATTTTGGAGGGGCAGGTACAGTTGTGCCTATTACTGGTTTTTCTAATGCTGTTGTTTCCCCAGCAATAGAGTTTAAAAAAGAAGGTTTTGTATTTGGAGTTGCAGCAAATATGTTTAAAATTGCAGGACCAGTACTAGTATATGGAATTGGTAGTTCTGTAATTATTGGTTTGATATATTACATAATAGCTATTATTTAAAGATTAACTAGGTATTTGGATAAATGTTATAAATGTAATTTTATTTTAAACATTGAAATATAGGAGGAGTGGTTAATATGCAAACCCATAATAAAAAGATAGGTGGCCAAACAGTGAAATTAGAGCATCCACCCAAAATAATAGCAACACATTCAATAGTAGGACCCAAAGAAGGTCAAGGACCTTTAAGCCAATACTTTGACGAAATATTGGACGATGATACCTTAGGAAAAAAAAGTTTTGAAAAAGCAGAAAGCCAAATGATGTTTACTGCTATATCCGAAGCTTTGAAAAAAGCAAAGCTTAAGGAAATAGATATAGATTATTTATTTTCAGGGGATTTATTAAACCAAATAATTTCATCTAGCTTTGCTGCTAGAGAGTTTAGCATTCCATTTTTTGGACTATATGGAGCATGTTCTACTATGTCGGAATCATTAAGCTTAGCATCAATCATAATGGATGGCGGGTTCGCTAATCATGTGGTTGCAACTACTTCCTCTCATTTTAGTTCTGCTGAAAGGCAATTTAGATTTCCTCTTGAATATGGATCGCAAAGACCTCAAACAGCGCAATGGACAGTAACAGGTTCGGGAGCAGTGGTTCTTGGTCATGAAGGAGATTTTCCAGAAGTAACTTATGTGACAACAGGAATAGTAAAAGATTATGGACAGAAAGATGCCAATAATATGGGAGCTGCTATGGCACCAGCAGCTGTTGACACTATTGTAAGTCATTTTAAAGATACGGGAAGAAAGCCAGAGGACTATGATATTATAGCAACAGGTGATTTGGGAGTAATAGGAAAAGAACTTACAGATAAATTGATAGAAGAATTCGGGTATAATATTAGGAAGCAACATATAGATTGTGGTGAGATTATATTTGACAATGAAAATCAGAATACTCAGTCTGGGGGAAGTGGATGTGGCTGTTCAGCAGTTGTATTTACGGGATATTTATATAAAAGACTTATGAAAAAAGAGATTAAGAAAGTATTATTAGTTTCAACTGGTGCACTTATGAGTACAACATCTTCCTTGCAAGGTGAAACAATTCCAGGTATAGCTCATGCAGTTGCTATTGAGATGAATTAAACTGATATATCAAATGAATTTTTAGATCTTAGAGATATATTTTAGCTGAAAGGATTGATTTTTTATGAATTATATAAGTGCATTTATAATTGGAGGAATTATTTGTGTTATAGGACAGATATTAATAGATCTTACTAAATTAACACCAGGAAGAATATTAGTAGTATTTGTTGTTCTTGGTGCAGTTGTAGGAGCCTTTGGCTGGTATGACAGACTAGTTGAGATTGGTGGAGCAGGAGCTACAGTCCCTCTTCCAAGCTTCGGAAATTCATTAGCAAAAGCTACTATTAAAGAGGTAAAAGAAACGGGATTAATAGGTGCATTTACTGGAGGAATTAAAGGTGCAGCGGCAGGGATAACAGCATCTATATTTTTTGGTTACTTTATGGCACTGATTTTTAATCCTAAAACAAAGAAATAAAAAAGCATGGATTTTGGGGTATGGGTATTAGTGTGCAATCAGTTAAAGCTTTCTAACAATTTTAATTCTATTTAAATATAATAGATATATGGTATTAAGTAAAATCAGAATGTAACGAAAAAATAATTATATGCTAAAGTTTTGCCTTTTAATGCCTTAACATGTATAATTATACTACAAAGAAATAGAAAATGAAGAGATGAAGAATGGTGGGGTTCATTTGGAGAAATATTGTAATAATTCTTGGACTCAGATAGTTGAATTATTAAATAGTAATATACAAAATGGAATTAGTGAAAATGATTATGAGGAATTAAGCCAAAAATATGGAACAAATAAAATTGATTTACCAACTGGAAATAAGCTTTATAAACATATATTTGGTGCTTTAAAGCAAAAATCTGTAATTATATATATAGTAATTGCAATAATACTACTTGTATTCAAATATTTTTTATTTTCTGGGGTAGCTGCATTTATATTAGTATGTAATTTAATATTAGTTATAAGGCATTCTATAAAAAGAGATAGGGAAATTGGTGCTTTAGAAAGGTTAAATTCGGCTGATACAATAGTTATTAGGGATGGAGCACAAAAAGTTGTTAAATCTGAAGAACTAGTAATGGGAGACATAGTTAGGTTTTCTGTTAACTCAATTGTTCCTGCAGATATAAGAATAATAAGTGCTAATGATTTAAAGGTAGATGAAAAGAGCATTACGGGAGAGGCTTTTTATAAGGAAAAGTTTGAAAGCAGAATAGAAGGAACAATTGCTTCCCTTACAGATATGAAGAACATATTATTTAAAGGATCGGTAATAAAATCAGGTAGTGGATTAGGAATAGTAATTGCCACTGGGAACTTTACACAATTGGGAAGAATGCTTGCAATGTTAACATATGCAAGTAATAGAAAGCATAATTTTGGTGCAATGATATCAAGTATTTTAGAAAAGTATTTATTAAAATATTTCTTAGGAATTGTTGTTATAGGTTCTTATTTCGTATATTCAGGGCAAGATATTCAAAAAAGATATATAGCTACAGCATTATTTGCTTTAGCATGTTTTCCAATTGCTGTAATTGCTAAGCTTGTCTTTAGAGCAGTCACTAAAAAGTTCTTAGACGAGAACATTGAAATAATAAATTTTTCTGTATTTAATTTAATTAAAGATGTAAATATTTTATTTTTAGATAAAGTGGGCGCAATAAGTAAAAAAGAAATGATTGTAAAGAAGTTATATATTAATAATAATTTAATATCTACAGATGATCCTTATATAAAGGAAATAACTTTTGATAGAATAATAGAAATATCATTAATATGTAATAATGCAATATATAGCGCAGATGATAATAATGGAAAAGGTGAATTAGATGAACTTGCATTTTTAAACTATGCAGCTAAGAAAAAAGTTTACAAGGCTTCTATAGATGCTAGAAATGCAAAAGTATTAGAAATACCTATGGATTCTGACAAGAGATTTTCTACAGTTGTAAGTAAGTTCGATAAAAGATATAGAGCTAATACTAGGGGATATGTAGATGCTGTTTTAGAACAATGTACACATATTATGATAGAAGGCGTTGAAAGAGAAATAACTGAAGAGTATAAAGCAGGAATAAAAGAAATAGATATGAATTTATCCATTGAAGGATTAATAACTCAAGGATTTGCCTATAGAAATTTTAACTATGAACCATCTAGATCTGAAAATATTGAAAGCAATATGGTTTTTGTTGGAATAATGGGATTAGAAAATCCTCTTGAAGAAAACCTTGAAAATAGCATAAACCGTATCAAAGATAAAGCTATAGTGCCAATATTATTTACAGAAGAAAGTAAATTGAGTGCAATAACAAATGCAAAAGCGGCAAACATAATAAGAAATAATAATCAAGTTGTAGCAGGAATAGAGTTAGATTCATTAAACCATCAAGAATTAAAAGATTTACTTTCCAGAGTAAGAGTATTCTGTAGAGTTAATCCCGAAATTAAGTCAAGAATTGTTTCATTATTTGTAAAAGATGGGCATAAAGTTGTAACTACAGGTGAAACTTTAGGTGACTTGCCTGCTCTTAACCTATCTAATGTTGGTATTGGAAAAGGTAAAGCATCTTCAATAGTAAAAAAAGTATCAGATGTTTATATTAAAGAAAATTATTTAGATGGATTTTTTAAATTAAGATTTTTTTCTAGGGTTTTCGATAAAAATATAGATAGAGCTTTCAAAATATATTTTATGACTGTTTTTACAGAACTTTTAGTATTAATGGGAAGCCTTATTATGGGACAACCTGAAAGTTTAGATTTTTGGAATGTTCTTGTTATAAATGGAGTTTTATTCATTCCATTATCACTAATTATTTTATTAAGAAATGGACGAGATATTAGTAGTAATGAGGTATTTACTCGGGCTTTAATCCTAAGTATAATGACTATGATTTCAATTTATAAAGTTGATGGTAAGGAAGCAACTTTAATTCCATTAATTATTTTATCTATTGGGACTTTATTATTTACATTATTTAATAGTAATGTTTCTATAAGACGAATGTCTAAAGAATTAATTTTAGGCTTAGTAGCGTTACTAGTGACTATTATATCAACAGTCAGTATTGTTTTGATTTATAACATACTTCTTAGAGATATAATTATAATTGAATTAGTGATATCTATTATATTTTTAATCATATTTGAAATTTTAGCTAGAAAGTGGCAAAACTCATTAATGAGGTGAGTTGATGTTATCTAAAAAGATAGAAGATGTAGGTAATCCAATTGTTTATATTTTTTTATCGCTAGCAATAAGTTGTATTTATTATGGAATACAAGAAGATTTTAAGGGGCTTGCTATATTAATTGTAAGCCTCTATTTTGTTTGCTTGTTCTACTATTGTGGACTCAGTTTTAGCTATCTAATGATTATATTTTTCCTTATGGGAATTTTTATTAATTATTCTTATTATGGAATTACAGATAAAGTAAATGGTGAAGTTCGAATAGTTAAAGTAAGTAATTATGGTGTTATTGCTACCTATGAAGGTAAAAATATTACTTTAAAAACTAATAATAAAAATTTTTATGTAGGTGACAAATATGAAATAATAGGGAAAGTTAAAAGAATAAAAGATGAATATAACGGGATTGTGGGAGAAGTAGAGCCTCAGGAAATTAGTAAAATCAATGGTGATTTTATTACTAGGCTGTATGAGATTAAGAGAAATATATATTCTTCCTTAGAAGAAAATTTGGGGAAAAGAAAGGCTGGACTTATAGCATCAGTTGCTTTCGGATATTCTGATTTTTTAGATCCTGAGGATAAGGAAGATATGAAAAATCTCGGGGTTATTCATAGTATAAGTGTATCTGGACTTCATGTTGCCATTGTATATGGTTTTTTGCGAATTTTTATGGGAAGCAAATTGGGATTACTATCAACTATTATATATGTTATATTTACGGGTTATAATTATTCTAGCATTAGAGCTTTTGTAATGCTTGCATCTGTAGAAGGAGGACATATTTTAAAGAGAAATAATAGTTCTATATCGGCATTATGTTTATCGGCTATAATTTTAATAATCTTTCAGCCATATAGCATTTTTAATATTTCTTTTCATTTGTCGTATCTAGCTACTTTAGGAATAGTTATGTTTAATAAGAGATTTAATGATGTATTGTATAAAATTACTGCTAAATTAAGGCAGCCTTTGAGTCTAACCCTAAGTGCGCAAGTTTTTACATTGCCTTATTTAATTTTGATATTTAAAGATTTTTCTGTTAACTTTATTATCGGAAATATGCTATTAGTACCTCTAGTAGATCTTATGGTTATTAGTGGCAATGTATTAGCGTTGACGTATTTCTTTCCAAAGCTGTTTGACTTTTGCAGCTATTTAAATTTAAATATAATAAAAGTATTTGATTGGATTCTAAATATAATTGAGAATTTTTCACTTCCAATGTTCTATGGAAATGAATATGTAGTTTTCTTTTATTTAATACTAATGTTGAGTTTTTATTTAGTGAAGAAAAAACACAAAAAATTTATTTATCTTCCGCTTATAGCTATTTTTGTAATAGTAATTCAATTATATAGTCCAATACCCAATATAGTATATTATAAGGAAGGCGCTATATTAGTTAGTTATAAGGGGCAAAGGGTATTAATTGCTAATAAAAATCAAATTGATATACAAAGACTATCAAAAGCAACAGCAGCAACGAAATACTATAGAAAAGGTAAGCTGATAGATATCGATGGGATATGTAACATTAGATTAGAAGATAAGAATTACATTTTAGAAACTTCAAAAGAAAAATATTTATTGAAAGTAGCAAGCTCTAAAAATGTACCCACTGGATATGATATAATAAACCTTGAGAATAGAGTTAATAATAAGATATTTATAGTAAATGGCAATATAATATAAAATTATTAAGAAAAATAATTAATTCTTATAAGCAGTAATTTGTTATACGAGAGGAAAATTAAATTGATTAATTACGAAGTTTATGAACAAGAAATTGAAAAAGGTAAAGTACAAAAAGGATATGTATTTTGCGGTTTGGATGAGGAACTTATTAAGGATGGAATAAATTTAATTGTAAAAAGGGAAATACAAGAAGAATTTAAAGAACTTAATTTGATTAGAATAGATGGAATGAATACTAATTTTAATGATATTATGAATGCTTGTGAGACAATGCCTTTTATGGGAGAAAAGAAAGTGGTAATTGTCTACAGGGCGAACTTTCTACAAGAGAAAAGCGATTCAACAGGAACTAAAATATATAATGATATTAAGGATTATGTTTTGAATTTGCCATCATACACAATATTAATAATGTATTATTTGTTTAATGACAAACGAGATAGGCCAAATAAGAACAAGAAGTTGAATACATTAGGAAAAGCTTTACCAATAGTGTATTGTGATAAACTCAAAAAGGACAAATACCAAAAAAAGGTTTCTGATATATTTAAGGAGAAGGGTAAGCAAATTGGTAGAGTTGAGTTAACATATTTTTGTGAAAAAGTTCCTAATAATTTTGATATTATAAAAAGAGAAGCTGATAAATTAGTATCATATTGCCATGGACGGGAAATAAAAAAAGATGATATTGATTTGTTGATTTTAAATTCAAATGAAGATGATATTTTTGATTTGGTAGAATTAATTGCAATTAAGAAAATTGATAAAGCTATTGATATAATGAAGGAAATTTTATATAAATCAGATCAGCATATGCTTATAATTAGTGCAATTCAAAAACATTTTTTAAGACTATATGAAATTAAATGTAAATTAGCTATAGGAAAAAAAGTAGAAGATTTTATCTCGGAATACAGGCTGCCTCAATTTGTATGCGAAAAATTAATAAGTCAAACCCATAGGTTTACAGAAAAACAATTAGCAGAACTGGTTAAACTTTGTGTAAAAACAGAGACAAAGTTAAAATCTACAGGAATAGATAAAACTATGGAAATGGAATTTCTTCTTATTAATACACTTACGGTGAAAAAATAATATATACAGATATAAAAATAACCCATCTAGTTTAGATGGGTTTTAAGATTATGCCATAGCGTTTAACTTAGCAGCTAATCTTGATTTCTTTCTAGCAGCTGCATTCTTATGAACAACTCCTTTAGTTGTAGCCATATCTAATGACTTAACAACTGATGTAAATAAAGCTTTAGCTTCTTCGTTGTTCTTAGCTTCTACAGCAGTTTCAAATTTCTTTATAGTAGTCTTTAAAGCAGACTTAACCATTCTGTTCTTTAAAGTCTTAGTTTCAGTAACTTTAATTCTCTTCTTTGCTGATTTTATATTTGCCATTCTTAATTCACCCCCTTAAATTTTTATAGGGTCTCTGCAGTTTTTGGGGAAATCTGCGTACGAGTTCATATTCAACAAACCTTATTATAGCATCAGAAGTTATGTAATTCAAGTATTAAATTCAAAGAAAAAGGAAAAATAATACTGACTAAATTTAGAATGAGGTGTTGTTATGATAAATGTTAGGACAGATCTAGTACTCGAAGCAAGGGAGCTTTATAAAGAAAAACACAAGGATGAGGTGGATATAGATGGAATTGAAGTAATCGAGGAAAGTGAAAGTGATATTAAAGTAACTACTGTAAAAGTAAAAAATGAAGGAGGTGCCAAAAAAATTGGAAAGCCAAAAGGAAACTATATAACTATAGATATACCTGATTTTACACCTTATGATGGAGAAACAATGGATAGAGTTTCTCAGGTTCTGTCAGAAGTTTTAGAACGATTAATTAAGATTAATGTTGAAAAAAATATATTAATTGTTGGCCTTGGAAATTGGCAAGTGACTCCAGATGCCTTAGGTCCCAAGGTAGCAGAAAAAATAATGGTTACAAGACATCTGCAGACTGTGATGCCTGAGGCCATCGATGATTCGGTAAGGCCAGTTTGCTCTATAGCTCCGGGGGTTTTGGGGATAACAGGAATTGAAACTGTGGAAATAATAAAAGGTGTTGTGGAAAAAATTAAACCGGATTTAGTAATATGTATAGATGCTTTAGCAGCAAGGAGAATCGAAAGAGTAAATACAACAATTCAAATTGGAGACACTGGAATTTCACCAGGTGCTGGAGTTGGAAATAATAGAAAGCAGATAAATGAAGAAACTTTAGGAGTTAAGGTTATTGCCATAGGAGTTCCAACTGTTGTGGATGCGATTACAATTGCTAATGATACAATAGATTTGGTGTTAGATTCATTAATAAGTAATTCATCCAGTGGAAAGGATTTTTATAAAATGTTAAAGTCACTTGATAAAGGTGAAAAGGAAAGACTCATTAAAGAAGTAATGTCATCAAAAAATAGTATAGATATGATAGTTACACCAAAAGATGTTGACTTAATTATTAATTCATTATCCAAGATAGTGGCTAACGGAATAAATATGGCAGTACAGCCTAATATGGATATGGATGAAATTAATAAATTTTTAGGATGAGTAATAACTTTGAACAATATATATAAAAGTAAAGCTGTTTTAAAATAGTTATTTATTTTAGAGCAGCTTTTTTACTACGATTTAATACTAATGCTTAAACACAATGAAAATTAAATTAGAATAATTATGTAAATTCATTAATATAATATAAGGAGTACAAGGGGGGATTAAGGTGACATATATGAGCAGAGGAGGAAAAAAAGGTGACATTAGAAAGAGAATAAAGATAGGACCCAATATTAATATAGGCTTAATAATACTCATTGTATTTATAAGTATTCTATTTGTAAGATTGGGCAATGTTTTAAATAATAATAAGGAAAGAGGAGCTTTTGCTTATGTGCAACTTTTAAATTTAGGAATGCCTATTATTGAGTCCCAAGTCTATGATGAAGGAACTTACGCTGAAAATAAGATTTCCCTAAAAAATGTGTGCCTTCAAGTCTTAGGGTTAAATAATCTTAGCTACAAGGGAATAATAGAGAATGAGATTAGTTTATTTAATGCTGGAGAGAATGGCAGTGGAAATAAATCAACTTTTTCATTTAACCCATTTCAAATAAGTGATGATAGTATTCAAAAGTTATCAGTTAATAATGATAGTAAAAATACAAAAATTTATGATCCGAGCTTAAAGAAAGAAATTAATAAATCAAAGCCAGAAGTATTAATATATCATAGTCATACAACAGAAAACTATAATGCTTCAGAGCCGGATAGTTTAAATGAAGATACTAATGTAGTTGGAGTTGGAGATGTATTAGCCAACGAACTTGAAGAAAACTACGGAATTTCAGTAATACATGATAAAACTAATCACTGTATATCATATAATGATAGTTATACAAGATCTGGAGAAACTGTTGATAAGTATTTAAAACAATATGGGGATTTTAAAATGATAATAGATCTGCATAGGGATTCAGTAGAAGATAAAGCAGCTACAACAACAGAAGTTGATGGTATGAGTGCATCTAAAATAATGTTTGTTAATGCTGAAAATAGTACACGATATGCTAAAAATAAAGAACTTACAGAGAAAGTATTTAATAAGACAGCTGAATTATTTCCGACATTACCAATAAAAATTTTAACCTACCACAGAGGAAAAAATGCATTTAATCAGAGTAAGAGCGATGGATGTTTACTTTTTGAAATTGGTTCACACACTAACACTCCAGAGGAATCAAAGGTTACTGCAGAATGTATGGCTAGAGTAATAGCGGAAATTTTAAATAGATAGGCAGAAAGAGAAGGCACCCTGTATAACAGATTGCTTTCTCTTTTTGTTCTGTCTTCCTATCCAGAAAAGTATAAAATTTTTGAAGATTGAAAAGCTGATAAAATCAGAGAATTAGCCTAAAGAGTGGCACAGACACTTTTGTTCTGAGATGTAGTGAATAGTACCTTTTTAAAGTGGGAAGAATACAAATAAAAATTTATAAAACTTGAAGAGGTGTTCATAGATTGAAGGTAAATTTTAAAGGTTATGTATTAAAAAAAGTTTTGCCAACCCTTTTACTACTAAGTTGTATTTTAGTTGGAGTAATTAAAATTGATATTATAAATACGAAGGCATTATCCCCTCTTGGAAATACTAGTGAAAATTATAAACTTGTAAGCGAAGAGTTTGGAGAAGATTTCTCAAATTTTATCAAGGATAATTCATTTTTAAAAATTTACAAGGAACCTGATAAGGATATATTGGTTAGATTAGGTAATGAAGAATTTAAAATAAGTGGTGAATCAATTTATATAAAAAAGATTCAAGAAGTACTTGGAAACATAAAATTTTAGAATTGATAACTATATAAACTTAGATAAGGCTTAAAGTTTTAATAGCCATTTTAAATATATATATGTTATAATTTAGCTGATTTAATTATAACGGGGGTGAAAGGACTGTTTTTGCTCAATAAAAACAGTTATGCATATGAAAAGTGAAAGACAAAAACATATCAGAAATTTTTCAATAGTAGCACATATTGATCATGGTAAGTCAACCCTTGCGGATAGATTGCTTGAAACTACAGGAACCTTAACTAAAAGGGAAATGGAAGAACAAGTTCTAGATAATATGGAGATAGAAAAAGAAAGAGGAATTACAATAAAGTCTCAAGCAGCGAGGCTTGTATATAGAAGAGAAAATGGTGAAGAATATATTCTTAATTTAATTGATACTCCAGGGCATGTAGATTTTAATTATGAAGTTTCAAGAAGTTTAGCAGCTTGTGAAGGTGCAATATTAGTAGTTGATGCAACTCAAGGGATTCAAGCTCAAACTTTAGCTAACTGCTATTTAGCTTTAGATAATGATTTGGAAATTGCGCCAGTAATAAATAAAATTGATTTGCCTTCTGCAAGGCCAGATGAGGTTAAACAAGAAATAGAAGATGTAATAGGAATTGATGCCGAGGAAGCACCTGCTATATCAGCTAAAACAGGACTTAATATAGGAGATGTTTTAGAATGCATTGTTAAAACTATACCATCACCAGATGGAGATGAAGAAGCTCCGTTAAAAGCATTAATTTTTGACTCTTACTACGACAGCTATAAAGGTGTTGTATGTATCGTTAGAGTAATGGATGGAAGAGTAAAAATTGGAACAAAAATTAAATTAATGGCCACTAATAAAGTTTATGAAGTTACCGAAGTTGGAGTATTTACTCCAGGAGTACTTCCAATTAGTGAATTAAGTGCTGGTGATGTTGGATATGTAACGGCATCAATTAAAAATGTTAGAGATGCAAGAGTTGGGGATACTATAACTGATGCAAGCAATCCAACAGATAAGGCTCTTCCAGGTTATAAACCTGCTATACCGATGGTTTATTCAGGAATATATCCAGTTGATGGAGCAAAGTACGATGAGCTTAGGGAAGCTCTAGAAAAACTGCAAATAAATGATGCAGCACTAAGCTTTGAGCCTGAAACATCAATTGCATTAGGTTTTGGTTTTAGATGCGGTTTTTTAGGTTTACTGCATATGGAAATAATTCAAGAGAGAGTTGAAAGAGAATTTAATTTAGACATAATAACTACTGCGCCATCAGTTATTTATAAAGTAATAAAAACAGATGGGGAAGTGCTGGAAATAACAAATCCAACCAATCTTCCGCCTCAAACAGAAGTAGATTATATGGAAGAACCAGTAGTTAAAGCATCAATAATTACTCCAAAAGATTATGTTGGAGCAGTTATGGAATTATGTCAAGATAGAAGAGGAACATATATTGACATTCAATACATAGAAGAAACTAGAGCGGTTGTAAACTATGATATTCCTTTAAATGAAATAATATACGATTTCTTTGATACGTTAAAGTCTAGGACTAGAGGCTATGCATCATTAGATTACGAGTTTAAAGGATATACTAGAACTAAGCTAGTTAAGTTAGATATTTTATTAAATGGAGATGTAGTTGACGCATTATCAATGATAGTTCCAGATGAAAGAGCTTACCATAAAGGTAGAGGCATAGCAGAAAAGCTAAAGGAAATAATTCCAAGACAGTTATTTGAAATTCCAATTCAAGCTGCAGTTGGATCTAAGATTATTGCTAGAGAGACTGTAAAAGCTATGAGAAAAGATGTATTAGCTAAATGTTATGGTGGAGATATTTCAAGAAAGAAGAAATTACTTGAAAAGCAAAAAGAAGGAAAGAAGAGAATGAGACAGGTCGGATCAGTTGAAGTTCCACAAGAAGCATTTATGGCAGTACTAAAAGTAGACTAGATAATAAATATATTAACTTGATTATTTTCAATAAGCGCAGAATTCTAAAAATCACAATATTAGAAATATATATTTAGAAAATATATTATTTTTAGGGAATTATTTGTATAATATAAATTAAGTATTATATAATAAATTAGTATTTGAAGAAATCTGGGAGGGGTTTTATGTTTTTAAATGAGTTAAATAAAAATGAAGGAATTGCATTTATGCAATTAGTTAAGAGTATTGCAAATTCAGATAATACTTTTGCACAAGAAGAAAAAAATCTTTTTTATGATTATCTAGAAGAATTGAATTTACAAGAAAATGAAATACCAGACTGTTTGGACTTAAATTCTATATATGTAACATTAAAAGATTCTTCTGAAAGAAAAAGAAATATCATTTATTTTGAATTGATAGGGCTTGCGCTTATTGACGGAGAATATGATGAAAAAGAAGTAAGTCTTTTAGAAGAAATAGGAGAAAATTTAGAAATAAAACGCAGTAAAAGAATAGCTTTTGCTAATTATTTCTACAACTTTGTTGATGTTTATAGTTTTTCTGTTGTAGATGCAGAAAGTAAAATTGATTTATTAAAAGAACAAGCAGAGAAATTATTAGCATAAATATATGTAGAATAATTTAAATAAGGGTAGTATTAAGTTGAAAGAGAATAATTATTCTCTTTCTTTTATATTTGATTAAAATTGAATAATATAAAGTAAGGCATGCTTTTGGAGAAGATTATTACTTTAATTTTACTAGTGACCTGCGGACATGTAGAGAAATTTAAAGTATCAGAAACAAATGTATGCTTTTAATTTAAATTGTGGCTTATTATGAAAATGTCCTATAAGTATTTTGTATAAAGTACTTATAGGACATAGAGACTAGGAGGAAAATTTATTGAAAGACATATCTTTATATATACATATTCCGTTTTGTAAGCAAAAATGCCTTTATTGTGATTTTCCATCATATTCAGGAAAAGAAAATCTAATGAATGAATATATAGATGCATTAGAAAAGGAATTATTACAAAAAACACAAAGTTATAAAATTAATAGCATATTTATTGGTGGAGGGACGCCATCTTATTTAGAGTTTTCTAATTTAGAAAGGTTATTAAATACTATAAGCAGCTTAAGTTTGAAAGAAGATTTAGAATTTACAGTAGAATGCAATCCAGGAACGCTAAATAAACAAAATCTTAGTATTATGAAAAGATATAATGTAAACAGGATTAGTATGGGGTTGCAGTCAACAAAAAATTCTATTTTGAAAGAGATTGGAAGGATACATACTTATGAAGATTTCGAAAGCAATTATCTATTAGCTAGAAGCATGGGGTTTGATAACATAAATGTTGATTTAATGTTTGGATTGCCCAATCAAACTATTGATGATTGGGGCAAGTCCTTAGAGGATATAGCCAATCTTAAGTTAGATCATATTTCAGCCTATAGTTTAATACTTGAAGAAGGTACAGGTTTTTATGAACTATATGAACAAGGAAAGTTAAAATTACCAGAGGAAGAGAATGAAAGGGAAATGTATTTAATCACAAAAGAAATTTTGAATAAATATGGATATCATCAATACGAAATTTCTAATTTTGCACGAGAGGGTAAGGAATGCTTTCATAATAAAGTGTATTGGAAATGTGATGAATATTTAGGTTTAGGTGTTTCGGCTAGTTCCTTTATTAATAATAAAAGAATTAAAAATATTGATAACATTGAAGATTATATAAGAAAAATGGAGAGTAATGAAGATATAATTCAAGAAAGTTATGAAAATAGTACGGACGATAACATGGAGGAATTTGTCTTTATGGGACTTAGGATGATTGATGGTATAGAAGTTAGTAGATTTAAAGAAAGATTTAATAAAGATATATATGAAGTTTATGGAGATATAATTGAAAAAAATATAAACAAAGAATTATTAAGCTGCAATTCGGGAAAACTATTTCTAACGCCCAAAGGAGTTGAATTATCAAATTATGTAATGAGCGATTTTATTTTAGGATAAAAAGTTCTGGGAAAAGCTAGTTAGGCATTGCTATGGAAATATGTAACGTCTAGAAATAAATTATATAGGAAATAAGAGTAAATAGCAGTAATGAAGAGATAATTTAATAAAATTCATTTATTATTAACTATACATAGCTATAATAAAAATAAATAGAATTGACAAAAAACATCATAAATAATATATTAAAAACATAGTCATTAGCACTCGAGGTTAATGAGTGCTAACAAAAAGAGGTGAGGTTATGAGTATTGATGACAGAAAAATAAAGATACTTCAAGCTATTATCAATGACTATATTCGTACAGGAGATCCAGTTGGGTCAAGAACTATTGCTAAAAACTATAATTTAGGTATTGGGTCTGCAACTATAAGGAATGAAATGGCTGACCTTGAAGATATGGGATACTTAGAACAACCTCATGCTTCTGCAGGAAGAATTCCTTCCAGTAAGGGATATAGATTATATGTTGACCAACTTATGGATAATCAGAGACTAACAGTCGAAGAGGATCTAAAAATTAAACAATATATAATCGATTCTGCAATGCTTGAAGTAGACAAAATAGTAAAGCAAACTAGTGCCTTATTATCAGAACTTACTAAATTAACTTGTGTAATCGAAACACCTTCAGTTAAAAAGAGTTTTATTAAATCAATTCAACTTATTAAGGTAGATGATTATAATTTGGTATCAGTTTTCTTAACAGATACTGGTCTTATAAAAAATCATATTATGAAGTTAAATAATGGAGTTCCAGAAGTAGAAACTTTAAATCGCATAAATCTAGTTATTAATAATAGGCTGGTAAATCTGTCTATTCAAGAAATAAATTTAGAGGTAATTAATAACCTGAAAAACGATTTAGGGCAATATGAAGAAATATTCAATGCAATTTTACCTATTTTATATGAAACATTGAACTTCGCTGATTCTACAGAAGTATTTATGGAAGGAACAACAAATATTTTTAACTATCCTGAATATAACGATATTGATAAGGCTAAAGAAATGTTATCTCTTCTTAATGATAAGGAAGCTCTAATGGATTTGTTTAATCCGCGGGATAATATTACAGTTAGTATAGGTGATGAAAATTACAAACCACAAGTTAAAGATTGTAGCATAATTTCTGCTGAATATTCTTTCAAAGATAGACCAATTGGAAAAATAGGATTAATTGGGCCTAGAAGAATTAATTATTCAAAGGTAATAGTAATAATGGCTGAAGTTATAAAAGAGCTTAATAATATATTAAGTAATCAAAAATAAAAGTTGATTTGAAGAGAAGAGGTGTGCTTTAGATATATGGAGGATAATAAAGATATGAAAAATGAAGAGCTGAAAAACGAAGAAATTAAAGACGAAACAATAGTCGAAGAAAATGAAACAACAGAAAATGAAAATGATAATGCATCGGAAAATAACGATGCGAGTGAAGAAGCTTCTGAAAATAAGGAAGCAGCAGAGGAAGATATAGAAGATTTAGCAAAAAACCAAGAAGAGGAAAATAAAAAATTGAGAGAAGAATTAGATGCTGCAAAAGATAGACTTTTGAGAGTGACAGCTGAATATGATAACTACAGAAAAAGAACTATTAAAGAAAAAGAGGGAATATACAGCGATGCATATATTGATGTATTAAAAGAAATTATTCCAATTATTGATAATTTAGAGAGAGCTATTGCAGCTGATGGAAGTTTAGAAGATTTGAAAAAAGGAATCGAGATGACAATTAAAGGCTGTCAAGATTCATTTGCAAAACTTGGTGTTGAAGAAATAGATGCCACAGGTGAATTTGATCCTAACCTTCATAATGCGGTAATGCATATTGAAGATGAAAGCTTGGGTAAAAATGTAATAGCTGAAGTTTTCCAAAAAGGATATAAAAAAGATGACAAAATAATAAGACATACAATGGTTAAAGTTGCTAATTAAAATAAATTATTTAATTAAGATATAACTAATAATATAAATTTATTTATTGAAAATTTCAAATTAAAATAAACTAATAAAGTTTTAGGAGGAAAATATCATGGCAAAGATTATAGGAATTGATTTAGGAACTACAAATTCATGTGTAGCAGTTATGGAAGGTGGAGAACCAGCTGTTATAGCAAACTCAGAGGGTGCTAGAACTACTCCTTCAGTAGTATCATTCCAAGCAAATGGAGAAAGATTAGTTGGGCAAGTTGCTAAAAGACAAGCGATTACTAATCCAGATAAAACAGTTATTTCAATAAAAAGACATATGGGAACAAACTATAAAGTTGATATAGATGGAAAACAATATTCACCACAAGAAATTTCTGCTATGATTCTTCAAAAGATAAAAGCAGATGCGGAAAGCTATTTAGGTGAAACAGTAACTCAAGCAGTTATTACTGTACCAGCTTACTTTAATGATAGCCAAAGACAAGCAACTAAAGATGCTGGTAAGATTGCAGGTCTTGAAGTATTAAGAATAATAAACGAGCCAACAGCAGCATCATTAGCTTATGGTTTAGATAAAATGGATTCAGCTCACAAGATCTTAGTTTATGACTTAGGTGGTGGTACTTTCGACGTATCTATTCTAGATTTAGGAGATGGAGTATTCGAAGTATTATCAACTAATGGTGATACAAAGCTTGGTGGAGATGACTTTGATGAAAAGATAATGAAGTACATTGCAAATGAATTTAAGGCTTCAAATGGTATTGATTTAATGCAAGATAAAATGGCAGTTCAAAGATTAAAAGAAGCTGCTGAAAAGGCTAAAATTGAATTATCAGCTTCTCAACAAACAAACATCAACTTACCATTTATTACAGCTGATGCAACAGGTCCAAAGCATATAGATTTAACTTTAAGCAGAGCTAAATTTAATGAAATTACTCATGATTTAGTAGAAAGAAGTATTGAACCAATGAGAAAAGCATTAGCAGATGCTAAGCTTTCATTAAGTGATATTGATAAAGTAATCTTAGTTGGTGGATCAACAAGAATTCCAGCTGTAGTAGAAGCGGTTAAAAACTTTACAGGAAAAGAACCATCTAAGGGAGTTAACCCAGATGAATGTGTTGCTGTAGGTGCAGCTATTCAAGCAGGTGTATTAACTGGAGAAGTTAAGGATGTAGTATTACTTGATGTTACTCCATTAACACTTGGAATTGAAACTGCTGGTGGAATAGCCACTCCATTAATTGAAAGAAATACAACTATTCCAACAAAGAAGAGTCAAGTGTTCTCAACAGCTGCAGATAACCAAACATCAGTTGAAATTAATGTAGTTCAAGGTGAAAGACAAATGGCTGTAGATAATAAGTCACTTGGACAATTTACATTATCAGGAATAGCTCCAGCACCAAGAGGAATTCCTCAAATTGAAGTTACATTTGATATAGATGCTAATGGTATTGTTAAGGTATCAGCCTTAGATAAGGGAACTGGAAAAGAAGCAAATATAACAATTACTGCATCAACTAACTTAAGTGATGATGAAGTAGATAAGGCTGTAAAAGAAGCAGAAAAATTTGCTGAAGAAGATAAGAAGAGAAAAGAAAAAGTTGAAGCTGTAAACAATGCAGACCAAACTATATACCAAATAGAAAAGACATTAAATGAAGTTGGCGACAAAGCTACTGAAGATGAAAAAGCAGCTGTAAGAGCTAAGATTGAAGATTTAAAGAAAGTTAAAGATGGAGAAGATGTTGAAGCTATCAAGGCTGCAATTGAAGCAGTAAATCAATCATTCTATCCAATAGCTACAAAGATGTATCAACAAGCTGGCGGTGCTGAAGGTGGAGCAGGTTTTGATCCAAATGCAGCTGGTGGAGCACAAAGTGCACCACATGATGACAATGTAGTAGATGCAGATTTCAAGGTAGATGAAGATAAATAAGGATAATAAATTAGTTGTACTAAACTATAGTTATCTAATATAATAGGATAGGGAAGGCAAGCTCGTCTTCCCTTTTCTACAGTAAATAAAACTAGGTGGTGAAAACAAATGGCAAGTAAAGACTACTATGAATTGCTTGGCCTCCAAAAGGGAGCAAGTGATGATGAGATAAAAAGAGCCTTTAGAAAACTAGCTGTAAAATATCATCCAGATAGAAACCAAGGAAATGCGGAAGCTGAGGAGAAGTTCAAAGAAATAAATGAAGCTTATCAAGTGCTTTCAGATCCTGAGAAAAAAGCTAGATATGATCAGTTTGGATCAGCTGCTTTTGATGGTAGCGGCGGCTTCGGAGGCGGTGGTTTCGGCGGTTTTGATGGATTTGATATGGGTGGCTTCGGAGATATTTTTGAATCCTTCTTTGGTGGTGGAGCATCAAGTTCTAGAAGAAGGAATGGCCCTGTAAGAGGAAATGATATTGAATATACAATAACATTAACCTTTGAAGAAGCTGTTTTCGGAGTTGAAAAGGAAATTTCTGTTACAAGAAGTGAAAATTGTGAGCATTGCAGCGGAAGTGGTGCTGAACCAGGAACTAGTGCTAAGACGTGTCCGACTTGCGGTGGAGCAGGTCAAGTAAGAGTACAAAGACAAACCCCTCTTGGAAGCTTTGTTTCAACTTCTACATGTGATACTTGTAGAGGTACTGGAAAGATTATTGAAAAACCATGTTCTGAATGTAGAGGAAAAGGTAATGTTAGAAAAACAAGAAAGATAAAAGTTAACATACCAGCAGGTGTAGATACAGGAAATGTAATGCCGCTAAGAGGACAAGGTGAACATGGATTAAGAGGTGGAAGTCCTGGAGACTTATATGTAAGAATTAATGTTACTCCATCAAAAGTATTCACAAGAAAAGGTAATGATGTATATATAGATGCACATGTTTCTATGGCTAAAGCTGCCTTAGGTACAGAAATTACTGTAGCTACAGTGGATGGCAATGTTAAATATACAGTTCCGCCAGGTACGCAATCAGGAACTATGTTTAGATTAAAAGGTAAGGGAATACAAAGAGTTAATTCAAGCGGAAAAGGAGATCAATACGTAAAAGTTATTGTTGATATTCCAAAGACATTAAATAAAGAACAAAAAGAAGCCTTATATGAACTTATGAGAGCATCAGGTGAAGAATTTGAAGATGGAAACGCACCTGCTCCTAAGAAAAAACTTTTTGGTAAAAATAAATAAGAAATTTTTGGAACTATTTAAATATGCTAAGTCTTACGCATTATTTAAATAGTTTCTTTTCTTATTTTTTGAACAAATATGACGAAAATTCACCGATAAATCCTATAGCTATAGTCTTGTTTGCAATTATAGGGTATAATATATAAAAACAAATTATTTTTAGGAGGAAAACAAGTGAAGGATTTAAAAGAAAAATTATTAGTTGAAATAGAAGAGTTCAGAGAATTAGGGAATAAATTTTTATCTGGTGAAGTATCTATTATGGATTTCAAAAAAGTCTCTGGAGGAATGGGAGTATACTCAGAACGTAATAAAAAAGAATTTATGATAAGACTTAGGATTCCTTCTGGAATTAGTAGTTTTGAAAATATGAATTGGTTATGCAATATAGCAGAAAAATATGAGTTAGGTGGATTCCACTTAACTACAAGAGAAGCAGTGCAATATCATAATTTAACAATAGATCAGGTTTGCGGAATAATGAAGGATGGTATAGATAATGATATATATTCTAGAGGTGGAGGCGGAAACTTTCCAAGAAATGTAGCTATGTCTCCATTATCAGGAGTAGATAAAGATGAAGCATTTGATGTAACACCATATGCATTAGCTGTAAATAATCATTTTTTAAGCAAAATAACATCATATAAGTTTCCAAGAAAGTTTAAAGTATCTTTTTCAAGCAGCGACTCAGATCATGGTCACTGTAATGTTGCAGATTTAGGATTTTTAGCAACCATAAAAGATAATGAAAAATATTTTAGAGTATTTTTGGGAGGAGGAATTGGAAGAAATCCTCAAGTTGCAGTTGAATATGATGAGCTTATAAAACCAAGTGATGTATTATATCATGTAGAAGCTATGACAAATTTATTCGTAAAAGAAGGTAATTATGAAGATAGAAATAAAGCTCGTATAAGATATATATTGGAGAGAATGGGCAAAGAGAAATTCATAGAAACATATAAAGAGCATTTGAAAGATGTATTAGATAATAATGAGTTAGATTTATTTGTAGAATCTAAGGAAATTACTAAAGAGGGTAAAGAAATAGAATTAACACATTCAAGATTATATTCACAAAAACAAAAAGGATTATACAGTGTATATTTCCACCCAATTGGAGGACAAATTTCTGTTAAGACATTAAGAGAAATTTTAGATAAAGCGAAATCAGTACAAGATTTAGAAATAAGACTTACAATGACAGAAGGGTTATACTTCAGAAACTTAAATGGTGATGAAGCTAAAGAACTTTTAGATATAACACAAAATATTGGAGGAGAAACAGCTTTAGCGCAAAGTGTATCATGTATTGGAGTGCCAATATGCCAAGTTGGAATTTTAGAGAGTCAAAAAATGCTAAATGATATAATCAATTATTTTGCAGAGAAAGGCTATAATAAAGATATACTTCCAAGAGTTCATATATCTGGATGTGGAAATTCTTGTGCAGTTCATGAAATTGTTGGTATTGGCTTTACAGGAAAGCGTAAAAAAGTTGGAGATACTGTTGAAGATGTATTTGAATTACATATTAACGGATCCTTTGAAACAGGAAGTGCAAGACTTGGAAAGATATATGGTGATTTACTTGCTCGTGAAATACCAGAATTTTTGTACGAGTTATCATTGTATATAGAAAATAAAAATGTGGATTTCTATGATTTTGTAGAAAATAATGAAGATGAATTATTACAAATAGTAAATAAGTATAATAAATAATAGTAAACAAATGTTTAACATAGCACATTTTCATAAGTTTGGAAGTGTGCTATATTTATAGAAATAAGCTATAAACTTATAAAGGAGATTATATATGCAGTATTGTAAGATAATTCAACTATTTTACAATAACTGCATATTTTTCAGATAAAAATTGCAATATATATATTTATATGTATAATTATTATGAATGATAAATGATGGAGTGAATTAACATGAGAATGAGAAAGAAACCATGGGCGAGACCTGAACTTGAAAGCTGTGATTTTTTTGTTATAAATCCTAAGGAATATAGAGGTAAGTGGAGAGAATTTTTTGGAAATGATAAGCCTATATACTTAGAACTAGGATGTGGAAAAGGGACCTTTATGGCAGTGCATGGCTCTGAAAATCCAGATATTAATTACATTGCAATTGATATAAAAGATGAAGTTTTAGGATTAGCCAAAAGGAATATAGAAAAAGCCTATGAAGAAAAAGGTAAAACTGTTGATAATGTTAAACTAATGGCTCAAGAAATAGGACTAATCAATGAAATTTTAAGTGAAGAAGACGTTATAAGCAGAATATACATAAATTTTTGTAATCCTTGGCCAAAGGAAAAGCATAAAAAGAGAAGATTAACTCATCCAAGACAACTTGAACAATATAGGATATTTTTAAACAATGATGGTGAGATTTATTTTAAAACTGATGATGATGAATTATTTGAGGAATCTCTTGAATATTTTAAGGAGTCGAAGTTTAAAATTAATTATATAACATATGATTTACATAATAGTGGTTTTGAAGGAAATGTGAAAACTGAGCATGAGAGGATGTTTAGTGAGCAGGGAATTAAGATAAAATTTTTAATAGCTCAAAAGAATTAAGATGATAGGTGGAAACACGTATAATGTGATGTGAAAGGATGATAAATAAACATGGACGGAATTTGGATAGAAGTTAGCGTAATAACAAAAAGTGAGGCTTTAGAGCCTATATCAGGAATATTTTATGGGTTAGACTGCCCAAATGTTGCAATTGAGGACCCTGAAGATTTGCTTTCTAGAGAACAAGGACCATTAACTTGGGATTTTGCAGATATAAATATTTTAGAGCATAAAGGAAATGCAGCAGTAGTTAAAGCTTATTTTTCTCAAGATGACAAAGTAGAAGAAATTGCTTCGTATGTAAAAGAGAAACTTTCTGAACTAAAAGAGTTTGGAATTGATATAGGTGAGGGAAAAGTAGAAGTTAAAACTATGCATGAAGAAGACTGGGCAAATAACTGGAAGCAATACTATAAGCCAGTTAAAATAACAGATAAGATTGTTATAAAACCAATTTGGGAAGAATACGAGATAAAAGATGAGGAGATAATAATAGAATTAGATCCAGGTATGGCTTTTGGAACAGGGACTCATGAAACAACTAGAATGTGTATAAAAGCCTTAGATAAGTATGTAAAACCTAATACAACAGTATTTGATGTTGGATGTGGATCTGGAATACTTGCTATAG
The DNA here is from genome assembly GCF_002760435.1 of Clostridium sp. LS. Lineage (GTDB taxonomy): Bacteria > Bacillota > Clostridia > Clostridiales > Clostridiaceae > Clostridium. The sequence continues at coordinate 27,948 of NZ_AUUU01000258.1, forward strand.
CAGCAGCAAAGCTTGGTGCTAAACATGTAGTTGGCGTAGACTTAGATCCAGTTGCAGTTGATTCATCTAAAGAAAACATTGGTTTCAATAATTTAAATAATATTGAAGTATTAGAAGGAAATCTATTAGATGTAGTTGAAGGAAAAGCTGATATTGTTGTTGCAAACATAATAGCAGAAATCATCTGCATATTAACTGAAGATGTAAAAAAAGCATTAAATGAAGGTGGCCTATTTATAACTTCTGGCATAATCCATGACCGAGTAGACATGGTAAAAGATAAATTTGCAGAATGCGGCTTTGAAGTTATTGAAATAAATAAAGATGGAGAATGGAATTGCATAGTTGCAAAAGCTGTTAATAAATAATTGTAAATTAAAAGCATTTAACTCATACAAGGTTTATAAAAGCGGGAAAATAGAAGAGAATAATGAAAAATGAATGATGAATAATTAAGGAAAAAAAGCTTACAGCTTTTTGATTATTTAATAATATAGACATTGCCGAGCAATGTCTACCTCAACTGTAAACTGATAATTGTTAACTGTAAACTGACTAAAGGGGGTGGCGTTTGTATGCATAAGTTTTTTACAGAACCTCATAATATTAATGAAACTGAAGGTAGAATATTTGGAGATGATGTAAAACATATTTATAAAGTCTTAAGGCTATCTGAGGGTGAAGAAGTAATATTAAATAATTGCCAGGGAATAGAGTATTTAGGTGAAATTGAAGCTATAACGAAAAATGAGGTTATAGTTAAAGTAATTAAGAAATTAGATATAAATAATGAAAGTAAAGTTAAAATTCATCTTTTCCAAGGATTGCCCAAAGGTCAAAAGATGGATTTAATAGTACAAAAGGGTACAGAACTTGGAGTATTTGAATTTATTCCTACAATAACAGCTAGAGTAGATGTTAAGCTTAAGGGAGAATTTAAAAAGCTTGATAGATTAAATAGAATTGCTTTAGAGGCATGTAAGCAATCAAAAAGAAGTATAATCCCTCAGGTTAAAGAGGTTATTGATTTTAATGAAGCAATAAATGAACTGAAAAAAATGGATTTGATTATAGTTCCTTATGAGAATGCAGAAGATTTTGGAATGAAAACTCTTATAAAGAAGTTGGATAAAGATAATATAAATTTAAATACTATAAATGAAGTGGGGGTTTTTATAGGGCCTGAAGGTGGATTTGAAGAATCTGAAATTAACAGTTTGAAAGAACAGGGCGCCTATATTGTTACTCTTGGAAATAGAATACTACGTACGGAAACAGCTGGATTTACAAGTGCAGCGTTAATTCAGTATGAATTAGGAGATTTAGGAGGAAAGCTATTGTAATGGGAGAAAACCAAGTGAAGATAGTTAGAGTAGATAATGATAAGACTAAACTTGAAAAATTATCTAATAAAGAGCCTGCGAAAAATACAGAAGGAAAGAGTCTAGTGGCATTTGCAACTTTAGGATGTAGAGTAAATCATTATGAGACAGAAGCAATGGCAGAAAAGTTCATAAGAGAAGGTTATGAAGTTACTGATTTTAATAATTTTGCAGATGTATATGTTATAAACACTTGTTCAGTAACTAATATGAGCGATAAAAAATCAAGACAAATAATAAGTAGAGCACGAAGAGCAAATAAAAATGCAATAATTGCGGCTGTTGGATGTTACTCACAAGTAGCGCCAGAAGAGGTATCTAATATAGAAGGTGTGGATGTTGTACTTGGAACCAGAAATAAAGGCGACATTGTTTACTATGTAAATAAAGCAAAAGATGAGCAGAAGCCACAATTAATGGTTGGAGAAGTTTTAAAGAATAAACAATTCGAAGAACTAAATATAGAAGAATATCAAGATAAGACTAGAGCATTTTTAAAAATACAAGATGGATGTAACAGATTTTGTGCATATTGCCTAATACCATATACAAGAGGGACAACTTGCTCAAAGGATCCTCAAAAGGTATTAGATGAAATAAAGAAGTTAAGTGAACATGGATTTAAGGAAATAATATTATCTGGAATTCATACAGCTTCTTACGGCGTAGATTTGGAAGGAAATATAACCTTAATCACCTTATTAGAAGAAATAGAAAAAATGGATGGAATTGAAAGAGTTAGAATAGGCTCAATTGAACCTAGTTTCTTTACCAATGAAGTTATAGAGAAAATGAGAAAGATGAAAAAACTATGCCCACAATTTCATTTATCCCTTCAAAGCGGCTGTGATGCAACCTTAAAAAGAATGAATAGAAGATATACGGCTAAAGAATATGAAGATGCGGTCAATAGGATAAGGGAGAATCTAAAGGATGCATCTATAACTACGGATGTAATTGTTGGTTTTCCGGGGGAAACTGATGAAGAATTTAGTGAGACTTACGAATACCTAAAGAAACTTAAGCTAACTAAAACTCACATATTTAAATTTAGCCCAAGGAAAGGCACTAAAGCTGCTGATATGCCTAATCAGGTAGATGGGGTTGTTAAAGATAAAAGAAGCAAGGCTTTAATTGAGCTTAATGCAAAAAATGAAGGCGATTTTAGTAAGTCTTTAATTGGAAGAGAATTAGATGTGTTAGTTGAACAAGAGGTTTCTAATAAGCCAGGAGTATTTGAAGGATATACAAGAAATTATGTAAAAGTTGAAATTCAGAGTGGAAATGAAAATATGGTAGGTAAAATAATTCTTTGCAGAATTGAAGAAGCAAGTGGAGATTATGTTATTGGAAAAATAATATAAATTTGATACAATGGAAAAAGATTAAAGTATTTCTATATTGTTAATACTAACTTTTAACAGAAGAAATATTGAGATAACTGTAAACTGTTAATTGTTAACTGTTAACTGAATAAAAGGGGGTGAATTTATGGGAGATTGTATTTTTTGTAAGATTGTTAAGGGAGAGATACCAAGCAAAAAGGTATATGAAGATGATAAAGTATATGCTTTTTATGATATAAATCCAGAAGCTCCAGTTCATTTTTTAGTAATACCAAAAGAACACATTGAAAGTGCTAATGCTTTAAATGATAATAATGTAGATGTTGTTGCACATATATTTAAGGTTATTAATAAATTAGTAGTAGAACTTAATATTAGTAGTTCAGGGTATAGAATTGTCAACAATTGTGGAGATGATGGCGGACAGACAGTAAAACATATTCATTTTCATGTACTTGGAGGAAGAAGTTTACAGTGGCCACCGGGCTAACACTATGTTATTATTCCATCAGAAAGCATTGGAGATTTTTTCTTAATTTCTTGACATTGTTTATTTAAATATTGTATAATATAGCATGTGTTATTAAGCCCATAGCTGAGTTAATTTAAGCTAGCGGAGGGAGGGATAGTAAATGTCAGAAATTAAAGTTGGAGAAAACGAAACACTTGAAAGTGCGTTAAGAAGATTTAAAAGAAAATGTGCTAGAGCTGGGGTTCTTTCAGAAGTTAGGAAGAGAGAACATTACGAAAAGCCAAGCGTTAAGAAAAAGAAAAAGTCAGAAGCTGCTAGAAAGAGAAAGTTTAAATAGTGATATTTGCTTTTGAAAGAAGGTTCAATTATGTCAATAATTAAAGATAGATTACAAGATGATTGGAAAGCTGCTTTAAAGACAAAAGATAAATTTACAGCTAACGTAATTAGTACTGCTAAGTCTGCTGTATTATTAGTTGAAAAAACTGATAATAGAAAGCTTGAAGATGATGAAGTTATTAGTATATTAGCTAAAGAAGTCAAGCAAAGAAGAGAGTCTATGCTTGAATTTGAAAAAGGAAATAGGCAAGATTTAGTAGATCAGTGTAAGGCTGAAATAGAGATTTTGTTAAAATACCTTCCTCAGCAATTAGGTGAAGAAGAGATAAAACAAATAGTAAAAGAATCAGCTGAAGAAGTGGGTGCAGATAGCATTAAAGATATGGGAAAAGTTATGTCAGCTGTTAAACCTAAAGTATTAGGGAAAGCTGATGGTAAACTTGTAAGTCAAATTGTTAAAGAATATTTAAATAATAAATAATAAAAGAACTCAAGGTAATCTTGAGTTCTTTTATTATTTTTGGATATATTATTTAAATAAATCTAAAAAAGGTATTAAATTTCCAAAGCCATCATAAATTACAATGAAGAAGTTTATGTGGGAGGAAATTATGGAAGAGAAATTTCAAAAAGGAAAAGAAAAAATTCTTAGTAAATTAGATTTTCCAAGTGATATTTCATTAGATTTACCTAAAATAATAGTAGTAGGAAATAGGGAAATAACAATTGAAAATCATAGAGGCATTATATTTTTTGAAACTAATATGGTTAAAATAAATTCCAGAATTGGAAGCATAGTAATACAAGGAGAGGAATTTGAAATACTTTTTATTGCTGAAACAAGTATTACAATAAGCGGAATTTTTAAAGGTATTTCATATGAGAGGTAAAGATGATATTTGATAGTCTAAAATCAGGACAAGCAACCATAGAAGTTAATGCATTAATGCCAGAAAATATATTAAATGTTCTTTGGAACAATGAAATTTATACTTGCAATATTATTAAGATTAATTTAACTACGATTAGGTTAACAATATATTATAAAGATTACGGGAAAACCGTAAGCTTAATTAAAAAACATAAAGGAAAAGTAAAAATAGTTAATACTAGAGGTTTTATAGTTTTACTTATAAAATTAAAGAAAAGAGTTTCTTTAGTGATAGGTGCTATCCTATTTTTTGCCGTTATATATGGATTATCAAATTATATATGGGCAATAGATATACAAACTCAAAGAAATTTAAGTCCATTTGAAATTAGACAACAACTTACTGCTATTGGAATTAAGCCTGGAATAGGTAAATCACAAATAAATGTATATGATATAGAAAAGAAGATGGAGAATTTAAATGATCAAATAATGTGGATTAGGGTTAGAATTGAGGGCTCAACTCTAAAACTTGTCATTAAGGAAAAAGTAAATCCGCCGTCTACAGAAAAAACATTATATAACCAGGTAGTAGCTAAAATGGATGGAGAAGTAAAAAGAGTATATACTAATTCGGGTAATCCGGCTGTAGTACCAGGTGACATAGTAAAAAAAGGTGATGATTTAATATTGCCTATTCAAGGAAGAGAAGGATTTGAGAGAGAAGTAAAGCCTAGCGGGACAGTTGTAGCAAATACTTTTTATGAAAAATTTATGGAGATGCAGATAAGTGGAGAAAAACTAGAAAGAACAGGGAGAAAAAACAGCGATATTTATTTAAGCTTTTTTGGAAAGAAAATTTACTTGAAAAAAGCTATAAATGGGTTTGATAATTATGATAAAATAGAAGAAAAGAATGGATTTTTTAACAAGATAACATATTTTGAGAAAAAAGGTAAGCCAGTAAATTTAGATAAGGATACTACAGTTAAGGAGTCTACGCAAAAATTAGAAGATTCATTAAAAAAGACACTCAATAACGATGCTAAGATTATTGATAAAAAAGTTACAGTAGAAGATATAAATGATGGGAAAATATTAATTAAGGTGATTTTTACAGTAGAACAAGATATTGCAAGAAACATACCATGAAGTAACTTGGCCGTTATTTATAATGCCTAATTACTCTATTATAAGATGAAAAGGTGAATAGCATGAATTTAAAGAATAATAATAGGTGGAAAGATAATAAAATTCAGAGAATTATATTATTTGCTCTTGTATTTATTATAGGTTATTTATTGCTTGTGACTGCAATAACTCCTAAACAATATAATTTAAAAGAGGGGGATATACCTAGATCAGATATAAAAGCACCAAGAGACATAGTAGATGAAAAAGCTACTAAGGAAAAGGAAGATCAGGCTCTTGAAAAAGTAGGCAAACAGTATACCTTAAAACCAGAAGTAAAAAAACAAGCTGAAGACAATTTAAAAAGCTTATTTGACAAGCTTGTATCAATAAATGCTGCCAGCCAAGCAACATTTCCAAAAGAAAGTGATAAAATAGTAGAATTAAAGAAATTAACAATATTTCAGTTAACTGATGAACAATACAGTGTACTGGTAAACATTCCTAAGGATAATTTAGCGGGCTTAGAAACAAAATCATTAGATATTATTGACTCTGTGTATGAAAAAAACATAAATGAAAATGATGAAACATCTCTCAAGGAAGCAAAAGATACGGTTACAACTAAAATTGAAGCATTAAATTTAGGAACCGAAATAACTAATGTATTAAAACAAGTAATTCAGACACAAGTCAATGCGAATGTTTTTTTTGACGCAGAAAAGACAGAAGAAAAAATACAAGAAGCTCAAAAAAGCATTTCAAAGGTGATAATAAAGCAAAATCAAACTATAGTAAAAGAAGGAGAACCTGTTACTAAGGATCAGTTAGACATTTTATCAGATTTAGGTATGCTGGATAATGAAAATGCGACAGTAAATTTATATGTATATGTTGCACTTGCGGTCTTCCTAGGAATAATTTTATTCCTTCAGTATATTTATATAAAAATAAATTATATTGATATATTTAAAAATACTAAAAAGCTCATTTTAATAAGCGTTATTAATTTAATTTCGTTAATATTTGGCAGAACAATTGGAATTATGTCCCCATTTTTAATTCCCTTTGCTTGCGCTCCTATGATGCTTACATTGTTAGTAAACTACAAAATATCATTTGTCCTTAGCGCTTTAAATATAATACTTATAAGTGCATTAAATGGCTTTGATGTTCAAATTATTATATTAGGAATAGTAAGTTCAATATTAGGGGCTACCTTACTCAAAAAAATGCAGCAAAGAAATGAATTATTGTATTCAACCTTATATATAGCTGCTTCAAGTGCAATATTTACTCTATCTACTGGAGTATTAATATCAAGTAATCTTATGGATGTCTTATTAAAAGGTGGAATAACAGCAATAGGAGGACTTTTATCAGGAGTATTTGCTTTAGGAATTTTACCGTTTTTAGAAGGTACATTTAATGAGGTTACAACATTAAAATTATTAGAATTATCAAATCCTAATAATCCGCTTCTAAAAAGATTATTAATGGATGCACCTGGGACATATCATCATAGCATGCTTGTTGCAAATCTTGCTGAAATGGCAGCAGAAGAAGTAGGTGCTAATTCTGTAGTTACTAGGATAGGATCATATTTTCATGATATTGGTAAAGTAGAAAGACCTTATTTCTTTGGGGAAAATCAGATGGGGGGAGATAATCCTCATAATAATATACCGGCCAACTTAAGCACAATGATAATAAAATCCCATGTAAAAGATGGTCTTGAATTAGCTAGAAAACATAAGCTTCCAAAGATAATACAAGATATCATAGTAGAACATCACGGGAAAACCTTGGTTAAGTACTTTTATTATATAGTGAAAAATAATGCTAAAGATCCAAATGAAATAAGAGAAGAAGATTATATGTATGAAGGACCGATACCAAGTACAAAGGAAGCAGCAATAGTAATGCTTGCAGATAGTGTGGAGGCAGCTGTTAGGTCAATTAAAGATCGAAATAAAGATAAAATTAGTGAAATGGTTAATTGTATAATGGATGATAAATTATCATCAGGTCAACTTAACAACTGCAATTTAACTTTAAAAGATATAGAAAAAATTAGAATATGTTTTTTAAATGCGTTAAATGGAATATATCATCAGAGAATAGAGTATCCAAAAGAGAAAATTAAAGAATTGAATGATCAAAATAAGGAAATTGAAACTAAGGAGTAATTGTAGATGATTTATGTAGATAACAGGCAAAATAAACTTGAAATAAAAGATGAATTTGTTGAAGAATTAACAAAGGTAATAGAATTTGCTTTAAAGGAAGAAGAGGTTAACATAGCGTGTGAAGTTTCATTGGTATTTGTAGATAACAATGAAATTAAGGAAATTAATAATAGTACACGAAGAATAAATAAAGAAACTGACGTTTTATCTTTTCCAATGTTAGAATACGAAAATAAAAAAGTATTTAAGGAAATGTATAAGGGCTATGAATTTTCTCAAAGCGATTTTGACGGAGATGAACTTGTGCTGGGGGACATCGTATTATCTTTAGAAAAAGCATTAGAACAAAGTAAAGAATATAATCATTCTTATGAAAGAGAGGCAGCATATTTAGTTGTGCATTCGGTGCTGCATTTATTAGGATATGATCATATGGAAGAGGAAGATAAAAAAGTTATGAGGAGCAGGGAAGAAGAGATTCTAGAGAAACTTAACATAACTAGGTAAATAATATTTTGGAAAGCATAAATTCTTTATAAGCTTAAAAGGTAGTGAAATTTGTGGAAGATGAATGATGAATGATGAATGATTTTGGAAAAAAAGCTTGCAGCTTTTTGATTATATTATTTTATTGACATTGCGTAGCAATGTCTACCTAAATTCTTGATTATTCATCATTAATCATTCATCCAAAAAGTAAAGTAGGGGTAAGCAATGAAAATGAAGAAAACTTTAGAGAGCTTTAATAATGCCATAACAGGGATTGTAGATACGGTAAGAACGGAAAGAAATATGAAAATACATTTGATTGCAGCTTTAGTAGTATTGGTAGCAAGTTTTTTCTTTGATGTTACAAAATATGAATTTCTTATTTTGGCAGTTACAATAGCAATGGTCATAGCTGCTGAATTAGTAAATACAGCTATAGAAGCCACAATTGATATGACAACTAATTATTATCATCCGCTGGCTAAGATAGCAAAAAATGCAGCAGCGGGAGCAGTTTTGATTACTGCTATAAATGCATTACTTGTTGGGTATATTATATTTTGGGATAAGTTAACTAAGATTTCATTTAGCTTAATTAATAAAGTCAAAAATTCAGAACCGTATACTATTCTTATTGTGTTAGTGATAGTTTGTATAGTAACAATTATTGCAAAGGCTATATTTGGAGAGGGAACTCCATTAAAAGGGGGAATGCCTAGTGGTCATAGTGCTCTGGGATTTTCTATTGCAACTGCAATATCATTAATTACTGAGGAACCAATTTGTATATTGCTTAGCTTTTTACTAGCATTTATTACTGCGCAAAGTAGAGTTGATTCTGAAGTACATAGTATTTTTGAAGTTATTGTTGGAGCTATTTTCGGGATTTTACTAACTTTATTCATTTTCACTTTATTTAGGCTTTAATTAAACATTTGATAATAAAATTATTATTTTGAGGGGAAAATATTAAAAGAAAAATCTAATTAGTTAAAATATCAATAGGGAATCTTACAGTGCATTGTCAATTAACTTATAAATAGAGTATACTATTTGTAAAGTAGTATAACATTAGTCAAGCTTCTAAATAAAGAGAAGCTTATTTTTGAGGAGGAAAAAATGTTTAAATCAGGATTTGTTTCAATAGTTGGAAGACCTAATGTAGGGAAATCAACTTTGTTAAATTACATAATGGGAGAAAAGTTATCTATAGTTTCTAATAAACCGCAAACTACAAGAAACAATATTCAAACAATATTAACAGGCGATGATTATCAAATGATATTTGTTGATACGCCTGGTATACATAAACCTAAACATAAATTAGGAGAGTACATGGTAAATTCAGCAAAAGAATCAACCAAGGATGTTGATTTAGTATTATTTTTAACAAATCCCGACGATGAGATAGGAAGAGGAGACAAATTTATATTAGAATCATTAAGAGATAAGAAATGTCCTATATTTCTTGTATTGAATAAAGTTGATGAAAATACACAAGATAGGGTAGCTAAAACATTAGAAATGTATTCTAAGGAATTTGATTTTGCCGAAATGATACCTATTTCTGCAATTAAGGGTAAAAATGTTGATAGATTAGTGGAACTTATGAAGAAAGCCATGCCGGAAGGGCCTAAATATTATCCGGATGATATGATTACAGATGTTCAAGAAAAATTTGTAGTTTCCGAAATAATTAGGGAAAAAGCATTAAGAACATTAAGAGATGAAGTGCCTCATGGTATAGCGGTAGATATAATTCAAATGAAACAAAATGAAATAGGAACATATCATATAGAAGTAGATTTAATATGTGAAAAGGATTCCCACAAAGGTATAATAATAGGTAAGAATGGGCAGACGCTTAAAAGAATTGGGGAAAATTCAAGATATGAATTAGAAAAATTTTTAAGAAGCAAGGTTAATTTAAAAATATGGGTTAAAGTCAGAAAAGAGTGGAGAGACAATCAACTGTTATTAAAAGAATTAGGATACAAGACAAAGAAATAAATTAATGAAAATTTTAATTGATGAATGATGAAGAATGAATGAATAAATTACTTCGTAATTTCTCGGATTTTATATTTTTATAGAAATTCCATTGGAATTTTATCCTTAATCATTGATTATTCATCCTTAATTTTTAATTATTTTGTGGGAGATGGTTAGTCTGTCGATTTTTGAAACCAAAGCTGTAATTATTAAGACACAGGATTTTAAAGAAAATGATAAATTAGTTTGGTTTTATACTGAAAAATTAGGAAAGATCACGGCGGTGGTTAGGGGGGCAAAGAAAAGTAAAAGTAAGTTTTTAGCATTAACTTTACCTTTATGTTATGGAGAATATATGGTATATAAGGGGAAAAATTTATATACTCTTCAAGAAGGAAAGATAATAAATTCTTTTCAAGGACTTTTAGATAATTTGCATAAACTTACTTATTCATCATATTTATGCGAACTTATTGATATTGCTTGTGCTGATAATGAAGTAAATACTGGACTTTTTAAAGATTTAGTTACGACATTATATTTATTAAATACAAATGCACTAGATTATGAACTGCTGATAAGAGCTTTTGAATTAAGATTGCTAAAGGCAACAGGATATAGTTTAATATTAGACAATTGTAGCATTTGCAGAAAAAAGATATCCACATCAAATTATATAAGTTTATCCTATTATGGAGGTATATGTAATGAATGTCCAAAAGAGCATGGAATGTTCATATCAAAAGGTACATATAATGCTTTAAGATTTTTGATGAATATGGATATTGATAAATTATATAGATTAAACTTAAATAACGAAATAAAGGAAGAGTTAGAAAAAGTAATTACTTTTTTAATATCAAATAATTATGCAAAAAAACCTAAAAGTTTAGAGATGTTAAAATTTATTAAGGAGTGATGATTTATGGAAAATATAACATTGGAAAAAGTTGATATGATACGTGAGAGAACAGGTGTTAGCTATGAAAAAGCTAAAGAAGCCTTAGAAAAAAGTGAAGGAGATGTATTAGAAGCTTTAATATACATTGAAAAGGCTGAAGGAACACAAAATAATGAAAATGAAGCTTTTGAAGATGATAGTAAAACACCAATCTCTATAGAAGAATTAAAAGCATGGTTTAAACAAACAATAGAAAAGGGTAATGTAACTCGAATAAAGATAAAGAAGGACGATACTGAACTAATAGATATTCCTGTTAATGCAGGGATTGCAGCAGGAGTTGTGGCTATTATTATTCCACCAATACTTGCAGCTGGTGTTATTGCGGCTATAGCAACACAAATTACTATTGAAATAACTAAAGAAGATGGATCGGTAGAAGTAATAAATAAGTATGTTTCTGAAGTCGCAAGTAATGTTAAAAATGCAGCAAGTGATTTTGCTGATATCATTAAAAGTAAAGTTAGTGAAATAAAGCATGATTATGAAAGCAATAAAAAGGACAGCGATTCAAATCAAAAAGTATATCCAGGATCTGAAACAGTTTATAGTTATACTGTTAACTTTGATGAAGAAAAAGAAAATTCAGAAAATTAAAGGATATTAAGAGAAAAATAAAGAAAAATAGATTTAAAAAGTATATAAAATTAGTATTCAAGAAATATTTGGTGAATTTATTTGATTTTTCTGAAAATTAACTCTAGTCAAACAATAATTACATGATATAATTAGAGTGTGATAAAAATTAATGAAGATTAACTAAATATTTCTTGAATTTATAGAAAGAGGGATAAGATTGAAATTATCACCTAGGCAAGAAGAAATAGTATGCTTAGTTAAAGAAAATGCGCCAATAACAAGTGAGGCGCTTGCTGAGAAGATTGGAGTGACTAGAGCTGCTCTTAGAGCAGATTTAGCAGTACTCACAATGATAGGAACCTTAGATGCTAGGCCAAAAGTTGGATATGTATATACAGGAAAATCTTCTAATAAATTAGTTTATCAACAAATAAGTAAAATTAAAGTGTCTGAAATAATGTCTAAACCAGTGACTGTAAGCGAAGATACAATGGTATATGATGCAATCGTATTCTTGTTTTTAAATGATGTTGGGACATTATTTATAGAAAACAATGGAGTATTAACAGGTGCTGTTTCAAGAAAAGATTTTCTTAAAATTTCTATAGGGGGGACCGATATTCATAAGGTTCCAGTTGGCGTAATCATGACTAGAATGCCAAATATTATTTGTGCAAACGAAAACGATAATGCCTATGAGTTAGCTAAGAAAATAATTGAACATGAAATCGACAGTATTCCAGTTGTTGACATAATAAAAAGGTCTGATGGTAAGGATCAAATGAAAATAATAGGCAAAGTCTCTAAGACTAATATAACAAAATTATTTGTTAGACTTGGAGAAAGTGAGAATTAATTATTTGGGTAACTACGAGGTCTTTAGGCATATGAAAGAAAATAATAAGTCCATGATGCGATGTATATTTCCAGTTAGGCAAGGAAGTATGTTTACCTCATAGTGTGGGCTATTAGGTAAATATACTGACGAAGTGTAACGGGAAATAGACCAGCATGCTGATTTATTATTCTGTTGAATATGCCTAGGATAGACATCGATAGTAAATATATTGAGAAAAATACAAGAAAAGAGGGAGTATTGAGATGTCAAATAAGTATGTATATCTTTTTAGTGAAGGAAATGCTTCAATGAGAAATCTTCTTGGAGGAAAAGGTGCTAATTTAGCAGAAATGACTAGCTTAGGAATTCCAGTACCAAATGGTTTTATTGTTACAACAGAAGCTTGTAATAAGTATTACGAAGATGGTAGAAAAATTTCTGACGAAATAATATGTCAAATTTATGATAATTTAGCTAAACTTGAAGAATCCACAGGAAAGAAATTTGGAGATAACACAAATCCTTTACTAGTTTCAGTAAGATCTGGAGCAAGAGTTTCAATGCCAGGAATGATGGATACTATTTTAAATCTTGGATTAAATGATGAAGCAGTAGAAGCTATGGCAGAGCTAACAGGCAATCCTAGATTTGCATATGATTCATACAGAAGATTTATTCAAATGTTCTCTGATGTTGTTATGGGTATTGAAAAGAGATTATTTGAAAATAAAATCGATGAACTTAAAGAAAAGAAAGGTGTTGAATTTGATACAGATTTAACAGCTGATGATTTGAAAGAATTAGTTTCTGAGTTTAAAGCTCTTTATAAAAAGGAAAAAGGTGAAGATTTCCCGAGTGATCCAAAAGTTCAATTAATAGAATCTATAACAGCTGTTTTTAGATCATGGGATAATCCAAGAGCTATAGTATATAGAAGGTTAAATGATATTCCAGGAGAATGGGGTACAGCTGTAAATGTACAACAAATGGTATTTGGAAATAAAGGAGAAACATCAGGAACTGGAGTTGTATTTTCAAGAAATCCAGCTAATGGTGAAAAAGCGATTTATGGTGAATATTTAATGAACGCACAAGGTGAAGATGTTGTTGCAGGAATTAGAACACCACTTCCAATATCAAAATTAAAGGAACAAGATCCTAAGATTTATGAGGAATTTGAAAACATAGTTGATAAGTTAGAATCTCACTATAAAGATATGCAAGATATGGAGATAACTATAGAAGAAGGTAAGTTATATTTCTTACAAACTAGAAATGGTAAAAGAACAGCTCAAGCTGCCTTGAAGATTGCAGTTGACTTAGTTGAAGAAGGAATGCTTACTAAGGAAGAAGCAATTTTAAAGGTTGAACCAAAACAATTAGATACATTACTACACCCAGCATTCTATACTGAAGACTTAAAGAGTGCTACACCAATAGCTAAGGGGTTACCAGCATCTCCAGGAGCTGCATGTGGTAAAATTGCCTTTACAGCTGATGAGGCTAAAGATAGAGTTGCACTTGGTGAAGATGTAGTTCTTGTAAGACTTGAAACTTCTCCAGAGGATATTGAAGGTATGATAGCGGCTCAAGGAATTCTAACAGTAAGAGGTGGTATGACTTCTCATGCTGCTGTTGTTGCTAGAGGAATGGGAACTTGCTGTGTAGCTGGATGTGGAACTGTTAAAGTTGATGAAGAAAAGAGAACTGTAGAAGTTAACGGAAAAGTCTATACTAGTGAAGATTATATTTCAATTGATGGTACTTCTGGTAATGTATATGGAGAAAAGATAAAGACTGTTACACCAGAAATTTCAGGTCACTTTGCAACATTTATGGGATGGGCTGATGAAATAAGAAAATTAAAAGTCAGAGCTAATGCAGATAGTCCAAGAGATGCAAAGCAAGCTGTCGAATTTGGTGCAGAAGGTATAGGTCTTTGTAGAACAGAGCATATGTTCTTTGCAGAAGATAGAATTATGGCTGTAAGACAAATGATCACTTCTAAAGATGTAGAACAAAGACGAGTAGCTTTAGATAAGATATTACCAATGCAAAAATCAGATTTCATTGGAATATATGAAGCAATGGAAGGAAGAGCTGTTACAATAAGGTTATTAGATCCACCTTTACATGAGTTCTTACCAACTGCTGATCAAGATATTAAGGATTTAGCTAGAGAAATGGGCATAACTTATGAAGAACTTAAAGCTACAGTTCAAGAGTTGCATGAATTTAACCCTATGATGGGTCACAGAGGCTGCCGTCTTGCAGTATCTTACCCAGAAATTGCAGAAATGCAAGCAAGGGCTATTATCGAGGCAGCTATAGAAGTTAATAAGGATAAAGGCTATGATATAGTACCAGAAATAATGATTCCATTAGTTGGAGAAATTAAGGAATTAAAATATGTTAAAGATGTAATTGTAAATACAGTTGAAGCAGTTATGAAAGAAAAAGGCGTAACTTTAAATTATAAAGTTGGAACTATGATTGAAATTCCAAGAGCAGCTTTAACAGCTGATGAAATAGCTAAAGAAGCTGAATTCTTCTCATTTGGTACAAATGACTTAACTCAAATGACATTTGGATTCTCAAGAGATGATGCTGCTAAGTTCTTATCTGCTTACTATGAAAAGAAGATTTATGAACAAGATCCATTTGGTAAATTAGACCAAACAGGAGTTGGCTCACTAGTTAAGATAGCAGTAGAAAAAGGAAAAGCAACTCGTCCTGACATTCATCTAGGAATTTGTGGAGAACATGGTGGAGATCCATCATCAATTGAATTCTGCCATAACATAGGCCTTAACTATGTATCATGTTCACCATTTAGAGTGCCTCTTGCAAGACTTGCGGCAGCACAAGCGCAAGTAAAACAACCAAGATAAATCGAATAAATAATGTAATTTTAATCTGAAAGCTTGATATAATAGGCTATTAAATAAGGATTATAATGCTATAAAAGGATAGAGTATAGTGACTTAATTTTATTAATAATTTTAAGTCACTATACTCTATTTTTTATTAAATTAATTTTTAAGTAATACCTTATGTTATTAATTTATTTTTTTGAAAGGGATGAAATAAAGTCATCTATCATAGATTCAAAGCTCTCATCTAAAGTTACTTCATTATTATGAAAATATCCAAATGAGTATAATGAGACAAAACCATGCAAAAGACTTCTTAAAGTTCGGCTCTTATGAACCAAACGGATTTCATCCTTAATGTAAAACTCTAAAATCTGACGAATGATACGAGTAGTTCCTTTTGCCAAATTAAATAACTCTGAGTTTTCAGTACTCGGAATACTCACAAAAAGTCTATAAGCGGTCGTATTTTCGAAAGCAAACTCTTTATAAACCCTAGCATATTCTTTTATGGCCTCATCGCCACTCTTACCAATTAACCTCTGCATTAATTTTTGATTCAATTCATTTAAAAGATATACTGTCATTTCAATTTTAAGAGTATCCATATTAGTAAAATGATTATATAAAGAAGGATATTTTATATTTAATTTTTCAGCGATTTTTTGGAAAGTAAGTTGATTAAGACCAATTTCATCTGCCAAAGAAAAAGAAACTTGAATAATTTTTTCTTTGGTTAAATTTCTTTTTTGCATTTAATTTTCACTCCTATAATCTTACCGTATAACAGTAGTTTAACATTACAAAACATATTTATCAAATTATAGTTATAAACAATAAACTATATTTTATAGTTTACAAATTATAAAATGTAGTTTACAATTAATCTTGGGATAAGGAAAATTTAATTAAGAAAAAATACACAACTTGTTATTGTTTTGTTTACTAATATTACTATTGAGCAATATTTTGTTAGAGTGGCGCAATCTAGTTGAATAATTATTATGAAAAGATTTTATTACATATTAATTTATACAAAAGAGAGGAGTATATTTATGGAAATGTGGAGGAAGAATTTAATAGTATGTTGGTTTGGAATATTTGTGGCTGCTATAGGAATGAGTCAGATTGCCCCAGTATTACCACTTTACATACAACATCTTGGTGTTCAAGATACAGCAACAATTACAAAAATTTCAGGAATTGCCTTTGGTATCACATTTATAATTTCAGCTATTTTTTCACCAATTTGGGGAAGTGCAGCTGATAAATATGGACGAAAGCCAATGATACTTAGAGCAAGCCTTGGTATGGCAATAACTATAGGATGTATGGGGTTTGCACCAAACGTGTATATACTCATAGGCTTAAGGTTGCTTCAAGGAGTAATTACTGGTTACAGTACAGCTTGTACTGCACTTATTGCAACTCAAACTGATAAGGAACATGCAGGATATGCGTTAGGTACACTATCAACAGCAAGTATTGCAGGTTCTTTACTTGGCCCAACAGTTGGTGGTTTTATAGATGAGATATTAGGTTTGCAAAGTGTATTTTTCATAACAGGAGCTTTACTTTTAATTTCATTTATTACAACGCTTATATTTGTAAAAGAATCATTTGTTAGAGAAGAGAAAAAGATAATTACTATTAAAGAGGTTTGGAGTTCTGTTCCACAAAAAAGCTTAACTGTTACGATGTTTTTAACTTTCTTTATATTATCTGTAGCATTGTATTCTGTAGAACCAATTGTAACAATATATGTTAAGCAGTTATCTAATAACAGTTCACATATTGCACTTTTAGCTGGAATTACATTTTCAGCTTCTGGCCTTGCCAATATAATTGCGGCTCCAAGACTTGGAAAACTTTCAGATAAGATAGGAGCTCATAAAGTAATGTTAGCATGCCTTATAGGTGCAGTGATTATTTTTATACCACAAGCTTTTGTACAAAATACTTGGCAGTTAATGGGACTTAGATTTCTATTAGGACTAGCATCTGCAGGGCTTAATCCATCTGTAAATATTATATTAAAAAAAATAACACCGTCTTCTCTTACTGGCAGAGTATTTGGTTTTAATATGTCAGCAGGATATTTGGGAGTATTTGGAGGTTCAGTCTTAGGTGGGCAGATTGCAGGAATCTTAGGAATGCAATATGTATTTCTTATCACAAGTGCATTGTTACTTGCAAATGCAATTTGGGTATACTTTAAGGTTTATAAAAAACTCAATTTAAATGAATAATATTATTAGATTGTTGGATAGCTAATTTTTATAACAAGTATTAAACAATTCTTATTTAATCAATAACTTAATTCTATAAAAAATAAAACGAAAAGGGAGATATAAATATGGAAAATTTAAAATTAAATGAAAATGAATTTATTAATGTAGAAAAAAGTGCTCTTGTACTTATAGACTTACAAAATGGAATTGCAGGTAGAGAGCTTTCACCTCATACAAGTGAAGAGGTTATTCAAAATGCAAGCAAGTTAGTTAAGGCATTTAGTGAAAAAGGAGCTTTTATAGTTCTTGTAAGAGTTTCTACTATAGACGGTAAGGATATGGTTAAACCAAAAACTGATTCAAAAGCTGTTGGAATGAAATATCCAGAAGGTTGGGATAACCTAGTACCTGAAATAGCTGACACTAAGAATGCTCATATTATTACAAAGAGACAATGGGGAGCTTTCTATGGTACTGATCTAGATTTACAATTAAGACGTAGAGGAATTGACACTATTATATTAGGTGGAATTTCTACTAACATTGGTGTAGATACTACAGCAAGAGAAGCATATCAACATGGTTATAATCAAATTTTTGCAGAAGATGCTATGACTGCAGTAACAAAAGAAGAACATGATTATGTCTGCAAATACATTTTTCCTAGGATTGGTAGAATTAGAACTACAAAAGAAATAGTTTCATCATTGAAATAGAATAAAGATAAATAAAATAGAAACCACAATATTAATAAAGAGTGGAGAGTTGAGATGAAAATTAAATGGTTTGGCCAATCATGTTTTATGATAACCTCTAAAAGTGGAATAAAAGTATTAACAGATCCCTATAAGAAAATGCTTGGTTATGAATTGCCTGAAATGGAAGCTGATATAGTATCTACAAGTCACAATCACAAGGACCATAATAATATAGATATAGTCAAGAGTAGTTTTGTACACATAAATGAGCTAGGTCATTTTTCAAAACATGGAATAGAAATAAACGGTGTACAAACATTTCATGATAAAAGCTCTGGATCAAAGAAGGGGAAAAATACTATATATAAATTCAATATTGATGATATAAATATTTGTCATTGTGGTGACCTTGGACATATTCTAAACCCTAATCAGATAGAAGAAATAGGAAATGTAGACATATTACTTCTTCCTGTTGGTGGTTTAGCCACAATTAATGCATTTGATGCTGTTAAGGTAATGAAGCAGTTAAATCCAACGATTGTTATACCTATGCACTACAGGACAAAAGCATTAGGGCTAGTGGGTTATATCTTTGGAAAGGTTGATAAATTCATTTCAGCCTCAGGACTAAAAGCAAAAGAGTATGAAGAACTTGAATTAAGCAAAGCGAATATTAAAGATTATTCAGGGATTGTTGTGCTTAAATATGACTAGAATTTACTTTTAATAAAGGCCCCTTGGATTCAAGGAGCCTTTATTTTAGCAATAAATTAGTATTAAATCTTTCTTGCACTTCAGTTATTATACTTATTGCAAACTCATATTGGAAATCTGTTTTTGAGACTGCATTAGATAATAAGGTTAGGAAGGCAGACTTGTTGCACTTGTTAATGTTTTTATAATAATCTCTTGATATTCTCCAATATTTTTGAGGGAAACAAATATATGATATAATGTATCTTAAGTCTGATTGAGTTAATGGAGATATTTTATGGTAACTTTCTAAAACAGATAAAGCCAATTGAATATTCCATTTAGTATTATCTCTTTTGAGTAGTCTACGCATAAAATATGCCAAATCTTTTGAACAATAATCTATTTTGCATTTATCAAAATCAATTATCCAAGGATCTAAGTCGTGTGGAAAAATTAAATTTTTATTTACATAATCACCGTGGCATAGAGATTTACTTAAATTATTAGTTTCAATCTTATTAGCAATATCGAGAGAGAGTTTAGCAAGTTGTAAATTCGTATCAAAGTGTAAAATAAATTGCCTTGAAAAAGTGTCCTTATATTTAAACGCTTCATTTGATGCGTGAAGTAAATCTTGAAAATGTTTTAATGTTGATATGTAATAATCATCAAAACCTTTTTTTAATGAACTACCTACAATGGGATGAAAATTGCGAGAGATATTATGAATAGTAGCCAGTTTCTCTGCTGAAATTATAACGTGGTTTAAATTATCAAAACTGCATTTATCGCCTTCTATCCAAGGGGTTAAAATAAAAAGCATGTTTTGATAAGAAACAAAGCGGTTGTTATCAATTGTAGGTAAAAGTTTGGGAACCCTAATACGATGTCTGTAAAGCCACTCGGTTGCTGAATACACATATAGCAAATCTTCAATGCTGTAATAAACTTTTTTTAAGCAATAACTTTTTTCTTTAAAGTCAATTCTATATACGGCTCTCTGTTTTTCTGTATCTTTAAATTTAATTATGGAGATTTTAGCATTTTGTAAATTATAATAAGGCAAAACATTTTCTTTAATTATTTCAGGGGATAGATTAGATTCCTCTAAAGATAAAATTTCTGTACTCATAAACACACTCCTTTATAAAGTGATTGTATATTATAATAATTAAAGTTTTTTACTCTAAATACATTTAGTCAAACTCATTGTCATAAAAATTAAAGAATAATTATTATTTTGTTTTTGGAGAGTAAGCTTTGTTTTTCGTGTTTGATAACGTTGAAGTAATTAGAATACAATAAAATTCCTTATAATTAAATAATATTAAAGTAATTTTATTAATATACTTAAAGAGTTTTATAAAAGTTTAAATTTTTATTTAATATAGATATTATTTTTATATTATTTGCAAATAATAAATATAGCCAATAAATAGAGGAATATAATGATAAAGATAGAATACATAAAAAGAGGTGAGAATATATGAGTGTGAGAGAAAAAATTCAAAATTTTGAAAGCTTGACATTGATAAAGGAAGCAGCTTTTTCGAAAAACTCTCTGGGAAGGAAAGTTAAGGAAGAAGATGATGAGATTAGAACATGTTATATGCTTGATAGAGATAGAATTATCCAAAGTAAATCCTTTAGGCGCCTTAAACATAAAACCCAGGTCTATATCAAAACTTTTGGAGATCACTATAGAACAAGATTAACTCATACCTTAGAAGTATCACAAGTTGCTCGAAATATTGGTATAGGAATTGGATTAAATGAAAATTTAATTGAAGCAATTGCATTAGGCCATGATTTAGGTCATGTAGCTTTTGCACATAATGGAGAAGAAGTGTTAAATGAATATTTAAAAGATGGTTTTCGTCACAATGAACAAAGTGTAAGGGTTGTAACTAAGCTTGAAAACAATGGCTTGGGGCTAAATTTAACAGAAGAAGTTATTAATGGAATTTTAAATCATAGTGGACTTGGAACTATAAAAGACATAATTACTTTAGAAGGAATTGTAGTTAAATTTAGTGATAAAATGGCGTATCTAAATCATGATATTGATGATTCTATACGTGCGGGTTTATTAAGCAAAGAGGAAATACCTAAAGAAATTGTTAAAGTTCTAGGTGATAATTCTACTCAAAGATTGAATATATTAATTAAAGATTTTGTAAAAACTTCTAATGATAATCTTAATAGTGGAATTAGAAAAGTAGGGCTAAGTGAGGAAATCAATGAAGCAATGGTTGAACTTAGAAAATTCATGTTTAAAAATATATATTTAGGGGATACATTAAAGGTTGAGAGAAATAAAGCTAAATTTATTTTGCAACAATTAATAAAACATTTTGAGGAAAATCCAGAAGAAATGCCAGATATATATTTATCAATAGCGGAAAATGAAAATTTGCAGAGAGCTGTTGCTGATTATATTGCTGGAATGAGTGATGATTATTGTTTATCTTTGTTTAATAAAATATTTGTGCCAAAGGTAGTAATTGATTAACTATTTAGCTAAAATCGCCAAATAAGTTTAAATATTTGTTAAACAAGTTTTAAAATAAAAAGAGGATTTTAAAATAAAAAAAAGAATTATTTAATATAGTGTAATGCTATTTAATTATTATTATTTTAGAATAAGTGAATACTCAATTAAAATAAATAAATATTTTTATAAAAGTTTAGGAGGAAAACTTGTTTTTATGTCGAATAATATATAATTGCCAAAAAAAGCAGTAGAGAGGGAGATGTCTCCTTGCAAATACCAGAAGAAGTAATTGAAAATATAAAACAACAAAATGATATAGTTGATATTATTTCAGAAAATGTAAGATTAAAGAAATCGGGAAGAAACTATATGGGTTTATGTCCATTCCATAATGATAAATCCCCGTCATTTAGTGTTTCAAGTGAAAAGCAGATATACAAGTGTTTTTCCTGTGGTGAAGCTGGAAATGTGCTTACATTTGTCATGAAATATAAGAAACTTACTTTTGTAGAAGCAGCAAAATATTTAGCAGATAAGGCTAATATTCCATTAGAAATGAAAAGTCAGGAAAACAATCAGATATCTAGAAAAAAGGAACTTTTGTATAAGATAAATGTAGAAGCAGCTCGATATTATTTTGCAAATTTACAAAAAGATAAAGTAGCAAAAGAATATTTTTTAAAAAGAGGAGTCAAGGAAGAAACAATAAAGCGATTTGGCTTGGGCTATTCTAGTGACAGTTGGCACGGAGTAATGAATTATTTAAGATCAAAAGGATATAAAAATGATTTATTACTTGAGGCAGGATTAGTTTCAAAGAATGAAAAGACTGGAAATGTATATGATAAGTTCAGAAATAGAGTGATGTTTCCTGTATTTGACGCAAGAGGAAAAGTCATTGGATTTGGAGGCAGGGTTTTAGATAATTCAAAACCAAAATATTTAAATTCACCAGAAACCATGATTTTCCAAAAAGGAATTAATCTTTATGGGTTAAATTTTGCAATTAAGAATAGACTGCAAGAGGACTATATAATTATAGTTGAAGGATATATGGATTTAATAGCGCTTCATCAATATGGTATTACTAACGCTGTAGCATCGCTTGGGACTGCACTTACTGTAAATCAAGTAAGACTTCTTAAGAGATATGTAAATAAAGTAATAATTTCTTATGATGCTGATTTGGCTGGTCAAACTGCAACTCAAAGAGGATTAGAAATTTTACGAAGTGCTGGACTTAATGTAAAAGTATTAACAGTTCCAGAAGGAAAAGATCCAGATGAATTTGTGAGAAATAATGGGAAAGAGGCATTTTTAAGGTTGGTTAACGATGCACTGCCTTTAATAGAGTATAAAATTAAAAGGGCGGCGCAAGGAATTAATCTTAAGAATGGCAATGAATTAATAACATATGGAGAGAAGTTCGCAGAAATTTTGGCAGATTTAAATCCTATAGAAAAAGATGTATATATAAAGAAAATTTCAGAAGAAACATCAATTAAAGAACAGGCATTATATGACTTACTTTCACAAGTAATAACAAAAAAACAAAAAGAAGACAATTTTGTGAATAAAAAGGAATATGTTGGAACAAAATTATATGTAGAACCAGGATATTTAAAGGCTGAAAGAGCGCTGTTAAAGTTGATGTTTAAAGATGAATTTTATGATGAACTTAAAAATATCATAAAATTAGGAGATTTTGTGATAGAATCACATAATAAAATTTATTCATTAATATTACAAGGAAAAAGTGAGGATACTATAAATATAGAGTCCTATGTAGAAAACAGATGTGATGATATTGAAAGTTCTAAAGAATTAATCAAAATTAAAGATCATGAAATCTTAGATTTTACTGATAAGGATAGATTAATTCATGATTACTTAAATGAAGTAAAAAGCTTCAGACTTAAAATGCAAATTGACGATTTAAAGAAAAAACAAAATAGATTTGAAAAAGAAGGAAAAATTGAAGAATCTATTAAAATTGCAATTGAGCTTGCTAAATTATCAGAGACACTTAAAAAGGGAGAGAGAGGTTAAAGGTTGTGACGGAAGGAGGCAATAATAATATGGAACAAAAAGCGAATGGAAAAGTAGTAAAGCCAAAAGATGATAAAAAAGATAAGAATGCTAAAATGGTGGCTGTAAAGGAATTAATTGATAAGGGCAAAAAGAATGGTTCCTTAACATATAAAGAAATTATGGAAACAATGGATCATATAGATTTAAGTCCAGAGCAAATAGAAAAGATTTATGAAGTTTTAGAAATGACAGGTGTCGAAATTATAGGTGATATAAATGAAACTGACCCTGAAGAAGAAGAAATAGATTTATCAGTACCAGAAGGTATAGCAATAGATGATCCTGTTAGAATGTACTTAAAAGAAATTGGTAAAGTACCTTTATTGTCTTCTGAACAAGAAATAACTTATGCTAGAGAAATTGAAGAAGGAAATCAAAAAGCTAAGAAGAAGTTAGCGGAAGCAAATTTAAGATTAGTAGTAAGTATCGCTAAAAGATATGTTGGAAGAGGTATGTTATTCTTAGATTTAATTCAAGAAGGAAACCTAGGACTTATTAAAGCTGTTGAAAAATTTGATTATAGAAAAGGATATAAATTCTCGACTTATGCTACATGGTGGATTAGACAGGCAATAACAAGAGCTATTGCAGATCAGGCTAGAACAATAAGAATCCCTGTTCACATGGTAGAAACTATAAATAAACTTATAAGAGTGCAAAGACAATTATTGCAAGAATTAGGTAGAGATCCATTTCCAGAAGAAATTTCAAAAGTTATGGAACTTCCTGTAGATAAAGTTCGTGAAATTCAAAAGATTGCTCAAGAACCAGTTTCATTAGAAACTCCAATAGGTGAAGAAGAAGATTCTCATTTAGGAGATTTCATTCCAGATGATGAAGCTCCAGCACCAGCTGAGGCAGCAGCATTTACAATGCTTAAAGAGCAATTAATAAATGTATTGGATACATTAACACCAAGAGAAGAAAAAGTGCTAAGATTAAGATTTGGTCTTGATGATGGAAGAGCTAGAACTCTTGAAGAAGTAGGTAAAGAATTTAATGTTACAAGAGAAAGAATTAGACAAATTGAAGCAAAAGCTTTAAGAAAATTAAGACATCCATCAAGAAGTAAAAAATTAAAAGATTATTTAGATTAAAGATAAGCACCTACATAATAGGTGCTTATTTTTAAGCGCATGTATCATGTTTATTAGAAAAGCGAGGTAAATATGGAATTAAGTAAAAGATTAAAATGGATTTTAGATAAAGTCAGCCAGACTGATACAATAATGGATGTTGGAACAGATCATGGATATATACCAATTTATTTAATTAAAAATAATATAGCTGAAAAAGTTATTGCCTCTGACATTAATAAAGATCCGTTAAGAAAGGCTGAAATTAATGCTGCATTAGATGGAGTATTAAATAAGATTGAATTAAGATTAGGCGGGGGATTATCTCCATTAAAAAATAAAGAAGCTCAGGTAGTAATAATTGCAGGTATGGGCGGTAATTTAATTAGAGATATATTAGAAAAAGATTTAAATAAAGTAAAGAACCTTGATTACTTAATACTTCAACCAGCGCAAAATCCTGAAGTTTTAAGGGAGTACTTATATAATAATGACTATGAAATCTTAGAAGAAGATTTATGCTTAGATGAAAATAAATATTATGAAGTTTTTAAAGTAAGATATAAGTTAGGTGATTACATAAAATTGGAAGATATGTATTATGAAATAAGCCCTATAATGTTAAACAAAAAGCTTCCGTTATTAAAGTCATATATAGAAAACAAAATTGAAAAAAATAAAAGAATTATTGAATTCATTGTAGACAATACAGAACATGCCATAAATAGAAAAAGTGAACTTAAAGAAAAAAATGAAAAATTAGAAAATTTATTAAAAAATATTAGGTGGTGAATTTATGACTAAGGTGATAGATATAGCAGAGGAGATTGAAAAATTTGCTCCGAAATTTTTAAGTGAAGACTATGATAATGTGGGATTAATGGTTGGCGATGAGTCTAAAGAAGTGAAGAAGGTTTTGCTAGCTCTTGATTGTACAAAAGAAGTAATTAAAGAAGCAATCGAAACTAAAAGTGACTTGATTATAACTCATCATCCACTAATATTTAGAAAGCCTAAGAATATAGTAAAGGGAGATCTTTTAGGTGATAAAGTCATAAGTTTAATTAAAGAAGATATAGCCTTATACTCATGTCATACAAACCTAGATAGTGTTAAAGGTGGAATTAATGAAACAATAGTTAATATGTTAGGGTTAGCTTCAAGTGAAATAATTGAACCTAGTGAAAATAAAAATTACAAAGATAGTGGAATAGGGAGAATTGTAAGGCTAGAAAAGGAACGTTCTTTAAATGATATTATCAATCTTGTTAAAACAAATCTAAATGTAAAAAACATGAGAATTGTTAGAGGTGCTGATAAAATAAAAGTATTAGCAGTTATAAATGGCAGTGGTCAGGACTTCTTTCAAAAAGCAAAAAATCTTGGAGCACAATGTATAATAACAGGGGATACAACTTATCATTTTGCATCTGATTTTAAAGAAATGGGAATAAGTATAATAGATGCAGGTCATTTTTCAACAGAATATCTTGTATTTTTAAAATCATTAGAATTCTTAAAAGATAAATTTCAAGATGTAGAATTCATTTTTTCAAATAAATGTGAAGATCCTTATGAATTTATTTAAATATAAATAATAAATTATTTTTACTATGAAATCATGCTTCAATAAGCTGTTTCATAGTAATTTTTTTATTAAAATCAAAGTATGTTAACTAAATCGTGAAAGATATGCATATAATAGTACCGTAATAATAATTTTGTGGTGAATTATGAGTAGAGATGATGATTATACCAGTGGAGCTGGAGAGGATTTGAAAAAAGATTTTAAAAATATGTTTAAACATAGTAGGAGAGCAATACAAGGTTTTTTTAGAGGAGGAAGTCGAAAAAAGTATGGAGGTATAAATGGATGGTTCCCCTTTTTTGCAGGTAAGAATCCTCTTTTATTTCTATGCTACCCCAAATTAATAGTAGCAGGAATAATATTATTAACTTTATTATTTTGCGGGGTGAGCATATATGGATTAATAATAATAATCCTGTTAACAATAATACTAATTTTAATATAATTATAATTAAATTTTAATAGTATAAAAAAAGTATTTGCTTATTCGAATAAAGTATGTTAACATATATTTTGCGAGTGAGACGTGCAATCGCTGCTAGACTTTGATCTAGGAGAGGAAAGTCCGAGCTCCACAGGGCAGAGTGCTGGATAACGTCCAGTCAAGGCGACTTGAAGGAAAGTGCAACAGAGATATACCGCCTAAGTTTTACTTAGGTAAGGGTGGAAAGGTGATGGTAAGAGCTCACCAGCGTGTTGGAGACTTCACGGCTATGTAAACCCCACTTGGAGCAAGACCGAATAGAGAGGCAATTAAGGGGCTGCCCGTCCCGCCTCTGGGTGCGTCGCTTGAGCTTACTGGCAACAGTAGGCCTAGATAGATGATTGCTTAATACAGAACTCGGCTTATGGCTTATCTCGCATCAAGGTAAATGAACGGTTGAGCG
>NZ_AUUU01000083.1 GCF_002760435.1 Clostridium sp. LS
AAGCCTCTTGTTACAGGGCTTTACAAGTATCTGTCGTTTCTGACAGCTTACTCAGTATATCATCGCCTCAGTGTCTTGTCAACAACTTTTTTCACAACTTTTTGAATTTAATTTTCATAAATTCTTACTGCTTTAATAAGTTGTTTATTTATCACCTCTCAGCGAGGAATTCAATCATATCATCACCGCTTGACATTGTCAACAACTTTATAAAAAACTCTTTTAATATCCTTTTGAGATACTTTATAAGATTTAAGTTGTTATTTTGCATGTCGTTTGCGACGTGTTTTATCTTAACATCTGTTATATACTCTTATTTATTATGTTTTCACTATTATCTAAAATTATTCTTAGATTCTATAATAATTCTTTATTATTCGAACTATTGCGCATGATGATACGCTAGATAGAGTTGCTGTCTTTAATCATCTAAAACACCTAATATAGTTCATCCCCTGAATTAAAGGTTTTCTATAAAATCAAATACTTTGTTTTATTTATTTGATCACGCTTATATAATAAAACATTTTTATTCCTCAAATCTTTCCATTAATCTCACGCTAAATTAGGCTCCAGTTGTTGTATCCAAATTATAAATGCCTAAATGTTTTTCTTATCAAACATTTAGGCATTCACCAATTTTATTTAGTTAAATTTATAAGTATGCATTTATATAGCAAAAATTCTATTTCTTTCTTTAGTCTAACAAGCTGTTCTGAACTCATGTTTTCGAGTTCTTTTTGGCTGCTTGTAAATTCTTCACTTATTTCATGAAATAGTGCTAATATTTCTTCTTTGTTGCTTTCTTTTAATTCATCTATATGTTTTCTTATTGAATTCTCAACATTATTAGCCCAGTTATCTATTGCAGTCATTGATATTTCCTCTATTTTGTTCTGCCAAGTCAAAGAATCATAAAGGAAAAATATCGAATCTGTAAATACATTTAAGGACTCTGTAATCCCCTTTAAAGATGTTGCTCTTATTGTTTTTAATAAATTCTTTAAATTATTATTTGTTTCTCCAATAGCTGATCTTTCAAAAACATCTACAAGTTTCTTCAAGTTTTTGCTGGAAGCATAGCCCCTTTCAACTTCCCCTACTTTTCCTTTATATGCTTTCCTGAACATTTCGCTGGTAGCTCGTCCAACAGCATCCCCTCTATGTTTTTCAATAATTCCATCTACTACTTCACTATAAGAAGGAGTATTTATCTTAACACTTTCTTTTAACTTAATGATTTCCGTATTCAGCATATTTTCAATGCTTCTATCTAAACTAATTACTTCATCTTCAATATAAGTATTTAGATTTTCAGTTTCTTCATTTGTAAGCTTTGGTACAAAGTAATGCTGCATTAATGTAAAAGTTTCTTCCTTCTTAGACCATTTACTTTCATCATAGATATAGTTGCGAATATCTTCTTTTATTTTTAAATCAGATTTAGCTATTAGCTTTATAGACTTTAGTTTTATTTTTGTAAATCCATCTTCTATAACTTCTAATATCCTTTCTTTTTGATTTAAAAATTCTTTTATTATATTAATTTTTTCTTCAGCAGTTTCTTTTTCACATTCTATATCCGCAATTCTTGAATTTATTTTTATATCACATTCGCGCAAGATATAATCTTGATAGCTTTTTAATGTTTCTGAAAGTTCTTCCTTTTTGCTAGGGTCAGTAACTTTTTTATAAATATAATCCCAAAGCATATCAGTACTTGGATTTTTTTCACTATTACTTTCTATCAAAAATAATTCAGCATCCTTATGGAGACATTCATTAACACTTTTTGTAATTTCACTAATCCTTTTATTATCTTTTGTAATATCTTGAGGACACATATTTACTGCTAATATTACTTCTACATTATCATTTATAATTTCTCCAACAAATTTTAAAAACTGAAAATCATCATCTCCAATTCCACTTCTATAAGAGACAACATACACAATGAAATCACTTTCTGGAATAAATTCTTTTAGAACTTCTTCATGTCTATCAATTAAAGAACCATAACCAGGTGTATCAAAAAGTCTCATTCCCTCGTATTTTGAATCCTTACATGGCCCAATATACCTTAATCTATTTAAATTTACACTAGGTTTCAATGTTAAATCAGCAAATTTACCGCTATTTAAAATTTCCATGCTAAAGTCATTATTTATAGCTACTAAGGTTTCTTCATAGTTATTTCCAATAATAACTTCAGTAACAACACCTGTTGTTGGCTTTACACTTTCAGTTAGTATCTTTTTATTAAAGATACTGTTTATTAATGCGCTTTTTCCTGAACTTGTTTCACCTAACATAACTACATAATGAGCTGGATTTATTATTCTATTTTTAATCAGTAAGTTTCTAGCTTTTATATCATCATTTTCAAGTGCATCAACAACTTTATCAATTCTCTTCTGCCTTTCTACACAGCTTTTAAATATGTCCATCATTATTTCTCCTTATATTCTTCTATTAATTTCATTAAAATTTTTGAATCCTCTTCAAATTCCAAAGTATGCTCATTATTATAGGCAGTCTCATATTGCTTTTCTATATTTTCAATATCATCTTTGAAATTCTTCTCTAGATTAATTCTCAATTCTTTCATAGAATCATCTATTTCCTGCTGCTTAGCCATTAAATCTCCAATAATTTCTTCCTTTAAATATTTTTCTAAATCTTCTATCATTGGCTCTAAATCTTTTAAAGTATAGCTTGCTCTATTTTCAATTATTTTCTTTTTCATTAGGTCTCCAATTAGTGAAAATGTCAAGCTTATTCCCATACCTACAAGTATTCCTGCTGGCCCTCCAAGGATTCCAACCGCTCCAATAGTACCTACTAATCCTGTTGATACTCCAAGCACTGTTGGAAGTGATTTTTCATATTTTATTGAACTCTTTTTATTGAAAAATGATATATTTTCATATCTTCCATCAAAGTTTTTTATTTTTATGCCTTCAAGTTCAGTGTTAATATTTTTTATAAATGCACCGATATTTGCTAAAACTTCCTCCATTATATCATTTATAGCTTTATCAGATGTTTCCTTATATATTAAGCTTAACCTGCTTCCATCAACTATTCCTTTATTAATAATTCTTCTAAGTTCAATTTTCAAATTCTCTATATTTTCTTTTATTATCTTGAAAGAATTATCTACAATATTGCCCATTTCCTCTTCAACATATGATCTACAGCTTCTTATTTTTCTTTTATTTTCTGAGAGTATATCTTTAATTTCCTTAATTCTTTCTTCCTTTTCTATTTCATTTTGTTCGCCTTCATTTAATGCTAGAGTTTTATAAGTATCTATTTGAGCACCAACACTTTTTAAAGTTTCATCAATTCTCAACTTTAAGGCCTTTATTAGATCTTCATTATACTCTTTTGAAATATTTTTTATTAATTCTATTACCTTAACTATTCCAGAATTATTATAGGCTGCTTCATCCTTAGTAAATTTTCCTTTAACTGCTTCATAAACATTTACAATGTTTACAGCTATATCTCTCTCATCATTATGAGCATAACTTATACTGCTCAATACACCTTCGTTATGCTCTCTTGCTTCATTGGCATCCTCTAAACTTTCATCATTCCACTTGTTTTGAACAAAAATAGTATTAGAAAGCTTTGGCCACAAAGCATTTATGAAATTTTTTTCAGTTCTTGTAATAGGAGGATTTGTCCTAATCATGAAAATTCCAGCTGCCAGTTTTTCTACATACTCTAAAGTAGTTTTTTGATTTTGCGGAGTTAAACTCCCAACCCCTGGCAAATCCACAAGAACAATATCTTCTTTTAAAACTTCACTTTTATTATGTAACTCTATTTTAGACACTTTAAGATTATTAGCTTCGTTATAATCATTATGTACATACTTTTCTAATTCTTGTATTTTTATAATACTTTTACTACCATCAAAGAAATATACAATAGCCTCATCTGTATTTTCTCCGTACCGAATTTCAACTGGTACGCAAGTTGTTTCATCAACATCAGTAGGCAACGTATTGTCTTCCATTAAAATAGAATTTAAAAAACTACTTTTTCCTGCTCCTTGGATTCCTAGTACAGGCACGATTATTTCCCTTTTATTTAAGTTCTCAACAAAATGATTAAAATACTCTGTATAATTTATTTCTTGATTATTATTAAGATATTTTTCTATTAACCTATTGAATCTTTCATCTTTTATCAAATCAATATATGCCATTGTAAGTTATCTCCTCTTCCCAAAAAGTCTAGCAAAGAATGACTTATTTCCCCATTCTACTTCTTCTTGAATATATTCTATCTTCTCATTAAGTCCATTTTCTAATTTGTTTATTAAATCTATTATAATATCCTTATCTTGAATTTTGTCATCAATAATCTTAATTTTTCCTAAAATTAAACTCTTACTGCTATCAATATTATTTCCAATAGATCTTTCTAATGATTGAACTTTTCCGTCTATAGAGTTTTCTAAAGCTTCAACTTTTCCTTCTAAGGATTTTTCAACTGATTCCACCTTTTCTTCAATTTTATCTACATGAATTTCATCTATTTTACTAAGAATTGTTTCTCTATTATTTGCAGCATCCTTTACTACTTTAAGCCCTAATATAGCTAAACGTTCTTCTATAGATTCAAATAATACCTTATTTTGCTCTACTAAACTCTTTTTAATTGCTTCATCAATAGTTGTCTCTATAGATTTTGTTATTTTTTGAATACTGTTATTTAACTCCTCAAGCTTTTCCTCAAATTGTTCTTCTTGAAATTCCTGAAAGTTACCCTTTAAATCGCTAATTTTCTTTTCAACTGGCTTTAATTTTTCCACAAACTCTTCTGACATATTTCTAGATACTTTGGAAATTAAATTTATCATATCATCTTGTATTTCGCTCATTATGTTCTTTGTAACTTCATCACTTTGAATTAAAATTGACTTTTCTTCCATACTGTACTCCTTTTCTCCTTGTCTATCTAATATCTTTATAGCTTATAAATATGCCTCTTTATCGCGCATCTTTTGCTATATTTAAGAAGTAACTTAAAATCGCTTCTAAAGTCTCCTTTTCCTCTTTTCCTCTGGATAGTGGATTCTCAAACAGCTTTTCTTTTACTGTTTTGTAATCACTAATTAAAAATTGTTCTTTTTCTTGTCCTTCTATTAGTGCCATATTATATATTGGATTTTTAGAATTAATTAACATATATTTAGGTTTAATGTTCTCATACCTATTAAGTATGCTCTTTTCTAAGCTTTTAACCTCTAATAAAAGTTCCTGTACATTATTTGCATTTATAAATTCTCTGCTCGAATCTATTACCAGATTGACCACGAAATTACTATTATCTTTAAAGAAATAATTTAAATATCTGCTTTCTAATATTTGCTTCTTAGAATTACCTATTTGAATTCCATTAAAAACAATATATACGCTAAGTGGCTCTGCCTTTATTATTTTTAATTTGTTATGAAAATCAAGTTTATTTTCACATAATTCATAAATAATCACTATGTTTTGAAAACTATATATTCCTTCTTTTTTTATTATTTCGTATTGCTCATCATTAAAATTAACCCCATAGATCCTCGAAACAAACTCTATGCAAGAATCTATATCCCAAGTCCAAAAAACTTCTATTTTCTCTTTTGACTTGTTTCTCATGTATTTTCCAATAAGCAGATAATTTTCCTCATATATTTTATTGCTTAACGTATAAAGATTGTAGTACAGCTTAGGAATGTTATAAAATACTTTTTTTTCGTAATTATTAATTTCTATAGCTGCTTCATTTTGTTCTTGGCTTTTTAATGATAAAAGCTCATCTTTTATGGCTGCTAAGCTTTTATTTACTTCCTCTATATCATAAAGCTCTATATTTTTGCTTTTCTTTTCCTCATATTCCTGTGCTCTTTTATCTACTTCATTATAGAAAATATCTATGGTCTTTCTGTACTGATTTCCCCATTCTTTTAAAATATCTATGTATCTAATTTTATTTTGATTGCATATGTTTTTAGCCATTTCTATTGTCGCATCTTTATCAACTATTTTTTCATCATATCCTACTTCCTTATAACCCCACTCTCTATCAAAGATATTTGATAAGAATCTTTTCCCCTTATTTAGTACCCCGTCTTTTTTAAATAACATAGTTCTTTCTTCATACTTATGCTTAATTTCTACGTTCTTACTTTCAACACTAGGCAGAATATATGAAAATCTTATATCTAAATTGAGTTTATCATATATTTTCTTCTTCTCTTTTTCATACTTTTTAACTATATTTAATATATCGCTTTCAATATATAAATTTTTGTTATTAATTCTATCAATTACATCAAAGTAATCTTCAACAGCATGTGATGATACTGCTGTAATTTCATTTATGGTTTCCGAAATTACTTCTTCAATTGCACCTATTTTAGCGAATATCTCTTCTTGCGCATTTTCAAAAGCATTTACAAGTTTATCAATATCCTTACTCTGTACTTTAATTAATTCTTCGATAGCATCTAAGTCATTTCCTTTTATAATCTCATTATCAGCTGCAATTATGTTATTTATTTTGTCTATAAGACTTATAGCTCTCTGTCCATCAAGCCTTGGAATAGTATTATCAGCACAGTTTTCTATAGTATTGATGAACCCATTAAAATTAGAACTATCATATACTTTTTCATCCTTATTCAAAATTCCATTTAATGCATTAAGAGCTGATATTTGAATAACATCGTACTTTTCTTCATTTTCAGTAACTTCTCTTAATAATTTTTCTGCTCTCTTTTTATGCTTTTTTAAAATAGTAGCCTTATCTTCTTCAATTATTCCATTCCTGCCTATTTTCTCTTCAATAGAATCTATCATATTTTGTGCTAGAATTATGCGCTTTTCTTTTTCACTTACAATTTTAATTTTTTCTGCATTGGTTCCATCACTGTTAGCTTTAACAGTAGTTACAAAAACACAGATATCTATTGTTGGAAGGAGTATTTCCAAAGTTAATTTTTCATGGTTCTCTAAATTCCAAGCATCTAGTCCCGGACTATCAATAATATGTATATTTTCCTTTAATATAAAATTAGGAGTTTTAACATCAATTTGAGTAACATTCAATCTATTATTTGGGTTTTTGCTTTCATCAGCATATTGACTTATAACATCCTCATTAAAATTATTATCTCTTAAGATTTCTGGCGCCTTATCCTTAAAATATACAGTAGCTTGTCTATTTTCTCCCTTGGAGGCTGTAATTATAATACTAGAACTTGGTCTTATTGCCATAGGTAAAATTTTTTCGCCAAGGAGTGCATTTACTAAAGTAGATTTTCCACTACTGGTTATTCCCATAATCGCAACTCTTATTGCATTACTTTTATATATTTTTTCTCTTCTTTCAAACCATTCTATATCGTTATTGTATCTATTTTTTCTATATTCATTTTTTTCTAAAATGCTTATTATTTCGTCTATTATATTTAATATGTAATTATCTTTTCCCATAAAAATCTCCGTAGCTATATTATGTTACTTATACCTATATATTATCATAATTGAGCCTAGTTATCTAAATAAATACTTACTTAATAACAAAATTTTTTCAAATTAATTTCCATATCCATCAAAACATAGTAACATTACCATATAATATTAAAACCATCAATTAGAATACTAAGGCAAGCAATAAAAAAACTTGGAATGCCCACAAATAAGCTTCCAAGTTTTTATTTATTTACTAACTCTTAATCTCTCATTAAATAAATGACTAATTTTTTTACTTTCGTATATTTTATCGTTTATCCTTCTTACAGACATTGCACCCATTAAACTATTTGTAATAATTACTTCTTCAGAATTTATTAAATCTTCAATAGTAATGCTTTTTTCACTAACACTAAATTCTTTAATAATTTCACTTCGTATTATTCCATCCAGTAATCCATCTTCAAGCTTAGGAGTAAAGATTTCATTATTTATTAAAATAAATATATTTGCACAACTTGTCTCAGTAACATATTCATTTTCATTTAAGAATATAACATCATCATAGCCTAATTTCTTAGCATTCTCTTTTTCTATTAAATTTTCAATATAACATGTAGACTTGATATAACATAATCTTGAAGTACTATTTCGCCTTACTTTTGAAATTTTTAATGACATTCCTTTTTCATAGTCTTCTTTCTTATAACTAATTTCTCTTTCAGTAATTATAATATTTAAAGGAGTAACAGTTATCTTCACTGCCTTATTTTGAATATTTAACTTGCCCAAATATTCTCTTAAAGCGGCTTCTTCAAGAGACATTAGGTTTATTTCTATCATTGCTTTTTTTAATCTTTCAAGGTGCTCATTTAAAAGAACAGGCTTATCTCTCCAAAGTATAGTTTCAAATACGCCTCTTCCAAAAAATAATCCTTCATCTGCAAGTACTCTATCATTTTTATAAATTATATTTCTCATTATAATTCCTCCATCAAGGCTTTTGCTTTATCTATTGTTTCAAACCATTCAGCTTCTTCAATAGACTCCCAAGTTATTCCTCCGCCTACACCTAAATAAGCCTTATTATCTTTTTTAACAATAGTTCTAATTACAATATTAAAATCACTATTACCTCTCAAATCAAAGTACCCTATAGAGCCTGTGTAAATATTTCTTTTTAATTTTTCAAGTTCTTCTATTATTTCCATTGCTCTTATTTTAGGTGCTCCAGTAATAGATCCTCCTGGGAAACATTCTCTAATACACTTTACTGCTGATACATTATCTTTTAACTTCCCCTCTATAGTTGCAACAAGATGAAATACAGTTTCGTATTCTTCCAGCTTAAAAAGTTCAGTAACTTTTACAGAGTGAGCCTTGCAGACTTTACTTAAATCATTTCTTTCCAAATCAACAATCATTAAAAGTTCTGATTTGTCCTTTTCAGAATTTATTAGTTCTTTCTTATTTTTTTCATCCTCTTCTTTATTCTTCCCCCTAGGTCTAGTTCCTTTAATTGGTCTTGTTTGTACTGTACCACCAATAATTGATAAGAACCTTTCAGGGGAAGAACTTATTATTTGAAAGTCCTCGAAATTCATATAAGCCGAAAAAGGAGCCTTATTACTGTTTCGTAATCTTTCGTATATTTTAAAAGAATCTTCATAATTATTGCACCATATTTGCCTCGTCATGTTAGCTATATACACATCTCCGCTTACAATGTATTCTTTAAGCGAGCTTATAGCCTTTTCATATTTATCTTTATTAAAATTAGAATAAAAAATATTCGTAGATCTTTCTAACTTTACTTGTTCTTCTTCATTATAATTTTCCAAAGTCTTTTCAATTTTTAATATGCTTTTTGTTGTTTTATCTATTTGCCCAGCAGCAGTTATGTAAGTTTTCTTATTATGTAAATCAAAAATAATCAAATTATCAAAGAAAATGAAGATACTATCTGGGATGCTGAAATCCTCTGTTGAATTATCAGGCAGCTCTTCAATAATCCTTCCTATATCATAAGAAAAATAACCAATAGCCCCACTTATAAAAGGAATATTATAAGTTTTAATATTATTAATATCAACCTTATATTGTTCCATTAGTTTTTCTAAAGCTTCAAATGGATCAACATTGTCATACACTTCATTATCAATTGATATACTTCTTCCTTTAGAACTAAATTTCTTATATGGATTCAGCCCAATAAATGAGTATTTTGATAATAATTTATCAGCCTTTGAACTATCTAAAAAAATGCTATCTATGTTGTCTTTAAAAAGACTATATGTATAAAATGGATCATAATATGTATCTAATTGTTTTATGCTAAAATCTATCATTTTTAAACCTCCTGATCACACGAAAAAATAACGAGTTAAATATATTAGCATATTAACCTGTTATTTTTTAGAATGTGCCCTACACTCTAAAACAAAATTTTCAAGAATCTTGTGACCTTCTTCTGTAAGCTCTGCTTCTGGATGGAATTGAACACCATATATAGGTAATTTACTATGTCTAATTCCCATAATTACTTCATCTGAAGTTTCTGCTGTAATCTCTAGTTCCTCGGGAAACTTTTCCTTATCAATTACTAAAGAATGATATCTTGTGACTTTAAGGGGATTCTTAACTCCATAAAATATTCCTTTATTATTATGCTCTACCTCACTTATCTTACCATGCATTGGCTTTTCTCCCTTAACAATCTCACTGCCAAAATAATGTCCAATGCATTGGTGCCCTAAACATATTCCTAGAATTGGTACATCGCCCTTGAATTTATCAAGAATATTCAAACACAAACCAGCTTCTTTGGGATTTTTAGGTCCAGGCGAAATAACAATCCCTAAATATTTGCTAATATCTAAATTCTTCATATCAATCTTATCATTTCTAACAACTTCTACCTCTTCACCAATTTCCTCAAAATATCTAACAAGATTATATACAAACGAGTCGTAATTATCTATCATTAATATCATTTAATCATTCCTTCTATAATTTTAAGTCTATAATAAACTACATTTTTCTTTTATAAAATCTAAGTTAACATTATGTAAAACGTATTGATAAATTTTACCTAAAGTCTTAAACTAAATTTATAATACACAAACCTATTGAAACATAAATAAAGTTCCTGTTCAAGTATATACTTTCTAATTGTATTATTTGAACAGGAACTTTATTTTAATTACATACTTTGTCTAAGTCTATAGATAAACAACATGTAAACTAGACTTATGGGGTAACTTAACGAAATAATAAATATTTCTGCTTAAGATACCCACATAGGATTAAGTAAGTATGTAGGTATATTCATATAATAAGTCAAATTATAATGCCGGATGCCTATAGCTAAATAAATTCTTAACTCCACTTATTGTTAGAATCGTATATAACATTACTAGACTTAAGCGTGCATCTAAACATAGAAATTAGGTACATGTGTATGAAATAAGCATTTGAAAATAAGCTGTTGAATGTTCTTAATTGGCGGTTGTTCCATTTTTACTTGTCCAATGAATAATTGGAACAAGTAGAAATGGGTACAACCACTAATTTAGAACATTCCAGCGAGATTTTCATAGCTCTATGGAATACACATGTACCTAATTTCTGTTTGCACACACTTAAGTTTAGTTTACATGTTAGTATACATATAATCTCTTGTCATAGGGATATCATTATTTATTCCTTTTGTTATTAATATTTGATGAAGATCAATTACTCCATTATTAAATGTTGCTGCACAAGCACATAGATAAAGTTCCCACATTCTAGCAAATTCTTTATTGAACATTTGAGTTATTTCATCTCTATTTTTATTAAAATTTTCTCTCCAACATAAAAGTGTTTTCACATAGTGCCTTCTAAGACTTTCAACATCTACTATATAAAATTGATGGTCACCGCAAATGTTTATTATTTCTCTAAGACTTGGTACAACCCCACCTTTAAAAATATACTTCTTAATCCAAGGATCACCTGGATATTCTTTAAGTGCACTTATATGATGTAATAAAAATACTCCTTGTGGTTTTAAAACCTCATCAACATTTTTCATAAACAATTCATAATTTTCTCTTCCTACATGCTCAATCATTCCAACACTAACGACCCTATCAAACGACTTTCCACTCTTAGCCAAATCACGGTAATCCATAAGCTTTACTTCAAGCAAATTTTCGAGTTTTTCTTCTTTTATTCTTTCATTAAACTTTTTAAATTGTTCTTCACTTAAAGTAATTCCAAGACCATGAACTTTATATTTCTTTGCTGCTTCGATTAAAAGAGAACCCCATCCACATCCTATATCTAAAAGGCTCATTCCTTCTTTAATATTAAGTTTTCTTAATATATGATTAATTTTATTTATTTGAGCATCATGCAAACTATCATTATCAGAATTAAAATATCCGCATGAATAAGACATAGTATCATCCAGCCAAAGGCTATAGAAGTTATTTCCTATGTCATAATGAGATTGAACTTCACTTTTTTGATTTTTAGCTGAACTTGATGTAAAAAGTAAATTTTTAAGGGATTTCGCATCTGCTGTAAATTTATCTATCTGACTAATAAATAAATTTAATACCGTAAATAAATCTCCAGTTATTTCGATATCGCCTCTCATATAAGCTTCGCCAAGTGCTAAGGATGTACTCTTAAGCAATTCAGTTTTACTTATTTCATTCCTAACTATTATCTGAAATTGTGGTGCACCTTTTCCTATAATATATTCTTCATTATCTTGAAATCTAACACGAAAGGGTATATCATCAAACTTCTCTAAATATTTAACATAAAAGCTGTTTATAATACTCATATAGTAACGCCTCTCTCTTTCATAATTTACACACTGTTTCATTTATACTATTTTAAAATTATAAATATGCCTTATGATTTCGTGATTTACTCTATTTCGTACAAGAATTATTTCATGAATATACTCTTTCTTTATCTTTAAATAGATTCTCTTTGTATTTTCCTGATAGGTAGTATAATATACCACAAATACTAGTAAATATATAAGTAATTAAAATAGCATACCATATTCCTTCAAGCCCCATGCTGCTTTGAGACATAAAATCAGATAATGGTATTCTTATGATTAATAAAGAAACCGCTGATATTATCATAGTTATTGTTGTTTTTCCTGAACCATTTATAATTCCACTAGTTATAAAACTTATACTAAATACTAGGTAACCTATGGCATTAATTCTTAAATACGATGAACCTATATCTAGTACCTCAAAATCTCTTGCAAACACTAGAAGAATTTCCTTAGGAAAAATTTCAATTAATACTGATATTAATGCTACTGTAGAAAAAATTATAATTGCTCCCCATTTAAATACCTCTTTAATTCTTTCCAGCTTATTTCCACCAATATTTTGACTTGTTATAACTGATGCTGCTGTTCCAACCGCCATACATGGCATTATTGCTAAATAGTCAACCTTACTTGCTGCACCATATGCTGCAATAGCATCAGCACCAAATCTACTTATAAAAGATGTTATAAAGATAAGACTAATTGGCATTAGGCACTGTTGTATTGTTGAAGGCATTCCTATTTTAAATATTTCTTCAATTATCCTTTTATCTAAATTAAATCTTTTAGGCAGCATATCTATCTCAAATTTTTTTCTCTTTAAATAAATTATAGCTATCAAAATAGCAAAAAATCCTGAAATAAGAGATGCCATTGCCGCTCCATTCAGTCCAAATTTCATTATAAAAACTGGGTCTAATATTGCATTTATAAGCGTAGATAATATCAAAAAAATTACTGGTGTTTTAGTATCCCCCACCCCTGAAAGAATAGAATTAATAACATAGTACATGTAATTAATAAATGTAGCAAAAAGTAAAATTTCTAGATAACTAGATGCCATATTGAATATTTCACTTGGAGTTCCCATTAGTATTAGCAATTCATTTTTGAATATAAACGCTAATCCTATAAGCACTATTGCTACAATAGAAAACATAGAAAAAGAGGTTTCTATTATTTTGTTAATCGCTTTAAAATCTTTTGCTCCATAATTTCTAGATATTAATATAGATACCGCCGAAGTTGAACCTGATGCTATAGAGATGAGAATAAATATAATCGGAAAACTTACTGAAGAAGCTGCCATAGCTTCTTTTCCAAGCAAATTTCCTATCCAAATAGTATTTATTATTGTATAACCCATTGTCAAAAATAGTCCTATTACCATTGGCACTGCGAATCCCAATATATGTTTCTTTATATCTCCAATAGTAAAATCATTTCCTGTAGTTTTTCTCAATTTTATATCCTCCTTGTAATTAAGTAATATTTCCAATTACATTTTATAGATTTAATAGGATATTTTAATCACCCACAAGTATGAATAAAAAGGGTGATTTATTTTATCACCCTTTTATAATTCCTAATTCACTTGCCTTCGCCAGAGCCTCTGTCCTACTATGAACATCTAGCTTTGTGTATATATTTAATAAATGTGTTTTTACTGTATTTACTGATACAAATAATGAATTTGATATTTCTAGATTAGTTAATCCTGCTTGTAAATACTTAAGAATCTCCATTTCTCTGGAACTTAACATATCATTTTTTACATCTATTTTTTGAATAGCATTATTCTGTTCAAGATTCTTAATTATTTTGCTGAGAAATATCTTAGACTCTTCTTTTAGGCTAAATTGTAATTTATCCTTTAATTTAAATATAATATTTTTTAAATTATCACCTTCATTTATAAAGATTCTCAAATAATTTTCTTCAGCTGAAATGTTAATTGCTTCTATTAAAGTCTCTAATGCTTCCTGCATAGCATTGTTTTTTCCGTGTATAATACTTTTCAATATTAATACTTCAGCTATTATTTTATGAATCTTTTTACCTTTAAAATTATTACAAAGGTTCTTAGCTAGTTCCTCTCCTTTTTCTAAGTTATTGGTTAAGACATAATATCGTAACTTAGTTACATAATAATGGAGATATTCTATATTGTGTTTTGCTGGCCCATTAAAAATTTCATTATCTAAAAACTTTTCAAAATCTTTTAAATTACCACTTCTTAGATAAATGTTTTGTTTTATAACTTCAAGATTTGTACCCGCATCGAATAGCTTAGAATTTTCTACTATACTTTCAGCTTTCTTAATATACTCCATAGCCTGCTCTGTATTAAAGCTTATAAAAAATATTTCTGCTAAAATTATATAA
Source organism: Clostridium sp. LS (assembly GCF_002760435.1). Lineage (GTDB taxonomy): Bacteria > Bacillota > Clostridia > Clostridiales > Clostridiaceae > Clostridium. The sequence goes on from NZ_AUUU01000083.1 coordinate 14,716, forward strand.
CTTCTACACAATACCCAGCTAACTTCTCCCTTTTTGCCAAGCTCAATAGCCTTTTTTACATACTCTAGAGACTTACTTATATTACTCCATTCATAATTTATTTCCGCTAAATCATTATAAATAACTCCTGCTATAGGTATTCCTCCTGAATTTCTACAATTTAGATAGTCAAGAAATTTCATAGATTGATTTTCAGCTTCATAAAGTCTGCCTCGAAACATCTTAGATATAATTATGCTTCTATTAGACATAGCAGCAATATAATAATTATTTATATTTTTACTAATTTCAAGAGCCTCATCAAAGTAATTTAAAGCTTTAAGTACCTCTCCTTCATAAATATATGCAGTTCCCTCTAGCAAAGCCGCTACTGCTTTTAAAAGCTCATGTTTATATCCACAATCTTTTGCCTTTTTCAAATATTCTATAGTTTTCCTGCTGTCTTTTTCCAGCACAGATACCATAGCTCTTATAATCATTACTTCCTTTTTATAAAGTTCTATGTCATCATTATTATGTATTTTTAAAAGTTCTTCAATATGATTTAGGTAAAACTTAGTATCTTCATTATTTCCATTAGCAGCTGTATACCATGCGGCATTAATACAAAGTCTTAAATTATTATGAAATTTAGATTTCGGAATAGCCATATACCACTCATAAACTTTTTTCATTTCACCACAAAACATTAAATCCATATCAATTTTTTCTATTATAAATATTGCTTCATCGTAATTATTAGCTTTTAAATAAAAATCTATTGCCTGAGGATAAAATTCATTATTTTTATACCATTTTGCAGCAGAATTATAAAGATTAAATAAACTATTTACCATATAAACATCTCTTCTATTTCTCAAAAAATCTTTAAATAAATGATGATATCTATACCATTCTTTAATTTCATCTAGTGATATAATAAATAGATTTTCAGTATCTAATTTTTCCAAAAGGAACTGGCTATTTTCAATATTTACAACACTATTGCATAATTCACTATTCATTTCATCTAATATTGATGTTTTCATTAAAAATTCTTGCACTTCTTTGTCTAATAAATTAAATACCTCCTCCATTAAATATTCTAAAACAAATTTGTGATCACCATTGAAATATTTTATAATGTTTTCCTCATCATTATTATTTTTCAAAGAAATCGCAGCCATTTGAAGTCCTGCTGCCCAGCCTTCTGTCCTCTTTTCCAATATATTGGCAATATTATTAGATATATCAACTCTCATAACATCACTAAAAAATACCTCTATTTCTTTCTTATCAAAAGATAAATCTTCCTGGCATAATTGAAGCAGGCAATCTGTTGCTCTAAGTCTTGCTAGTCCAATTTCAGGAATAGCTCTGCTCAGTATTATGATGTGAACATTTGGCGGCATATTTCTTATAAAATACTTCAATCCTTGATATATTTCCTTATCCCTAATTAAATATAAATCATCTAGTACAATAAATAATTCCTTCTCTAGCTTACAGAGATCGTTTATAATTACGGATATTATCTCCATTTCAAAATCATATTTAAATTTAAAAGAATTAATTGCTAAAAAGGAATTTTCCACAACCCCTTCTTGTATTTCATTAATTGCATAAAGTATATACTTCCAAAAAAATAATGGATTACTATCTCTTTCATCAAGTGATATCCAAGAAACAAAATATTTATTCTTAACCTCAAAATTTATCCATGAGGATATTAATGTACTTTTTCCAAAGCCAGCTGGCGCAGTAACCAATGTGAGCTTGTAATTTATAGCCTCATTTAATTTGTCAAATAAAGCTTCTCTTTTTACTAATTTGTCTTTTACCTTAGGGATATTTATTTTACTTTTAATAAAACCTTTGTCCATTACCTATACATCCTTTAAAACTATAATTACTAATATTTTACTACTAAATATATACTTATTCCATAAAAACAAATAGTAGAGAATTCATATTTAAATGGAATTCTCTACTACTTATAAAGTTATTAATATATATAATATGAAACCCTTAGAAGGACAACCAGAATTGAGTTTAAATAATTTGTATTTGCCTATTGAATTAAAATTCTATTGTCTTCCCTAATAGCTTCATTTGATTTAGGTAAAATAATTTGTAATTCACCATTTTCAAATCTTGCAGAAATTCTTGATTTATCAACATTTTCTACATGAAATGCTCTTGATATTTGTCCGTAGGTTCTTTCTCTTCTAATATAATTATCTTTTTCTTCGTTAATTTCTTCATTTCTCTTTGCAGAAATGATTAATGTATTGTCTCTATATTCAAGGTTTATATCTTCTTTTTTAACACCTGGTAGCTCAGCAGATACTAAGTATTCATTTTGGGTTTCTCTTATATCTGCATTGAATTTTTGGCTATTTCCAAAACCAAAGCTCATTGGTGAAAAGAAATCATCATTAAAAAATCCATTAAAGAAATCGTCAAATGAACCTCCCTTCTTATCTAAACTATTAGTTCTAAAAGGTATCAATCCAAACATACTAAAACCTCCTTAAATTATTACTTGTTTTGTTGTTGCGTTTATTATTTGTATTTACAAGTTAATTATATTAAAAAGGTCAAAGAAGGTCAAAGTTTATTTTTGTTTTTATTTTTTTCTTTAATTATATATTTTGCAATTAAAATAAATTACCTATTCTTTATTAGTTTTCTCTCTTATTTTCTTCACTTTTCGTATTATTTTAAAACCTCATTGCTTTTCATAGTTTATAATAGTGTTAACTATATATTCCTTTTGATCTTTATTCAATTCTGGAAATATAGGTATTGCAAAAGTTCTATGAGATAAATATTCAGCTATTGGCATATCTCCTTCTTTATATGCCAAATCCTTATAAACTTTTTGCAAGTGCATTGGTATTGGATAATAAACTCCAGCACTTATACCTTTTTCTTTTAATCTATTAATAACATTATCTCTGTTTTCCGATTGAACCACGTACATATTGTATGCAGATTTACCTTCAGCTATTACTTTTGGCAGTGTTAGCGACGTTTTCTTTAATTTTTCATCATACATTTTGGCATTTTGCCTTCTTATCTTATTCCAATTGTCAATACAACGTAATTTAATTCTTAAAATCGCTGCTTGAATTGTATCTAATCGCGAATTAAAGCCAATTAAATAGTTATAGTACTTTAATGGATTATATACTGTATCGTCATGTTCTTCCGAAGAATTAATCTCTTCATTTATTTTATTTAATAAATTATAAGCCCTTTGCCCATTCTCGCCACTTCCATGAGTTCTAAGTGCCATAACAATTGTAGCTAAGTTATCATCAGATGTTGTTATAATTCCACCATCTCCTGCACATCCAAGGTTTTTAGTTGGAAAAAACGAAAAACATCCTATATCTCCTAAAGTTCCAACTTTTTTCTCTTTATACTCAGCACCAACTGCTTGAGCTGCATCTTCTATAACTTTCAAGTTATACTTTTTTGCAATAGCCATTATTTCATCCATCTTTGCTGGTTGTCCAAAGATATGAACCGGCATAATTGCCTTTGTTTTTTCAGTAATCTTTTCTTCTATCTTTGATGGGTCAATATTATAAGTATCTTTTTCTACATCTACAAAAACAGGAGTAGCTCCTACAGCGGAAATACTTTCTGCTGTAGAAAAAAATGTAAATGGCGTTGTAATTACTTCATCACCTTCTTTAATTCCACAGGCTATAAGAGCAATAACTAAAGCATCTGTTCCGTTTCCAACTGATATTGCATATCTAGCTCCAACATATTCTGCAAATTCATTTTCAAATTCTATTACATCTTTTCCCATAATATAGTTTGCTGATGTAAGCACTTCACTTACGGCTTTCATTACTTTTTCCTCAATTGTTTTATATTGAGCTTTTAAATCTACTAATGGAATATTCACTTTTCTCCCCCTCTCATTTCTTAGAAATATATTTATCACATATTTAACTTTTAAAATAATTATTTCTTTAAATTAAATATTTACTTTACAGCTTTAAACATGCAGGTTTTTGTTGTTATTGATATGCTGCCATTTTTTTTAATATAATCTTTTAAATAATTTGTGAAATCTTTTTTTCTTTCCCCAACAAGTATTGTGCTTCCTTGAATTGTTGAAGCTTTATATGAAACTACTGGTTCCGCCTCATCTACCATTATTTTTCCATTTAGAATTTCAACCTCTATCTTACTAAAATATTTTTCAAGCATTCCTCTGCCATGTTCTAAGTCAAATCTTTCTGAATAACCATTGTTGTCTAACCCGGAATCAGGTGCAAAATTTTCTGCAAGTTTATTTAATTCCTTCATAGATTCACTAGAATTAGCTGTCACGTAAAATACTCCACTGGGCTTTAATACTCTTTGTATCTCAGCTAGAGCTTTTTCTATATCTGGAATAAAATAAATCATATGTTGTGCAATGATTATATCAAAAGTTTCATCACTATAAGGTATATTTTCAGCATTAATTTCTTCATATTTAAAATTGTGTTGTACATCCTTTAATCTATTTTTTGCAATTTTCATCATACTTTTAGAAAAATCTGATAAAGTAATATTTAAAGTATTATCTATACGGTCTTTATTCTTAAACCAAAGCTTTCCTGTTCCACATCCAAGTTCCAATACATTTGCATTTATTGAAAAATTTATCTGATTAAAACACCATTTATCAAAATCTATATTATTTATATTATAGCTGTGAAGATTACTTCTAATATTTAAGTTCTTATCAGTTTTATATTGTTCCCTGACTCTACTTTCCATATTAGTCACCTTAATAATATCAATTAAATTGTTTGTATCTAAGAAACCATTTTTCTTTGCAGTATTTTGCGCCTTATTAAAAACATCAATTACTGCCTCAATATGCTTCTTCTTCTCTTCTAAAGCTTTCTTTTGAATACTTATCATACTTTCTAAGTTTTCTCCACTTTCATGTAAGATATGGCTTATTTCATTTAAAGACAAACCAATGAATTTTAGGGTTGTAATCTGCTGAAGCTTTAATAGATCGTCTTCACAATAAATTCGATATCCCGAATCAGTTTTTTCACTAGGCTTAAGCAATCCAATTTTGTCATAATGAAGTAATGTTTTCACTGTTACTCCTGATCTTTTAGCAAACTCGCCAATTTTCAATATTATCCCTCCAATTAGGTTTATTGTAATCCCTTACCTCAGGTTAGAGTCAATATCAAAATAAATATATAATTTATACTTTTCCATATTTAAATAATACCTACAGCTTATTAAATCTTACAATAATAAACTATAGGTATCCTCTTGTTGTTATAATAATTCTTTTACTGCTTTCACTACTTCCTCTGCAATATATGCTGCATCTTCTAGTGATAATGTTGTGTAAACTGGAAGTGTAATTTCATTCTCATATTGAGCATAAGCATTTGGGTAATCTTTAATGTCATATCCAAGGTTTTTATAAAGAGTCAGCATTGGAAGCGGTTTATAATGAACATTAGTTGCAATTCCCATTTCAGCTAGCTTTTGAATAACTTTATTTCTCTTTTGCTCATTGAATCCTTTAATTCTATAAAGATATAAATGGTATGATGTTTCAGTTCCATTATCATCTTTTGTGAATGGGATTATTGAAAAATCTTCTTTTGATAAAGTATCATTATAAATTTCAAATATTTGTCTTCTTTTCTCCAACATACTATCATATCTCTTAAGTTGAACAATTCCAATGGCTGCACTAATATCTGTCATATTGCATTTAAGTCCATCATTGATAATATCATATTCCCAAGCTCCAGCTTTAAGCTTGCTTAATGCATCTTTTGATTGACCATGCATTGCAGTAAATCTCATATATTGAAGTAAATTCTCATGTCCTCTAAAATTATTATCATTAAATGTAACTGCTCCACCTTCAGCAGTAGTTAAATTCTTAACTGCATGGAATGAAAATGAATGGAAATCGCATTGAGACCCAACAGGTTCACCTTTGTATTTTGCGCCAAAAGAGTGAGCAGAATCACAAGATATTATAATATCTTCTCTGCTTAAATCTTTTAACACTTTTTTTAATGCGTCATAGTCAAATGGTACACCTGCAATATCTACAGGCATAATTACCTTTGTCTTATCAGTAATCTTTTCTGCTACCTTTTCTATATCCATTTCAAAAGTGTCTTTTTTAACATCAACATATACAGGTTTAGCTCCTCTATGTATACCAACACTTGAAGTTGCAGTATAAGTATACGGAGTAGTTATAATTTCATCGCCTTCTTTTATATCAAATACCTTAAGCACTAACTCCATTGCAGCTGTTGCACTATTTAACGCCAATGCCTTATTTACTTTTAAATATTCTTCCATTCCTTCTTCAAATCTAGCAAGTTGCGGACCTGAAGTAATCCAGCCCGATCTAAGGACATTGGCAACCGCTTCAATTTCCTCTTCTGTTATATCAGGTGGTGAAAATGGTATCTTTCTCATACAATTCAATCCTCTCTCAATTTAAATAAAAATTTTTCAACTAATATAAAATATCTCCACGATTAGTATTACAAAAATAAGATTATTGGGAGATCCTTTAAATTAATTATAAACTCATACCTTAGGTCAGAGTCAAGATAAAAATCACTTATATTTATTAATATACCACAACAAAAAGAAAGACTAACCATTTTGCTTTGCTACTATAGGATAGTTAGTCTTTCTGGTATGATATATTTTAAATTTATTGCTGGTTATTTTTATATTTCAACTATTACTGGTAAGATCATAGGTTTTCTTTTCATCTTCGTGTAAACAAAATTGTCTACTTCTCGTCTTATAGCATTTTTTATTTCAGCCCATGAAGTAATATTCTTATCTAAGCACTTTTCAACTACATTTGTTACTATGTTTCGCACTTCATCAATTAATTCTTCAGAATTTCTTACATATACAAAACCTCTTGAAACTATATCTGGCCCTGATATTATAATTCTGTTTCTCTTATCTATGGCTACAACTACTGTTATTATACCATTCTCTGCTAAATTCTTTCTATCCCTAAGGACCATATTACCTATATCACCTACACCCATACCATCAACGAGTACTCTTCCAAATGGCACTTTTCCAGTTACTTTTCCACTGTTTCTGCTCAATTCAAGAACATCTCCATTTTCTAAAATGAAAGTATTATTTTTATCTACTCCCATGCTTTGTGCAATTTTAGCATGTGTAGCTAAATGCTTATATTCACCATGAACAGGTATAAAGAATTTAGGTTTTAATAAAGTCTGAATTAGTCTTAATTCTTGCTCACAAGCATGACCTGATACATGTATCTCTTCTATTGCTTTATATATTACATTTGCCCCCTTCTCAATCAAATCATTCACAACATTTGATACTGCTTTTTCATTTCCAGGAATTGGAGTTGCCGATATTATTACCATATCATCTTCTTGTATTTGAATATGTTTATGTGTTGCTGCAGCAATCCTTGTAAGTGCTGCCATTGATTCTCCCTGACTACCGGTTGTAACTATAGTAAGCTTATCATTAGGATAATTTTTTATTTCATCTAAACCTATTATCATGTCCTCTGGAATAAATAAGTATCCAAGTGACATAGCAACTTCTGAAATATTTTCCATGCCCCTGCCGCTAAAAGCTATTTTTCTTCCATATTTCATAGCACAATTACTTATCTGCTGCAATCTGTGAACATTTGAAGCAAAAGTTGAAACTATAATTCTGCCAGTTGCTTTACCGAATAAATTTTCGAAAGTTTCACCTACTGTTTTTTCAGACATTGTATAGCCCTTATGAAGAGCATTTGTACTATCAGCCATCAATAGTAATACGCCTTTTTTTCCTAACTGGGCATATCTTTGCAGATCCATAACTTTATCATCAATAGGTGTAAAGTCTACTTTAAAGTCACCACTATGAACAATTACTCCAACTGGTGTATGTAATGCAATCGAGCAACTATCAGGTATACTATGATTATTTCTAATATATTCAACTTTAATTTGTTCCAATTTGATTAATTCACCTGGTTCAACAATATTTAATGTACAATCATGAAGCATTGAATGCTCTTTTAATTTACCTTCAATTAACCCAAGGGAGAGCTTTGTTCCATACACCGGAATATTTATTTGTTTTAATATGTAAGGTAATCCACCTATATGATCTTCGTGGCCATGAGTGATAAAAATACCTTTGACCTTACCTTTATTCTTAATTAAGTATGTTACATCTGGAATTACTATATCAATTCCATATAAATCTTCATCAGGGAATGCTAATCCACAATCTATAACAATTATCTCATCATCATATTCAAAAGCTGTCATATTCTTTCCTATTTCTCCGAGTCCACCTAATGGAATTATTTTTATCGGAGTTGCTTTTGATTTTCCTTTTTTATTGGTTATAGGTTTATCAAGTTCATTATTATCCATTTTTTCACCCCTTAATTTTATTCTCTTAACTTAATTATTTGCAAATAACCTTAAATATATAAGTGATAATTTAAAAATTATATAAATTTAAAAAGCAGTATTATAATAATTAAAACTTATAATACTGCTTTATTATTAATGCACCGTTATTAAATTAATTCATTATTGAAAATATATAGACTTTAACTTTTCTACTATTTCTTTCTCGCTGCTGGATATTTGCTTTATTCCATACCCTAGGAGTAGTGGTGAACTTGTGAATCTTGGCATAACTTTGCATATTATCTTTCCCTTAAGATGGTAAAAGAATATGTTAAAACTATCGCACTTTACAAAATAATTATTTAAAAGATAATGAACTATTTTTCTTAGGCTAAATGAAAGTTCATTTAATGCATATAAGTCATCGTTTATTATTATATTAAACTCAGTAAATCCATTAAATGGTCTATGAGATAAATTTACTAAGCAATTATCGCTTTTATGAACCTCTATTCCTTCAAAATACTCATCTTTTATTCTTGGTTTATAGTCTATATCATTAATCCCTACAATTTGCATATGAGGGTGCTTTAAACTCCCTCCAGATCTTGGTCCATGATTTTTATAAAATATAACTGATTTGTATTCTCCACTTTCTTCTATTCTAAGCCAGTGTTTAACTCCAAATCTTATTAGATCCTCCATATATTCTACTGAATACTGACCCATATCAGTTTCACAAGTGTAGGTCTCTATAATAACCAGCTGATAAGTATCTTTTATTGTCGGATATTTATTTTTTAGTAATACAAATGGACCTTTTTCATCAATAATATCAGTAAGATTGTCTCTATTACAAAATGGACATTCTTTCATATTTATTTTCTGAAATTCATTAGGCTTATCCTTATTTATATCATTTAAAAATATTAAATACTTTTCTTCTTCCATTTATATCACCAAAAACCTTCCATCAAAATCATTTTTTAATTAAAACATATGCACATTTTGAAGGAACAGTCACATTATTACCAGCTATAGCATAAATCTCTTCTACTCCAGCTCTTTCTTTATTAACAAGAACACTCCATCCACATTCTTTTAAATCTACGAATGCCTCTTCATCATTTGGATTAAATATTACAACTATAGTATTACATAAATTTTTACCACTGTTATCTTCAATTTTATATGCAACGATATTTTCCTTATAAAAGTCTTCCCCATATTCAAGAAATGTTAAGTTTTTTCTGATTTCTTCACTTGAATTCATTCTAAAAGCTCTATATTTCTTTCTTAATTTAATTAATCCCTTATAATAGTTAACTATATCTTCATGTTCATAAACTCTATTCCAATCTAAGCTGTTTACGCTGTCAGGAGCATTGTAACTATCATGATTAAAACTGCCATCTTGATTTTTCTTGGATCTTAAGAATTCTTCTCCTGCTTGAAAAAACGGTATACCTTGAGAAGTTAAAACTATAGCTGCTGCTAACTTATTCATATTCTTGCGCTTTTGCAGCGAAGAATCTTTATTGGTCATGTGTAATTTATCCCACAATGTATAATTATCATGAGCTGAAATATAATTTATACATTGGTAAGGTTCATTAGCCCATGCCCAATGTGAATATATAACTTTATCATAATTAATTCCTTTTTGACCTGTAGCTCCAACTATACAAAACTTAATACTCTCCTCAAGTCCTGTCCTTCCATTTACATATCCTCTTTCATTAATATTAAATACATGGCCTTTGACTGAGTCTCTTGTATCATCGCTAAACGCTGCTATTTGCATTTTCTCAAATTTCACCAGGTTTTGTTTTACTGCTGAATCTTCTCCTCTAAGAGGTGTCCATCCCCCAGTCCATCCTTCACCATACATAAGTATAGAAGGATCTATTTTATCTAACTCTGTTCTAATTTGTTTAAGAGTTTCAATATCATGAAGTCCCATTAAATCAAACCTAAATCCATCTATGTGGTATTCTTTTGCCCAATAGATCACTGAATCAACTATAAGCTTTCGCACCATATATCTTTCTGATGCTAATTCATTTCCACATCCTGAACCATTTGTAAAATTTCCATTTGAATCTTGTCTATAATAATATCCAGGTACTGCCAAGTTTAAGTTAGAATCAAAACTTCTATAAGTATGATTATAAACCATATCCATTACAACCCTTAGACCTGCCTTATGAAGGCATCTAACCATTTCCTTAAATTCATTAACTCTTTTTTCTCCACTATAAGGATTCGTAGAATAAGAACCCTCTGGGGCAAAATAATTTTTAGGATCATATCCCCAATTATATTGTGGCACATTCAGTTTAGTTTCGTCAACAGTTTCATAATCAAATACTGGAAGCAAATGAACATGTGTCACTCCTAGTTCCCTAAGATAATCAATTCCAGTCTTTGTGTATCTTCCTGGAATAGTAGTTCCGTGTTCACAAAAGGCAACAAATTTTCCTTTTCTCTCGAGCCTTATTCCAGAGTTTTCATTTATAGAAAAATCCCTTACGTGAAGCTCATAAATTATTGATCCAGCTGCACTGCTTAACTCTGGCTTTTCATCTTTGCTAAAATCTAGTGGATCTGTCTCTTTTAAGTCTACCACCATTCCTCTATTTCCATTAACACCTAAAGCTTTGGCATAAGGGTCTGTTACCTCTCTTTCATTTCCACTGTTAGTGACCAAATAATTATAAAACTCACCTTTTAAGTCTCTCTTAACTTCAATATTCCAAGTTCCTTGAATCCCCCTATTCATATCTAATATTTCCACTGGGGCATTTGTATAGTTCCTGCCATCTTTTCCGAATAAAGCTAATCGAACATTATTTGCATTTGGTGCCCATAATACAAACTTTGTACATTCTTTGGAATATTCTGCTCCTAATTTTCCTATGTAATTATTATAATCATTATCTAATAAATTCATTATATTATTACCCCTTTGTTAGTTTTATTAAACATTTATTTTATTCTCATAAAAAGTTTCACTTTATGTCAGACACGGTAGCTAGTTCTACTCATAGTACTTCTATTAGTAGAACCAGCTAACACAATATACCTTAAAATAAATAAACTTACAGTATATTGTTTTTTGATTATGCCTTGCTATTAAAACACTTGAAAAACTTTTCTACTTATCTTTCTTAAATTCCACAATTATCTTTGATGAAAATGCTGGAATTGATATATTAACTTTTCCGCCTTGAATTATAGTATTATTTTCATCTAATAAATCAATACCTTCTTTAAAAGGTAATTCAAAGTCCAATGTACTTTCTTTATCACTTAAATTCAAAAGCATATATGCCTTATCATTTTCACTTGCCCTTGTAAACACAAATTGTTCATTTTTAACAACTACTTGTGCATAGCTTCCATACTTTAAAGCCTCACTTTGACTTCTAATCTTTCCCAATTTCTTAAGCAATTCAAATAATTTATCATTTGCCTCGTCAATTTTACCTAGCTCCAATTCTGGTCTTAATGGTAAATCAGTGTCCTTGCCCTTAACACCTTTGATACCATATTCACTACCATAATAGACACTTGGTACCCCTGGCATAGTATATAATAGTGTATATACATTATATATATATTCTGGACTTTTCAAAGTACTAGCTAATCTATTAACATCATGATTGTCTGCAAAATTATATAAACATAAATTTCTATATATTCCGCCAGTTCCAAATAATCTGTTTAATGAATATGCTATTTCAAAGTAGTTCTTATCATTATGGCTTGAGTAGTTTCCTTTATAACATTCGTAATTTGTTACAGAATCCAAGCTCTCTGGATTTGCCCATCTGTTATAATCTCCATGAATAACTTCACCCATAAGCCAAAAATCACTTTTTTTGGCTTCAGTAAATTTCTTTAAAACTTTAAAAAATCCAAAGTCTATGCTATCTGCCGCATCTAACCTTAAACCATCTATATCAAATTCATCTATCCATAAGTCAATAGCCTGGAATAAATGATCTAACACCTCTTGATTATTCAAATTTAATTTAACTAAATCATAGCATCCATTCCAACTTTGATAGTTAAATTCATCTCCCATTGGGCTCCTGCTGTCAAAGTTTAAATTTGCAAACCAACTACAGTACTTAGAATTCCTACCATTGGCTTGAACATCTTTAAATGCCCAAAACTCTCTTCCTACATGGTTAAATACTCCATCTAATACTATTTTGATGTTATTTTCATGAAGCTTTTTGCACAATTCTTTAAAATCTTCATTAGTACCAAGCCTTTTATCAATTGTATTATAATCCTTTGTATCATACCCATGATAACTTGACTCAAATACTGGTGCAAAATAAACTGCATTTATGCTCATTTCCTTTAAGTGCGGTATCCATTCCTCTATCTTAGCCAATCTGTTTTCTTCCTTATATACTTTGCCAGGCTCCAATACTCCGCAAAATCCAAGTGTGTAGAACTGATAAAATATACTTTCTCTAATCCATGAATTCATAATCTCATCCCCTTCTGTTATATACGCCTTATACCATTCTTTATTAAAAACATTTGACACATGGCATTTCTAATTAGAAATGAACATTTAAATATATTATCTTATAATTAATTTATGCATAATTCATTTTTCAGGTCATTTTAAATAATTTATTCTTTTATAACTATGTACTATTTTTCATTAAACTTATTTTAAAAAGGATTTATTAATAAACACTAAAATTTAACTTATTTTTAGAAATTGACCATGCGTACTTTATAATTATATAAAAGTTTCACATAATTTTAAATACAAATTCTTATTTTATATCCTTTTTATTACAAGAACACGTTTACTAACCCAAATTTAACTTAATCTAATTTATAAAAATAAATATTAAATATTTTAACATAAAAAATAATATTTTTCTTATTTTTGTTACATAATACATATTGAAATTAAATTTCTACGGAGGTATAAACATGAATAGAAAAACTATAAAATATTTATTATCTTCATTGGTGTTATTAAATTGTTTAATAACTATTTCTACTCCAGTAATAGCATCCAGCATTTCTTTTTCTAATAATACTCCAGAATCTTCAATCTCTTATACACATAAAGATAAGGATGATAAGCATGGAGGCTTAAATATATTTAGTGAGGAAAATTATAAATATCTTTCTCATGAACAAAAGAAAGAATTGTTAGAATTAAAAAAATGCAAGGATAAAGGTGAAGCCTTTACTGAAGATCAGCAAAAATCTTTACATTCTCTTATAGAATGTGTTGTAAAAGGCAGGTTGGGAGATAAGAATTATGCTGACTTTAAATGTTTAATGGATAAAAAAAGATCAAATGAAAAATTAACAGACGAAGAAGATAACAGATTAAAAGAATACAGAGATATAATTTCTGGTTCCAAACCAACAGCTGCAGATATACTTGATCAATTTCTAAGATAATTATAATAAATTTATCATGTATAAAGAACAGAATCTTTTTTCAGATCCTGTTCTTTTTTAATTAATATTGTTAAATCAAAAAGATTTGCAAGCTTAAACAATTTAATTTTAAAGATTATTTTTATAGAAATCTAAAACTCTGTCAAGAAAATAAAACATAATTTCATCTCTTTCAGAATAGGATTCATGCTTTCCATCCTTTAAAAAAACCACTTCACAATTTAAAGCATGTGAAGCAAATTTATTTTGTGCTTCCGGAATAACATGAGTATCATATTCCGCTTGAAATAACAATACTGGTATTTTAACTTTCGACGCATACTCTTTTTTCACAAGTTTTTTAGTTGCTTTAAGGCCTTCAATATACCATGAAGCTGATGATCCTCCACTTTGATATTGTTCATTGTTATTAATCTTTTCTCTAATATACTCATATCTTTCTATGCAGCTAGTGGATCTGCTTGGAGATTTTCTCTTACGATGATATGGAACTTGACCTGGAAGGTACTTATTACCCCCTCCACAAATTTTCATGCCTTTAGAAACAACACTTGCTATCACTTCTGGAACTTTACCTGTATTTATTCCATGCATTGGTGAACTCAGCACTGCAGCATTAAAATAATCTATATACTCCTCTAAAAATAATGTACCAATTCCTCCACCCATAGAATGACCAAACAAAAATAAATTTTTGTTATTACTATGTGGAATAACAATTTCATCTATAAATTTCTTAAAATCCTCAATATAATAATTAAAGTTCTCAACATTAATTTGGGAATTATCTATTCCAAGTCTTTTGGAACGGCCATGGCCTCTGTGTTCCATAATAAAAACAGAATAATTCTCTTTCATAAAATAATATATTAGTTCATAATATTTTTCAGTAAATTCTCCGAAACCATGACAGATAACCACACTAGCTTTTGGATTCTTAACAATAAATTTTTCATAATAAAGTTCTAAATTATTTTCCCCAATAATATACCCACTCTTCTTTTTTTTCTCTAAGTACGGTTCTACCTTATTTAACATTTCTTCTTTGTAATTGCTTTGAGAAATATACTTTCTTTTCGTTATAATATTATACTCCAAATCCGAAACCATTTTTAAAGCTGTGTTATCATTACCCATAAATAACCCCTCCCAAACTACACATGCTCTTCCTATCTTTACATTTAATGTAAGCATATCTAAATACACTATAAACTATTTTCTTTAAATCTATTATAATTTTATGTTAAAATATAATTCATTTTATATAAAATAAAAGCAGCTGCCTCCATGCAAATTTATTTATAAATAAACTTTTTGAAAGAGCTACTTTTTATTATATATAATTTCTTATTATTTTAATATTAGTTCTTTTATATATATATCCTTATTTTTACTTAAATCAATGAATTCGCCATCTTTTAATACTAAAGGCTTAGATAGATCATTCACATTAATCTGCAATATCTTAGCTTTTTCACCAGTGCTTAATAACACATCTTCACCCATATAGTAATTTGCTATATGTTCTAAAAATATTTTTGAATATTCATAGTCTAGCTTAGTTAAACTTTTTTCTTTAATTATTTCTAGTATTTCAAATGGACCTCTTTTATTCTTATAGTTTTCATCAGAATTCATAACATCTAATTCATCTGCTATAGCTATAATTTTAGCAAAACAATGTATTTTCTCTCCAGTTATTGCAAGTGGATATCCTGACCCATCTTCCCTTTCATGGTGCATAAGGACTCCATAACTGACAGATTTATCCAAATATTGAATACCATCAACATGCTTATATCCTATTTGAGCATGTTTCTTTACTTCCTTATACCTTTCTTGTATTAATATATCAGGTTTTTCTGGAATTTTTTGTTCTAGCTTAGTCATTCCAAAATCGTGTAATAAGGCTGAATAAATAAGCAAGTTAATTTTTGATTGTTCAAGTCCAATCCACTTTCCTAAAAGGGCACTGAGTGCTGCTACATTTACTCCATGCCTATATATTGAATCCTCGCCACTCCCCTTGAATACAACATTACTTATAACAATTTCTGTTGATTTTAATTCCTTTTGTATTTTCTCTGAAAAAATTCTAAGATCGTTAACTCTATTTTCTTTAACTCTTCCTAGTTTTTCAAACATATCCTTTAAGCCATTACTTACTTCTTTAAAAGTTTCTTCAACTTTTTTCATTTCTGCTTCTTTAGAGCTTTGTGCTAATACCTCGTCTGATATACTAACCTCAATTTTCTCTAAAAAATATACTCTACTTAGCCCTGATATTATTTCTTCATTTACTACAGAGCCTGCTTTTATTAAAAGGCTTCCGTTTTTGGTAACATCTTTTGTAATAACCATTCCGCTTTTTAATTCCTGTACACTTAGAAATTCTTTTTTTTCATCCATAATTCTCTCTCCCACTTTATTTAATATCTGAAAATTATAGCAATATTTCTTTAATGAATAAATCTTTTTCTCTTGATAAATCTACAAATTCTTCATTTTTTAGCACTAATGGTTTCTCTAAATTATCTGTATTCATTTGTATTATTTTGCATCTTTCATCTGTATTTAATAGAACTTCTTCACCTATATAATAACCTATAATATGCTCTAGAAATATTTTTGAATATTCATAATCTAATTTTCCTAAGCTTTCATTTTTTACTATCTGTAGCGCTTCGAATGGTAATTTTTTCTTTTTATATCCTCTGTCGGAATTAATTGCATCAAATACATCTGCAATAGCAATTATTTTTGCAAAAGGATGTATTGCCTCATCTTTTAAACCTAATGGATATCCAGAACCATCAAGCCTTTCATGATGCATTAATACACCATAGGAAACTGCTTTGTCTAAAAATGAAATATCCTTTATGTATTGATACCCTACCTGCGCATGTGTTTTAATTGTATTAAACTCACTAGTACTCAAAGTTGATTCCTTTTTTAACAATTCTCTATCTATTTTTGTTTTTCCAAAATCATGAAGAATTGCTGAATAAACAAGCAAATTTAATTGAGACCTTTCAAACCCCAACCATTTTCCAATTATTGCACTTAATGCTGCAACATTTACTCCATGTCTATAAATAGAGTCTGTCCCACTTCCGTATAAAACTATATTTTTAATCACTATACTACTCGGTTTTAACTCATCTTGAATTCTTTGTGAAAATTCTCTAATTTCATTCATTGCAATTCCATTTTCATTTGCCAGCTGTCTAAAGGTTTTTTGTAGTTTTACTGATATCTCTTTAAATTCTTCTTCTACTTTATTATATTGCTCTTCTTTCCTTGGTCCCTTCTTAACTGTCTTCGTTTCCGCTTTTTCTTCATATACTTCAACATTTCCTATAAAGTATAGATTCTGAATTTTTTTAATCATTTGCCTATTTATAGCAATATCTTTTTTAAGTAATATTCTTCCGTTTTGTTCTACATTTTTAGCTACTACCATACCTTCTTCTAACTTGTTAAAGCTTACTACTTTAGTTTTCTTTTCCATAATACTCACACCTATCGTACCCCTGAATTTTATATATCGTTTACCCCAAAAAATAAACCTCTTATAATAAATTAAAATAATGTTATTAAAAAGAATAGTATTATTATATAATATTATAAGAATTAGAATGTTTTAAAAAGCTAATTTACAAACCGAATATCTATCAAAAAAATACTTATTTAATTATATTATTCTATATTTTTTAGTTTTTGTCAAAAGAAGTTTTTATTATTTTACAATATAATCAATTTTTTTCCAATAAATAAAACAATATGCTTTATATACATATTATGTTGCTTCAGTATTATTAAATTTTTTTCTTTAAATGAAATTTATATTAATTTACCCATGATTTTAGTAAAAATAAAAGGATAAAATTTTATTCAATTCTACCCTTTTAAACTAAAATATAATAACCTATATTCTTTTTACTCTATAGGAGATGCTTTTTTCTTTCCTGACTTAGCTTTTCCTTGTATTTCCTGCGGCACATTTCTAACATCATTTTTTTTGTGTAATCCATTTCCATCAGGCCTAATCATTCCTTCTTTTGCCATAAACATTTTCATCCTTTCCTATGTAATCTCAAATTTAGTATTCTAAAAAAATTACATTGTATACATTATTTTTAATGAAATTATAGGATGAATATTACTAAATGCATTAAATAATGCGTATTCAAAAAATAACAAGTCCATGTGCCTAACTATTTTCTATCCATTTATTCCATACCTCTATGTTACAGCCAACTGTTGCTTCCTTACCGTTTCTAACTACAGGAGTATTCATAACTTTTTGATTCTTTAGTAACAATTCTGTCTTTATATCTGCACTTCGTATATTACTAAAATTTAATTTTACATAGTCCTTGATCTTAGTATTTATTAATTCATTAATACCAATTGAATTCAAAACACTATTTAATTCGCCCTTGCTCATAGGTTTTTCATTCAAATCAATAAATTGAAATTTTATATTTCTTTCTTTAAAAAATCGTTCTGCTTTTTTTGTATCAAAACATTTCTTTGTTCCAAATATTTGTATATTCATTTTATATTATACCTCGCTCATCTAAATTAAAATTATTTGTTAAAGCGCTATTATGACTATCTATAAATTAATAATTAGTATACTCATAATATTCAATGATAATAATATAGGTTATTCTTATAAATTACAATACTTATATATAACATTTGATTTTACTTTTAGGCACATGAAAGAAAATAACAAGTTCAAAATGCCATGATTATTTTTCATCAGGCAAGAAAGTAGATTGGTCTCATAGCGGGCCTATTATAAGTGAGAGTCCAAATCTTGTATTTGGTTTCTCGAACTTAGTTAAAT
>NZ_AUUU01000259.1 GCF_002760435.1 Clostridium sp. LS
TATTCTCTTTTCAATCGTAGCCTTTTGATCTAGCCTTTTCCATAAGTTATCCACAGGCTATCCAATAATATAAATTTCTAGAGAATAAAAAAGGTTACTCTCATGCATAGTGTTATATTTCCTAACAACTAGACATAAGAGTAACCTTTCTTTCATATATTTAATTATTTAATTCAACTAATCTATACTCTTAATTTTTCTTTAATTACTTCGAATGGAAAGTTTTTTCCGGGGCACTCTGTATTACTTACATCTTTATGTCTTTTTAGATCTGTAATATTGTATTTCTTCATTAAGTACTTTGATAAAGCAATAAGACTTCTTTCTTGCTTTTTAGTTACCTCTTCTTCATTAAAATTCCCCTCTAAAGCGATTCCAAAAGCTCTATTATTTACACCTACTGCATGAGCCCCTCTTACATTCTCAGGTCTTCCTCTATATATTCTTCCATTCTTTCTTATATAAAAATGATAACCAATTCCAGCCCAGCCTCTTTTCTTATGAGTTTTGTCTATTTCATGGGGAGTAACATTTATTACTACTGTATGATGATATACTATCATTCTAGGCTTAAAGTCATGCTCTAAAGGCTGTGCCCATTCATATTTCACTTCTCTAATTTTAGGTTTTTTATTGAATATTATCTCTTTTATATAACTTATTTTAGTTCTCATAATTATCCCAAGTTTATTACTCTAACTAAACATTATGCTTCACGCCTTCTTTTTGTTACTTCCTAATACTACATTAAAAGTACAACTATAATTCCACTTATGATGCCGCCAACTGCTGCAGCACCCATGTTCCAAAACGATTTCTTAACCTTTCCACCAGTAACGACCGTAGCTGTAAAAACACCTATAGCAGCTGCCCAAGCCATATCAATCCATCCACTTTCACCTTGCTGAATAAAATGATACTTCATACCATGATTTATTATCCAAATCGTACCAACTATAATGAATGCTGCTAAAAATCCACCTGCTCCTCCAAATCTATTTACAAGTCTCCCCCACACAAGCCTAATACATAGTGGAAATAAAAAAGCCCCAATTACCGTTGTAATAATAGCTTGTCCTGACATAATCACACCTCAAAATTTTAATCAATAAGTTCTAAATTGGTTCTATTAATATTATCCTGTTTACAAGCGTTTTTCTTATTATTTTTTTCTGTTATGCTTTTTTCTATTAAGACTGACACATATCCACCTAATGCTGAACCAATGGCCACATAGGCTAAAGTCGGCATTGAATCAACTATAGAATTAAATCCGTGTAGTATGTATTCCTTTGCAACTAAAGAAATAGCAACACCTAATCCCATATCAATAAATGCTGAATCTTCATCGTTCTTTATTAAACCTAAATAATGATTTAGAAACCACATTGAGCCTGTAAGAAATAATGCTGCACCATAGGAACCCCAAACACCTAACTTACTTGTGAAGAATCCCCAAAAGTAATTTATTACAAATCCCGCCAAGCAATATCCTAATGTATTTCTTAGAAATCTCATTAATTTCCTCCTAACCTATATGTTATTGCAATTATTGAATAATATTTTTATAAAAAGTCAAAATTTATTATGCATACTTTTGAAATAATAATCTCAATTGAAAAATTTTACATTTAACTCTTGAGATTATTACTTTTAATTTAACTATATAGTTCTTATCCGTTAGATTCAATAGCTTTTTTGTACCCATCAAAAGATTTTTTCTTAGATCTTTGTAAAGTTCCATTACCTTCGTTATCTTTATCTACATATATGAATCCATAACGTTTCTTCATTTCCCCGTAGTTAAAATAATATCCTCTTTTAACTATCGAATCATTTTTTACACCATCTTCTTCTAATAGCTCAACTAAAATAATACATAAGATTCGCTATATCTCATTATCTGCCGGGAACACAATTCCGCCTTTACTTCTAGCAATTGTTTGAACTTCACTAACAATCAAACTATGTTCTAACATTTTATAACATTTTTCCAAATCATTATTTTTAATCATATCAATAAATTCTATAAATTCATTAACCATACGATGATTATAATTATTTTCATTTATTAATAAACTAGTACCATCATTCATTAATAACTCAAATCTTTCACAAACATTAGCTGGAGTATCTTGATATATGCAGCCTTTATCCCCTTGAATATTATTGGCAATAGGTGCTTTGCAATCCTTTGCCCCAATGCAAACACATTTAAAATTATCATAATCTAATATTAATACTCCAGATGTATCTATGTCTTTTTCAACATTAGGATAATATTCAATATTTTTAGGTTTCCCAAATAAACCAACTACATAATGAATATTATAAATGTTCAAGTCCATTAATGCACCACCAGAAAAATTAGGATCAAATGCTGGCAGTACCTTGCCTTCTTTAAAACTATTATATCTGCTTGAATATTGAGAATAGTTGCATTGAACAATTTTAATTTTCCCTAATGATGGAAGCAGCTCTTTAATTTTTTTATAGTTAGGAAGATATTGATTAGTAATTGCTTCAAATATAAATAACTTTCTTTCCCTAGCTAAATCACTTAATATTAATGCTTCTTTATATGTTGATGTCATTGGTTTTTCAATAATAACATTTTTATTTGCTTCTATTGCCCTTTTTGCATATTCAAAATGCAGATTATTAGGTAAAGCAATGTAAACTGCATCTAAATCACAATTAAGGAATTCATTATAGTCGTAAAAAACATTTTTAATATTATATTTATCCTTTAATTCATTCATTGCAGTCTCGCCGCTTTTCCTACCGCAAATGGCTTCTAATTCTAAATCCTTTAAATGTGGAATTGCCGCCATTAAATCTTTAACAATCATTCCAGCTCCTACAATACCTATTTTCATATCCAATCCTCCATATACTTCATAAGTTAACTTTATAATATGTTAACATAATTTTTCTCTATATTAAACCTTACTTTTTCTATTGTTATCTTAAAGTATTTTTTCCTTAAATTTTTGAAATATTAAATTATATCTTTATTATAAAACAATAAAACCTAAGGTATTATTACTCTACCTTAGGTTCTATTTAGCTTATTATTTATCTTTTATAATTGTACTTATATTATTAGTTTGAGAATTCTTGAGTTCCCATGTATTTACCGTTCCCTAAAAGAACTCCTATACCAACTTTAGTATACGAAGAATTCATCATATTTGCTCTATGACTTGGTGAATTCCACCATTGAGTAAATAATTCAACTGCATCATAAGTATTATACGCAATATTTTCTCCTGCTGAAGTATAAGAATAGCCTAAATCTTGCAACCAGTTTGTCCACTTTGTTCCGTCTGGATTTGTGTGGTCAAAGAAGTTATTTTGAATCATGTCATCACTCTTATATCTTGCTACTTTTATTAAAGTATTATCTAAAACTAATGGTTTTAATCCAGCTTCAGTTCTTTTTTGATTCATTAAATCAAGAATTTTTTGCTCAGCATCAGCTTGTACAGTTATAGAATAATTTGATGGTAATGCTGGTAACCCCTGTTGATCTATTGAAGTTGCAGATGTAGCAGTATTACTTGTACTTCCTGAATTTGTAGTACTTCCTGCATTAGTAGTTGTTGTGTTAGTTCCAGTACTTGGAGTGCTTGTACTAGTTGTATTTCCAGTATTAGTTGTACCTCCAGTAGTTGTCTTTCCAGCACCACTATTTGTTTTAGTCACTGTAGACGTTTTATTATTATCTTTTATTACGTTACTATTTGAATCAAATACCTTATCTACTGTTGGTGCTTTAGCTCCAACAACTTGTCCACTTTTGTTAGTTGTATATACTCTATTGTTTACTAAAACCTTTCCAATCTCCATTTTGCCTGATTGATTTAAGCAATAAGTTTGTCCATTAACTTTAATAACTCCTGTCTGCATTTCTCCAGCATTATTAAAGAAATACCAATTGTCATTATTCATAACCCAACCAGTTTTCATTAAATTATTCGCCATATAATTATAATAATCATTATAATTATTATCATATGTCGAATTAGTAGTTGCTGCAGATACTCCTAATGATGAGAAGCTAGTTATTGTCGTAGCAGCAATTACTGCGGTTACTATCTTTCTTAATAAATTCTTTTTCATTAGTTTTTCTCCTTTGTATTTTTATTTGGCTCCTTATTTTTTCATTATTACAAGTAAACATTTTCTTTCTAATTTTTTATGTATTTACTGTTTTCAAGCAAGCCTATGTCTATATAGTACTTATCTTTTCGACATTATTCAACACAGTCATTCTTAAACTAGTACTCTTATACTATATCAACTCGCACGTTCTCTGTATTGCTCTTATTTCCTCCAACATACACTACGATATCCTTCAACTCCTTGCCCCATCAAGGCTGGACCCCTATAATTTTTTCAGAATATTTATAATAATATTAAAATTAATCACTCTGTTCATCCCATATTATCGCATTGTAATTAATTGTATTGTATTTAATATAATATAAGAACAAAAGTTTGATATTTATAGATTTCTTCATATAAATATTAAACCTTTATTCTTAATTTGAAGTAGATAAGCATACTGGAAACCAACTTATTTAAATAGATATTAAAAGGCCGCTCTCAATCCAGCTTGTCTAACTAAATAGTTAGAGCAAACCGCATAAGGTGCAACCTTCATTTTAATACTTTAAACTATATTTTCATATTATTCTTTTTGTATTAAGGTTTGATAAATTTATTACATTTATCAAAATCCAAAGTGAACTCAACTTAATTTTTTATTCTGATAATCATCTAGCTGTTTCAATGATTTAGCTTTTATTATTGAAAAATCACTATCCTGCCTTTCCCATAACAATTTATCAGAAGATATTATAAGCATAGTAGCTTCAACATATCCTAACTGGTTAAATAAATTTTTTGCTTCTTCAATATAAATGTGATAAATTATCTTAAATTTCTTATTATATTCAGGGGTATATTGTTCTGTTCTTATATTTATAGAATATAAATAGCAATTAATTTTACAAATAGCTTTTACAATCTTAAGAATACCAACTTCGTAGGGGATGGATACAGCCTCAACAAAATAATTCATGAAATTCTCAATCTTAGAATTTGTAAATTCAATTAAATTTAAAATCAAATATTTATCATAAAGTTCATCTTTGTTTGTTTCATTTAGTTCATTTAGAATTTGACTATAAATTTGATGGGTTGTTTCTGTCAATTTAATAAGTATATTTAAATACACATCTCTAAATTCAAAATAATTCATAAATAAATTCCTTTCATAAATTATTAATTAAAAATTTATGCTGTAATTATTGATTTAAATTTATACTTCTTATTAACTCCGGCAAATTCATCTTCTATTCACAATATTATAAATTTTCACTAACAATATATACGTAAATAAACTATATTTTATTTAGTAAATTTTTAATATCTACAAAAACGTAGATATTACAAAGCATATGAAATTTTATACAATAATGTTACCATATTAGCTATATATTTCATAGATAATAAATACATTTTGGTATTTTTCCCAAATCATTCGAAGAATTATTTTTTAATAAAAATAGCTGCTCCCAAGATTATACTTCA
This sequence comes from Clostridium sp. LS, assembly GCF_002760435.1. GTDB lineage: Bacteria > Bacillota > Clostridia > Clostridiales > Clostridiaceae > Clostridium. The sequence goes on from NZ_AUUU01000259.1 coordinate 5,602, forward strand.
TGAATCAATACTTTTTTAAATTCATAAACTAATTTTGAAAACAGCTCAATAATAAAATAAGGAAGTTAAGTATTAGTTGAATGGGGTATCTACACAGTATATACTTTTTTCATTTAAGATATTCCTTATTTTTCAAACAAAGTAATAATAATTTTCAAATAATTTTAATTATTTCATCGTAATGTTATCCAAATATTAGTTATCCTGTTTATTTTAAGCATAGTATTCCAGAATGCTATACCTAATCAAAAGCTCTACTAAATTCAATTCGTCTGATTTTGTAGAATTCAATAAAATTATAATAATAAATTTATATTTACAAAATTTAAATATAGTTATACCATTTAAATGGCTAATATTTTCATTTTACATAATTTGAGGAGTACAAAAATGAAATATGAGAAATTATTTTTATCAATCACTTTTTCTTTAGCATACTTTATAAGTATAATCTTTTTACCTAAAGCGAATATAGGATCATTAATTATAGTTATGATGGTCCCTGCATTTGCAGCCATAGTTGCTACTTTAGCAGAATTTAAATCCTTAAAAGAATTATTCAAACCTTTTTTTTACAAAGTTTCGATTAAAAGTTTGTTTTTTGCAATCCTTTATCCACTTTGCATAATTTCACTTTGTGCATTTCTTGCCCTTTATACTAAAAAGGGGACTCTATCTCAAGATTGGCATTATGCTATAATTAACATATTAAAACTTATTTTAGCATCTATAGTTCTTTTTATTGGGGGCTTGTTTGAAGAGTATGGTTGGAGAGGATATTTATTACCTAGACTTATTAAAAAATATAATATAAAAAAAGCTCATTTAGCCGTCGGCATTATTTGGGTGCTTTACAACATGCCTGCATTTATTATATTAAATCTACATCACGGTGGAGGTACAGCATTATTATATATACTAGTTCAATGCGCAGCATTTTTCGCATTAAATTATGCTTTCACCTACCTCTATACTTTATCACAAAATGTTATACTCCCAAGTGTTATGCATGTATTATGGGTAAATATAAATGTAGCCGTTCTTGGAGAAACCTATAAAAATTCTTCAAATGGAATTATTATAGGAAGAGTATTACTAATTAACGGTCAATGTTTATTTGGTTTAATTTTCTTATGCCTCTTTGCACTTTATGCCCATAGAAAATTTTCAAAATACTAAATTTTTTGTTTTATTTAACTTTTATAAATAATGACATAATTTTGTCACAAATTAACTTTATAATTAACTTATAAACATTTTTCATTAATGTTTCCTTCATTAAATAATTTAATAATCTATGTCTGAATGACTTATTACTTCCTAGTAAGTCATTCATTTTTTCCTATTTTATCTTTAATTTATATTTATTTTATAAGTCTGTAACAAATATGTAACATTAATAATTTATAATAATTCTTGTAAAGCGATAAGGCATATTTACCCTAATCCCTGAAACTTTACACTTGACTATATCCAATAATAGTAAAAAAGAGATGGCTTATTCCCCTAAGTAAGCCATCTCTTTTTATATACTAATCTTAATAGAGTCTATATCAGTTTTGTAACTGCATCTTTTTCAATTATATATTCTAGGTGCAGAGCTCTAGTTAATGAAACATATAACAGCCTTTCATCTAGAGTATTTTCTTTATAATTATCTTCACTAGGATTTAATATTATAGTGCAGTCGAATTCCAATCCTTTTGTTAAATATGATGGAATGATTATTAATTCTTCCTTTATTTCTTTTTCTTTCCCTAATATTAATTCAAAAGTAAATTTGATTTTCTTATTTAAGATCTTATAAATTTCTTCACCTTGTAATCTATCTTTTGTTATTATTGCTATTGTACGTTTTCCATAGCCGTGCACATCCTGAATGATCTTCTCAATAGTAGAAATATACTCATTATCATTTCTAATTTTTATTGCTTTAGGCTGTTTACCGTGCCTTAAGACTGGTTTTGCATTTTTAAGACCTAAATTTTGAACTTGTAGCGCTTTCTGAGCAAAATCAATTATTTCAACAGTAGATCTATAGCTTTGAGTTAATTGAATATAAGTAGCGTTGCTATCAAAAACTTGATTTGTTATGTCCTCCCAAGTTTTTAAACCTTTGTAATAATAAATTCCTTGTGCCAAATCTCCGACTAAGGTTAAAGCATTCCCTTTAACAAAGTTATTGACTAAATATACTTGAAATGGACTATAGTCTTGAGCTTCATCTACCACTATATATTTATATTTCTCTTCCTCGTCTATTCCCTCAAGTAAAATTCTTATATACGCAAGTGCTGGTAAGTCATCTTCATCAATTATATTTTTTTGAAAATTATTATTAAATTCTTGTTTCATATAATCTGATAAAATTTTAGGAATTTTATTATTAGTCGCTGTTTCAAATAAGTCATCATTATAAAAATTATAATAAATATCCTTTGAATTTACATCTTTCCAACCTTTAAAATAATTATTAAACTCTCTTTTACTATTGCTTTTTACATTCTCTTTAATTTTGTCCCTTTCTCCATATAACTCTATAAGCAATTTTCTTCGTTCTGGTGAATCATCATTTTCTCTTCTTATTTGCCTAATCTTTTTTTCCCATTCATCATCTATTTCAATTAGTAAACTTGATATTCTATCTTTAATTTTTAAGCTTAAATATCTCTTTATTTCATCTTTTCTCCTATTAATAGGATAAGATTTTAAATCATTAATATATAATCTTGTTATTTCTTTTTTATCAAATAGTATTTCATTTCCGACTTTAATATGGCTTATATTAATTGCATTTTTCTCAACTAGAGAAATATATCTATCTAGCATTGTTTTAAACAACATAGTACCTTTTACTTTACTGGAGTTTACTATAAGCTTTTTCAACTGCTCATCTTTTTCTTCTATAATATTTAATAATTTTTCATCCTTATTATATATTTTCCCCTTTAATTTCAACTTTGATAATACCATTTCTTCAAAAGTACTTTGCTTTACTTCTTCCGCTCCAAGACTAGGTAAAATATCTGAAATATAATTTAAAAATAATTTATTGGGGGCCAATACTAAAATTTCATCTCCGCTCATACTTTCTTTATATCTATAAATAAGATACGCCAATCTATGTAGCGCTATGGTGGTCTTCCCAGAACCTGCTGATCCTTGCACTATTATAGGTATATTTTTAGGCCACCTTATTATTTCATTTTGCTCACGCTGAATTGTGGCAACAACTTCTTTTAGTTTCTTTCCTCTGGTTTCTTCAAGATTTATTTTTAAGAATTCATCGACTAAGTTTTGTCCTTCTTCTTCATTGATTATAATTTCGTTTATTCCTTCATCAAATAATCTTTCTATATCATTATTCTTAAATAGAAATTTTCTTTTTAATTCTAAATGCCCCTCGATTATTCCATTTGGAGCTTTATAATAAGCTTCTCCGCCAGTTCCGCTGTAATAAAGATCTGCAACTGGTGCTCTCCAGTCAACTACAACCTCTTCCCCATCCTTACTGTTACTAATGCCCTTTTTTCCAATATATATACTTTCAGTAAACTCCTTATTTTCCCTAAAGTCAACTCTTCCAAAATAAGGTTCACTTAACGCTTCTTCATATTTTTCGATATTCTGAGATAAGTGACTAAATATTCTTTCGTTAGCTTGTTTTTCTTCACTATAGCCTCCTTTAACTTCTTTTTTTAAAGAAATGAGTTTTTTCCTTACTTCTTCTACTTTTATTTTTTTATCCTTCAGTTCTTGAAATATTATTTCTCTTTTCTGTAGTAAAGTTTCTCTTTCTTCCTTCAAACTTAAATCCATATCCGCACATACTATATAATGATAAACAGCAAATTCATTATACTTTCCCTTTCATTATAATAAATTTCTATAATTAGGTATTATATCATAATATTATCGGTTGATAACCAACATAACTAATTTTTTATTATTGGATTTTATTTTTACCTTTAAGGACTTTTAAAGGAAGCTCATTTGAACTTCCCTTGGTAATATATATAATTAATATCCACTACAGTAATATAGGATATTTTAGTAAAAAGTTTATTCTCTCCACTAAATTGGGGATAAAGATGATTGGTTTACCTGTAGTATTTCAGATTCATCTAAGTCTCAAAAATATCATAAAAACAATTCTGTCTTAAATACTATTACAGCATTCCCTGAAATCTTAACCTCAATAGGTTCTTTATCTTCAATCTTTACTTCAACTTCAATAATTCCTGTTCGTTTTATAGCTTCGCCTTGTTTTGCCTTAAATTTAAACACAGAATTATTATGTTTGATAAGTTTATGATGAACAAGATACGCTCCTAAAGGTCCATTGGCATTGCCAGTAACAGGATCCTCATTAATACCTATAGCTGGAGCAAACATTCTACCGTTTATTAAAATATCACTCTCTTGAGATTCGGTTGTAAAAACATAATACCCATTACACTTAATTTTGTCACTTAGTTTAGAAAGAACATCATAGTTAGGATTTAATCCATTCAAAATTTCAATATTTTTTATACCTACCATAACCTTTGAATGACCCGTTGAAACAATTTGAATCGGGTAATTTTCCATCAAATTATCCTCGCCAATATTAAGTGCTTCAAAAAGAATCTTTTTCTCCTCTCCTTCAATAATATCGCCAAACTGAATTTCACCTTGAGTCATAGTTATCATATAATCATTATCTTCTTTTAATATATCAACCGGCAATACTCCTGCACCTGTTTTTTGGTAAATCCTTACTGAATTCATTTTATTTTCTATTGCATAAACATAATGTGCAGCAATAGTAGCATGTCCGCAAATCGGAACTTCTTTTAAAGGCGTAAAAAATCTTACTAGAACATCATACTCATTATTATTGGAAGGTATGATAAATGCTGTTTCAGAATTATTAAGCTCTCTAGCTATTTTTTGCATTTCTTCTTCTGTTAAATCATCAGCATTTGTTACTACTCCAGCGGGGTTTCCCGCAAACTTCTCTTTTGTAAATGAATCTACCTGATATAAAGCATACTCTCTTGCCATAATTCCTCCTAAATATTACATACTCTCTATTTACCATCAATTATACCATATTATATTTAGGTTAATTATTTCACCACTATCTCTATAGCTTTTTCTTCTCCAGCCTTAACCTTAATGCACGTAACATCACCATAAATATCTGTAGAATTTGTCCATATTTCATCTGATGAATTTTCTACATCACCAACTGATGAAGCAGCCTTAAGGCTTTGCCCATTAAGTTTGACCTCTTTGCCTGGATCACTATGTACTTTAACTATATAGTACTTAGTATCAGGAGTGAAACTTCCAATTTTACTGTTTATATTAAAACTGATAACATCGCCTTTATCTTGAGTATGCATATCTTGCATGAAATATTCTCCGTTTTCATAGTTATAGGTCTTTCCGTCATCATCGTAATATTTAAATGATGTCATCTCTTTATCAGGAAATGTATCTATAAATAAAGTATCAACTTTTTCTTCTACATACTGAATTGGTTTTGAGTAAGATGGTATTATTGCTCCTTTTTTAACAAAGATAGGAATATCATCCCAAGTCTCGTTGTTTATGGAATATTTTATTGTTTGTCCTCCATCATATTTAGTTCCTTTAAAATAATCTATCCAATTTCCTTTAGGTAAATCTATATCTTTTTCCTTTTGATCTTGCTTAACTACAGGTGAAACAAGCATATAATCTCCAAACATCCAAGATTCCACATTGTTTGCCACATTGTTATCTTCTGGATAATCAAATATTAGCGGCCTTACAAGACCAATACCATTATCATAGGCTTGTCTATCATAAGTATAAATATATGGTATTAGTGAGTATCTAAATCTTATTGCTTTTGTAGCTGCCGCTTCAGCTTTTTCGCCAAATACCCAAGGCTGTCTTTGCTGATTCATCTGCCCATGTACCCTAAAAATTGGTGTAAACGCACTAAATTCCATCCATCTAGCATAGTTTTCTGGACTCGGATTTCCTCCGTTAAAGCCACCAGTATCCATCCCCCACTTATTCTCTCCTAAAATAATCGAAGAAAGCATTCTATCTCTTTGACCAGCCATCGAAAGAAAGCCTGTATTGATATCTCCAGACCACATACCATATGCATACTTTTGTGCTCCTAAATAGAAATTCCTATTTATTGACCACACTCTCATATTTGTTGTTTTCCTTTGACCTTCGTAAAGGGCTTTTTCCATATTCAAAAATTGAAAATTCGGTGATCTTTCATCTGCCTCATCATTCCACCATCCTACTAATCCACTATTAAGAGCATCCTTTGTATGTTCAAAAAACCAATCTCTTGCTTCACCCTTTGAGAAGTCAATGTCTTTAACTATCTTTTTTGAAAAATAATCAGTTGATGAACCTTTACTCTCCAACCATAATTTATGTTCATCTGCATACCTACCTTCTTCAGTATCTACATGAATTCTTGGCTTCATTATTCCTGTTAACTTTACTCCTTTATCAGCCATCATATCACTAAGTTTTCCTGATGGCCCATCTGGAAATTTGTCTGTATTCCATCTGAACTCACCGTAATTGTCCTCCCCCCAATTTTTCCAATCAAAATCTAAAGTATAATTATCTATTGGTATTTGTTTCTGTCTATAAGTATCAACAATACTCGTCAATTCTTTTTCATCAATTCCCCATTCACTATTTGTAAACCCTGTTGCCCACTTAGGAAACATTGGAGATTTACCCGAGATTTCAGAAATTGATGCCATTATACTCTTTGTTTCTCCCACCATTATAAAACAGTTAACATCATCCTTGGAACCGTTACCGAATTTTAAGTCATTGTTACCTATTTTAAAGATTCCTCCATCTGAGTCCACGAGAACTCCATAACCACTTGTACTCCATACCAGAGGTCCTCCCGCATAGCCTTGAGTACCTGCAGTAATATTAACCGAATTCTTTCTTATAATTCCCTTCGGGCTATCATTTGCTGTATATGCGCCTATTCCATAAAAATTTTGTCCATCATCGTGGGTAAATTCCAAGTTTCCATTTGATAAGCTTGTTATCTCCCCCTCTTTAAGCAACAATTTGCTATTACTATCAAAGACAGATATCGCTTCGCTTTTCTTATCAATTTCAATAATCATACTTTTGGTTTTAATAACCATTGGATTAGACTTTATGTCTATAGAAGCTTCTACTGGTGACCAACTAGTTTTCCCTACAACTTTGGTATCAGGCGTACTTTTCCCCAAAGGTAAGTAATGTAACTTAAGTATATTATCTGTACATACCTGAATTACCAGCTGATCTCTATTTACTGGAATTGTAATTATATCGCCCTCTACTTTCGGTTCGCTTTTAGCACGAAAAAAAATAATACTTATAATCGTTATAATAATTATTATTCCCAATGCTCCACTAAACCATTTCTTACGTAAAACTTTTCTCATCATGTACCTCCCCTATAATATATTTCCAAATATATTATACCTTTTTTTACAATTGATTCAATCGTTTTCATGCATTTATCTATTTTTTTATAAGTTGATAATATCCTAAAATTAAATTAGCAATTTTTATTTAATGGTCAACAAAAAAAAGAAAGGAGCATATCAAAACTTCTTTAATTAGGCAGTTTCGATATCTCCACTCTATAGTTCAAAATATATTATAATAAAAAATATCGTAAAATTAATTACCTAAATGCTTTTAAAACGAGTGCTGCATTATGTCCGCCAAAACCAAAAGAATTACTTAATGCATAATTAAACTCGGCATTCTTTCCTTCGTTAGGTACGTAGTATAAATCACATTCTGGATCTGGATTTTTATAATTTATGGTTGGCGGTAAGAATCCATCTTTTAGGGCTAATGCAGTTATAATTGCTTCAATTGCACCTGATGCTCCTAAAAGGTGCCCTGTCATTGATTTTGTAGAACTAATCGGAAGTTTGTATGCATATTCTCCAAAAACAGATTTAATTGCTGCAGTTTCATTTTTATCATTTGCTTTAGTAGATGTTCCATGAGCATTTATATAGCCAATTTCAGATGGCATTATTTCAGCATCTTCAATAGCAAGCTTCATGCACCTGGCTGCTCCTTCTCCACCTTCAGCTGGAGCAGTTATATGGTAGGCATCATTTGTACATCCATATCCGACTATTTCTGCAATAATATTTGCTCCTCTATTTAAGGCATGCTCAAGTTCTTCAAGTATTAAAACCCCGGAGCCTTCACCCAATATAAATCCATTTCTATCTATATCAAATGGCCTGCTTGCTGTTTCCGGATTAGGATTTGTTGTCATTGCTTTCATTGTACAAAAACCTGCTAAGGTAAGCCTTGTAACAGATGCCTCTGCTCCTCCTGCAATCATAATATCTGCATCATTCCTTTGAATTACTTTAAACGCATCCCCAATTGCATTAGAAGAAGAAGCACATGCTGTCACTGTACACTCATTATAACCTTTTGCTCCAAATTTTATCGCAACAAGTCCTGAAGCCATATTGCATATCATCATAGGCACTAAAAATGGGCTGACTCTTCTGTAGCCTTTTGCTAGAAATTCGTTGCACTGGTTTTCTACAGTTTCTATTCCACCTGTACCACTTCCAATTATTACTCCCAATCTTTCTTTATTAATTTTCTCCAAATCAAGTTTCGAGTTTTCCATTGCCATTTGAGCTGATGCTAAAGCAAATTGTGCAAATCTATCTGTTCTCTTAGCTTCCTTTTTGTCCATAAAGTCTTCAGGATTAAAATCTTTTACTTCTGAAGCAACTTTCGTTGGTATATCAGAAACATCAACTCTTTCAATTTTACTAATTCCACATTTCCCAAGTTTTATGTTTTGCCAAAGTTTATCTGCGCCAATTCCAAGAGATGAAACTGCGCCTACACCTGTAATAACTACTCTCCTGTTCATTATTAAACTCCTTTCCAATTTCATAAAATAGTATTAATATTTTAAATTTTCATAGTATTTACTTTAATGGTTATAATAGATATAATAAATAAAATGAACACAAATAACCTTTAATATTATTTTAATGGAAATTACTCATTAAAATGAACAGATATTGCTTTTTAATATGATAACTATTTATAAAAAGGTGTTTAATTATGAAAGACTTAAAAGAAACTATTATTGAAACTATAGATTATATTGAAAATAATCTTTATAACAAAATTTCTTTAGATGATATATCTCTCCACACAGGGATATCAAAATATTATCTACATAGAATTTTTAAATCTTTAACAGGAGAATCTATCATAGAATATGTTCAAGCACGAAAGTTAACCTCTAGTATTAACGAACTTATTAGTACTAACATGAGAGTTATAGATATAGCTTTAAATTACGGATTTGACTATGAGCAGTCTTATATTAGGGCTTTTAAGAAAAGTTTTGGGTGCACACCACTAAAAGTAAGATCAGAACAAACTTCAATTAGCTTAATACTTAAAGAAAAAATTAATGTAAATGATATTTTATCTTTAGGCAATACCGTTACTTATACTCCACACTTTGTATTTAAACAGAAATTTAATTTAATTGGTATTAAGCACAAGATATTAAGTAAATCTGGTGATAAAAGCGCTAATGCATATGGAAGAGATTTTTTTTATAATCATAAAGATAGCATCCGTAGTATAATAAACCCTCATGAATATTATGGATTTACAGACTGGGGCAGTGATGAGTTTATTTATTATGTTCCAAGTGTCCAAGTGTCTGACTGCAATTATATTCCTGAAGGAATGACAAGTATCTCTATACCTTCTCATAAATATGTAGTTTTTCGCTTGGTAGGTTTTTTTCGACCTGATGATCTTAACGGGAGACATTTAGGACGTTTACTCGTTCAGTTATATAGAAAATGGATTTTCAATTCTGGTTATGAATTTGCTGATACCTTTAGATTTGAATATATAGATAGTTCAATATCAAAGGATAATTACTGCGAATTATATGTTTATCAACCAATAAAAGATATTGAAAGAAAAATGGAGTTGGTCTAAAATGTTTTTTTTGACTAACTCCATTTTCCATAATAAACAATACAAAATTAAATCTATTAATATAATATCTAAAAATTCTACATGAATGCAATTCTAGTTTTAGTTAAGACTGAATATTGTATATTAACAACTTAATTAATAGAGATTTAATTGTGGCCTTTTAAAAATTTTAGGGAGGAAAAATCTCATGGAACTTACTCTGTTATTAGTAACTGGATTCTGTTGGACATTAGTTTATCTCCAAATGATTTATCTTGGTTTTAAAGAAAAAACTTATGGAATGCCATTTATTGCATTAGCACTTAACTTTTCTTGGGAAGCACTCCATTCCTACCTTGGTTTAAAAACTAATTTTCCTAGTGTTCAAACATGTATTATTTTAGTTTGGTTATTATTAGATTTTTTTATCATTTGTACCTACCTGTTATATGGAAAAAAGTATTTTCCTAAACAAACAAGTAAAGAATATTTCATTCCTTGGACTATAATTATATTTATAATGTCCTTTGTAATTCAATACTTTTTTGTTGTTGAATTCAATGAACTAGGAAAAGTTTACTCAGCATTTATTCAAAACCTTATAATGTCTGTATTATTTATTATTATGCTTGTTCAAAGAACAGATACAAAAGGTCAGAGTTTATTCATTGCTATAAATAAATGGGTTGGTACTTTAGCTCCTACAATTTTATATGGTATTATCTGGGGATGCAAATTAGTCCTTATACTCGGAATCTTCTGCTCAATTTTCGATATTCTTTATATACATTTCCTAGATAACGTAATGAACTCTTCAGCGGCAGACAAAAATACTTCTATAACAAACCTAAAATTTCATAACAATAAGAAAAACAAATGATTATTGGAGGATAAAAGCTTTTAAAATATTTCAACAATGATTTTTCTCATCATTATTTTTCTTTTGATAAAGCTCAAAAAATCTTGATATCTAATAATTTGTAGCGTAGATACCAAGATTTTTCAGCTTACTTATATCCAATTTTCACAGAATCTGAATTCTATTTTTGAGCTTAATATCTACTTTAGTGCCTTCTTAAATTTCATAATATTTATAAAACCCAAAAAAATAAAACAAGTACAATGGAAAGCAAATCTATATTTTGTACAGTTTATCTGTCGTTTCTTTGTCTGAAGGTGTATGAACTGCAATTTTAATTTGAGGGTTACTTGATAAATCAAAACTGGTAAAATCAAAGTTCAACTCACCTAATCCGTCTATTATCAGCTTTTTCCTAAATTCTTGTTCAAATGCTACATTATGATCCAGCCACAGTTTCTTAAATTCAGGGCTCTCCTCTATCAATTCTTTAATAAAATTATTAAACCATTGATCACCTGTATAAATACTACATGAAAGCCTAAATTGAGCAACTATCCACTTTGCAACCTTATTCCATTCTACAAATAATTCCTTATATTTAGGATTAGTAAACATTCTCCATATTGTATTTCTCTCTCTCCCATTCATTTTATCAAAATCACCAAAAATAACTTTCGCAGTATTATTCCAGCCAATAACGTTCCAATATTGATCTGAAGCGAATGAAGGATATGGCTCCAATTTATTAAGTATATTCTGAAATACGTTACTAATAAATTGAGGTTCTCGCAACAATTTTGGCTTTGGCATGGTTAATTGAGCTAGTGAAAAAATATATTGCATTTCAGTTTCATTTAATAAAAGAGCCTGTCCAATATTTTCTAGAACCTGTTCTGATACCTTTATTGGCCGATTTTGTTCAAGCCAAGTATACCAAGTCAAGCTAACATTTGCCAATTGAGCAACTTCCTCACGCTTTAGCCCCAAAGTTCTTCTCCTATTTCCGTAAGGTAATCCAACTTGAGTTGGTGAAATCTTATTTCTTCTAGATTTTAAGAATTGGCTTAATTCTTTATATCTTTGTTCATTATTCATATTAAACTTATTCCTTCCTAAAAAATATCCTATTAGCTTTTATAATAGTATAATTTGTAAACTTGTTAAATTATCCCTAACTAAATTATACTAAAAGCAGAAAATAAAAAAAGGTAAACGGAGGTATACTTATGAATATAATTGCAGTAAATGGTAGTGGAAGGCCGTTTGGCAACAACCATCATGTCCTAAGTACTTACTTAGATTTTTTTAATAAAAGCAACCATACTACTGAATTAATCCAGCTTTGTAATCTACAAATTACAAATTGCAAATCTTGTTATAACTGCAAAACAAATGATAATCAATGTATAATTGAGGATGATATGACCATAATCTCTAAAAAGATTTTAGAATCTGATTTAGTAATTCTTAGCTCACCAATATATATGTGGCAAGTTTCTTCACAAACTAAATTATTTATGGAACGACTTTATCCATTTTTTCATTTTGATAGACCTTCTGATATAAAGGATAAGAAACTGATTTTAGTTTTTACACAAGCCTCAGCTGATGAAAAGTTATTTGAAGCTTACTTTGAACATATTAAAAATTCTATGATTTTTCTAGGTTTTAATGTAATTGATATGATTGTCTTGCCAGGATTACGGAATCCAGATGATTATGACAAGTACCCAGATAAAGCAGATAAAATTAAAGACAAATGCAAAGAATACATTAGTAAGCATCTTTCTTAAATAAATTATTATTTTTTCAAAGAAGGCCCTTTTAGTTTGAAATTTAAATCATTAACTAAAAGGGCCATTCAAAAATATTATTTACTTATCTTTTTTATCAATACTTTACTTATTCTTTTTCTATCACATTTTAAAATTATAAATTCATAATTTTCATAGATAACTTTTTCCTTTACTTTCGGATATGATCCTAGCTGAAAATAGACCCACCCTCCAATAGTATCTATATTTTCATCTTCGATATCTATTTCCAATAATTCGTTAATATCATCAAGAAGAACCTTTCCATCTACAACATAGCTGCCGTTTTCAGTTTCTCTTATATCTTCCTCACCATCATCGTCAAATTCATCTTGAATTTCTCCAACTATTTCTTCTAATATATCCTCAGTAGTTACAAGTCCTGATGTTCCACCAAATTCATCAATAATTATTGCCATTTGAGCCTTTTCTTCTTTAAAAGTTTTAAATAATTCACTTATTGATAATGATTCAGGAACAAACTTTATTTCTCTAATAATTCCTTCTATATTTTCATTACTTTCAAATTTAAGCTTAAATAAGTCCTTAATATGGATAAACCCAATAACATTGTCTTTACTATCTCTACATACTGGATATCTTGTTAATTGTTCTTCTAAAACAAACTCTACAATTTCATCAAAGGTATCCTCAATAAAAATACATGCCATATCAGTTCGAGGTATCATGATTTCTCTTACAGTTTTCTCCGAAAAATCAAATATATTATCTACAAAAGTTAATTCTGTTTGATCTATTAAACCATGCTTATAGCTATCCTCAACCAAAAGCTTTATTTCTTCATCTGTATGAGCAGCTTCCTGCTCATCAATCTGTGAAATTCCAAATATCTTTAATACTAAATTTGTACTATGATTAAAAGTCCACATTATTGGATAAGTTAGCTTATAAAATGCTATAAGCGGCAAAGCTGTATACAAAGCTATTTTTTCTGTATTTATAATTGCTAATGATTTAGGAGCTAACTCTCCAAGAACAATATGAAGTCCAGTTATGATAGAAAATCCTAAAACAACTGCAATTGAGTGTAACGTAATTTCTGGTAGATTAAATAAATTAATTAATGGTCTTAACATATCTGCGAGCGTTGGCTCTCCAACCCAACCTAAACCTAAAGAAGCTAGAGTTATTCCTAGTTGACAAGCAGATAAATACGCATTTAAGTCTGTAACAACTCTTAAAGTATGTATAGCATTTTTATCTCCTTCAAGAGATAAGGTTTCTATCCTAGATTTTCTTACCTTTACCATTGCAAATTCTGTTGCTACAAAAAAACCATTCATAAATACTAAAAAAATTACAATGATAATATTTGTTATAATAATCATAATATTGATAGTTTCCCTCCTAAGTTGATGTAGTAAATATACTACTTAATACTATCTTAAATAATAAGTAATATTATACCACATATTATTTATTAAATTTTAAGATAAGGTTAAATAATTATTTTTTTTGATTTTAAATTTAAAATTAAACGTATGCAAATCTATGTATATTGCTAATGTAATGCTTTTAGTACAAAATAATAAAAAATATAGAACATATACTTCATTTTTACCTATATTGAGATTAATTATATCATTTATATTAATAAAAAAGGCATAAAACAATTCTTCTGTTTAATACCTTTTTTATAAACATACTTTTTCCATTTATTGTCTACATATAAATTAAAACAATTTATTTTAGTTTCTAGATAAATTTTAGAATAAAATTTATCTAGAAAGAGAACATAAAATTAACTGTTCGAATTCTTTCAAGCATATTAAAGGAGGATTACAATGAAAATATTTAGAAAAACATTTATCTTTATTATAATTTTAATCTTATTCTTTATCACATTTATAGGTAGTACTAAAAATAGTATATGTACAAGTGCCCAAACTGTTCCTGGAAAAACTATTAGAGTTGTTGTCCTCATATCATCCTTTGATGATGCCTATATTTCTTTAGTTCGACAAAATTTAGAAAGTATTCAAAAGGAGAATAGCGGGAAAATTGAATTTTTTTTCTTTGATGGTAAAGGAAATCAAGATATACAAAATGAAACTATGACTTCAGTCTTTGAAACTGATTTTGATTTAATATTAGCAAACTTAGTTGATATTAGTACAAATACAGTAGATTCATTCATTAATAAAGTTAAGCAAAAAAATGTTCCTGTAATTTTATTTAATATAGCTCCAGTAGTGACAGATTCTATTAAATCTTATCCAAAAGCTTTCGTCGTTGCAACAGATGCAGCACAATCTGGTATGTTGCAAGGAAAAATTATTGTCAACGAATGGACTAATAATAAAGCACTGATTGATAAAAATAAAGATAATATACTTCAATATGTTATGATAACAAGTAAAAGTAATAATACTTTAACTTCTGCGCGAACTAAATATTCAGTTTCAACAATTAATGATGCCGGTATAAAGACCCAAGAAATTGCAAAAGTTACTTCAGGGAATACCAAAGAGTCTGCAAAAGTTGACTTCGAACAAATATTTTTACGTTTCAGTACAAAAATTGAATCAATAATTGCTAATGATGATACAATGGCTATAGGTGCCATTGAAGCTTTACAAAAATATGGCTATAACACAGGCGATCCCTCAAAAACAATTCCAGTAGTTGGCGCTAACGCCATACCAGAGGCAAGGGAATTAATTAAAAGGGGTATAATGACTGGGACAGTCGTTCAAGACGCTCCAGCTATGGCTGAGGCACTTTATAAAATTGGAATGAATTTAGTTTACAATAAAAATCCTCTTGATAATACCAATTACAAATTTAATGAAACTGGTGTTGTAATCGAAATGCCTTATTATGAGTATAAAAAATAGTTATAATATAATATTTAACCATCAAATATTATAACCATATTTTATTATTATAAAAATTAAATACAATCATTTATTATATTTTTCCCAAAATTTAATATTACATAACGTGAAAGAGCAGCCATAAAGGCTACTCTTAAAACTCTATCAAAACTTCTTTTACTTTCCATCTTTATTATAGATTGAAGGTAATGCTGCTTGAATTTGACTTAATTGATTTTTAAGTTTTTCATTTTCTTCCTTTAATTTAGCGTTAATGTCTTGCAATTGTTTTATGCCATATACCTGATTTAATAGTGCATCTTTTCCTGCACTAATCTCACCAATTATATTTTCCTTTAATTCAGTAATATCTTTTTGTGTCAATTCAGGAAATTTTGAAATCAACGTTTGATCAAATTTATCCATTTTTAGCTTTAACATATTTTCTATTGTGTTTGAGATTCCAAAATCTTCATCAATCATATCCCATATTTCTTTAGCTTTTGTTACGTAATTAGGATGTTTTAACATTTCTTTCTTCAGTCCAGTTTTTTCTAATCTGCTCGATATTACTTTTTCAATCGGCTTAATAATTGTTTCTAACATTAAGAGTACCCTTCTTTCTTATTTTATATTTAATAATATGAAATACTTACTATAAAGGCTACTCCTTAATTACTAATTAGAATAAAAAATGCAGCCAAATACTTGACTGCATTAATGATATAAGATTATGAGATTATGAGTTATTGAGATTCTTGGGATTTGTTTTTCTGTGTATGTATATATAATAACATAATGTGACAAAATAATCTATATATTTTACTTTTTTATCTACATTTTTTTATTTCCGACTGTAATTCCGTCATTTTTTACAATATTTGTGGCTTTTTTATCTATTACTATATCTTTGCTCTTCTCCCTCATTAATACCATAATTAATATATAAACGCCAGATAAATTTTATTAAAAATAACACAATATTGGTTAGTTTTCACATAAAAGCTAACCAATATTGTGTTACCAATGTATTTTTAACAATCACATTATTTTAGTTTTCCAAAATCATTAAACTGATAAAATACGAATTGAGCTTTTCCTTCAATTTTTGAACTATCTATATAATGATCTTTCCAATATCGAGCATCCAATGATATTGGCCTATTGTCTCCTAGGAAGAAGTACTTGCCCTCCGGCACTTCAAAATTTCCATTATATTGGTCTTTATTTTTTACATAATCCTCGTTTAATTTTTCACCATTTACAGATACTTCGCCATTTCTTATTTCTATCTTATCCCCTGGTAATCCTATTAACCTCTTTACCAACGTCTCACCAAGTTCATCAGAATAAAATACAATTATATCTCCTCTTTTAAGGTTCCCATAATTATATATCCTAGTTACTAATACTTTATCATCTTTATTTATTGTTGGAATCATTGATCCCGTAGGAACATATACATTAAAAAATACAAATTGCCTTAATAGAAACACTATTACTAACGCACTAAGTATTGGAATTACCCATTCTTTAAAAAAATTACTTTTCTCTGTTCCTTTTTTTTTAATTTCATTATTCTCTTCCAAACTAACTCCCACCTCAAACTGCATATTTTTTAATAGTCTTAGATATATTATACTTTTATCTTTTTATCACTTCTTAATATATCCTCTTTACTAACTATTTTCAACTCCCATGCTTTAAATTATACAGATTATTAATTTTCTAAAGAGATATTACTTAAGCTCATTACGAATAAAAAATAATTTTTCCTATTACCTTTTATACATATACTATTCAAGAACAAATCCAGAGTCACTTTTAATAGCTTCAATAAAGGCCTTTGCAATCTCTGGATCGAATTGTGTTCCTGCACATCTTTCAATTTCTATTAAGCCCTCTTCACAAGTTTTCCTATTATTATATGGTCTATTTGATGTCATTGCATCGAAGCTGTCTACAACTGTAAGAACTCTTGCTAGATAAGGTATTGCCTCACCTTTTAATCCACTTGGATAACCATTACCATCATATCTTTCATGGTGATATAAAATTAATGGACTTATATCCTGCAGTGATTCCACAGATTGAATAATTTCCACGCCGTTAACAGGATGCTGTTTCAACTCTTCCCATTCTTCATTAGTAAGCTTCATCTTTTTTAGAAGTATTTCTTTACTAATATTAATTTTACCTATGTCATGCATGTAAGCACCATATATTAAAATTTCCCTGCTCTTTTTGTTCAGTTTAAGCTTATCAGCAATAATCCTACAGTAGCTTACAACTCTTTCAACATGTCCATAAGTATATTTATCCTTAGCATTAATAACGCTGATTAAAGTTTTAATAGATGCAACAAGCTCAATATCTTTTTCGTCTATATTCTTTTTGATTTCATCTAAAATTGATGTGTAAACCTCAACCCTATTTTTATTAAAAAACTTTGCCCTATATAGAGCATCATCGGCACTTTTTATTAACTCCACATCATTTTTAGCTTTATCTGGATAAACAGATACCCCTATTGATGCAGTAATTTTATTTCCAGGCTGAGTCTCCTCTCCTTCGAAATATGTACATTCTATTTTTTCTCTTAATTTTTCTGCTACACTCAATGCCTGTTCTTCACTTGTATCCGGCAATAATATCGCAAATTCCTCTCCACCATACCTTGCAGCTATGTCTTGACTTCGTATGCTTACCTTAATAATCTCTCCTATTAATTTAAGAACATAATCTCCCTTTTGATGTCCATGGGTATCATTATATTGTTTAAAATAATCTATATCTAAAAAAATCATGGATACAGGCATATTATTCCTTTCTCCACTCCTAATTTTCTCTATTAATGTATCATAAAAATATCTATGATTATACAACTCAGTGAGCCCATCAATATTGGCAATCTCTTCTAATTTATTTATATGTTCTCCTTCGATTTTTACATAAAAGCCCAAAGGCCACGCTGTTAATATAAATATTCCCGCTAAAATTAAGTCATTTTCAAAATACGTATTTATAACTGTATTTGGTTCAATAAAAAGATCCATTGATAAAATAATTATCGCTGAAATACTTGAAACTATAATTCCTTGCTTCATACCTGATTGAATTGTTGTCGTAATTATTATAAACAGATACAAAAATTTATATGGACTTTTATCTGCACCACAGATAAATATTACTCCTGAGAATAATGCTATAAAGAGCAGTGTCTCAATCTTATTAGTTGCTACTGAAAAGCTATTTTTAGTTGAAAACAACCATCCTAGATAAATTAAAATTAAAAGTAATAATGGCACAAACAGACCCACAAGTGTATACGACGACTTTGAGGCAATTACCTCCAAACTATCGCTTTTAACAAATTCCTTGCAGAATATAATACCTATAAGTAAAAGCGAGGATAATTTTACTATGGATACTATATCGTTTATTTGCTTTTGTCTATTGTTCTTTACGTTTCTCATATAATATACCTCATAATAATCATAATGAGACTGAAATATCCAGCCTCATCTTTTGCTAATTATTCATCTCTTAAGCATTTTGGTTCTTCTGGTTGATATATGGCAAAAACACATGCTGAAGTTGCTATGATTGAAGCAAAAACTGTTGCTGCTGTTGCTATAGTCATTAAAATCTTCTTTTTCAATTAATACACCTCCTTTTAAATTAAATCTTATTTAAAGAGTTTATCTAATCTTCTTACAACTAAATGACCATATTTAGTTAGTGAAAAAACTTGCCATAGCATTCCCATGCAGATACATAAAGAATATTTTAGTGCATTTGTAGTACTATTAAAGTAAAATGATACGATTTCAACTATAACAATAATTAAATAAACACTCAAAATCATCATGGAATTCTTTTTTAATCTATTTCTCTTTTGAAGATTCTTTATAGGCTTGGCTGGACTATCTACAGGTGCTAATTTTTTCACAACATAATACGACCATATAAATGCAAAAATCCCCCCTAAAACAACAAATTTAAAATCAATAATCATGTATTTCGATATTAATCCTAGGCCAACACTAATTACAGTTCCAATTACAGCGCATCCTCCTGGCGAACTGGCATGAACTCCTCCTGAAGCTTTTCTTAGTATACTAATTGTAAAAGCTACTATTAATGCTTCTTCACAAACATCAAAAATTAATCCAAAAATCATTACAAGCAATATGCAAATTCCCATTTGAATAAAAGCTAATATACCGTAATTTATTACTTCTCTCTGATCATCACCTAAATTTAATTCTTCTGAAATATTATTTGAAATTCTTTTACATATATTTTCAATTCTTATCATTTTTAGATTTTCCCTTTTTTCTTAAATAATAATAACCAAATATGATAAATGCAAAACCAAACAGTGATGGTAACCCATATATTGTTTTCGGTATTGGATTAATCATTATAGATTCCAACTTTTCCTTTAAAATAATGTTTAATACTAACATATTTAATAACTCAACAATAAACAAACATATAGTAAGTATTATCGAAGATTTCATCGCTAAAATCATATCTATTTTACTAATATAAACTAGAAGTATAATTTGTATTATAATACTCAAAATAGTATGTACACCATAATTTATTGGAAGCATTCTTATAAAAAAAGTGCTTATTGCTAATAAAATACTAGAAATTAAATACCTTTTTATATTCAGTTCTTTATTTGATAATATATAACCTGCAAAAATAATTATAAATGCTTCCGGAATTGCTCTTACTATAAATTCAAACGCTGTTAATTGTAACATGTCATTTCCCCCTTTGATGCTAAATTGTTAATTTTCTTGATAGAATTATATATTACAATAAAAACAAATACTCTAATAAACACATCCCCAATACTAAGAATACTATAACCTACATCTATAAAATCAGTTAATATTTTTAAATTGGTTTGTGAATTACCTAACATGTGAATATCCTTTACCAAACTAAAAGTATCTGGTTTAACATACCCGGTTAAATAAGATAACGTTGGATATGCCGGCATGAAACCACCATTAGCTTTAATTGCAATATTGTTTAATAACCCACCGAAAAGCATTGAGACTACTCCTATTATTGAACTTATATATATTTCATACTTAAGTATTAACAGTAAGTGTAAACCTAAATAAACAGGTTCCAGTCGTCTTATAAATCCAACATATTCATAATTTCCGGAAAAAATTATAGCTTGTTCAATTAAATAAATTATTTGGAATACAATCAAAGGATAAATAGTCCATGATTTAAACAATGGCTTTACCTTATATCCTTTTTTTTTAGCCAATAGAAAAGCAAGCAATACTGTTTCCGCCATAAATCCTCCTAAAAATTATATAGTACTTATTCTACTATTTCATAACATACATTATAATATCATTTTCCCTTCATTACCACATTTTTCAGAGAATTATTTATATTATACCTGATTTTTTCACCCAAGTTTCAAAATATATTTAATCAATCTAACTTATTTGACCTACAGTATCCCTTACGATTTTCAAAATCAAAAATCAAATTACTAATTTTACAGAAAAAAAGGTAGGAGTTTTTATTTCAATTCTCTTACCCTTCCCATATTCTAATTTAATTTATGTTTAAAACTAACATCTTTTATAAAACTCATTATTTAAGTTTAAGGTTCTCAATTCCTTATAACATTTCTCAATTTCCACTGGAATATCAATATGAGCAATAAAGTTTTTTCCCTTAGGACCATATCCATATTCATCATCCTTTAATCTTGGTATTTCGCCCATAATGAGTTGAAAATATCTTTCCTCATTCCAAATTCCATCAACATCACTATTAATTAATTTTAAATCATTATTAATTATCGGAATAAAAGGAGCATAGTTTATGATTTTAGTTTTTTTATAATCAATATATTTCAAAAATGATGCATAAGTCCTAAGCTGCATAGTAGGGTCTTGAATCAAAAGTAATGAGCTATAATTAATATTTAATTCCTCTAGCAATTTTACTGCCTTTAAAGCATTATCTCCGCAATTAGTAGATTTATTTTCTACAATTATTTTATTTGGTTCGATATTATAAAACTTAGTCATAATTTCAAAAAATATATCAGCTTCAGCTTTATTATCTACATCAATAAAATTAAAATTATTATTATTTCTAATTTGCTTCCTTAAAAGTTCTGTAGAGTGACCTATTCCCCCATTAATTAAAATTTTATCGCATAAATTATTCCTAATCGCCTCAGCAGTACATTCTATGGTATATGGAATAGAATTTCCTAATAAAACCAAAATGTCAACCTTCTTAATTCCATACTCTTTTTCCAGTTCTCTACTATCCAAATTATTAATATCTCTAGCCGCAAGAAATTCAGCTATTTTATTAATACAATATTGAATTTTTTCTTTTTCCATAATTCCTCCTATATTTTAATGAACGTTATCTATTTTCACACTTAAAACATTTACTACTTATTATCAAAACTATCTTTTCCAAAACATATCTATTTATTTGCCTTTGTAAAAGATAGAATTACAATCGTTATAATAATTAATGTAGTTCCTATCCATTGCGCTATCCCTAACGGAATATTAAGCCATAATACAGATAAAATAGCAGCTGATAATGGCTCTGCTGATGATAGTATACTAGCTTCTGTTGGATGTACATACTTTAAGCTTTCCAAATAGCAATAAAAAGCAATTAAGGTTCCAAATAAAACTACAAATATAACAGCCAGGACCGAATTCATCGACCAAGTACCAGTAAAGTTCCATGGTTTGTGAATAAAACTAAATACTATCCCGCCTATAAGCATCCCCCATGCCACAGTAATCGTAGAACCGAATTTATTTAATAAATATTTAGGCTGCAATGTATAAAAGGCAGCTGCGAAAGCTGAACTTATTCCCCAAAATAACGCTAACTTGGATATTGAAATGCTATTTACATTGCCCTTTGTAATTATTAAAAATGTTCCTAACATAGCTAACACAACACTTAATATTTCCACGACGCTTGGACACCTCTTGCTTCTAATTGCTAAATAGCAAGTTATTATTACAGGAGATAAATATTGAAGTATCGTTGCTGTTGCCGCATTTCCATATTTTATAGCAGCAAAATAAGTATATTGAACACTTAACATTCCTGCAATACCAAATAATAAAATATTCAGACAGTCATATTTAGATTTCCAAACATCCCATATTCCTTTATTACCTATTATGAATGCATATATTAGTAAAATTAGCCCTGATAATAATAATCTAATGCTTACCAGCCATTCTGGGGTAAATTGACTTTTTTCAAATAAATATTGAGCAACTGTTCCAGATACCCCCCATAGCATAGCACTTATAAGTATTAATGCTATTCCTTTTTCCCTTCCATTGAGTTTCATTGTTTCTCTCACTTTCTTTTTTACATTCAATATCTTTAATTAATAAATTATACCATGTTTTTTTATAGAATTATGAATATAGTTTTCAAATGTAGTATGCGGGATATATTAAACTCTAGAAATTTTAACAAAATAAAAAAGATAGATTAAACCTTTGAGAATAATCTATCTCTTATAGTCCATAATAACTTTATGTTCCTCTTCTATCAAAAGTATATAAAGCCATTTGTAAACTTATATTATCAACACTCTAACATATATTACCAAAACTCAAGAAAGTTTATAACAATCTCATTATTTTCAATTATAACGTAATATCCTCTAAGGTTATCTTTTCATTATACTTTTCATTGTATTCTTCAATCATTCCAATTAAATTTCCCTTATACTCTTTAAGTTCATCTTTATTATTTATTTTAACATAAGTAAAATTTGTTCCACTCTTATAAGTCTTACTTACAACTTTAACTTTAAATCCCTTTTGATATTCTTTAACATGCGCATATATCATTTCGTAATCAAATAACTTTCTATCTTTAATTAATCTCATTATATCTAAACTTGGGTACTTTATTTCATATTCTAAAATCTCCTCCATATTTAATCCACCTCCGTTATATTTTATTATTTGTATTTTAGTAATTTTATTTTTCCCTTTATGCTTATTCAATAAACCATTCATATCTTAACTAAACTTCATTTTATTAAAATCTAAAAAAATAGATTAAACGCTAAGTCTAATCTATCTTCAAAAATTATAGGCAAATAAGGGAAACTGTTACTTTTATATATTTATTTCAGTAACATATTTAAGCAATAAAATTAACACTTTCCAAAACCACCCAAAATACTTTTTCAATAATTAAACCAAATTTTATTTTAATGCTTTTTTCTTTTCTTATCAAGTCTATTTTGAAGGTGAGTAGATTTATCATAATAACTCGTATGAAGAAGCTCATTTGCTTTTACTCCATCAGGTTCCCCAATATAATTTTTATACATATTATGAATCCTTTCATTTTCATCTGAAACTCTTTTTACTGATTTTATATCTATATCACTTAAAACATCTGTTCTAGACTTTATATAGTCTTTTTCAATTAAGCTATTTGTTGCTTTATCGTACAACTGAATTTTTATTGCATTAGCCCTGCAAATATTGCTACATAATTTGCATCCAACACATTTTTCTTTTTGTACTTCTGCCCTTCCATTTACATTATATTGGATGGCATTAACTGGACAATTTTCAATGCACGTACCACAGATAATACATAAGTTCTCATTAATGTCAGATTTTTTTTCAATTCTTGGTGCTCCACTTCCATTTACACACCCCCCACGGCAAGCCATAACTTCAATATACAGATAATCCTTCCACTTTCCACTATTTAAGAATCCATCTATTTCTCTTAATCCATTAATTACTGCTACTTTGTATTTTTGACCTCCCAAAGAAATATTAGCTTCTTTGATATTATCATACCCGAAAACTTTGTTAAATTGCATACGGCTCACTTCTGATATGTCACTATTTAAATAATTTGCAGCTGTTCTAAGTATTGAGTTCATTGCACCTCCACTTATCCCAAATATATCTGCTGCCCCGGTATGTTCGCTCATAAAAGGATTAGTTTGCTCATTAGGTATCGCTGTAATATCTATTCCTTTTTCTTTCAAAATTTCAGCATATTCACTAGTAGTCAAAACTATATCAACGTCCTTATAGTTATTTCTCCCCATTTCCTCTCTCTCAGCTTCATATTTTTTTGCTGCACATGAATTAACAGAAACTGTAACTATATTATTGGGTAAAATATTATACGTATCTGCAAAATATGTTTTTATGCCTGCTCCCATCAGCTGCTGTGGAGATTTTGAAGTTGAAATATATTGTAATACTTCTGGATGAAAGTGTTCTGCATATCTAATCCAAGCTGAGCAACATGATGTGAACATTGGAAGCCTTTCTTTATTAGCGATTCTCTTTATCAGTTCAGTACTTTCTTCTACTGTTACCATATCAGCTCCAAACTCAGTATCAAATACATTTTGAAATCCTAATTTTTTAGCCGAAGGAGCTATTTTCCCGCCAACGTAAGTACCTATTGGTAGATTAAATTGCTCCCCCAAGGTTGCTTTAACTGAAGGAGATGAAATTAATACTAAGTATTTTCCACTATTTAAAGCTTCTTTTACTAATTCCACATCATTTCTTATACTCATGGCTTCTGTAGGGCAAGCTATTGCGCATTGTCCACAATAAATACATCCGCTATCTCCAAAAGATCCTTGTTTAGGATCCACCGTTTTTTTACCATTATTAACTTCTTTTAATATGGCTACCTTAGTTTCCTTAGCGCATGTAAATGCGCATGCTGTACATCCTATGCATTTTTTTTTATTTATTTGCATTATATTATCATTTTGAACTCTGCTATTCTTTTTTGATTTCCCCATATATTATACTTCTCCAAATTACTTATTCTATATTATAATTACTTTTGCAGAGGAGTTAATATTACTATTTATTTAATAATAAATATAATTACTTTTTCTCTTGGTAATAATATAATTAAGATATATTAAATTTAAGTCCCCATAATCCTAATCCTTTAATTAAAGCAGGTGAATATATGTATTATATTGTATATGATTTAGAATTTAACCAAAAAATAAATAGTTCATCGGAAGTGAGTAGTACTACTATTAAATCTAAAAAAGATTCAAGTGTAGATATGCCTTTTGAAATTATTCAAATTGGAGCAGTAAAACTTAATGAAAACTTTGAAACAGTATCCACTTTTGATTCTCTAGTTAAACCAACTTTATACAAATCCATTCATCCCTACATAGAAAGTTTGACAAGAATAACACTTGATAAGATCGTTTCATGCAAAAATTTTATTGAGGTTTATGAAGATTTTGTAAAGTTTATTGGGAGTGAAGAAGTTATACTATGTGTTTGGGGAATGGCTGACATTAAGGAACTTATTAGAAATATAAAATATTATAATTTGCCTGATTTAAAGAACTATAAATACATCGATGTTCAAAAGTATGCTTCAAAGTATTTTAATGCTCCTAATAAGTCAAGGATTGGATTAAGAAATACAATAGAGTTCTTGCATTTGCCAATGGAAAATGAATTTCATGATGCTTTTAATGATGCTGCTTATACTGCAGAAATTTTTAAGATTATCTATAATAATACTATGAAACCTATGTTATACACTCCTGCTCCATCAAAAAGGATATCAAAACCTAAAGAAAAAATTGATATGACTTCCCTAATAAATGAATTTGAAAAAATCTATAATAGAGAGATGACAAAAGAAGAAAAGACCATAATAAGACTTGCTTACATGATGGGACGAACAAGGCAGTTCATTATAAAAAAATAATATTTACATTTTAATCTATGACATTATAGTATTTTACTTTATTGTTATTCAAAGAAAAAAGGATAACCTTCCTATTGTGCTATCCTTTATATTCTTTGTACCAAGAATTTATTATATTACTATTTGTCCTTTTGCTTAGGAATATTATTTCTGAATTCTACAGGTGTTACTCCATGAGCTTTTTTAAATAATCTTATGAAGTGCTCGACATTTTCATAGCCTACCTGCTCTGCTATGTTCTCTACGGTCATGCCACTTCCTTTTAGCAGGTTCTTTGCTTTGTCCATTCTAATTTGCTTAACTATATCTCCAAATGTACTATTAGTACTTTCCTTAATATATTTTGATAAGTACGGCTTCGATAAAAAGAACTTTTCTGAAAGTTTTTCTAAAGTCACTGTTTTATAATTAGATTGAATATAATGCAATACTTCAGTCATTCTTTCATCAGATCTCCTCATATTCTTAATTTCATCTAACTGATTAACTGCTACTGCTAAAGCTGCTATAGAAGAATTTATAATATCATCTTCTATTCCTACTCCCCAATAATGCTTATCATTACATTTTATCCCCACATAAGTAACTGCTTTCGAAGAAGAACCACTAGATAATGAATGCTCTTCATAAACATCTAACTCATAGTTAACTTTAAAATATTCCTTAATTGCATTGCTTACTGCATCCAATCTTCCATTTCCTTGTGATGTCACACATTGTGTTTTCCCACCATGGCAAATTGTGGTGTCAGCTGTGATTTTTGTTCCCTGTCTAAAGTGACATTCTGGAATTTGAAATACATGTGAATTACGAATATATTTTTCTTCTAAAATCTTATAAATCACCTCAGGAGTTAATTCTTTATGAGCTTTATCAGATACATCTTTAACTGTATATCCAAATGCTTCCCTCATTTGCTTTGGAAGTGAAATCCCAAAATTCTTTTGCAATATATAATCAACCCCACCTTTACCCGATTGACTATTGATACGTATTACATCAGAATCATACTGACGCCCAACATCCATTGGATCAATTGGCAAATAAGGTACCTCCCAATAATCATCCGAATTATTTTCACGCCATTTCATTCCCTTTGAAATAGCATCCTGATGAGAGCCTGAAAAAGCTGTAAATACTAATTCACCTGCATAAGGCTGACGCATACCTACTTGCATTCTCGTTAATCTTTCGTAAACTTCACATATTTCGGACATATTTCTTAAATTAAGCTTTGGGTCCACTCCATGTGAATAAAGATTCATAGCAACCGTAATAATATCTAAATTTCCCGTCCTCTCACCATTACCAAATAGAGTTCCCTCTACTCTATCTGCTCCTGCAAGTATACCAAGCTCCGCATCACTTACCCCTGATCCTCTATCATTATGTGGGTGTAAACATAATGTTACAGCATCTCTAAATTTCAAATTCTTATGAATATATTCGACTTGACAGGCAAACACATGAGGCATGGCATTTTCAACTGTAGTTGGAATATTAATAATTGCTTTCTTTTCTTTTGTAGGTTTCCAAACATCTAAAACAGCATTACATACTTCTAACGCATAATCTACTTCAGTTCCTGGAAAACTTTCTGGACTATATTGAAATGAATAATTGCCTTTCTCTTTCTCAGCAATTTTTTTCAAAAGTTTAGCTCCATCAACTGCAAGTTTTTTAATTTCATCTTTAGATTTACCAAATACCTGCTCTCTTTGAGCAACAGATGTAGAATTGTATAAATGAATTATGGCATGTGGCGCGCCTTTTACTGCTTCAAATGTTTTTTCTATAATGTGCTTTCTTGCTTGGGTTAGCACCTGAATTGAAACATCAGCTGGAATCATATCCTTCTCAATCAACGTTCTTAAAAATTGATATTCTGTTTCAGAAGCAGCTGGAAATCCAACCTCAATTTCCTTAAATCCTATTTCTATCAACATCTTAAAGAACTCTAATTTTTCTTCTAAGCTCATAGGTTCAATTAATGCTTGATTTCCATCACGCAAATCAACGCTACACCATCTAGGTGCCTTATCTATATAATCTTTCTTTACCCAATCATACGTCACCACTGGTGGCATAAAATACATTCTCTTATACTTTTGAAAATTCTCCATAACTTTCACTCTCCTAAATATTTTATGACTCTCTTCCGTTTCTTAGATTTTATGTTATATAGCATAACACATTTTAAACGCAAGTCCCAGTGACATATTTAATCATTTTTATTGATCTATTTTAATCTATATTTATATAATGGCCTTCCAACTTTCCCATACTCAATAATCTTTTCTAATTGACCTTGCTTACTCATATAATCAAGATATTTTCTAACAGTAACTTTTGCTATACCTAATTTTTCAGATAATTCTTCTGTAGTAAAATACTCATCTTTAATATTGTCAAGTTCCGTTACTATTGAGTTATAGGTATACTTATTAAACCCCTTTTCAAGGTTTAATTTTAATTCCTCTTCATTACCTTCTTTGTTTTTACTAGCTAAAATAAGCTTATCAAGCTCAACCTGCTCAATTGTTTCATTACTTTTAAAACTATTTATTCTCTCTCTAAAAATGCTAAGAGCTTCATTAAACCTTTCAAATGTAAAAGGTTTTATTAAATAGTCTACAACTCCATATCGAAAAGCATCTTTTACTCTATCTATACTCTTATCCGCTGTAATTAATATTACATCTGATGATATTTCATTTTTTCTTAACCACTTCAATAAATCTATGCCATTTTCATTTGGAAGAAAAACATCTAGCAAAATTAAATCTATAGTATTATTCTCCAAAATTTCTTTTGCCTCTGAAAGATTGCTAACAGCTTTCTCTAATACAAAACCTTGAACTTTATCTAAAAATTTAGAGTTTATTTGCCTAACCATGGGATCATCTTCAACAATCATAGTTTTAATCATGTTTATAGCTCCTTTCCATAGGTATGGTTACACTCCACTCAGTGCCATTGCTTACTTTAAAATTAATGTTTCCTTCAGCTTCGTCAATAATTTTTTTAACTATATACATGCCAAAGCCTCGCTCCCCTTCTTTACTTGTAGTTCCCATGTTATAAATAGAATTTTTCATATCCTTACTAATACCTGGACCATTATCTTTTACAATTATTTTTACTTTTTCCTCTTCTTCAAGTATCTTCATATATATTTCACCAGTTCCGTCATTTTTAACTGCGTCTATAGAATTGTCTATTAAATTTCCAACTATAGACACAAGTTCTTCAGATGTCATATACTTAGGCAGCTTAGTAATTTTCGAAGTATCATCTATAATTAAATTAATTCTTTCTTCTTCACATTTACTATATTTTGATAATATTAATGCTGCTAAGGATACATTCTTAATTTTATCAGATATTATAGTTGTTATACTCTTTTTACTTTCAACAATGGTATTAATAAACTTAGTTACTTCATCATATTCTTCCAATTGAATAAGTCCAGAAATTGTGTGTAATTTATTCATAAATTCATGATTCTGTGCTCTAAGTGACCAAGTCATTTTACGTATACCAGTTAGTTCTTCAGCCATTTTACGTACTTCAGTTAAGTCCTCAAAAGTTACAACTAAACCTAAAATTTTATTTTTAAGTCCCCTGATAATACTATATTTACACATAATATTTAAGCCTGGACGCACTTTTATTTCTATATTCTCCATTGATTTTCCGGTATTTAGCACCATTTGAACCATACTTTCATATGTAAAATTAGTGATTGGTTTTCCTATATCTTCCTGAGTTAGTTTTAAAATTTCACCGGCTCGCTCATTAAACAATGTTATGTCCCCATTATTGTCTAAAGCAATTATACCTTCTTTTATGTTTTCAATTACAATTTCTTTCTGCTTTAAATTTAATGCTATTTCTTCAGGTTCAAGACCAAATATAGCTTTTTTTATATCATAGGAAAGAGCTATAGCACCTGAAACTCCTAAAATTAGCCCCATTAATACAATAGGTATAAACTTATACATTTTTGTGTATACTTCATTATCAAATTTATTATATAACATCCCAACTGCTACTGCCCCTATCTGCTTATTATTATCATCATAAACAGGTACAAAAGCTCTTACAGCTGCCCCAAGGCTACCACTAGCCATTGAGATATATTGCTCTCCAGTTTTTAATACCCTTTCTTCATCTCCCCCAACAAACTTTTCACCAATTTTACTTTTATCCGGATGAGAATACCTTGTTCCATTCATATCCATAACCACTATATATTCAACATTTGTCTTTATTCGAGCTTTCTCTACTTCATTATTTAATAATTCATCAGAGATATTTTTATTCCCCATTAAACATTCTTTAACTTCATAAGTTGATGCAATGGAATCAGCTATGTTTAACATATTTTTATCTATTTGATCTCTTAATAAATTTTTCATTTCAATAAATGAAAGTATAGTTATGCTTCCAATAGAAATTATAAGAATAATTATTACAAAGGATATTATTTTTCCTTTTAATTTCATTTTATCACCCTTTATTTAGCTATATATTTTATTCATTAGATTTATATTAATTATATACAAAGAATTAATTATTACAAAATAATTTCCGATAGGTATTTGCTTAAAGTATCACATCTGCCAACTGCTGAACCACTTCTTTCACATCTATATTATTATCCTAAAAAATACATTGAAATCAGGACAATCACCTATTGATTCAACAGGTGATTGTCCATTTTTTATATACAGTGTTAAGTTTTAGAATAGAAATTATTTTTATTAATATATTAAAGTTTCTCTAGTAATTTTTTATGCTGCAACTTCACTGTTTAACTTTTTTGCTTTACTATTTCGAAGTAATTTAAATACATAAGATACAATGAATGGACAAACGATAGCAGATACTACACATGCAGCTGCAACTTGAGCAGTAGCAATTGTTGCTATAGCAGCTAGTGTTGGATCTGCTACTGCAACAGCTGCTGGTGTAGCTACAGCGTTTCCTGCAGTTGATCCTGTTGCTAGTCCAATTATAGGCTCTTCTCTAAACAATTTTAGAAGTATGAAAGCTCCGATTCCAGTTAGTGAAGCTATTACTCCTAATAATATACCAGGACCCCCAGCTGTTACAATAGTTGAAAGATTCATTCCTGCACCTAATGGGAATGAAAAGAATGGAATTAATAACATTTTACTGCTTCCAAGAAATTTTCTCATTTCTGGATCAATATTACCTAAAATCATACCTATTACTATCGGAACCATTACTGCTACAAGCGCCATAAAAGGAACTTGCGCAAGTCCTGATGCACCCAATGCGACCAATGTGAAAAATGGGCCATCTTTTAAAGATAATAAAGCATATGCACCAACATCAGTTTCATCGCCATATTGTGAAGCTAATGACGCATATAATCCACCATTACAATTTGTTAATGCAGAAAGGATTGCTAGTGGTGATAACCCTAATACTCCTGCTGGTCCAAAAACTTTTCCTACTATTATACCAATACCAGCACCTACTATAAATTTTCCTGATATTAATATTGCACCTTTCTTTATTGCCTTTGGCGCTAACTTAAAGTTAATTTGTGAACCAATCAAAAACATGAAACAAGCTAAAATCGTTGATGATGCCGCTGAACTAAATAATGCAGTTGTAAAGCCTCCGATTTTTAATACTTGTGGGCAAAATGTATTAACTAATACTCCTAGAAAAAGTGGAACGACCATCATGCCCCCTGGGATTTTATCAAGTGTTTTCTTTATTGGAATTTGCATATTTATACCTCCTAAAATTTCTATTTTTAATCTTTAAACCTTTACATAGAATACATAATAAGTTTTTATTATTTTTTTATCACTCAACTATGATTTTGTGGAATTTTATTATTTAGTCAAATTATTACTCTATAATTCTTAGCCTCAGTTTGTACATGCTCTAAAAATATTAAACCCGACCACTTAGACTCATGTACAAACTCAGCTAATATTTCAAATCTTCAAAATATTATCTCTTATTTTCTTGCAACTCCACTTTCTCTTGCAGCTTTTGCAATTGCTTCTGCTACTTTTGCAGCTACATTTTTATCTAATGAACTTGGAATTACGTTATCTTCATTTAAATCTTCATCTTTAATATAATTAGCTATTGCATAAGCTGCAGCAATTTTCATTTCTTCATTTATCTCTCTTGCCCTAACATCTAAAGCTCCTCTAAATATTCCTGGAAAAGCCAAAACATTATTTACTTGATTCGGGAAATCAGAACGTCCTGTTCCTACAACCCTAGCACCTGCTGCTTTTGCTTCATCTGGCATTATTTCTGGTGTAGGATTTGCCATTGCAAAAATTATTGAATCCTTATTCATTGCTTTGACCATTTCAGGTTTTAATACTCCCGGCGCAGATACTCCAATAAATAAGTCTGCACCAACTAAAGCGTCTGAAAGATTACCCTTGATATTATCTGGATTTGTTATTTCTGCTAATGCTTGTTTAGACGAATCAATATTTTCCATTCCTCTATACAAAATTCCTGATCTGTCACAAGCAATTAAATTTTTTACTCCTGAAGATAATAAAAGTTTAGCTATCGCAGTTCCCGCAGCTCCTGCTCCATTTACAACTACTTTTATATCTCCAATTTTCTTATCCACTACTTTTAATGCATTTAAAACACCTGCTAGCGTTACTATTGCTGTTCCATGTTGGTCGTCATGGAATACAGGAATATCAATTAACTTCTTAAGTTTTTCTTCAACTTCAAAGCATCTTGGTGCCCCAATATCTTCTAAGTTTATTCCACCAAAAGTTGGTGCTATTAATCTAACTGCATTAACTATTTCATCTACATCTTTAGAATCTACCAGTATAGGAAACGCATCTACATTTGCAAATTCTTTAAATAATATTGCTTTACCTTCCATTACAGGCATTCCAGCCATTGGCCCTATATCTCCAAGTCCGAGAACTGCTGAACCATCTGTAACTACTGCTACTAAATTTCCTTTCGAAGTATACTTGTAGACGTTTTCTTGATCTTCATGAATTTTTCTGCAAGGTTCTGCAACTCCTGGTGTATATGCAAGGCTTAGATCGTCTCTTGTTTCAACTTTAACTTTAGACTCTATTGAAATCTTTCCTTGTTTTTCTTCATGTAATTTTAAGCTTTCTTCAAAATAATTCATTTAAAACATCTCCTCTATATCTAAACATTTACATTTGATATTTAATACTTTATTGTTGTTGTTTGGTGTAACTAGATAATATCATTTTGTCTGAAAATTTAAAATATTTAGTAACTTTAAAATACATTTAGTAAATTAAGAATACTTTGTGTTTTGTTTAACAATACCTTTAATCCCTTACAAATTAACACTTGATCCTGTATCTATATTTTTAAAATATTCTATCAATTTTATTAAAAATAAAAACTACCCATAAAAAATGAGTAGTTTATTTTAACCTTGTATAGAGTATTTATTCTTAATTTGTTGCTTTGTTTTACCTACAATTAATTTAATGTATAAATTTTTATACTAGAACGTTAAGTCCTAAATTATTTATATACTTCATATATTTATTATATATTTTTTTCTAAACTTAATTAATTTCTTTGTTTCTTAATATATTAAATTTGGAGGTTTACTCATTATGAGAAATATTCTTGTAACTCCTGAATCCTGGTTTCTAATTGGTGTTCCAATTATGTTTTTACTTGGTTCACTATTTCACTTTGCATTTGAGTGGAGTGGAAAATCAATTATCGTTGGAATTTTTACCCCTGTTAACGAAAGTATTTGGGAACACTTAAAACTTTCTACCTACCCCACTTTCATTTGGTACATATCAGGTTTCCTATTGTTTCAAAATAAGATTAACTATTATAAATGGAGCATTTGCTGTGTTATTTCAGTTATTGTTAGCGCTGTTGTTATAACTTGTTTTTACTATACTTACACCGGTGCTCTTGGAATACATTCATTATTACTTGATATCTTTTCATTGTTCCTAGGTCTTTTTATAGCTCAGTGTCTATCACTTCACCTTTATAAATATATGAAAATAACTATTTTCGACTATTATATCTCTTCACTAATAGGTTTGTTAATAATACTCTGCTTTACACTTTTTACTTTCTTTCCACCTAAATTACCAATTTTTATGGATCCTATCACAAAACAATATGGACTTCAGTAAATAAATTAGCAATATCATAGTTAAGATACATTCATATAATAACCTAATCTTTTAAATTGTATGTATATTTTATGCACAAAATGGGCACCAAAATTATATATATATCTTATGAATTAATAAATATTAGCATTTGTACACTTAGCCACTTTATAAGTATTAAATCATCTTTCTAAATCTCATTATATACACTATAATATAAAAGAAAGCACAGAACTTACTTTAAGTTTATGCTTTCTTTTTTGTAGAGTTTTATTTTTTATTTTTCCAATACCACTTTGGAAACATTATAGAGAATGCAATAAGCATCGTTGTAGAAATGTTAGAATAAAATGTACTTAGTGCATAATATGAACTCATAGATACATTCTTAAGAAGAACAACTCTTAATGCAGCTTGAGCAATATTTAAAATTGTCCACGCGATTGTTATTATTCTCCATACAGATTTATATTTAGGTTGTTTTTTTACTTCTTCAGAAACATTTTTTAAATAACTTTGTTCAACTATTATCTCAATCAATGTTTTCTCACAAAATAATGAGCCAAAGAAAATTAATGCAATTAATAAATCCTGAATAATAGGTGCCACGAAATAAAAACTAGGATTTTTTGATATAACGCTTCCTATTATTCCAACTCCTGAAAAAACAGCACTCATTGTTGCAAGAGCATTAACTTTGTGTTGCTTTATATAATCAATTAATACTACTCCAATACTCCACGCACCAGATAATATTATTCCATTAAGAGTCATTCCATACTTATCTAAAACTGAAAATATTAAAACTGGAATAATTGCGCTTACAATAAAATCTTTATTAAATATATTCTTCAATACTGGATATTTTTTATTTGAATTGCTTGATACTTTTTCCATAATACCCTCCATAATTTTACCATTTATTCATTAATTTCACTTTTAATAATATCAAAACACATTTAATTACTCAAGCTTGCATTATATTAAATTATTTATTTATCTAACTAGGCTTGTGCACTAAATAGGAAAAACTTAAGCTACTAGTCCTAATTTGGAAATAAATGAATCTAAACTTATCCCGTTATCCGTACAAGTATGTGCAAAACTAACTATTTGTACCAAATAGTTGTTGCGGAAGTAAGATATTGTATCCTCTAAAGTTTTTAATTTGAGTGTTTTACTATTTTTTACTCTGAAAATTTCGAGAAAAGTATATGTTAGAAATAATACCATGCTCCAATATCTATTTATTGATTTTGATGATTCTACTTGAAACTCATCAAAACCAAGAGATGATTTATGATATCTATAGCTTACTTCAATATTCCAGCGTTTTTCATAGTAAGAGATTATAGTCTGATTATCTAACGATATATCCGTACTTAGTAAAAAGCAAGGATTATCAAATAAATCTTGTTTAGTCCAACTTATAAGTATAACTGCATTTTCGATGTCATTAAGTTTTCCCTCATATCTATAAACGTAATATTTATTGTTACTAGCTGTAACGATGCTAGTTTCATTAGGCCTAATGTGCTTTGAAAACTTACCGACACCAATTTTTATGCCTGCTGGATATATAACTCTATTAGATTTAATTCTTCCTATGCTGTGACAACCACTTACTGAACCGTGAAGCAAAATATTTGCTGAAGTATACCATGAATCAATCAGCAAATAATTAGTTTTTGTAGCTGGAGTAAATTCATTTATCAATTCTATAGCTAGTTGTTGTTTATCCTTAAACTTTTTAGGATTATTCTTAAAAACATTTTTGCGCTGATACTGTTTAAAGTTTAAGTTAATTATAGAAGTTTAATTTTAAAATCGATTGGAGGACTTTATACTTGAATTACGTGAAATTTAGCATATATGAGCCAATTAAAAATAGCAGACTCCTTCGTTATTAGGAATCTGCTATTTTTGAATTCACTATAATTACATTTCAGATAATTTTTTTAAATGTTTTTCTGAAATTTCTTTAACTTTATTTACACGTCTTGCATATTTTTCTACACTTCCAGCATGTTCAGTAGTCATCCACGCCTTAACAATTTCCATAGCTATTGCTGAGCCAATTATCTTTCCTCCAATACAAAGAACATTTGTATCAGAATGCTCACGAGCTAAGCTTGCGCAAAATGGATCTTGGCATACTGCTGCATAAATTCCA
The DNA here is from genome assembly GCF_002760435.1 of Clostridium sp. LS. Taxonomy (GTDB): domain Bacteria; phylum Bacillota; class Clostridia; order Clostridiales; family Clostridiaceae; genus Clostridium. The sequence continues at coordinate 42,279 of NZ_AUUU01000259.1, forward strand.
TAAATCTTGTTTGCAATCATAGCACTACCGTATCCAACTCCATCTACAAATATTCCCCTGTCTGCTTTTCCTTCTGCAACTGCCATTGATGCTGGATAAATATAATCTGGTAAATCACAAGCTTCTTCATTATGAGTCCCAAAATCTATTACCTCATGCCCTTGAGATTGTAAATATGCTTTTATCTCTTCCTTTAAACTAAATCCTGCGTGATCATTTGCCATTGCTATTTTCATAATATACCTCCAAGTTATATATTATTGTTGTACTTTTATTGATAATTCCAAGTAGTTTTATATTTTTCAATAACTCAAACTCCCCCAAAAGTATAACATAGATATTTCATTATTAATATAGTCCTCAAAATCAATTCTATATAACTATGAGATTTGTATTTCCTTTTATATACTTTTTCTTTTAGAATACCATTTAGGAAACATAATAGAAAAAGCTATCATAAGAGGAGTTGAAATATTTCCATATGCGGTACTTATAGTATAATAAGTGCTTACTGATACAGAATACAATAATACAATTCTTACTGCTGCTTGACTAACAGTTAAAACACTCCATGCTATAGAAAGGAATCTACAAGTTGATTTGAATTTTGGGTTGTTTTTTGTCTCTCCAGAATCATTTTTTAAATAGCTTTGTTCAATTATTATTTGAATTAATGATTTTTTAAAAAACAAAGACCCAAAGAACATAGCTGCAAGTAAAATATCTTGTACTATTGGAGCTACTAAATAGAATGTAGGATTTTTTGAAATAATAGTTCCAATCAAACCAATTCCAGCAAAAGCTGCACTCATTATAGCAAGGGCATTTAGCTCATGATCTTTAATATAATTAATTAAAACCACACCTATGCTCCACCCTCCCGATAAAACTATTCCTTCAAAAGTCATTCCATATCTATCTAATATTAAAAAAATTATAATAGGAATTATAGCACTTACAACAAAATCTTTATTAAACACATTCTTGATTACCGAACTATTTTTATTTGACATCTTTTCCATGATTATTTCCCCCTTAATTATTTCCCCCTTAATTATTCCCAACTTACATTTGCACTTTTTATATATATTTCTGGATCAATAACATCTTTATCCAGCATTGCTTGAGTATCTTCAGTTATGTATCCTAGACTTACTACTTCTTTCCCTGCACTTCTTAAAGCCTTAAAAAATTCTTTATACATTTCTTTTAATTCCTCATCATATTTAATTTTAGAAATCGCTCCACCTTGTCCACACAAAATAGTTCCAGCTAAATTATCTTTACTCATAACTTCAAAAGTTTTCACAAGACCGTCGAAATTATAATTTCCTGGAAAACCGCAGTTTGAAATCAATACATTTTTAGTTGGATTCTCTTTCTCATAACGCTTAGGATGAATATATTTATCGCCAACTTTTATTATATCTCTCTTAGCTAACGGAATTTTCCTATCCATAAAATCTTTCATTATACCTGTAACAGTGAACACATATAATGGTGTAGCATAAACAGCTATATCTGCTTGTTTTAGCTTTTCTAATAATTCTTCCATATCATCCTTATGAATACACTTTCCTGGAGTTTTAGTCCAACAAGTAAAGCAACCTATACAATGTTTTATTTCTTTATCTTTAAGATATATTGTTTCTGCTTCAACTCCTGCTTCTTCGCAGCCTTTAAGAAATTCAACTAAAAGAACCTCTGTATTTCCTTCTGCCCCTCTTGGGCTGCCATTTATAGCTAATACTTTCATTTTAAACACCTCTCATAAATTTTATTAATTTTCTAATTCCTCTAACGCTTTTATAGTTTCCTCATACCATTCTATTTTTGCTTCTTCAATCTTTTTTCCATAGTTTACTGTGCTAATGTATAGTATCGCACTCTTTTTATCCACATTCTTTAATTGAGAACCGAGTATGTCTGCTATTTCTGAATACTGCTTGAGTTCTTCTTTTGATTTTTCTTTTATTGTTTTAAGTTTTTTTACAATTATTTCTGCTGGTATATCTTTTGATAAAAACATTTTTAATAAAAATTCTGATCTCATTGGTTCTTGTTCCACTGGAAGCATAAGCCATTCTTGTAATTCATCTCTTCCTTTCTGTGTTATTGAATATACATTTTTGGCTGGCCTTCCTTCTGTTTGTTTAACTTCTTTTGTTATTAATTCCTCATCTTCCATTCTCTGAAGTACAGGATATATATGACCATAATTTTCATTCCAAAAGTATCCTATAGAAGAATCGCAAAATTTTTTAATATCATATCCTGAGCCTGACATTAAACTAAGGACTCCTAGTAAAGCATATTTTGTTTTATTAACTTTCGCCATTATATTCACCTCTGATATATTTCTCTCTGATATATTATACTTAAATTATATCACTCTGATATATATAGTCAATATATTTTTCCAACTTTTTTAACTACTATAATTTTATATATCTTTTTTACTCCAGTACCATCTAGGAAATAATATTGAGAATGCTATAAGAACAGGACTGGAAATATTACAGTAAACAGTACTTATTGCATAATATGAACTCATTGATACTGAAAATAATAGAATCGTTCTTATTACTGCCTGACTAATATTTAAAATTCCCCATGATAAGGTAACTATTCTCCAAGCTGCTGCATATTTGGGTTGTTTCTTAAAATCTTCTGGAATGTTACTTAAATAACTTTGTTCAGCAATTATTTGGACTAGTGATCTTTTGCAAAATAAAGAACCTAAGAAAATTATTGCAATTAAAATATCCTGTACAATTGGAGATACTAAATAAAATGCAGGATTATTAGAAATAATAGTTCCTATAACTCCAATACTTGAAAAAGATGCTCCCATTACTGCTAGTGCATTAATCTTATGCTCTTTTATAAAATTTGAAACAACTATACCAATACTCCAAACTCCAGATAATATTATTCCATCAAGTGTCATTCCATTTTTATCAAAGATTGAAAAAATTATTATAGGAATAATTGCACTCATTACAAAATCTTTGTTTAATATATTTTTTAATACTGAATATTGTTTATCTGATTTATTAATTGATTTTTCCATAATTAATCTCCTCCATAAGCCCTTGCTTTTTATCCTTATAACAAGGGCAACTATATTTTTTAAACCTTATTTCCAACTTGAATTAGCATTTTTCATATAAATCTCAGGGTCAATTATATCTTTTGCAAGTTCTGCTTGAGTTTTTTCTAATATAAATCCAATACTTACAATCTCGCGCCCTGCATCCTTTAGTGCTGATATAAATGGTGTAAATATTTCTTTTAGAGCATCGTGTTTATTAATTTCACTAAACATTCCTCCCTGGCCGCATGTAATAACTCCTGCTAAATTTTCCTTTGCTAAAACCTTAAATGTTTCAACAAGACCTGAAAAATTATAATTTCCCGGGAAACCACAATTTGAAATTAATACACTCTTAGTAGGTGATTTCTTTTCATAACGGCTTGGATGAGTATACTTATCATCAACTTTAATTATCTCCCTATTATTTAGCGGAAGCATACGATCCATAAAATCTTTCATGATACCAGTAACCGTATAATAATATAATGGAGTTGCATAAACCATTATATCTGCTTCTGATACTTTCCTTAATAATTCTTCCATATCATCCCTATGCACACACTTTCCAGGAGTTTTTGTCCAGCAGGAAAAACATCCGCAGCAATGTTTTATATTTTTTTCCTTAAGATAAATAGTTTCTACTTCTGCACCTTCCTCCTTGCATCCTTCAAGAAATGGCTTTAACATGACTTCTGTATTTCCTGCTTCCCCTCTTGGACTTCCGTTTAAAGCTAAAATTTTCATTTTAATTCCTCCTTCTTAATTCACCTTCAACATTTTTTAACTTTATATGATTTATTTTTAATCATTATTTTCTTCTGATATATATCACTCTGATATGTTATATTTAGAATTATATCACTCTGATATATAAAGTCAATACTTTTTCCAAATTTTTTTAATATATGCAAAAAAGAGATAGATATAATCTCTACCTCTTTAAACCTATATAACTAAATATTGCTATAAAGCCGCTTTTCTTCTTACTCTAAAATTTAAACAAATCCTTATTCAAAATATTTAGCTGATCTACCCTCCACACAATAATAATAAAAATCAAGTTATTAATCCAACAATAAAGAAAAATATGAAAATGTGAACTGGATAATATATATAAAATAAATACTTTAATCCACACCCCTTTTTTCCATTATAAAGCATCATTAGTGGAGCTGCAAAAATCATCATCCATTGATAATTGTGATAAAACGCTTCCTTAAATGAAAAATTTAAATAGGGTAAAAAAGATAGTGAAAAAATCAAATAAATCAACATCATTTCCTTATGATTATCTCTTAAATAAAAAAACGTAATTCCAAGAACCACAAAAATAAAATTTCCTTCACATAATAATGGGCAAGGTAAAAAAGATAATATAAATTTAGATATTATCTTTGAACTTACAAATTTATAAACGCCTATTGGCAAAATAATTTCGCATACTATCACAATAAATATTACAAAAACTTTTTTATAGAATTCTTCATTTCTCCCCCTTAAAAATTCAAATATTAATATGTTAAAAGCCACCAAAAAGAATGTTTCAAAAATATTATTATATACTGTAGGAAAAGACCTATCACTTATTGATATTTCCCAAGCAATAAGTTTACCTAAAGACATTACTACAGAGAAAAAGTATAATCTTTTAACATAAGTCACTCTATTTCTTGTATAAAAAAAACCTTCAGCCATTGTAAAGAAAAAAAGTGGCGCTGACAATCTTCCAATCCAGGTAAACCAAATTGGAATTCCATTTGACGAAAAAAATTGATGTATATGGTCAACAGTCATTAATATTAATGCAATTATCTTTAATGTAAAATCATTTATACCTTTTTTAGCAACACTATTTGTTAAATACATAATATATCTCCAAATTAATTACACTCTAAATTAAATATTCTATACAATTATATTCCATGTTGTAAATATTATACAAACCCATTTCTGCAATGCATATTTGTGAGTAACTTATTTAAAATTATGCATTAAAAGCACTAAAAGGAAAATAGTTCCAATTCACTTTTCATACTCAAGTTGAAACAAGCAAATTAGGTACAGCCTTACTCTTAGTGCTTTCAGCAATATTTTATAGTCCTTCACAACATTATTATCCATAAATGTATAGGCATGTAATATTTTCTATAAGTACACACTTAAACCTAGATTAAAGATACCAAATATTATAGCTTGACTTATTATATGAATATACTTACATATTTACTAAATCTTCATGTGGATATCTT
>NZ_AUUU01000260.1 GCF_002760435.1 Clostridium sp. LS
GCTACTCTCTTCCCCCTATAATTTGGTGATTACTGGTTAAGCTTTACGCGCATGGAGTTACTACCCTTAATTTAAAATTATACAGTATTTCGTATAATTACTTCATAGTTGTAAATTAGAAGTAATAGATATTCAGTTCTAAAAAAGGTATAATTGTATTAATTAGTTTCTTTACGAAAACAATTAATTATATATACTGTGAAAATTAAGGAGCGATAAGCATGAATAGCAAACAATTTAATACATATGTTGGATGTAAAGAAATTCAAATTAGAGATGAAAGCAAAGACGTTTTTTTTAACGTTCTTGTGCAATATCCAACAAACGAGTCTTCGGCCCCAATAGCATTTGGTCCATACACAATGGATGTTTGTATTAATGCCAAGTTATTAGCGGGTAGATTTCCACTTGTCATGATTTCTCATGGTAGCGGAGGTTCGCATCTTCTTTATCGAACAATTAGTACACATCTCGCAAAAAATGGCTTTATTGTAGCGATGGTAGAGCATTATGGAAACAACAGGAATAGTAATGAATTGGAAAACACCGAAGAAAATCTTATCTTGCGACCAAAGCATATCAGCCTAACAATTGATAAACTTCTTTCAGATAGTTTTTTTAGCAAACATATTATAGGTGACAAGGTAGCAGTCATAGGGCATTCAATGGGTGGATACACAGCTCTCGCACTGGCAGGTGGTGTTCCAAGAACAAGAGAGGGTAAAAAAATAGAAACTACTCCTGACCAAAGAATTAAAGCAATAGTTTTACTTGCGCCTGGAGCAGGCTGGTTCATGAATGGTTTGGATAATGTAACAATCCCTATCCTTATGTTAACAGCGGAACATGATCCAATTACTCCCGCTCGGAATAGCGAAACTGTATTAAAGAGCATTCCGGATGAATCACTGGTTACTTTCAGGCAAGTTGCAAATGCCGGTCATTTTTCTTTTCTTAGTCCATTTCCCGAGTCAATGAGAAATCCGAAGTTTTTACCATCAACAGATCCGGAAGGATTTGAGAGAGAAAAATTCCACGTCCAATTACCAAAAGAGATACTTGCTTATCTTAATAAAGAATTGTACTTAAATTAAATATGCTCTGTTAGAAACGGGAATAAGATAACATGAAGCAATTAATATATATAAAATATTGGCTGTCCATTTTCATGATATTCTTACATAATATGGTTTAACAATTAAAAGTAAAATGATGAGAAATATCTAAGCGGTACTTCTTATTTTAAAGAAAAGAACTTGTTATATAGGTTAGAAAGAAAAGAAGTGTTATCACTTTCAACTGATATGGCGAACAATTTTTTGAAAATGTAAAGATGAATTATAGTATTAAAAACTCTTACCTTGGAAACATAGGTAAGAGTTTTTAAATTTATTGATGATATTAACCATGATAAATTAAATTATTTAAGAGAGTATGAAAATGTAAAACTATGGTAAATGGAGGTAAAATAAATTAATTATAGTACAATTTAGCGAAATAAAAGGTATTATAATTCAATAAAATACAATAAAGTTAAACAAAGTACAATAAAGTGTTTGACTATTATCGAAAGAATTATTATAATTTGACCATAGATTAATTTTGAAAGGTTAGATTTTTTATGGAGAATCAATTTTATACAATAGATAAAATTGCAGAAATATTAGGTATGCATCACAAAACTATAAGAAAGTTTATAACAGAGGGCAAGCTTCCAGCAAGTAAAGTTGGAAAGCAGTGGAGAATTTCAGGTCATGATTTAAGTCTTTTTATGGAAAAAAATAATGTTAATATAAATGAAAAAAAAATTAGTGAAGAATCAAGTATTGATTTTGTTATCAATGGAGAAGTGGAGGAAATTGAAAAGCAAAAGGTAAATGTTTCTACTGTTGTGGATATAAGCGAAGTGGATAAAGAAGAGTATTTTAGAATATCTAATACTCTTATAGCACTAATGAATTGCAAAGATTCCAAAATGAAAAAATCAACAATTAATATGAAATATGATGAGAAAGAAAAAAGGTTAAAGGTTTTATTATGGGGAAATGTAAGCTTTGTTGAAGAGATGCTAAGTTCCATTTCTATGCTTGTGGAACAAACTAATTTATAAGGAGCGTGAATATTTTGAATTACAGAGTGGTAAATAAAAATAATAATAAATATATTGAATTTACTTCGGACTTATGGAAACTTTCTTCAGAGCAAGATGTGATAGATTGCATATCTAGCTGCATGGAAAATGATATTTATACAATTATGCTCCATTATAACGTATTATCTGAAGATTTCTTTAATCTTAAAACCGGATTGGCAGGTATGGCATTGCAAAAATTTATGAATTACCATGTAAAAACAGCTGTAATTATTGAAGATGAAGAAAAGCTAAATATGAGATTTAAAGAAATGATTATGGAAGCTAACAAAGGAAATCACTTTAGAACATTTAAGAATATTGTAGATGCTGAAATTTGGATTTCAAACTTATAATACTAAGGAGAAAAGTAAAATGAAAAAAGATACCGTGTTTAAAACTCTAGAAGGAAAAAATGATGTATTAAAACATTATGATTTATTTCTTCAAAAGTGGGCATTAGCTTATGAAAAATTATATGTAAATACAAGGTATGGAAGGACATTTATTGGATCAGTAATAGATTTAAATGGGATAATATTCATAATTAGGGTATAAAATTTAAAATATTAATATATTGACTTATAATATGAGTTATGCTAGTATTAATAAAAATAAATATTGATACGACTATGATAGAGGAAAGTAGATATATCTAAAGCTTACAGAGAGCAGGGAAGGATGAGAGCCCGCAGTAGAGGATGTTTTGAAGTTCCCTCTGGAGTTTTGAGCTGAAATGCAAGTAGGGTAGACGGAGACTTTCACCGTTAAAAGAAAGAGGATATCGGAAAATATTCCTGTATCTATTTGAGATATCAAATGTATTTAGATATTTATATAAAATATAATTTATATAAATAAAATATGATTGATAATAAAGGTGGTACCACGTGAGTTTAACCTCTCGTCCTTTTTAGGATGAGAGGTTTTTTATTTTTATAAGGAAAAATAAAAAAATTAAAAGGAGATGATTATACATGGAAGATTTAATTACCCCATTAAAAGAAAATGTAATGAAAGCTTTAGAAGACATTAAAACCTTAGAAGAACTTGAGGCGCTTCGAGTAAAGTTTTTAGGTAAGAACGGAGAAGTAACAAGTTTACTTAAATCAATAAGTAAATTTAGCATTGACGACAGAAAAATAATAGGAGCTGAAGCAAATAAGCTTAAAGGCTATATTACACAAAGGATTTCAGAACTTAAAAATGAGCTTGAAAATAATAGTTTAAAAAATAAATTTGATATAACACTTCCGCCATTAGAATTCGAAGAAGGAACTTATCATCCTATAACTATTGTTCAAAGGGAGATTGAAGAAATTTTCAAAGGTATGGGCTTTGTTATAGCTGATACAAATGAAGTTGAAACAGATTTCTATAACTTTGAAGCCTTAAATATCCCTAAATATCATCCAGCTAGAGATATGCAGGATACTTATTGGTTGGAAAATGGAATGGTATTAAGAACACAGACTTCAGCTGGCCAGCAGCATTTAATGGAACAATTTTCAGTGCCAATAAAGGCTATTATTCCAGGAAGATGTTTCAGAAATGAAGATATTGATGCATCCCATGAAAATACATTCTTCCAACTAGAAGGGATGGTAATAGATGAGGGAATATCTGTTGCTAATTTAATTTATACAATGGAAACAATGTTAAGTAAAATATTTGAAAAGAATATTACAGTGAGGCTTAGACCAGGATATTTCCCATTCGTAGAACCCGGCTTTGAATTAGATATAAAATGCGAAATTTGTGGTGGAAAAGGGTGTCCTACTTGTAAAAACTCAGGATGGTTGGAATTATTACCTTGCGGTATGATTCACCCAAATGTATTAAAATATGGAGGCATTGATAGTGAAAAATATACTGGATTTGCTTTTGGCCTTGGGCTTACACGACTTGCAATGATGAAATATGGAATACCTGATATTAGAGTATTCAATTCTGGTAACTTAAAAATATTGAAGCAATTGAAATATGATTAATTATAGAGAGGAAGGTAAAATTAATGAAGATATCATTAGATTGGATAAATGATTATGTAAACTTACAAGATATAGATGTGGAATGGCTTACAAATAAATTCACAATTACTACTGCTGAAATAGAAGATGTATATCACACAGGAAGTGATGTGATCTTTGAAATTGATAATAAATCATTGACTAATAGACCAGATTTATGGTGTCATTATGGAATAGCAAGAGAAATTTCAGCCATCACAGGCAGGAAATTAAAGAGTATAGATTATGTAGAGGAAGAGGAACTAAAGAATATTAGTGAAAAGGCTCTAAATGTAAGCATTGAAGACAGGGAAAAATGTTTGAGATATTCTGCAATTAAAATCGGTAATATAAAAGCAAATATGTCACCAGAAATTATTGCAACTAGATTATCTAAGTGTGGCATCAGGCCAATTAATATTGTAATCGACATATCTAATTATGTAATGCTTGATATTGGTCAGCCCCTTCATACCTTCGATAAAAAAGATATTGATAGTATTAGGGTAGCTTCACTAAAAGAGCCAATAAAATTTAAGTCTTTAGATACAATTGAGAGGGTACTGCCAATAGATACGTTGATCATAAGCAGTGAGGATAAACCTTTAGCAATAGCAGGAATTATTGGAGGGGAAGAATCTGCTGTTTCAGAAAATACAGAAGGAATAGTCCTTGAATCAGCAACCTTTGAGGGAGTTGCCATAAGAAAAACTGCGCTAGCCATAGGGCTTAGAACAGATGCGAGTGCAAGGTATGAAAAATTTTTAGATACTGCAGTTACTACTGTTGCAATTGGAAGATTCCTAAGATTATTACAAAAGTATCAGCCGGAAATAAAATTAGAATCATCATTGTATGATAATATTATTAATGCTGTAAAGGATGTAAATATCAGCATTGAGCATAAGTATATAGAGACTTATTTAGGAACAGGTATTAATAAAGAAACGGTGATAAAAATATTAGAGAGTTTGGAATTCGAGGTTGCTCAGAAGGATAAAATGTACAATATAAAAGTTCCAACATTTAGAGCAACTAAAGATATTACATGCAAAGCGGATATAATAGAGGAGATTCTTAGGGTATATGGATATGACAATATAAAAGGAAGTCCTTATAAAGCAGATGCAGCATGTATTAAAAAAAATATTGCGAAGGATATAGAATATTCCATAAAGGATACATTGGTAAAGAAATTTAATTTCAATGAAGTTCAATCATATTCCTGGTACGATAATAATTGGATTAATAAGCTTGGAAATGAATATAAAGAGTGTCTAAAAATAGTGAATTCAAGTGTGAAACAATTTGAAAAGCTTAGAAGTGATATAGTACCTAATTTATTAAAGATAATTTATAATAATAGAAAAAATTATGAAGAGATTAGTATCTTTGAAATAGGAAGGGTATTCTTAGTGAAAGATGGAGAGCTGACACAGCCTAAACATTTAACAGCATCAATATATAGCAGGAAAGATGAAGAAGAAGTTTATAGATATGTTAAAGGTATTTGTAGTTATTTACTAAGAAGCATAAAAAATATTGAAGCAAGATACATCCAAGTAAAGGATACTAATAAGGAGCATTGTTTAAGCATTAACTACAATAATAAGAAATTGGGGTATATATATTCAATACCTGAAGCAACTGTGGGATTAATTAGCAGAAAACATGTTGTAAATATATTAGATATTGATTTAGAAGTAGTAAGTGACCTTGAAAGGAATGAAATTAAATATCAACCTATTTATAAATATCCTGAGACGTATCTTGATTTCAGTATTTTGACTCCAATGGATATGCCTTACTGTGATATAGGGAAATTGGTAAGTAAATTCATTAATGAATTAGTAATTGAGACTAAATATATAGAAACTTATATAGGTGAAAACATTCCAAAGGACATGAAGAGTACGACTATTAGAATTGTAATTGGTGATATTAATAGAACTTTACAGATTGAAGAAATAAATAAGGTAAAGGAACTTTTTATAAAGCATTTAAATATAAATGGACTAAATTTAAGAAATATTAATTAAAAAGTGCTATGAATTATAATGGCTGATTGAAAGGAATTGTAATAATGTATTATGATATATATTGTGGTATTATGTAAAAGGATTTGAAAGGAGAAAAAATGAATTATTTAGCTCATATATATCTTTCGGGTAATAGTGAAGAAAATATGTTGGGAAATTTTCTGGGGGATTTTGTTAGTAAGTCACAAGAAGATGAATTTGAATACTCCATAAAGCAGGGAATTTTTATGCATAAAAAACTCGATACTTTTACGGATTCTCATCCAGATTTTTTAAGGAGTAGAAAAAGGGTTTCCAGTACTAATAGACGTCTTGCAGGAGTACTAATTGATATGTTTTATGATCATTTTTTAGCTAAGAACTGGCATGATTATTCTTTAGTATCATTAGAAGAATACGCAGATAATTTTTATAAGACCCTTAAAAAGTTTTCTTACTGTCTTCCAGATAAATTAAAAAGAAGAATGCCGTTTATGATAGAAGAAAACTGGCTTCTTTCTTATAGAGATATAAGTGGTATTCAAAGATCAGTAGAGCGAATTTCTAAAAGATTTTCAAATACAAGGCACCCGCTAATAAATCCTATAGATGAATTAATTAGTAATTATGATAGTCTTGAAAATGACTTTAAAAGTTTTTATCCTCACGCAATTGAATATGCAAATGAACTTAAAGTAAAGCTTTAACTGTGTATCTGCCTTTAATATAAAACTTACGACAATTTAATATTGCCGTGAGTTATTTTGATTTGAGAATCTGCAGTTAGACAGCTATCTGTACAGCATATTTTTAACAGAATGTTAAAGATAAATTTAGTTAAGATTAAAAATCATATGTAATAATTAGAAATAAAGAAAATATTTATTTAAAACAGATTGTATTTACATAATATGCTATAATTGAAAGCAATGAAAATGTTTTAAGGTAAAAATGATTTTAGTAATAGGATGTGAGAATGTAAAGAAACCAAAGATGTATTAAATACGTAAATAAAATTTGAATATTATAAGAGGATTAGGAGGATTTGTAGATGGTGTCTATCAGTATAACTGTAATTGTAATAGCAGTAATTTTAGTAGCACTTATTTTTGCACTTTCGAATGGGCTGCATGATGCAAGTTCTGTTGTTGCAACTTGTATTGTTAGTGGTGCAGCAACTCCAAAGCAGGCAATAGCAATTGCGTCAATTTTTGGAATGATTGGTTCTATATTCGGTGGCAGTGCAGTAATGGATACTATAACTAAGGTTATAGACTTACCAGTGAATATTTCATTACTTACAATACTTTTTGCAGCAATTACAGGAGCTGTTATATGGAATTTGGTTACTTGGCGATTAGGATTGCCTTCAAGCTCAACACACGCTTTGATAGGGGGGATTATTGGCTCAGTGTGGGTTTCTTCTGGTTACAAGCATATACTATGGGGCTGGAATGAACTAGTTGGTAAGCATCATCAACTAATTGGAATTGCAAAAGTAGTAGCAGGTTTAATAATTTCACCCATGCTTGGATTTATAGTTGCATATATTCTTCAAAAAGTTATGATATTGCTTTTAAGAAATGCGAAATATACATTAAATAATACTCTAAATAAACTGCAATTAGGAATAGCAGCAGCCCTAGCCTATAGTCATGGTGCAAATGACACTCAAAAAATAATTGGAATAATAACCTTAGCACTTATTGCAGGGAATAGTGTAGCTTCAACACCTCTTTGGGTAAGAGTAGCTGGGGGACTTGTAATGTTTATTGGAACAATGTTTGGAGGGTGGACAATAATGAGAACCATAGGCAGAGGAATATATAAAATAAGAGGTATACATAGTTTAAATTCTCAATTGGCTTCTGCAGGGTCATTATTACTAGCAACTTTTAGTGGAGCACCTGTGTCAACTACCCATGTGGTAGTTGGAAGTGTTATGGGAGTTGGCGCGGCTGATGAATATAGAATGGTTCATTGGGGTGTAGCTAAGGAGATTATTTTAGCGTGGTTTATAACAATACCGCTATCTGCAGTAGTTTCTGCATTAATATATATATTATGTAATTATATTTTTAAAGTAATATAAGGTGAGGTGAAAAAACATGGATAAAAGAAATGTTCTTGATAGGTTATTTCCAGTTAAATATGATTTTTACGGAATGTTAAATAAACAGGCAGAACTCAATATGCTAGGTATTAATATGTTATACAAATGGTTAAGCAGCAGGTCAAAGAATGAAAAGGAAGAACTTTTTAGATATGTGAAGGAAGCTGATGAAGTTAGACTGGATATGGAAAGTAAATTAATAGAGGCGTTTATAACACCATTTGATAGGGAAGATATTTATTCTATTTCTGTTGAAATGGATAAAGTAATTGAGTTTGCTAAATCAACGTTAGAATCAATGGAAGCTTATGAAGTTGATGCAAATAATGTGATTGTAAATATGGTGAAAAAGATTAAGGAAGGTACAGATTATCTATTTGAGTCATTAACAATTCTAGAAAGCAATCCAATAAAATCTCAACAAAACATTATTAAAATGAGAGAAACACATGTTGAAGTGGAACACCTTTACCGAGATGGAATGACTGAAGTGTTTAAGGGTAATGACCCAATGCATGCTCTAAAACAAAGAGAAGTATACCATCATATAAAAGATGCTTCCACCTACTTAGAGTACACAGTTGATATACTTCATAGGATAATTGTTAGAAGGGTATAGCTTGAAAAATCTTGATGTGATTTTGTATTATATGGTTTTGGGGTGAATTTATGAAAGAAAACTTTAATATTAATAATCCTATGGCACCCCCATGGCTTATGTTTCCAGATATGAGAAGGCATAGTGCTGGATGGAAAATGGGCAGGGGAGAGAGGTATATTTGTGAGTTTATTAACTGGTACGGCAATTTGACTGCAGAGGAAAAGGATGCGTTTCAAGGTATGTTTCCAGAGCCAAAGGGATGGCTTGGTTTTTACGATAGAGATGATTCCGAGGATATATATGATAGCAATATTCTTCTTTGGAATAGAGATGGTGAAATTGACTATAACATAGATTGTTTAAAAGGCGATTATAAGGATGGCAAAAATTTAGAATACCTGTTTTTTTCTGGTCATCAGCCTAGCAAGGATGGAAATATTACTGAAAGCTGCTTAAGTCAATGGTGGAAATCTAATTTTAGAATTGATTCGAATGATTATTCCTGTATGGAACAATACATGATGGCAGAAAAAGCTAGACTTTTCAATGATAATGAAGCCTTGGAAAAGATAATGAAAACTTCTAATCAATTGATAATGCAGGAAGTAGGAAGAGACGTTAAAAATTTTAATGAGAAGTTATGGATTAAAAGAAGGTATGCTATCATCCTTAATGGTAATTATGCAAAGTTTGGTCAAAATCATGAATTAAGACAATTTCTAACAGATACAAGAGATAAAGTTTTAGTTAATGCTAGTGCTTATGATAATATTTGGGGAATAGGAACGTACGATTTTGAAAATAGGGAAAACCCATGTGCTTGGGAAGGAGCAAATTTATTAGGTTTTGCATTAATGGAAGTTAGGGAAGAAATTTTAAGGATTTATAATAATTATGATAAGCTTGATTTTGCTATGATTAATAAATTGTTTGGATGACAGTTTTATTATGATTATTATGCGTGCACCATATAATATAGTCAATTGATATCGCTATTTGATTTGATACTTAAAAATAGTAGTTACCCAATTATATGAATTGGGTAACTACTATTTTTGATTTCATTTTATAAGAATGATAACTTTTTCGGTTATTTATTTGCTTTCAAAGTTTTCGCTTATTAACTGCATAAACAATGACATTGCAGGACTAATCCACTTGTTTTTGTGATAAGAGTATATAGCTGTAATTTTAGTATCGGAGCAGTTTGCATGAATTTCTTTCAATTTTTTATTTTTAAGCTCATTTTCAACTACAAAACGAGGCAAGAAAGATATTCCTAAATTACTTGAAACACAATTTTTAATTGCTTCAATACTCCATAGCTCTATGGTGTTATTTAAGGCTATATTGTTACTGCGAAGATAATTTTCAAATATTCTTCTATAAATACAATTAGGTTCATTAATAATAAGGCTTGTATTTATTATTTGATTTGGCGTGCTAAAGTCAACTTTTTCATGTTCAAATAAAGGTGAACATACTAGGACTAGAGGAAATTCAGTTAATTGAACAGAAGTCAGATTTTCTTTATGAGTTCCCACATCATAAAGTAAACCAATGTCTACCTCACCCTTAAGCAACATTTCATTAATCACATAGCAATTTAATGAAACTATAGAAATGCTTACATCAGGAGCTTTTTGTCTAAATAAACTAAGCACATCCTGTAATTTATAGGACATTAATGAGTCAGCTATTGCAATTTTTAATTCCCCTTTAGGTATATTTTCATCTTTCCCTATGCTTTCAATTTTTTTTACCGTTTCAAGCAATTCATCCGTATATGTTATTAGGTCTTTTCCCAATGGAGTTAATACCATATTGCGGCCTATTTTTTCGAATAATTTTATTGAAAGTTCCTGTTCTAGCTGTTGAATTTGTGATGTAACAGTAGATTGAGTGTATCCAATCTTTAATGCTGCATTTGAAAAACTGCCTTCTTCAACAATACATTTAAATGTTTTAAAGTGCCTTATATCCATATATATCACTCCAATCTGTATAATCTACATAATATATTGAAAAAAATGAATTGTCAATTTGAAAATATCAATTTTACAAATATATAGTGGTCTGATAGTATAAATTAACGAAAGGAGATATTCGAAGATTAAATCTAGGACAAGTATTATGGAAAATATTATTAGAAGGAGAATTATATCATGAATTTAGCAGCATTTTTGACTTTTACTCTTTTAACAGCATTTACACCAGGGCCAAATAATATATTGGCCATGTCTAATACAAGTAAGTTTGGATTGAAAAAGAGTATTAAATTAATTCAAGGAATTTTCGCTGGTTTTTTATCAGTAATGGTATTATGCAGCTTTTTTAGTGTGATTCTTGTAAACATCATTCCAACGATTAAACCTGCTATGACTTATATTGGAGTAGGATATATTTTGTGGCTAGCGTGGCATGTTGTTAAAAGCAAATCACAATCCAATGAGGAGAATATAGAAAATACAGACAGCTTTAGCACAGGATTTATTCTGCAATTTGTAAATGTAAAAATTATATTATATGGCATAACAGCCTTTTCTACTTTTATAATACCTTTCTATAGTTCTTTTTTCTCAATTGGAGCTTTTACGTTATTAATCACAGTTTTTGGATGTTCTGGAGTTTTCGCTTGGGCAATCTTTGGTGCAGTATTTCAGGGATTTTTTGAAAAATATAGAATTGCAGCTAACATAATAATGGCACTGCTATTAGTCTATTCTGCAATTACTTTAATAATATAAGGAGTTAAAATATAATTTTATTTAAAGCCAAATTAAATTAATAATAGTATTAAAAACAGCATAATTATAAGTGTTGATATACAATATAGCTGAATATTAAATATTGATTAAGCTAGACGAGGAGGATGGACATAAAATAATTTAACAGAATGAAAAACGTTGCTTTTGAAAGCTAATAAGAGAAAAAGGGGTTATGAGTTCAAAAGATAGGAAAATACAAGTTTTTATTGGCTATAATGGTTATAAATGGATAATGAAGCACTTGAAAAGTATACTTATGAGGTATACAATTAAAGTATACGGTTCAGGTATACATTTAAGGAATGTGTTGAGAAAATGGTTGAGTAAGTAAGAATATTAACTGTATAATTTTCAATAATGAAAAGGAATACAAAGATTGATTAAGTTTGAGGTATTTTTACTTATGGTATCGAGTAATGTGGTTTTGCAGATTTCATAGAATGACGTTAGTGAGACCGTATAATTTATGGGAGGTGTATTTATGTTTTTTAAGACTACAGAACAACATGAAAACTTAAGGGAAAAAATCAGAGTGTTTGCTGAAGAGGAAGTTAAGCCTATTGCATTTATGTTGGACCAGGAAAATAAATTTCCTTCAGAAGTAGTTCAAAAGCTGGCTGATATGGGAGTAATGGGAATTCCATATCCTAAAGAATATGGAGGGGAAGGTTTAGATGTAATCAGCTATGCAATTGCTGTAGAGGAATTATCAAGAGTTGATGGGGGAACTGGAGTAATTTTATCTGCTCACACATCACTTGGAACATATCCAATTGCTGCATTTGGAACTGAGGCGCAAAAACAAAAATACTTAGTGCCACTTGCAAAAGGAGAAAAACTTGGTGCATTTGGACTAACAGAAGAAAATGCAGGTAGCGATGCAGGAGGAACAGAAACAACTGCTGTATTAGATGGGAATTATTATATTTTAAATGGAGAAAAGATATTCATCACTAATGGTGGTGAGGCAGACATTTATATTGTTTTTGCAGTGACTACACCAGACATTGGTACACGTGGCATTAGTGCATTTATCGTTGAGAAAGGCTGGGAAGGTTTCAGTTTTGGTAAACATTATGACAAAATGGGAATTCGTTCTTCAGCTACTGCAGAGTTAATTTTTAATGATGTAAAAGTGCCAAAGGAAAATTTATTAGGTAAGGAAGGCGATGGCTTCAAGATTGCTATGTCTACTTTAGATGGTGGACGTATAGGTATTGCTGCCCAAGCTTTAGGAATAGCTCAAGGCGCATATGAGAATGCCTTAGAGTATTCAAAAGAAAGAGTTCAATTTGGTAAACCTATTTGTCAGCAGCAAATAATCGCTTTTAAACTAGCAGATATGGCTACAAAACTTAGGGCTGCTAGATTCCTTGTTTATAGCGCAGCAGAGCTTAAGGAAAATCATGAACATTACAGTATGGAAGCTGCTATGGCTAAACAATATGCTTCAGATGTTTGTCTTGAGATTGTCAATGATGCTCTTCAAATCTTTGGTGGAAGTGGGTACCTTAAAGGAATGGAAGTTGAACGTGCCTACAGAGATGCTAAAATTTGCACTATATACGAAGGAACTAATGAAATTCAAAGAGTTGTTATTGCAGCTAATATTATAGGTAAAATGCCAAAGACAGAGCAGGCAGCAAAAACTTCAAGGGAACCTGCTACAGGTTATCGTAAAAAAGTAATTTTTAAGGATGGAACTCTAGAAGAAAGAGTAAATACTCTTGTAGAGGCTCTTAAGAAAGACGGATATGATTTTACTGTTGGAATTCCTATAGATACTCCAATAAGTAAAGCAGAAAGAGTAGTCAGCGTAGGTCAAGGTATAGGAGAGAAGGAAAATATGTACCTTATAAAAGATTTAGCAGTTCAAGCTGGTGCAGCAATAGGTTCTTCACGTCCTGTAGCTGAAACATTAAAATATGTGCCAATAGATCGATATGTAGGTATGTCAGGTCAAAAGTTTAAAGGAAATCTTTATATTGCCTGCGGTATTTCGGGAGCAGGTCAACATTTAAAAGGTATAAAAGATGCATCTACAATAGTTGCTATAAATATTAATCCAAATGCAAAAATCTTTAAGAATGCTGATTATGGAATAGTTGGTGACTTGAAGGAAGTATTACCACTACTAACTGCAGCTTTAGATAACGGTGAGGCAAAGAAAGAGGCGCCACCTATGAAAAAGATCAAGAGGGCTGTAGTAAAAAAAGTTGCTCCAACTTGGAAGCATTATGTATGTAATGGATGTGGCTATGAATATGATCCAGGAGAAGGAGATTTAGAAGGAGAAGTAACTCCAGGTACACTTTTTGAAAACATACCAGATGAGTGGACTTGCCCGGCTTGTGGTGAAGAAAAGGATATGTTTATAGAAATCTAAGACATACAATCAAGTGAAATTTAGTTGAACTTACGCCCTCAAGGGGCACCTTGTCCAGGAGCGTGCAGCCGTTAGGTCGCACTTGAAGAAGTGGGAGTGTTACGGATGCTAGCTATCGGATAAAAAATTTTTGGGTATAAAGGAGGATTATCCATGTATTGCGTTAGAGAAATAACTGAAGATCTTTATTGGGTTGGAGGCAATGATCGTCGTCTTGCTCTTTTTGAAAATGTTCATCCTATTCCAAGGGGTGTTTCATATAACTCATATTTACTTTTAGATGAGAAAACAGTATTATTTGATACTGTAGATTGGTCAATCTGCCGACAATTCCTTGAAAATATTAAAGGGGTTCTAGGGGAAAGAACTTTAGACTATATGGTAATTAACCATATGGAGCCTGATCATGCAGCTTGTATTGAAGAAATTGTTATCCGTTATCCAGACGTACAGATTATATGTACTGAAAAAGCATCTTTGTTCATGCGTCAGTTTGGTTTTGATATAGATGGCATAGTAACAGAGGTTAAAGAAGGAGATACAATGTCCTTTGGAAAGCACAATGTAGTATTTGTTGCCGCACCAATGGTACACTGGCCAGAGGCAATGGTAACCTTTGATACTACTAATGGAGTACTTTTTTCAGCTGATGCATTTGGTTCCTTTGGAGCTTTGGATGGAAAGCTGTTTAATGATGAAGTGAATTTTGATCGCGATTGGATTGATGATGCTAGAAGATATTATACAAACATAGTAGGAAAATACGGACCTCATGTCCAAGCTTTGTTAAAGAAAGCAGGAACTATAGACATTAAGATTATCTGCCCACTTCATGGGCCTGTATGGCGTAATGATTTTGCTTATCTACTTGATAAGTATGATAAATGGAGCAGTTACGAACCTGAAGAAAAAGGAGTAGTAATTGTTTATGGATCAATGTATGGAAATACAGAGGCTGCAGCCAATGACTTAGCAACAAGGTTAGTTAAAAAGGGGATGACTAACGTGGCTATGTATGATGTTTCAAGTACTCATGTTTCATATTTAATTTCTGATTCATTCAAATACAGCCATATTGTACTTGCATCTGTAACTTATAATTTAAATATATATCCACCAATGCACGATTATATATTAGATATGAAAGCATTAAATCTTCAAAAACGTACATTTGCTCTTATAGAAAATGGTTCATGGGCTCCTCAATCAGGCAAGCTAATGCGTGAACTAATAGGACAAATGAAAGACATGACTATTCTAGATTGTGATATGTCAATTAATTCTAGCATGAAAGAAAGTGACGAGGATTCAATGGATTCTATTGTTAATAGTATACTAGAATCCATGAAATAAGTTTTTAGAAAATATAAAGATTAACTCATGATTAGATTCATGGGCTAATCTTTATTTTAATTTATGCTTAAAAAAGCTAAAAGAAATCTCTTTCGTTTTGATATGAAAAATTAAACAAACACATAGCTTTAACTTGTATTGAAACATGTACGGTGTTATTGTTTTGGATTTTGTTAAATGGATAACGATTTACCTGCGATATTTAAAGGTGAAATATTTTTGGAATTCTTTATGCTCTTTTTATTAACCTCTTATTGATAATGTTTAAAAATTCTTATGTATAGAGTCCTCTATCAATTGACTGTTTAGGTCAATTTTTATGCGCAAGTTTCAATAATTTCGACTTTTCAATAAGTTTAACTTCCACTTTTTTTTAGAATAAGAAATTTTTTTGACAAAATATCTTGAATTATTCAAAGAAAAGACGTATTATAATATTGTTAAATAATAGACAAAGGTTTTCTCTTTATGTTGTGAAAGATTTAAGATGAACGATATAAATGGTAAACTTGTTGTGATTGGTTTGCGGCCGCTTTAACCTTAAAAAAAATCCAAAATATTTCAAGATTGCTTGTTAAATAAGGCGTATATTATATACTCATCTTACTGCAAGTAGAATATTATTGGTGGAGACCACTATATTTATAATTCAATATATCCAAACTTGTACGTACATATAAAATACTTATTATTTTGTTACTTAAACTTATTTATAAGTTCATTTAGTAAAAATTAATTTTATTTGCTATGCAAAAATACATAGAAAAGGGGATTCTATAAAATGACAAATATTGATTATTCTTCTGAAAGTTATTTAAAGAAAGTAGACGCATATTGGAGAGCTGTTAATTTTATATCAGTTGGACAATTGTATCTTAAGGGAAATCCTTTATTAAGAGAACCATTAAAGCCAGAACATGTAAAAAATGCAGTATTTGGTCACTGGGGAACAATTGCTGGACAAACTTTTATTTATTCTCATTTAAACCGTGTAATTAACAAATACGATTTAAATATGTTATATATTTCTGGTCCAGGTCATGGTGGACAAGTTATGGTTTCTAACTCTTACTTAGATGGTAGCTATAGCGACATATACCCTGAAATTACTCAAGATATACCAGGATTATCAAAGCTATATAAAGAATTCTCATCATCAGGCGGAGTAGGTTCACATGCAACTCCTGAAGCTCCTGGTTCAATACATGAAGGTGGAGAATTAGGTTATTCTGTAATGCATGGTTTTGGTGCTATCTTAGATAACCCTGATTTAATTGCTGCAGTTGTAGTTGGAGATGGTGAAGCAGAAACAGGACCATTAGCAGGTTCTTGGCAATTAAATAAATTTATAAATCCAATTACAGATGGTGTTGTATTGCCAATACTTTACTTAAATGGATTCAAGATTAGTAACCCAACTATTATGGCTCGTATGACTGATGAAGAATTACAAAAGTATTTTGAAGGCTTAGGATGGGATCCAATCTTTGTTTCAGGAGATGAACCTGAAGTAATGCATAGATTAATGGCAGAAAAAATGGATGAAGCTATAGAAAAAATTCTAGCTATTAAAAAGAATGCAACTCTAAACAACGATATGTCTAGACCTAAATGGCCAGTTATTCTTAACAGAACACCTAAAGGATGGACAGGTCCAAAAGAATTAAATGGAGCTCCAATTGAAGGTTCATTCCGTGCACACCAAGTTCCAATTCCTTTTGATAGTAAGCATATGGAATATGCAGACGACTTCGCAAAATGGATGAATAGTTACCGTCCAGAAGAATTATTTACTGAAGATGGTAAGTTAGTTGATGAAATCGCTGAAATCATTCCTAAAGGCGATAAACGTATGTCATGCAACCCTTCAACAAATGGTGGCAAAATCTTAAGAGATTTACGTTTACCAGATTATCGTGAATATGCTCTTGGTAATCAAGAAAAAGGTAAAGAAGTTGCACAAGATATGCTTGTTTTAGGTAAGTATGTTCGTGACGTTATGAAATTAAATAAAAAAGAACGTAATTTCCGTGCATTCAGTCCAGATGAAGCTGCATCAAACCGTTTATATGCAATGTTTGAAGAAACAAGCCGTCAATGGGTTGGGGAAATCAATGAACCTTATGATGAATTCTTATCAGCAGACGGACGTGTATTTGACTCAATGTTAAGTGAACATGCTGCTGAAGGTGCTTTAGAAGCTTATCTTTTAACTGGTCGTCATGGATTTATACATAGCTATGAAGCATTCTTACGTGTAGTAGATTCAATGGTTACACAACACTTTAAATGGCTTAACCAATGTGAAGAAATTGCATGGAGAGAAGAAATTTCATCATTAAACTTAATTATGACTTCTCATATTTGGCAACAAGACCATAATGGTTATACTCATCAAGATCCAGGAATGCTTGGACATTTAGCTGATAAAAATTCTGGTTTAATCCATGAATACTTACCAGCAGATGCAAATACTTTACTTGTAACCTTTGATAAATGTTTAAGAAGCCGTAATCAAGTAAATCTTTTAACAGCTTCAAAACATCCAAGACAACAATGGTTCACTATTGATGAAGCAGAATATTTGGTTAATAATGGTTTAGGTATCGTAGAATGGGCAAGTACAGATAAAGGTTCGGAACCAGATATCATATTTGCAACAGCTGGTGATACTCCAACACTTGAAGGTTTAGCTGCTGTACAATTATTACATGATTACTTACCAGAATTAAAAATTAGATTTGTTAATATAGTTGATCTATTAAAATTACAATCTCCAGAAGTATATGAACATGGTATATCTGATGCAGAGTTTAACATGATTTTCACTACTGACAAACCAATTATCTTTGGTTTCCATGGTTATGAAAACTTAATAGATACTTTATTCTTCAAACGTGCTAACCACAATGTTTCTGTTCATGGTTACAGAGATAAAGGTGAAATCACAACTGGATTTGATATGCGTGTGTTAAATCAATTAGATCGTTTCAATCTTGTTAAAGATGCAATATACCACTTGCCGCAATTAGGTAATAAGGGCGCATATATTATCCAAGAAATGAACGAAAAATTAGATACGCATACTAAATTTGTTCATGAACATGGTGTTGAAATGCCAGAGATTGCTAACTGGCAATGGAAAGGCCTTAACTAATCCACTACATTCAATTAAAGAATGCCAGAGGCATCAATATAAATAAAAAAGAGCTGCTGCACTAAAATATTAGTGTTCAGCTCTTTTTTATTAGATTATTTAGAATATGAGAAAATTAAACTTTTTATTCAATCCTTAACTTTAATGCTTCAGCCATTGAAATTCTATTTATCTTTTTTCTGCTAAGTAATTTTGAGAGTTCAAAGGTTAAGTATATTATTACAAAGCCAATCAGAACGTAGATATAATTAATAGTTACAGGAAATGATATACTCATCTCTTTTGTCATTGATTTAAAAAGTGCAGTTAGGGAACCAAGAAGGAGTGGTACGCCGAGTATATAGCCAAGCACTACTATAAACCTGGAACTATTTAAAATTAATGAGTAAATCTCTTTTTTTCTATAACCTAAAACCTTTAAAAGAGAAATATTATCTTTATTTTCCTCTATTGTTAGAGAAGTAACAACATATATTACAATAAGCCCAAGTATAAAGGATATAAAAGCTATACTTCCTATTACTGCTTGAAGCGGTTTTGTCATTGTATCAAAAGCCTTTTTCATATCATCAACTGTCACAACTGTTAATAGCTTATTTTCTGGAATATCTATTTTTTCTGTGCTCCATAATCCAATATAGCTTCCAGAAGGGAAACCAAGCATATTATTAAGAGTATCTAGTGGCATATAAACATACTGGCCTACAAATGTTTCTGCAATGCTGTCAACTGTTATACTATATTCTTTTGAATCCAATCTATCTATAAGCTTTAGAGTATCTTTTGGAGCTATATTTAATTTATCAGCTAAAGGTCTTGTAATAATAATCCTGTCAGGTTTCAATATATTACCTGATTTATCCTTAAAGGAAATATACTTTGAATCAGGATTTACACCATACACAGTAAAATTAGTTTTATTGTCGTATTTCATTGCAAATGGCACTTCCAAAAAGGGTTCTCCATTTTCAGGTTTACCGTTTTGGAGAGCGTTGAATACATAATGGTAATTATACTTAAAGGCTTCATTAAAGGATTCTTTAAGTAAAGAATCCATTGAACTCTTAGATGCAAAGCCCATTAGTAGCAACATTGTTGACATAATTATGCCAAGTAACAGAAATGTGCTTCTTGGTATGCTTCTTAAGAGCTCACGTATTTTAAATTTAGTATTAAAACTCAATCTTTCAAGGTTTACTTTTCTTTCTAGGAAACCAACCTTATTCTTTTCAGCGCCACCTCTCATTAACTGGATTGGTGAATTTTTTAGAGATTTATTAACTACAAAGTAACTGCAGATTACTAAGAAGAATATTGGCAGCAAAATACTTATTATAATATAGTTTATATCATAGCTTAAATAACCTACAGGAATATTAAAGAATGATACATAATAGTTCATCATAGGTTTTAAGGTTAATAATCCAAGGATAGTTCCTAGAATACCGCCTACAAGTGAAATGACTATGGGGTATAGAAGATAATGCTTCATAATCTCTTTTTTTCTGTAACCTAATGCATAAAGAGTTCCTATAATAATAGCTTCTCTCTGTAGCATTCTATACATAACTATCCCAGTTAATATGCAGGTTAAAAGAAGTACAGACATAGGCATGGAAGAACTCATTTTATCAATTCCAGAAAGCTTTGCTGTAAAATACGTAACTCTTGGATTGTCACTTGTGTTCATCCAGCTGAGAAGAATAATATTTTCACTTCTTAGATAATCTTTAAAATCGAATATCTTATTATCTATATTACTTCTGTCACCATTAAATCTTATGGAATAAGAAACATTGCCTTTATTTAAACTATTAAAATCCTCTTTATTTATAACAGCTACTCCAAAGCTGTTTGGGTCATTCATTATATCTGATTCACTTTTTAAGGGATAGATATAGTTAGGAAGAGACATAAAACCTGATATTATAAAATTTCTATTATTAATTTTTATATTATCCCCAATGTTCAAGTTATTAGATTTTCCATAGGAGGGATCTATGAGGATATCACCTCTATTTAGAGATTTTCCTTGAATTATAGCAGGAATATTAACCTTTCTATTTTCACTGAATATTCTTAGGGTTTTATCTTCTGATATCGAGTAGTCAAATGATTTTGTTTCCTCAATATTCATATTAAATTTTGCTTCCAAGGTTTCAATATTACTTAGTCTTAGAGTAGTTGTGAAATTTGCATCCTCTTGTTTATAATCTTTTTCAAAGGAAATTGATAATTGTGTAAGATTCTTTGAAACCAAATTAAACATTGTAAAAAGTAAACAGCTAAAAACAATAAGTACTAGTGAACCAATATATTGTGATTTGCTTTCCAGCATGGTTCGCTTGAGTTTTTTATTAATAATCATTACCACTCAATCCTTTCTGCAGGCATGGCTATACGATTAACTATGCTTTCTACAATTTCACCACTTCTAACCCTATAAACCTTATTAGCCATAGCGCTAATTGCAGTGTTATGAGTTATCATAAGTATAGTTGTGCCAAACTCTTTGTTTACCTTCTGAAGAAGTTTTAATATCTCTCTTGAGGTTGAAAAGTCAAGAGCACCTGTTGGCTCATCGCATAACAAAAGGGTTGGATTTTTAACTATAGCCCTTGCAATAGAAACTCTCTGTTGCTCACCACCACTAAGTTCCCTTGGAAATCTAAATTTTTTATCTGACATACATACGGCTTTTAGAACTTCATCAACGTTAAGCGGTGATTTGCTTATATTTGAAACAACCTCTATATTTTCAACTACAGTAAGGTTAGGGATTAGATTATAAAATTGAAATATAAAGCCGATATTTTCTCGTCTATAATCTGTAAGTTTATTGTCACTTAGTGTAGTAATATCTATGTTATCAACTGAAACCTTACCTGAATCGCATCTGTCAATTCCTCCAATAATGTTAAGAAGGGTTGATTTTCCGGAACCAGAAGGTCCAAGTATTACACCTATTTCTTTCTTTTCTAAACTTATAAATGCACCATTTAAAACTGTTGAGGTTATATCACCTGTATTATAGCTTTTCTTTAAATTTTCTACTTTCAAAAACATTATTTGCCTCCTTATAAAATACTATTTGTTTCCAACTTAATAAGGATTGAAAAGGTTCGTATACTAGTGTTAGCACAAGGATATTACTTTATTCAATGTAAATATACTATTTACAAACTATTGGTTATAAATAATAATCAAATTAAAATATAATTGCATTTTAAGGAAAAATTTGAAACAATTATAATATTATAAATGAATTATAATTTTATGGAGGTAAGAAATATGAGTTTGCTAGAAAGAATAAAAGAATTAGGTGATATCCATGGTATTGATTTTATTGGTGTTGCAGGAATAAGTCAGGTTTCAAACGAAATTAGAGAAATCAGTGGTTCTTTATTGTATGATTACCCAAGAGCATTATCTATAGGAATAGTATTGCAAAAGAGCATTGTAGATCTTCTAAAAGATAGAGATATATATGAAAATGTACTTCAATACCAAACACATGCCTATGATGTAATTAACAATCGACTCGATAATTTTGCTTCCATTGTTAGTTCGGTAATACAACGTGAGGGCTATAAAGTAATGCCATTACCAGCTGCAGAACGTATAGATAGTAATAGAGTTTGCGCTTCAATATCACATAAACTTACTGCAAGGCTTGCTGGTTTTGGATGGATAGGGAAGAACTGTCTTTTAATTAATCTTGATCATGGTCCTCGCGTAAGATGGACAACAGTATTAACAGATGCTCCCTTTGAAGAAAATAAAGAAATATTAGAAAGTAGATGTGGTAGCTGTAACGAGTGTGTAAAAATATGTCCTGCACAAGCTATACTTGGTAGAAATTATGTAGAACATGAACCTCGGGATGTAAGGTTGGATGTAAGAAAATGTGAAGAATATTTTCATGAACTTAAGGAAGAAGATAAACTTGAAATATGTGGTATGTGCCTTTGTGCCTGTCCATTTGGAAAAAAGTAACTTAAATTCTTTTTTTAGAAGCAACTTCTAGTTGTTATCTTTGTTATATTTACTTGGTAGAAATATAGTAATATGTCATTATAATGGTATTAGAGGTGATTAAATTATGAGTTTTCAAGAACAATTGCAAACACTTAGAAAAGCAAAATGTCTGTCACAAGAAAAATTAGCTGAAATCCTGGGGATTTCAAGACAGGCGGTTGCAAAATGGGAAGTGGGACAGTCTTATCCTGATATTGCAAGATTGATTGCATTAAGTGATTTTTTTAAAGTAAGCATTGATAAACTGGTTAATGATTATGAAGAAAATTGCAGATTATGCATAGAAGAAAATAAAGTTAACTCTATAGGTGAAGAGATAATTGATTTCTTATGCAGGGCCAAAAGATCAACATATGCTGGAAAGGGACCAGAGAGTAAATCTTCAAGACCAAATTCTCACGATTTAGAATATATGGAGGGAAATTTAAAATATATAGACACATATTTAGGAGGCAGAAATTTTTCGGGTGAAGAAGCTTTATGGAAAGATAATATTCCATTTTGGTCAATGAATTATATTGGAAGAGTGATAGATGATAAATTCTCAGGCAGCTTTCTAAAGGAGGTTTTGAGTTTAGTAACTAAGGAAAATCCGTATAGAGGTCCTATTATTTATCAAAATGGACAGCATAAATATCATTGTATTATAAATGGCGAATTTAACTGGTTTCAAGGACATGAGGAAATATATTTTGATAATATTAAGGTTTATGAGTGTATTTTCCATGGAGGATTAATAAAATAGTTAAATCCTTAAAAGATACCTATTAGGTACCTTTTAAGAAAATGTAACTGAGCCTCCACCAATAATTATGATTATGGAATCAAAATCAAGAGGCTTAACAATATAATCAGGAGAATTAGGCTCTAATCTTATAAATTCTTGCATCATTTGATTCCC
The DNA here is from genome assembly GCF_002760435.1 of Clostridium sp. LS. Classification (GTDB taxonomy): domain Bacteria; phylum Bacillota; class Clostridia; order Clostridiales; family Clostridiaceae; genus Clostridium. The sequence goes on from NZ_AUUU01000260.1 coordinate 23,476, forward strand.
ATCAAAAACAATAACTACAGCTTTACCAGTAGGTGATGAGTTTCTAATTTTATAAGTAGAACCAGTAGTTAAGCCTGTATCTTTATAATAGTAAAGTCCCTGAGTAAAAGATTTTGATTCAGCAATACTAGAAATAGAATTAATGTTTAAAAATAAAAATAATGAAAGAAAAAATACAGTAATAAATTTCTTCATTAACGAACCCACCTTTCATAATCGTATATAAATAATATAGATCAATTTTATTATGTGGAGTATGAAAATAATTTATGTAAGTTGAGCTTGTTAAATAACAAAGTGGATCAGTAATAATGAGTATGCGGTTATTCATAGAATAGCTGTTGACAACACATATAAAGGATTAGGATTATAATCTCAAATAATCGGGAGCGTTGAGAAGCTTTGCTTAAATAGGGGTGTACATAGTATTAAAGTTGATACTCATGAAGAAAATATATCTATGCAAAAATTACTTAAGAAAAACAAATTTGAATATTGTGGAGTAATTTATTTAGAAGATGGAAGCAAAAGAATAGCTTTTGAGAAAATCTTATGAAGAACTATACGGTTATATTTGAATGCTGAACGATACTCATATAGGGAATAATCTTTATACAAATATATGCCCCACATGAACTTCAAGGGAAAATATATTATCCCTTGAAGTTTATGTGGGGTATTTTTAGTTATTAGAACTTTATTTAAATTAATATGTAACTTTTGTATATTAATTTTATTTTAAATTGTTTGATGAATCTGAAGAACTTGTTATATTACCTTTTTTTGAAGCAGACTTTTTAGCACTGCCAGAATAAACGCTGCTAGCGGAACTTTGAACTGAATCATCTGAATTTAGTATCTTTAAACCTTTAACGTCATATGCGTTTCTAACCATAATTATGTTCCCCTTTCATTTTGTGACTCTTAATTATTTAAATTATCTAACAAATATATTTTACCTTCATTCCTCCCATTTATAACAGGAAGTTTATCACTTTCAATGATTATTTTGAAAGACTTTTGCTATAAATTTCCAATATGTCTTCTAAATATACTTCTTCAGGATGATTTTTTAATTTTGCTTTATTAGCAACAAAAGCTTTGGAATATTCCATTATTTCTTCTTTTGTTATTTGGATGTTTACTTTAAATAATTGCTTGAAGATTTCCTCTAAATCGTTTAATGAATTTAGTTTAAGAATTCTTAGCATTTTTTCAAGCTTTGTTTTATCTTTAAAAGATTTTAAATATTCTATTGTTAGAACTCCATTGGCTAGGCCATGAGGAAGTCCCTTAAAGTACGTAAGGGGATAGCCCATACCATGAGGCAGGGAAGTTCCGGTTTGAGATATTTGTAAGCCTCCTAAAGTTGATGCCAGCATAACTTTATCTCTAAATTCATTATCGAGGTTTTTGTTAATAAGTTTTTCGAAGCAGTATTTAAATAATTCAAAACCTTTTTCACCATAAATATCAGACATATAAGTACTATTTGAATTTAGATATCCCTCAACTAAATGCGTAAAGGCGTCTATAGCTGTATTTACAGTTATATCATAAGATAAATTGAAAGTATACTTGCTATCAAGAAAGGCAGCTACAGGAAATATTGACTGTCCTAAATTTTTCTTTACCTTTTCTTTATTTGAAGTTACAATACTGTACTGAGTAACTTCTGAGCCTGTTCCTGAAGTTGTTGCCACAGCTACAACAGGAATACTTTTTAGTTGTTTTCCACTAAAAATATTATCTATATTTATATCTGGATTTTTTACAAAAATAGCAATAGCTTTAGCAGCATCCATAGGAGAGCCTCCACCAATACCTATAATAAAGTCTACATTATTTGTTTTACCGATATTGCCGCCTTTTTCTATTGTTTCCAACGAAGGATTTTCTTCCACCTGATCAAAAAGAATATGCTCAACCCCTGTTTCAGAAAGTGCTTTGACAACATCTTCATAGGAACCATTTTTTTTAGCAGAACTCTTTCCAGTAACAATTAAAGCTTTACTACCTAAAGAACTAAATACTTCTTTGTTTTTCAAAACTGAATCTTTACCAAAGTATATTTTTGTAGGCATAGAATATTTAAATTCCATAAATCATCTTCCTTTCAAATTCTATAAAAATACTTATAACAATTATACACAAAAGATAAATAATAGGCCAATTATGTGATATTATAAAAAATATTTTTCAATGGAATTTAGAAGAACACAGTTGTTTTATGTTGACCTAATTATAATTATTAAAGGGTAGATGATAAACTAAGTAGTATCTTAATTTTCTGAAGAATAATATTTAGTAAATCAAAGAATACATCATCCTTTGTTAATCTGAGTATTATAAAGTAAATGCTGCAGCATGCAGTTACATCAAGAAAGCACGATAATAAAATTCCAGATACATATTTATTTATAAAAAAAGTTACTGGAATAAATATTAAAGAGTAATATAAGTATTTTAAATTATCAAAGGCAAATAAGTGTATATCTAGGTTAAGTTCTTTTTTTACTAGTCTATATTCCATTGCTATAACTACTAGATTTGCAAGCAAAGTTGTTATAATTACTGTAGTTGGTGTAAAGATATTAGTAATAACTAAAAGCAGATTTAATATTAAATTTATTATGCCGCCGATTAATACCAACTTGGCATCTGTTTTCTCTCTTCCGAAAATATAAATTATCTGATCTGCAATAATTCGATCAATTCCTATAGTCAGCATATATATAGAAAACACCATAAGTATTGGTACAGCAGGAAGATAGGTATTAGTACCTTTTCCCATTATTATAACAACTTGTTTAGAAACTCCAAGAAGTCCTATTGAAGCTGGAAACAATAATAAAAAGTATACCTTGACCACCTTATTTAATAAATTTAAGTAAACCTCTTTTGAATGATTTTCTAGGTAATTAGTAAGTCTGGACATGGAAACTTGAACTATTGTAAACAATAAAAGATCTATCATAGACATTATCTTTTGAGCTACTCCATAGTAGCCTGCTTCTGTAGAGTTTATAGTTTTATTTATCATTATTTTATCAAGCCAGGTGTATAGAATATATGTATTGGCAAGTACTACAACTGAAAACATAGGCTTAATATGCTTTTTTATAGATAGGTTGGAAAAGTCAAATTGTATTTTCTTTTTTATATATACGAAACTAGATATATTATTAATAAAATTGATGCCACAAGTAAGATAAATGTAAAACAAAAAATCTTCCTGAGTTTTTACAAAGTATATTGTCAATAAATTATATATTATTTTGATTTGCATAGTTTTTACTGCTATAAAATCATAATTTTCTAAAGCTTCATTAATCCATTCAACATTAAATAGGTTAAAGACTATGTTTAATCCCATCACCATGCAGGTGTAAAAATATGCATCGTTTTTGTGAAATAGAATTAAAAAAAGGGTATATAAAATAGAAGTTACAGCTGTTGTAGCAGTAGTAATTATAAATAAACTAGTAATTGTCTGCCTTAGTTTCTTTTTATCATCTCTTACCTTACTTACTTCCCTTAAGCCATATTGATAAACTCCGAAGCTTGCAAAAATCATAAAAACAGCAGTCCAGGTTTCTCCCATAGTTATGTATCCATTTAATCTATCTTGGATTGCGGTAAGAACTATTGGCATTACTATTATTGGCAGAATTATATTAGATAGATTTAGAATTGCCTTGAAAAAAGCATTTTTAGATATTGATTTAGACATAAGTTACTCCTTAGTATATAAAAATAGATTGTGAATGTGTTATGTGTGATTACAGCTATATAGAAATTGGAACTAAAAATAATAAAAATGCAACAAGACATAAAATTACTGTTACAATGGAAAACATTGCAACTATTGTAGTTTCATGAAAACCTGATAATTCAAAAGAATGATGAATTGGTGCCATTTTAAAAACGCGCTTTCCATATAGCTTAAATGAAGCTACTTGTATTACAACTGACAAAGTTTCAACAACATATATACCTCCAATAATAATTATTACAAGGGGAGTTTTAAGTATCATAGCTACAGTTGCTATAGCACCTCCAAGGGCTAAGGAGCCTGTATCACCCATAATAATTTTAGCAGGAAAAACATTAAATATTAAAAACGCTAATAAACAGCCAACAATAATTCCGCAGAAAACAGAAAGAGAGTAGTGTTTCAAAGAAAAACTTAAAATTAATAAAAATATCATTACAATTATTGTTATGGTACTGCATAATCCATCTAGGCCATCAGTTAAGTTTACAGCATTAGTGGTACATATATAATAAAAAATTATGAATGGTATATACATTAGTTTTATATCTACTGCAGTATTAATGATTGGAACATAGATAGAACTGCCTATTGATGGAGTGTTATAGGCATAGAATGCAAAAATCCATGAAGCTATTAACAGTAAAAACATCTTTTGAATTGGAGTTAGGCCTTCATTGTGTTTATGTAGTTTTTTTAATATATCATCTGTTAAGCCGACAAGACCAAATGTTACCAATGCGTATAAACTTATCATTCCTTCACTTTTATACTCTTTACATAAGACTAAAGTAACTACAATACTTGATAATATAAATATAATACCTCCAAATGTGGGAGTACCTGCTTTCTTTAGATGACTTTCAGGACCCTCATCTCGGATGTTTTGACCTAAATTTAATGTACGTATTATTGGAATAAATAGTTTTCCAATTAAAAAAGTTATAAAAAAGCTGCTTAATATTCCTAAAATAATTAGAGTCATAATAAATCTCCTTAAACTATACTTATATTTTTAAAAATAATAAAACAATTGCACTTAAATTCAAGCAGGCACAGGCTAGATATAACAAATAAACCACTTGCTTTTGATTAAGTCCTTTTGCTAATAATCTAAAGTGTATTTGGCTGGCGTCGCCAATATAAATAGGTCTTCCTTCATGGATTCTTTTAAATAATACAAAAATATTATCAAATATAGGTAAGCCTAGTACTAAAATGGGAATAAAGATTGAAATAGCAGTAGCCTGCTTGAAGGCTCCATCTAGAGAGATAATGCCTAAAATAAAACCTAAAAAAGTAGCACCAGAATCACCCATTAAAATTTTTGAGGGAAATTTATTATATTTTAAGTATCCTAAGCAGATGCCAACTAAGATTATTGCCATTAGAGCAGAGGACAAATCATTTTTAACTAATGCAACTAAGAATAAAGTACAGGAAGATATACAAGTTATTCCTCCAGCTAAGCCATCCATGCCATCAATAAAATTGATTACAGTAGTAACTCCGAATAACCAGCAAATAGTCAAAGTAAACTGTAACCATATTGGAAGCACAACATAAGATCCATCAAATGGATTTGTAATTCCTGAAAATTTAACACCACTTGCTTCATATACTAATATACATGCAAGTAGCTGAAAAATCATCTTTGGAAGAGCCTTTAAGTCCTTTTTCTTAATTTTGTAGTAATCATCAAACATTCCTACAATAAAAATTAAGAGTGAACTCAAAAAAATAATTATATTTTTTATATTACAGACTGGATTTATACTAAAGTAGGCAATCCAAAAGGAAAAAAATATTCCTACTCCAGCTAAGTACGGTTTGGCTTCGTTATGTATCTTTCGTTCACAATCTATTTTAGGTTTTTCAAGATAGTCAATTTTATATGCTAATTGCATAAGCTTTGGTGTTATAAACAACATCATTAATAATGAAAAAGTAAAAGCACGCAAAAAATCCATTGTTTCCTCCTAAGTCAATAATAAATTTTATACATTACATAAATGTTTTGAAGTTTTCATTAATATGGTAATATAGTAATTGAATTGTATCAATTGATATATATAAGTATCTAATATACTTGAAAATCATCAAAGATTAAGTTGAATATAATTCAATTTGCATGATTATCATTATATGATAAGAATATGGAGTGATGAAATTGAATAAAGATTTACAAGAACTTAAAGAAATAGATGAAAAGGTCAAGAACAAATTAAGTTATATTAAAAGCAATCTTGATATTATGTCAAATAATATTAACGAAGTAAAAGCTTTGAAAAATGATATATATGAAAAGACTTCTAAAGCTTTCATTTATAATTTGAAAAAGTTAATTCAACTGGAGTCAACACAAAAGAATCTTGCAAATAAAATTGGAATATCTGAGGACTTGTTATCAAAATACAAATCAGGAGATGCCTTTCCATCAATAGAAACGTTGCTGTATATTTGTGAAGTATACAATATAGAAATAGAAAAACTTATTTCTATACCATTAACTGCAGTTGATATTGAAAGTTTAGAAAATGATACGGGAATTGAACATAATATATTTGATGAAAGGTATTATGTATATTTTTTCGTGACTAACATAGCAAAAGAAGGTGCTATACATGAAGGCGTTATGGAAATTCATAAGGAAAATGTTAGCTTTAAAATTTGTTCCAGCGGAAAGGTTATAAAATGTTTCACAGGAAGATTTACTATTTCAGATAAGATTATATTCTTTAATTTGAATAGTCACAATGATGGAACTACTTATATAAATATGATTAAACCTAATGTAAATAAGAATAAATATGTGGGGGGCGTGGCAATGATGATGCTTCCATCAGATGCAAATAGTAAGCCATGTGTTCAAAAAATTCTATTTAGTAAAGTAAGATTGAATAGAGACGAATATTACGCTAATTTAAAGGAAATTTTGAGTTTTAATGTTGAAGGAGCTAATTTAGGTCATATCAAAATATCTCAATGGGAAGATGAAGCTGCTTATAATTTTATTTTAAAACTGTCATAGTTTAAAGAGGTGATAAATTATGATTTGTAAACCAAGTGATTATATTGAAGCAGGATTTAAAATGGAGCTTCAAGAAGATTTAAAAGAATTATTTAATTCCACAGCTGCTATAAGGATAGTTCCCAAAGGTACAATTATTCTTAGACAGGGGGAAATACCTTCTTCGTTGTATTATATTCATAAAGGAATTATTAGGGGATATTATATAGATGAATCAGGTAATGATGTTACAAAATGTTTTGCATGTGAAACTGAATTTGCCTGTGCTGAAGGATTATTAAGGAGTGGAGAAACTACTTTTAGTGTAGAAAGTTTGGAAGACTGCATTTGTGTAATTATTCCTTATGGCTCCATAAATCAAGGAATGAAGGAAAGCAATCAAATGAAGATAATATTCAACGAGTATATCCGGAAAATACTTATTAATACTTTAAATCGTGAAAAGGCATTACTTATGAAGGATGCTTTAGAAAGATATAAAGAGTTTAAAAGAGAATATTCTTCCTTAGAAGATAGAATAAATCAAGCATACATTGCTTCTTTTATTGGAGTAAGAGCAAGTTCTCTTAGCAGGATTAAGAGAAGTATGAAAACAGAATAAATATATTTCGAAAACATCAAATGAAGTTATTTGATGTTTTTTTGGCAATTGACATATGTCAATTACAATTAGAAATTTTCGCGTTAATATATCTATAATTTCAATTTTGATTATTTAGGAGGAGTTAATTATGAAGAAAATTTCTTTAGTAACAGGTGCAAATGGTCACTTGGGTAACAATTTGGTAAGGGAGTTATTAAAAAAAGGAGAAAAGGTCAGAGCAAGTGTGCGAAATATAAATGATAAAGAAGCCTTTATAGGACTTGATTGTGAAGTAGTATATGCAGATCTTATGGATAAAGATTCATTACGCAAGGCACTTGATGGAGTAGATACACTATATTAAGTAGCAGCAGTATTTAAGCATTGGGCTCAAGATCCTGAAAAAGAAATAATTATTCCGAATGTTATAGGGACTCAAAATATAATGGAAGCAGCAAAAGAGGCTAAGGTAAGAAAAATAGTTTATGTAAGCTCTGTGGCAGCATTATCTTTGGACAAGATGAACTCGAGAAACAAAATTGATGAAACTACATGGCTTGAAAGTAGTCATGGTAATGCATATTTTGATTCAAAAGCCCGTTCTGAAAAAAGAGCTTGGGAATTGGCAGAAAAATATGATTTAGATATGGTAAGTGTTCTTTCAGGTGCAATGATTGGTGGAGAATTTTTAAAGAAGACTCCGACCATGCTTGGTTTTGATAGTATCCTTTTAGGTAAGATGAAGATTAATTATATAACTGAAATGACTCCAATAGATGTAAATGATGTTATACAGGGTATGATTACAGCAGCTGAAAAAGGAGTAAAAGGTACAAGATATATTTTAGCAAATGAAGAACCTGTAACTTCAGATGAAATAATTAAAATTGCAAAGAAGTTTGTTCCAGATTTAGAGATACCACAAAAATATACTAAAGAGCAGTTGTTAATATTAGCTGATAAGCTTGAAGCTGAAGCAAAACAGAATAATGCCCAGCCATTACTACTTGGAAGTCAAGTAGAATTATATTATGGTGGAATAAATAGACACTATGATCTAACTACATCAAAAAAGGATTTAGGTTTTAATCCTAAGCCAGGCGCAGAAGCGTTGGAAGATTATTTTAAGAGAATTTCATCAACAGTAATTTAACAAGTAGGTATAAATAGATGGTAATATTTAGATTTAAATTAGTTTGGTAATTAACCATAAAAAGAATAGAAATTTTTTTACGATACAAAAAAAAATTATACTGGAACTAATAAATAAGTCAATAAAGTAATATTATAAAATATAATAATATGTAGATGGTTGAAGAATAAATAAATGATGATCTTTTTTGTCAACTTTACTGTTTGTAATATTTGTGATATTATTACATTAAAAAACTTTATCTTGGGAGGAAAAACACTTATGGACTTAGACCCGGAACAGACGAGTATAACGTTTCAGTTAATTTTGATAGTTATTTTAACGTTGATTAATGCGTTTTTTGCATCAGCAGAGATGGCTATCGTATCACTAAATAAAAATAAGATAAAGCTTCTTGAAGAAGCAGGAAATAAAAAAGCAAAACTTTTATCAAATCTCATGGAGGAACCTACCAATTTCCTATCTACTGTACAAGTAGGAATAACACTTGCAGGTTTTTTTAGTAGTGCTTCAGCAGCAACTGGAATATCAAACGATTTGGCTATTTATCTAAGGGGATATAATATTCCTTATAGTAGACAAGCTGCCTTGATAATTGTGACAATTATACTGTCATATATTACATTAGTATTTGGAGAACTTTTTCCAAAGAGAATAGCACTAAAAAAATCAGAAGCTATTGCAATGTTTTCTGTACAACCAATAATATATATATCTAAAATTGCAATTCCCTTTGTAAGGCTGCTTTCTGCGTCAACTAATATATTAGTAAGATTAGTCCATCTTGATAATGATGATTCCAACGAAAAAGTATCAAAAGAAGAGATTAAGTCTTTTGTAGAAGTTGGACAAGAACATGGAGCTATAAATGAAACTGAGAAGAAAATGATAAATAGCATATTTGAATTTGATGATAAAATAGCTCATGAAGTAATGACACCTAGAACAGGAGTATATATGATTGATATAGAAACTCCATTAAATGAATATTTAGATGAATTGATAGAGGAAAGATATTCAAGAATCCCTGTATATGAAGATGATATAGATAATATTATTGGCATTCTATATATGAAAGATTTCCTTAGTGAGGCTCGAAAATGTGGATTTGAAAATGTGGATATTAGAAGTATTTTGCATCCACCATATTTTGTTTCACAAAATAAAAGCATTGACGAACTATTTAAAGAATTGCAGGTGTCTAGAAAACATATAGCTGTACTAGTAGACGAGTATGGAGGATTTTCAGGCATAGTTTCTATAGAAGACTTAATTGAAGAAGTTATGGGTAATATAGATGATGAATATGACGAGGATGAACCAGAAGTAGAGAAGATTGATAATAATAATTTTATAATATCCGGTATGCTGTCAATCAATGAGTTTAATAATTATTTCAATGTAAACATTGAAAGTGAAAACTATGATACAATGAGTGGTTTTATTATTGAAATTATAGGGTATATTCCTAAGAATAAAGAGGAAAAAGCCATAGAATATGAAAATTTAACATTTAAGATAGAAGAAGTGAAAGCAAAGAGAATTGAAAAAATAAAACTTTATATTAAAAATAAAGAAGAATCTCTAGCTGCATTATAAAACTATAATATAAGAAGTCTCACTGAAAATGTGAGGCTTTTTTTTGTCAAAAGTAGAGAGATTAATTTAGTTTATAATTATATTTTACAACTATTTTGCAATTTGTTTGAAAAATTGTTATACAATAGAATTATCGATTAAACATTATAGGGGAATATAGTTGAAAATAAAGATTTTAATCGTGGAAGATGATGAAGCCATTTCTAATTTAATTAAAATAAATTTAAATATGGCAGGTTATAAAAGTATACAAATATTTGATGGATTGGAAGCTTTGAATTTGATTAAAGAAGAAACTTTTGATTTGATACTTATGGATATTATGCTGCCAGGCATAGATGGACTTGAAGTGATGAAAAAAATAAGGAAATTAAACATACCAGTAATATTTCTTACAGCTAAAAATGGACTTGCTGATAAGGTGACTGGCCTAAAATCTGGAGCAGAGGATTATATTGTTAAGCCATTTGAAACCATTGAACTTCTTGCTAGAATTGAAGTGGTCTTAAGGAGATATTCTAAAAATAGCAATTGTATAGAATTCAAGAATTTGAAAATATATGAAGAGGAAAGAATTATAAAAAGAGATGGTGAGGCAATCGACCTGACGTTGAAGGAATTTGAACTTATGCTTATACTTGTTAAAAATAAAAATATTGCTTTATCTAGGGAGCATTTACTAGAAAAGATATGGGGCTATGAGTATATGGGAGAAACAAGGACAATAGATACCCACATTCAAAAAATAAGAAAGAAACTTGGTATTACTGATAACATAAAAACTGTATATAAAATCGGATATAGGTTAGAGGAGTAATAAATATGAAGCTATGGCTGAAAATATATCTGTTTCCTTCATTTTTACTTATACTAACCTTAAATTTAGCTGGATTTATATTAATACAGAAGTTTCATAATGACTCGCTAGAAAAAGAAATTGATAAATGTCTTGCAGAACAAAAATTTGTTTCTTCGCAAATAACAATTAATTCCATATATATGAAGAAAATTAATTCAGATATAGGTTCTGATATAAATATATTGGTTGGTACTTTAATGGATGAATATAACAGTTCTACTAATCATGAAGCTAGACAGCATGGGGATATAGAAATTTTAGATTCTGATGATAAAATGCTTTATTCAGATATGAAATTTCCTGCCACAAAAGAGAAACAGGAATTAGAAAATCTGGTTTTAGGGAAAGTCAACTACATTATTCGAACTGTGAATGACAAACAGTATTTATATGTGAGTAGTTTAGTTAATGCGTATGACGTTCCAATAAAAATATACTATTGTAAGGATATATCAAATATTTACATTGAAAAAACGAATCAAATTTCTCTTTTTATTAAATTGGATATTTTAATTTGTTTTTTATTTTCTGTTTTCATGCTTTTTATTAGTAGATCCATAACAAAACCAATAAATACATTAATAGCTTCTAATAGAAAAATATCTTTGAGCCAGTATTCTGAAAGGATAAAAATAAAATCAAAGGATGAATTTAATGTGCTTTCAAATCACTTTAACCTGATGGCGCAGGCAATAGAAGACAAAATAAATGAATTAGAAATATCTAATATCGAAAAAGAAACCTTTATAAATAACCTGTCTCATGAGCTTAAGACACCTTTAACCTCAATAATTGGATATGCTAACCTAATAAGAACCTCAAAGTATAATGAGGAATTATTCTTTGAAGCTGCGGACTATATTTACAAAGAGGGAAAAAGACTTGAGCAAATGGCTTTTAAAATGATGGATCTAATTTATGCAAAAACCCAGGAAATTGAACTTAAGCCTGAGAAAATAATGTGTATAATAGATGAAGCTAAACGGTTATTATTTGTTAAACTTAAAGAGAAAAATATAGATCTAATTATTAAAGGAGAGGACTGTGTATTAGAAGTAGACAAGGATCTAATTAAGATGGCATTATGCAATTTAGTGGAAAATTCTATAAAAGCATCTGAGAATGATTCTAAAATATATTTAACAGTATCTATTTTAGACAATAAAACCTTCATGTCTATAGAGGATTTGGGTTCAGGAATATCTGAAGAACACTTGGATAAAATATGGCAGCCTTTCTATGTTTGTGACAAAGCAAGGAGCAGAAAAAATAATGGAGCTGGGATTGGACTATCTATTTGTAAAAAAAATAATAGAAATTCATAATGCAGAGATTAAAATAAATAGTGAACTGGGCAGAGGGACAGAAGTAACAATGATTTTTACTAATTTGGAACTTTGACTTAAGTATGTGCGCCGAAATAAGTTACATTTTGTATTTAATGATTAGGGGTTCAAGGAAAAGATGTTATATATAAAATACAAACCTAAGCATATTGAAATAAATATGTTTATTGTTTCTTTTGGTTATTATATGAGTTAAATATTACAACTATTTTACATTTTGAATAAACATCTGGTACATCTTAATTTTATACTTAAAGAGTAGAACTTGCTGAACATGCCAATCAAAGTTAAAAATATGGAGGGATTATTATGTTCTCAAAAAAAATACTATCAGTATTATTGGCAATAGGAGTTGTAGTATCCGCTTTTGCTTTATTTTATAAATTAATAATAAGAGGAGATTTTACAGAAAGCATAAATCAAAATATTGTTTATACGAAAAATGATACTTCGGCAGATTCGCTAGAATTTGATATTATAAATGGTCCTGAGTATGAAGCTTATAGAGAGAGGTCTGCAGAGGCTCTAAAAAAGTACTTTAACGTATCAACTGAGAACGTATGGTTTAATGCACAAAGATATAATGAGAAAACTTTGGATAAAGCAAAATCAGAGTCACTAAAACAACTGCAGAATTTATATGAGAATGGAAAAATATCGAAGGAAGAATATAATAAGCAAGTGAAAATGCATGATGGTGGATCTAATGATCTATGGGAATATTTTAAAAACGTAGTAGTAAAAGTAAGACATGGAATGGTTTTTACTAGTTGGGAAAGCGATGATAGACATTATTATGTTGATTTCAATGAAAATACAAAGGAAGTAGATTCGGTAAGGGTGTTTGGCAAGATTTATAATAAATCAGATGTTCCATTAACACTTAGTGAAGAACAAATAAAAAATACAGCGGAGGATTTCATTAAACAAAATAAGCTAGGGGATATAGAGAATCCTAAATGTATACTTGTAAAAGAAGAGCATGTTACTTTAAAAGATGGAACTGATGAAACAAATGGGTGGTATGCTTTTTATCAAGATGGAAATGATCAAAATAAAAAAGTCATGGTAGGTATCAATGAATATACGGGTAAAGTAGATAGCTTTGCAGTAAAAGCCTATGCAGATTTTGAGTATAATAAATATGTTGGTTAAAATTGATATAATATACTCCTATGGTATAATAAGTATGAATTATATGATAGGAGGAATAAACATTGAAGATTCAATTGATAAGGCATGCCACTTTAATAGTAACTTTAAATAATAAAAGAATATTAATAGATCCTCTATTAAGTGAAGCTGGTTCTATGGATCCAGTACCAGATGTACCAAACCAAAATTATAACCCATTAGTTAAGTTACCATTAGACATTAATCACATTACTAATTGCGATGCTATTATTGTTACCCATACGCATAGAGACCACTTTGATGAAGCTGCAGCAAGTATATTGCCTAAAAAAATTCCAGTATTTTGCCAACCTGAAGATGAAGCTAAATTGCAATCTTATGGATTTACTGAAGTACATCCTATACATACCAATTATGTTTGGAATGATATAAGCATTAACCGTACAAGCGGAAAACATGGACACGATGAACTAGCTGAAAAGATGGCACCAGTATCAGGTTTCGTTATTTCATTTTTTGATGAAGCATCAGTTTATATTACAGGAGATACTGTTTGGTGTGAAGAAGTCCAAGAATCAATAGAGAAATTTAAGCCTAATGTTGTTGTCTGTAATTGTGGTAGTGCTCAATTTAGTTATGGACAACCTATTACAATGACTTCAGAGGATCTGTATGAATTATGTCATAGATATACAAATATAGAGATTGTTGCAGTACACATGGAAGCATGGAACCATTGCAGATTATTAAGAAAAGACTTAAAAAGTTTTATTGAGAGTAATATTATAAATAATAATATATTCATACCGAATGATGGAGAAATATTAAATTTCTAAGGAAGTAAAACAGAGTTTCACTGTATTCTTTATTGTGAAGTTGTAGAAAAAACTCGTTACGTCCGGTCTTTGGAATTGATGAAATGCCTGAAGCAAAAGATTTAATAAATAACGGATTCATGGCGGGTTCAGTTCCAGTAGATCCACGTGCTATGGCAGACGCTCTTTATGTTACCGGAATGAATTTGATTTCAGGCAGAAATCCTATTGAAGGTACAAATTACATATTTGAAAAACCAAGAGTATTAATTCCAATGTAATCCCCAGCCTATTTAAATGGAGATTAATATTATAACTAGTAGTTATCAGTGTAATAGGCGCAATACACTTGTAAAAAGTAATGATAAAAAGATACCTATAGAATGAAAAAAGAATTATAGTATACATTTGAGGAATTGAACTTAATAAAGAAGGAGATAAAGGATAATATCAAAAGCCCAGTAGGGCTTTTGACTAAAAATTATTTGTTTTCTATTTTCAAATCTCTTAAACAAGCAACAAGATTTCCATTGCTACGATGAAAATTAACACATTCGCAACATTTACCATGTCTTTCACAATTATTATTTAAGCATGTACAGTTTTTTTCGTTACAGCCAGCCATTATGTATTCCTCCTTATTTTCCATATAAAATATCTTTAAGTTATTATAATTATAAACTAGATTTTGTGAAATATTAAATTATTATTGTGTATTTAAATAAAGAAACTAATCTATTTAAAGCTTTATTTATTTAGAGAAGATTCCTGAATAAATAAATGTTCATCTCCCCATTGTTTTATTAAAAGCATCATTGGTTTTAAACTCTTACCGTGTTCAGTTAGTGAATATTCTACTTTAGGAGGAACCTCTGGGTATACTTTTCTAGCAACAATGTTATAAGTTTCGAATTTCTTTAGTTGCTGTATTAACATTTTTTCAGTAATTCCAGGGATTCTATCTCTAATTTCTCCAAAACGTAAAGGACTATCTTGCAGTGTCCACAAAATCCACATGCTCCATTTTTGGCCAATTAAATTAATAGTAAAATCTATAGGACAATCATATGACTTTTCATTTTTTATTGACATAGATACACCTTCTATTTAATTTTTCATACTTACTCTCTGTATAGTATTATACTAAAAAGTAGGTACTTGTACAATATATGGAATTAAGGTAAATTTGATTTATAAATTGCTGAATGTTAAGGAGGAAAGTATAAAATGAATAAAATAGAGATTGGAAATAATGGGTACCTTTATCCACTACCTACAGTACTAATTGGTGCAAATGTTAAAGGTAAGGCTAACTATTTAAATGTTTCATATTGTGGCATTGTAAATAGAGTACCAGCTATGATTTCAATTTCACTTAATAGAGAACATTATACTTGTGATGGAATTAAACAAAACAAATCTTTCAGCGTTAATATTCCATCCTTAGAAATGTTGGAAATCACTGATTATTGTGGGAGTGTATCTGGAAAAAATGTTGATAAATCTAAATTATTTAGTACCTTTTACGGAAATCTTAATACTGCTCCAATGATACAAGAATGCCCTATAAATATCGAATGTAAAGTCATCCATGAATTAGATTTAGGAGGAACTAACATAATTATGATAGGTGAAGTAGTACAAACGTATTCTGAGGAAAAATATCTTAAAAACAATATTCCAGATTTAAAAAAGATTAATCCAATTTTATTTTCTGTATATGAATTTAATTATTATTGCGTTGGAGAAAAGATAGGCAAGGCGTGGCACGTAGGAAAAAATATCAAAAACAAAAAATGAGTACTTAAAATTGAGTTTTAGAAAAGTATTGAATAAATAGTGATGGGTAAATTATAAATGTCGCAATAGGTAGGGTATGGCTTTTTGATCTTTAATCATAAACAAATAGCTTTATAGAGTGGTATAAAATCTACTCTATTTTTTATAAATAAAATTTTAATAGGACAGCATTGCAAAATATATTATAGATAATGCATAATGGATATATAAGGTAAAGTAAGATTTATTTGTATAACATCTGGATAAATCATAATTTGAAAGGAAGGTTCATTATGGGAGAATTATCAAAACTTCTTAACATCGGAAAAGAAGTTGAAAGACAGTTAAATGAAGTAGGTATATTCACATATGACGAATTAAAGGATATTGGCGCAGAACAGGCGTGGTTAAAAATACAAGAAATTGATGCTTCTGCATGCATTCATAGATTGTTAGCACTGGAAGGCGCAATTCACGGAGTTAAGAAAACAGAGTTACCACAGGAACGTAAAACAGACCTAAAAGATTTTTATAATTGGCATAAAAGCAAATAGAAACTCACAAAGGAGATATTAAAGATGACTACATACACAAAAAGTTTAAATGTTTTAGAAGAGTTATTTGCAAAAGATTATCAATTTGCGTTGGCAACATCAAATGATAATATTCCATCTGTTAGATTTGTAGATACTTATTATGATAATGGTGCTTTTTATATTGTTTCTCATGCAAAATCACAGAAAGTAAACGATATTGAAAAAAATTCTGAAATATCAATGTGTAATAAACTTTATCGATTTAGCGGAACTGCCTGTAATATTGGACATCCGTTATGTGAAGAAAATCATGTTATTAGAGAAAAATTGATAAAGGCATTTGAACCTTGGTATTTTGCACACAACAACGAAAATGATGAAAATATGTGTTATGTGAAAATAGAATTAAAGCAGGGTTTCTTTTATAAAAGCGGAATTGGATATAAAGTTGATTTTGAAAATAAAAAAGCTGAGGAATTTCCATTTACATTTGATAGTTTAATAATTGATTAATTTACAAATTCTAACTTAAGGGTGCGTATTACAAATATTAATTTATTGGAGGTGATTTTCTTAATTGAATGGATATTCATGGATATGGGGTCTACATTTATTAATGAAGAACAATGTGATAACTATAGAACAATGGAAACATTGCAACAGAAAAATGCCCCTTCTAAAGATGAATTTTTGAAGAAAATGAGCTTTTATGCCAAACAAAATAAAGATGCATATAAATGTGCTTTGAAGGAATTTGGTTTAAATAAAGTACATTGGCATAGTGAATATGAAAACTATCTGGGTAAAACAAGGCTGGGGAGGAATGGGTAACATAAATACATTGAAAAAAGAACCAGATATTATAATTTCAGAATTTATAAATATTATTGATTATATTTAAATGAGTTCCTTTCTATTTGAGATTAAGTATTATAAATGGTGATGAATTAGACCGATGAGAAAAATAGTTTTGGAAACAAGTAGTTAATTTATAAGGGGCAAACATCATAAAATATTATATTGATATGTAGCTTACAAACTCCATTTAGGTTAAATATTATATACTTAAACAGCCATAAATACATGTGGCTGTTTTTAATTACCTAATAAAATTTATCACTGTAACTTATGATACATACTTTTTTATAGACAAGAAATATCATAAATTATAAGAAAATAAAGGAGGAATATTTATGACAAAATATAAAGCACAGAGAGAATTTTTAAAATCTAATTTTAGTGAATTTAAAAACATAAAAACTGATAAAATGAATGGAATTCCTCAGCCACCTGTTTTTAAGTCTTACGATTCATGTTCTAATATTATTAATCTTCCAACTGTCAATGAGAAAGTTGTAGAAAACTCTAACATTTATGAGTGTATAAAGAAAAGAAGAAGTACAAGATTTTATGCTGATAAATCAATGAAGTTGGATGAATTATCTTATCTTTTATGGGCTACTCAGGGAATCACTGAAACTAATAAGGCAGGTCTTACTTTAAGGACAGTTCCTTGCAGTGGTGCAACTCATTCATTTGAAACATATTTATTTATCAGAAATGTTGAAGGGACTGTGGAAGGAGTATATAGATATCTTCCAGTAGAGCATAAACTTTTATTTATGTTTAAATTAGATGAAATAGATAATAAAATAGATGAAATTACATTAGAACAGCCATTTGTGCCTAATTTCGCAAAGAAAGCTGCAGTATTATTTGCATGGAGTACAACGCCATATCGTTCAGAATGGAAGTATGATATTACGGCTCATAAGAAGATATTAATAGATGTAGGCCATGTATGCCAGAATCTTTATTTAGCAAGCGAATCTATTGGAGCAGGGACTTGTGCCGTAGGAATATATGACCAAGATATGATAGATACACTTCTAGGTTTAGATGGAGACGAAGAATTTATAATATACCTTGCAGCAGTTGGAAAAAAGCGAGAATAAAGGAATAATAAATTAAAAAAATTTGATTGAAATCACATTATATTTAAATTAAATAACTTAAAATAATCTCATAGAGAATAGATAATGGTTTAGAAAATTTGTCGATAAGATAATTTAAATGAATTAAATTTATAACTCATGAAAAATATTAGTGATTTAAAAGATACAGATTGTGTATAGAAAGAAACAATCTTATTTAAACTACTATCAATATAAATCCAGATTGGAGGAATTAACAATGAATACTACAAAAATAAAAAATTTAACTGAAGTTTTGGAAAAATTAAATAAAAATGGAGTGACAGAAGATTTAAGAAAAGAAGCTTTAGGGATTGTTTCTGATATAAATCCAATTGAGCTATCAATTGCAGAACAAAACTTAATAGAAAAAGGAATGAATCCTCAAGATTTAAGACACCTTTGCGATATTCACATGGAAGTACTAAAAGGAGAACTTGATAAAATTAAAACTAAAATCGGACTAGGACATGTCGTGGATACATTTATTGCTGAACATGAAAAAATTCTTGAATTTTTAACAGAACTTGAGGAAATTAATTCTAAGATTCAAAAGTCTGAAAGCTATGATAGTTGCATAAAAGAATTTAGCGAATTGAATACTGTTATTAATAATATCTTGGACGCAGAAAAACATCATTTAAGAGAAGAGCAAGTATTATTTAGCGAAATGGAAGATAGAGCAATTACAGGACCAACTAGAATAATGAGAATGGAACATGATGACTTAAGGGCAAAAAAAAAGTTTTTAAAACAAATAGCAGAAAAGGCTTCTGAGTTAGATTATAAGGAGCTAAAAGAAAAAGTTGATGATGCAGCTAAATATATAGTATTTAATTTAAGAGATCATATATTTAAAGAAAATTATATTTTATATCCTACAGCAATAGAAGCTATAAAAGATGATGAAATATGGAATGATATGAAGAGAAGATGCGATGAAATAGGATATTGTGGTTTTACACCAGAAATATAATATATTTAGCAAATATGATTAGAGAAAACTAACTAGAAATTTATAGCAAATGGCCTAAAGGAGGTATAAATAATGAACACATTTAATAGCAATCAAAAAATTGGAGAGATAGTAAGCAAGTTCCCAAATGCTGCAGATGTATTCAAGGAATATAAAATTGATTTTTGCTGCGGTGGAGATAGACCATTAATAGAAGCGGTAAGAGAACAAGGGGTTAATGAAACAGAACTATTAGAAAGAATAAACAATGAATATGAGAAAATCAAAAGCAATCCTTACTCAAAAGATAGAAACTGGTTGCTTGCACCACTTGATGAATTAGTTGATCAAATTATAAATGTACATCATGCTTATCTTTATGAAAATCTTCCTAAAATAAGCGAACTAACAACTAAAATATTAAGAGTACATGGAGAAAATCATCCTGAGCTTTCAAAAGTCCATAAGTTATTTCATACAGTTAAAATGGAATTAGATGCTCATTTAATCGAAGAAGAGACAATTCAATACCCTGCAATTAAGGCATTTTTAACAAGTAACAGTGAAGATGATTTAGATAAGGCAATAAATATTATTAATAAGCTACAAGATGAACACACTGGAGCTGGAAATATACTTAAAGAATTAAGGGCGCTAACTAATGATTATGATGTTCCAGCTAATGGATGCACTACTTATAGATTAACTTATTCTAAGCTACAAGAAATGGAAGCAGATATATTTAAGCACATACATTTAGAAAATAATATATTATTTCCAAGGCTTTATGAATTAAAAAATAACTCACTAAATAAAGAAGTAAAATGAATTTTTTGATATTCATTTAAGGGTGCATCAGAAAAGAATCTGATGCATCCTTATTTATTATATAATCAATCATCAAGAGAATGAACGGAAAAGCTCACACGTAGCATCTATATAATACAAGATTTCTTATTTTGTTAGAGTAACAATTGTTACATACTAAATTAGAATAAATTGGTAGTATGGAAGTGTAATATTATCCGCTAGCTATTGATTGTGAGAAAAAATTATTTTTAAACTATAGATCAAAAATAATAAATGAGTAAAGGAGGAGTGAAGTGTGAATAAACACTGTGGTAATTGCTGTAATAATTGTAGAGGAGAGCTTTGTGCAAGCAAGGTGCCTATATTTGAAAATTTAAATAGGGAAGAACTATTGGAAATTGTAAGAAACATTAATCATAAAGAATTTACTAAGGGAGATGTAATCTTTACAGAAGGCAATGTATCTAATACTCTTTATTTTATAAATGAAGGAAAAATAAAATTATATAAATATACTAAGGATGGTAAAGAACAAATATTACATATACTCTCAGAGGGAGATTTTTTTGGAGAGTTGGAACTCATAAAGCCTTCTAAATATAGATTTAATGCTAAAGCAATAGAAAATGCAAAAATATGTACACTTACTAAAGATGAAATGAAAGAAATAATGATGAAAAAACCAGAGATCGGAATAAAATTGTTAGAAACCATTGGGGAAAGATTATCAAGGGTAGAAAATTTAGTTCAAAATCTTGCTACTAATGATGTTGATTCAAGAATGGCTTATTTATTAACAGATTTAATAGAGCAATATGGAGAAATAACAAAGAATAAAGTATCTATAAAGCTGCCTTTGTCTAGAGAAGAAATGGCTAATTACATTGGAGTAACAAGGGAAACTATTAGCAGAAAATTGAAGAAGTTTGAAGATGAGAAACTGATAAAGATAATAGGAACAAAAAATATTATAATTTTGAATGAGGAAGGATTAAGAGATTATATATAAAGTTACAATAATAAAATATGTTGAAACATATTGACTAACTTAAGCATATAATATAGCAAGCAGGAGGTGAAAATTCATGTTTGCTCCATTTATTATATGCTTTAGAGAAGGTATTGAAATTTTTTTGGTGATTATCCCTCTGGTAATTTATTTTAATAAAAACAAAATGTACGATATGAGTAGAAGTGTAACCCTTGGAGGGGCTTTAGGTGGAGTTATTGCCATTATAATTGGTGCTGTAATATTTTCGCAAGTTGCTTTATTAAACGGTCCTGCTAGTGAGTTGTTTGATGGAATATTAGGAATAGTTTTATCAGGATTAATATTGTATAGTGTGGTTCTTTTACGGAAAAATAAATCCTTCAATACTGTTCCAAATGAACGTTTCATTTCATTAAGTAAAAAGGGAGTATTTATCATTGCTGCAATAACATTTTTTAGAGAATTTTTAGAAGCAATATTGTTTATTTTAACGAGTTCAGCAGATTCACCTGTCTTTGTCTCAGGTATGGCTTTATTAGGATTAGTTTGTGCAGCTTTATGTGTTTACGTAGTGGCTAAAGGAATTTCAAATCTTAATATAAGTCTAGTGTTTTATATATTAAACCTATTTTTGATCGGACTCGGTGCATATTACTTTGGTGATGCATTAGATGTATTATTTAGTGAAAGTTTTTCACAAGCTTTCATTGTAGGTATATTGGTATATGCGCTTCCTAGTTACTTTATAATGATAAAAAATGACTTAAAAAAATATATAAACTCCGATAAAATAAAATAATATTAAAAATGCCGTATTATTCATTAGAGCGAATATACGGCATTTTTTGATATTTAGAAGGATTTTACCTCTTTTTGCATAATTAGTTATATGAAGGGGGTGAGATTTATGAAAGAGGTTAAGGATAAACAAGTTAAAGAGAAGCATGTTTGGAATGTTGTTAATTCCATTATTAAGAATCCAAGTACTAAAATAGAATTTGATAGAGAAAGCTCGGAAATAAGATATGTTATAAGTTTATTTAAAAATAATTCTAATGAGTCTGAAGGCTTTAGTTTAAAACAACTATATGAAACAGTCTCTAAAACCGTTAGTAGTAAGTAAATAAGAGGCTAAAGAACTCTAGAAATAGGGTTCTTTTTATTTTTTCATATATTAACTACATTATTTGAAAATTAAGTAAGTAACTATACTTTAGAAGTAGTTTGGTAATAATACTAGAAGTCAGAATATAATGGTTAATATAATACTAAATAATGGGGAGCTATTTTATGGATATAATTATAGCATCACTTATACTGTCGCTTATAATAGCTGGGATAGTATATTTTAGTGTAAAGAGTTTTGAAAATATTCTAAAGAAGAATATAATGAGATATGTGATCTGCTTATTACTAATTATTTTAATAATATTTTATATTTTGTTGTACTTATCACAGTATGGTGGCTATGGAGATATAATAGATACCATATTTATTTGGGGAGTAGAATTATTTTTAATTATCTTTGCAATTATTGAAAAGTTATATGAAAAATTTAAGGCATAGCTAAGATTAGGTAAAGGTACCGCAATTTCATAATTGAATTTTGGGTACCTCTATTTAAAACATTTTTTCCACATTTCAATGTATACATACTTAAAACTATAATTTAGTTTTTTAATTAAACATATTTGCTAAATAATCAAATAGAGAAATTTAAAAAATATTTTATATTTCCAGTAAGTTACCATTTAATTAATTAGTAAATTGAATTATATAGCAGTTGTGATATAATGAATGACAGTTAAATATTTTGTGAATGCGGAGAGAATGAATATGAGTTTATATAATTTAAAAGCTGATTGTGAAAAATGTTTTGGGCTGTGTTGTGTTGCTTTATACTTTTCAGCTTCAGAGGGATTTCCGGTAAATAAGGATGCTGGTAAGCCGTGTATTAACCTGCAAGATGACTTTCTATGCAAAGTCCATAAAAAACTTAAACAAAAGGGGCTTAAGGGATGTATAGCTTATGATTGTTTTGGTGCCGGGCAAAAGGTTGCTCAAATTACATATGATGGACAAGATTGGATAAATACACCGGGATTTTCAAGCCAAATGTTTGAGGTGTTTCTTATTATGAGGCAGCTTCATGAAATGCTCTGGTATTTAACACAAGCCTATGAATTACAGTTTGAAAAAAATGCTAAAGATAAAATACAAGCAATGATAAGTGAAATAGAAAATATAACAAATTTAAGTGCTGAATCATTAGTAAAGTTTGATATGGTATTATTTAGGCCACGTGTTAATTCGCTGCTTTTTCAGACCAGTGAAATCGTAAGAAAAAGGGCTGGAAATAATAAAACTACTACATTAAAGAGTAAAAGAATTTTTGGAGGAGGCTTAGATTTTATTGGTGCAGATTTAAGAAAAAAAGATCTTAGTGGCGCAAATTTGAGTGGAGCGTATCTTATTGCAGCTGACCTAAGGGAAGTAGATTTAAGTTTTGCAGACCTTATTGGAGCTGATTTAAGAGATGCGGATTTAAGGGGAGCTAATCTTTCAAATAGTATTTTTTTAACACAGGCTCAGGTTAATTCGGCAAAAGGTGACGGTAATACAAAGCTGCCAAAGTTCATTAGTAAGCCAGTTAACTGGTAAAAATCACGAGTGAGAATAAAAGGAGGAGTAAAATGAAAATTGCTGAAGGTTTATCTGTACTTGAATTAGGAAGTGAAGAGAGAAGAATGAATCTTACATTAATATGGGATGAAGATAATGTAGTATTAATTGATAGTGGATTACCAGGACAGATAGAAAATATTCGAAAAGAAATGGATAAGGCTAATATATCTTTGGATAAAATAAATAAGATAATTATTACTCATCACGATTTTGATCATATTGGAAGCTTATCTAATATTGTTAATCATTCTCAAAATGCAATAGAAGTATTAGCTCATAATGGTGAAAAACCTTATATTGAGGGTGATAAAGCACCAATAAAACTTACGCCAGAGCGTCTTGCGTCTATGCCAGAAGATAAACGTACTGAAATGCTAGAGGGGATTAGAAGAATTAAGACAAAGGTTCATAAAATTATTGAAGATAATGAGGAACTTCCTTATTGCGGAGGAATAAAGGTAATTCATACTCCAGGCCACACTCCAGGGCATACTTGTCTTTATTTAAAAAAATATAAGGCATTAGTAACAGGAGATGCAATGAATGTAATAAATGGCAAGTTAAGTGGGCCTAATCCTGAATATACATTTGATATGATACAAGCAGTTGAATCATTAAAAAAGTTAGGAAAATATGATATAGAAATAGTTATATGCTATCATGGCGGAGTATTTACAGACAGCCCAAATAAGAGAATAGCAGAGCTTGCTAATATGTAAAATTATAAAAATAATATTTTTCCTGCAGATGATTGTTAGGATTTTATATCCAAAAGTTCTGTGAATATTTAGACAACAGGTAGTTTAAATTAAAGCTAAAATTAAACTACCTGTATTAGTTTTAGTTAAAAAATTCAATAATGCCGAGAACTATTAATAATATTCCTGAGAATAACGGGGCATACTTACCACAAAACTTTCCTAATATATGATTTCCTAGAGACTTACCTAGTGAAATGATAAGTATGCTGAAAATAAATGTAGATATTACAGTAACCTCAATATTAACACCTGTAATACTTGCAGCTAGTCCAGTACCTAAATTATTGAAAGTTAGGCCAAATGCTACAAAAGAAGCTTCTTTGGCATTTATACTACCGGAATTATCTAAATCGGATTTTTCAGCATATTCAATCATTTCATTAATATTTTTCAATGCAAGATCTTTGGTTTTATTATTATTTATAAGATTTAGTATACTTTGAATAAAGAAATAAACTCCTAGAAAAATAATTATTATAGCACCTAATGTATTAGTTATTGAAATTGGTAAAAATTTTGAGATATATAGTCCAAGTGACATAGATATAAGCGTTCCAATCGAAGTAATAGTTGCGATTATAAGGTTTGGTATTATTCCAATATTTATTTTTTTTATTCCATAAGCTATTCCTACAACTAAGTTATCTAAATTTGACGATAAACTATATAAGATTGCTGATAAAATTAATGCCATATATAGCCCTCCTTCACATCCATGCTTTAATATATGGTTTAAAACTGATATGATGAATGAAAAATATAGCTACTTTATTAAATCCACTTATTTCTATATAATTAAGAAGATAATAATGTTACTTAAAAGGGGTGTTTTTATTGTATATAAGCGAAACAAAGATTGTTGTAAGATATGCAGAAACTGATAAAATGGGTATAGTTCATCATTCTAATTATTTAATTTGGTATGAAGCAGGTAGAACAGATTTTATAAAAGGAAGCAGTGTTAGTTATAGTGAAATGGAGGAAAAAGGTGTATTGATACCTTTAGCTGAAAGCAGCTGCAAATATCTTACTGGTGCAAAGTATGAAGATGAGTTAATTATAAAAACTTGGGTCAAAGAATTAACGCCAGTTAAGGTTGAGTTTAATTATTCAGTTATTAGAGAAAAAGATCAAAAGGAACTTTCTAAAGGAAGTACATTACATGTTTTTGTTAACAATGACTTTAAGATAATAAATCTTAAAAGAATTCATCCGGACATATATGAAAAACTTCAAGTATTGTTGTAAAAAGAAAGTTATTTTTTTAAAAGAAGAGTTAAAAGTTCTTCTTTACAAAAAATTGAAATATTTAAGCAGATAAAGTACCGAGTGTACTTTTTTCTTTATTTAAGAAATATTTTTATTGCCACCAATTGACTTATATCCCACAAAATATTAAGAAAAATTAAGGAATTCATAAATACTAAATTAAGGTTTCAAGTTTAGAATTAAAAATATAATATTTGTTTTTTTGCTATTTAAATCAAAGGAGAGATATTAAAATTTTAATTTTAATTTTAAGGAGTTAGGATAATGAAAAAAATAATTTTTTTAGCTATTTCAGTGATGCTGATGTTTTTAGTTATTGGATGCAACGTTAATGCAAGAAATACAGTAGCTAATAATGCAAGTAGTAATTTAAGCAATGATAGTGTAATTGATAAACAAGTAGCTCTTGATAATGCAACAGGTATTAACGTTGAAGTTTGTGCGGCTGAAGTGAATATTAATAGTTATGATGGAGAGGACGTAAAGATAGCAGGTAAACTCTCAGATAAAAGTAAAGGCTTTGATATAAATAAAATTGGTAATGAAATTGAAATTGTTGAAAAAGGATATGAATTGTTTGGATCTTTGATAAATACTGAAGCTAATAAAACTAAAATTAATATTTCTATTCCTTCAAAATTTAATGGTAATTTTACATTTAAACAAGGAGCAGGAACATCAAAAATTGAGGGAATAAAAGTTAAAAAAATGGATATCACTGGTGGAGCAGGAGAATTAAATTGTGGAAATATCAGGTTTGATAAATTAGATTTAAAGTCTGGAGTAGGAAAAGTTGATCTTAATTTAAATGATAAATGCGGAGATATTGATATTATTGGGGGCGTAGGCGAAGTACGTGTTAAAATGACTGAAGTGGGAGGGAATTTTAGATATAATGGTGGTGTAGGTGAAACAAATATTACAATACCCCAAAATGCACCAGTTAAGTTCTTGACACATAAAGGTGTTGGAAAGTGTGAAATTAATGCAACAACATCCAATAATGAAATGTACACCTTCGATTTAAAAGTTGGAGTAGGGGCAATAAATGTAAGAAACTAAGTGAAAAATGATATAGAAAATAATAGCATGAACCTGCTATATATTTTAATAAGAATGCTTATAAACTAAGGTTTAATGGTATGAGAAGTGTATATCTCCTATACCAAAAGATTTAATTATAATAGGAGCAGTTTTAGGCATCATTATGATATTTTGGTTTATTAAGAAGTTTAATGATTCTAAGCAGAAAAAATACCATACTATTAGTTTATAAAAGAGGATATTAATTTGAATTTTTATAATGGCATCTAAAGAAATAAGGATGTCATTTTTTTATTTCCCATAGTTTAACAAAGACTTAACAGTATATGCGAATACATTTATCAAAATTTTGAGAAAATTAAAATGAAAAATAAAAATAAATAAGGATGGTGAAAACACTATGACACCAAAAGAGCTAGCAAGAAAAACTATTAAGGATATTATTAAAAGAAGGTCTAAATCAGATTATGAATTTTATGCATATCAAAAAGAGCAGACTGTTAGGAAATTAAGAAATTGGAGTGTCAGAGTTGGTGGTTGCCGCTGGTAGTGGCTTAAAATATAAGATAAAACTAGAAAGAATACATTTTATAAGTTAAAAAACTAAGGTCATCTAATACAAGCTATCAATACTACTTCTGTTAATATTTTTATAGATTATAATTTGTGATAGTGGTTAATATATTACTGCCAAGCAAAATTATATTAATTAAGGGAGGTAGATTTATATGTCATCAAACAATAGTGGAAGAAACAGAACATTAATACCAGAAGCAAAACA
>NZ_AUUU01000084.1 GCF_002760435.1 Clostridium sp. LS
AGAGGACTGAAAATCCTCGTGTCACTGGTTCGATTCCAGTTCGAGCCACCATAATGGCGCTATAGCCAAGTGGTAAGGCAGAGGTCTGCAAAACCTTTATTCCCCAGTTCAAATCTGGGTGGCGCCTCCAAAAAAGCCTTGAAATGTATATTTCAAGGCTTTTTTTTGTTGTATAACTTAAAAATTTAGTAATTAATAACGATATAAGAATACAGAAATTAAATATTAAAAAATTAGAGATATTATATAAAAAAGATATGTTATCTAAACATATCTTTTTTATATAATATAAATGCGACGAAACTACAAACTGCTAATGTTAGTCCCATAACTATTAAAAATGCATTAGGATCCTCTGGAGATAATGGTAAAGCTATATTCATTCCAAATATTCCACCTACAATAGTAGGTATAGCCATAAGTATTGTAACTGAAGCAAGAATTTTCATTACTATATTTAAATTATTAGATATTACCGAAGCAAAAAAGTCCATTGTACTAGCTAGTATATTGCTATAAATTTCAGTCATTTCTATAGCTTGTTTATTTTCAATTATTACATCTTCTAAGACATCTTTGTCTTCTTCGTACTTTTGCATTAATTCTAATTTTAACATTTTTTCTAAGGTAATTTCGTTAGCTTTTAGCGATGTAGAGAAATACACAAGAGATTTTTCTAAAGAATGCAGTTGAATAAGTTCTCTATTTTTCATTGATTTATGAAGTCTTTTTTCAATCATTAAGCTTTTTTTATCAATTTGTCTTAAATATAGTAAATAATATGTTGAGATCCTATTTAAGATTTGCAGTGTAAATCTTGATTTCTTGAAAGTAAAAAATGATTTGATTTTATCATTGGCGAAATCTGTTAATATTTTGCTGTTTTTTAAACACACGGTAATTAATTGCTTTTCAGTATGTATTATTGACAATGGATATGTATCATAAGTTAACGAATTGTCCTCCATTTCAGTAAATGGAATATCTACTATTATTAACAGTGAATCATCTTCAATATCAATACGTGAAGTTTCTTCATCATCCAAAGATGCTTTTAAAAATTCAAGAGACACTCCAGTTTTTTTTGATATTAATATTAATTCCTCCTCAGATGGAGCAACTATGTTTATCCAGCATCCATTTTCTATTGTATCAATTGATTTTAAAGCAGGGTTGGATTCACTTTCACTTTTATATATTTGAATCAATTTAGGCACCTCCAAAAAAGTCTAACTAAGTAATATTATACTATTATGAGGTCGTTTGTAAACATAGATGATTTTAGGAGTAGGTAAATTTTTTGTTCAGCTTTACTTCAAATTTTTTGCGAATTTAGCCAGAAATAATCATTAATAATATTAGTTTATTATCTTTTTTATAAATAAAAATAAAAGTCTATAAAGAAATTTTCCTTATAGACTTTTAAATAATAGATTTTTATTTTTTTTGTTTATCAAAAAATTCAGATCTAACTTCATCAAGTAAAGATTTATTTTGAATTAAATCTATAGCAGTTGATGAGAGTGCTGCAGCTGTAATATTACATTGTTTTAATGCGAAAGGAGACAGTGTCGCTTTTGCAAAATCCTGACTTCCGTATTTAATAGAATTATCATCTATTATAGAGATATATGGATGTATGCAAGGAACTTTGTGACTTACATCTCCCATACTTAACCCAGCATATATATCCTTTGGAGGGCAAATATTTATTATACCATTTTCTTTTAGGTTATGACTAAAGAGTCTATTTAATGTACGATTTGTTATTAGCTCCTTGCTTGGAGGTTCATATAAGAAAAATTTATTAGGTATCTCAATTAATTTAGTTACATAATTGGCGATTTTTTTAATTTTATCATAAGCATAATCTGCGTCTTTGGTATTAGAAGCACGTATGCAGAATTTAATCTCTGAATCAGATGGTAATAATAATGTAGTATACCCACCATTTGAGATTACTGAATTTATTTCTAAGTTGTCTGGAAATCCCTTTTTTATAGAATTTAGAATATTAAAGGTTAATAAAACAGCATCCAAAGAATTATAGGAATTCTTGTTTAAAAAAGATAGTTTACGTTCACTTTCAAATTTAATGCCTAATGGAATAATTGCAGAAGATGATCCACTTTCACAAGTTGAGGTATCAGGATGAGCTAACATTACTACATCTATATCATCAAATACACCTTGCTTAACCATTGTTGCTTTAGTTCCTCCTAGATATTCACCAGGGCATCCTATTAAGATTACAGAACCTTCGAGCTCATCAATGATATTTCCTAAAGCAAGAGTAGCTGCAACTGAAATAGCGGTAACCATATTATGTCCTGTAATATGGCCCTCATCGTTTACGGCATCATATTCACATAAATAACATATCTTAGGGTGGCCTGTTCCTTTTATAGCTATGAAGGAATTTTCTATATTTAAGAAGTTTTTTTTGACCTCAAAATTATACTTATGTAGTAGGTCGCAAATATATTTTGAGGATTTTGCTTCTTTATAGCTTTCTTCAGGGTTTTCGTATAAATAAGTACACAAGTCTCGAATATCATCATTACAAGTAGATAGAAATGAAATAATTTTATGTTTCATAAATTTTATTTCTTACTTTTAAAACCTCAGAAACAAATAGCTATATCTTGTATATAGTACATGTTTTGCTTTGTTTTACAGTAAGTTCTCCTTTCCTATATGAATTTTTATTGTTAACATATTAATAGCTAGTTTAAAATACCGAAATTATAAATACTTCAAATTATAGAATAATAAGTTTACTTTTTATATATTATTGTTACCAATGATTAAAAAAATATATAGTTTAAAATAAATTAATATAACCATTATCAATTGTATTAAAATCAATGAATATGGCAATAATTCCATAAGGGTTAAAAAATTAAGGGGGAATATTTATGGAAAATTTAAATAAATCATGTTTTATGTGTGGAGCAGTTGATAGTGATGGTATAATATTAAATGGGGAAAAGATTTGCAGAGCATGTGAAGAAAAAATTGTAAAGGCAAATGTAAATGATTCAGATTATGATGTCTATAAAGATGCAGTTAAGATAATTTTATTTAACGAACATGCTAAAAGGTGAATTATTTTTTACACATTTTTTAAGGTAGGGGTTTACAATGGAAAAAGGTTTATTTATAGTTTTTGAAGGTGGAGAAGGTTCTGGAAAAACAACAGCAATTGATGCAATATATAATTGGATTACAGATAACAACTTTAACTGTATAAAAACTAGGGAACCCGGTGGAATTAAAATATCGGAACAAATAAGACAAGTTATCTTAAGCAAAGAAAACAATTCAATGGATCCAAGAACTGAGGCATTGCTTTATGCGGCAGCAAGAAGGCAGCATCTCGTGGAAAAAGTAATACCTGCACTAAATGAGGGGAAAATTGTTCTTTGTGACAGATTTATATACTCTTCGCTAGCATACCAGGGTTATGCAAGAGGCTTAGGTATTGAAGAAGTTATGAGTATAAATAAATTCGCCGTTGGAGAATATATGCCTGATATTTCAATATTATTTGATCTTGATCCTAAGATTGGATTAGAAAGAATTAATAATAGTGATTGTAGGGAGATTAATAGACTAGATTTAGAAAAGTTAGATTTTCATGAGCGAGTAAGGGTAGGCTATAATATTGTATATGAGGAAAATAAAGATAAAATTATAAGAATAGATGCAAGTAAATCAAAAGAAAACGTAATTGAGGAAATAAAAAATATATTGAAACCTAAAATATGGACAAATATAAATTAACAAATAAATAAGATTTTATTTAATTTGTGGTAAAATAATAATTAGTAAATTATTATTTTTAAGGGTGGTAATTATGAAGTTAGTAATTGCAATTGTTCAAGATGAGGATTCAATAGATGTTATAGAAGCATTAACAGAAGAAAATTACAGGGTTACAAAATTAGCAACTACAGGAGGGTTCCTTAAATCGGGTAATACTACATTAATGGTAGGAATAGAAGAAGATAGGGTTCAAGCTGTTATAGAAGTAATTAAATCAATATGTAAAAAGAGAAAGGAAACATTGGTTACACCGACTACTTTAGGAGGAAGTGAAGGTGGATATATGCAGCAATATCCTGTACAAATTAATGTAGGAGGAGCTACAATTTTTGTACTTGACGTAGACCAATTTGTAAAAATATGATACCAAGGAGAGGGAAGCATTGAGAAAAATTATTGGGCATAAAAATATTATTCACAGTATAGATAATAGAAAATTAAATGACTCATTTTCTCATGCGAACTTAATAGTTGGAAATGATGGAATTGGAAAGAGTTTAATAGCTAAATATATTTCTAATAATATTATTAAAGAAAAAGGTGATGTAGAAAGTGTTGATATTGTAAAATATCACCCTTCTTCTAACTCCTTTGGAGTTGATGATGTGAGAAATATAATAAATGAAGTAAATAAGAAACCTTACGAAGGGGATAAAAAGGTATTAATATTATATGGGTGTGATAAATTAACAGCCCAAGCTCAAAATGCATTACTTAAAACTATTGAAGAGCCTCCCAAGGGAGTATTCTTAATATTACTGAGTGATTCTTTAGAAATAATTTTAGATACTATAAAATCTAGATGTCAAATATATAAATTAACCCCATTAAGCAAAGACGAAATTTTAGAATATATTGATTATAAATATACTGATTTAGCTTTAGAGGATAAGAAGTCTGCAATAGCATATAGTGCAGGTGTGCCAGGAAAAGTAGATAAATTTTTAAATGATGAAAGTTTAAAAAAGTTAAGAGATATATGTATTGAACTAATGGAAGATATTATAAAAAGGGAGCAAGGAATTGTTTTAAAGTATGAAGAGTTGTTGAAAAACTCAAAAGATGATAAGTTTGAGCTACTAAGTATACTTCTATCATATATAAGAGATATTATGCTTTTTAAAGAGCTTAATAATACTGAATTTATTGTAAATTTTGATAAGATATATAAAATAAAGGATATATCTAGAGGATTATCTTATAAAAAGTTAAATATTATGTTAGAATACATAGAAGAAGCCAGAATAAATTTTAATAGTAATACAAACTATTCAATGACTGTAAGTGTTTTACTTATGGGATTTGCGGAGGTATAATTAATGATAAATGTTATAGGAGTAAGATTCAAAAAGGCAGGAAAAATATATTATTTTAGTCCAGCTGAATTGCCTGTTAAAAAAGGGGATTATGTAATAGTCGAAACAGCTAGAGGAGTGGAATTTGGCGAATGTGTTATTGGAATCAAAGAAATTACAGAAGAGGATATAGTTTCACCATTAAAAAATGTTATTAGGATAGCTGATGAAAATGATATTAATAGGCATAAAGAAAATAAAGATAAAGAAAAAGAAGCCTTAAATATATGTTTAGAGAAAATTCAAGAGCATCACTTAGATATGAAATTAATAGATGTAGAATATACATTTGATAATCATAAAGTTATATTCTATTTTACAGCAGATGGTAGAGTAGATTTTAGAGAATTAGTTAAAGATCTGGCTACTATATTTAAAACTAGAATAGAGTTAAGGCAGATTGGTGTACGTGATGAGGCTAAAATGGTTGGAGGACTTGGACCATGTGGAAGGTCTATGTGCTGCTCTACATTTCTTGGAGACTTTGCATCAGTATCTATAAAGATGGCAAAAGAACAAAATTTGTCATTAAATCCTACTAAAATATCTGGGATATGTGGAAGATTGATGTGCTGTTTAAATTATGAGCAAACTACATATGAGAATATAAGAAAAAAACTTCCTAAAGTTGGCTCCATCGTTAAAACCGAAGCAGGAAATGGAGAAGTTATTGGTAATTCTATAGTTAAGGAAATCGTCAAAGTTAAGGTTAGGAGAGGAGACGAAGAGGTAGTTGAAGAATTTAAAATAACTGATGTAGAACTTGTTTCAGGTAAATACGAAGATACAATAGATGAAAATAATATTAAATTAATTGTTGAATCAGAGGAAGATAAGAAGTTGATAAAAGATCTTATTAATGAGGAGTAGGAGGACTTTCTATGAAATCTGTTATTAAGATTTGTAATATGGAATCTCAAAAAGATGTTAAGGTAATCCAAGAAACAGTTGTCAGCAATTATGGTGTAATAGCTACTGAAATATCTCTAGTTAAAAAAGAAATAATAGTAATATACAATGAGACTTTTTTAAATATTGGAGAGATTGTAAATTCAATAGAAGATTTAGGTTATATAGTAATTTGATTTCCAATATTAAGTTAGTTGTTAAAAAATAAGTCGTCTAAAGCACAAAAGACTTTAAAAACATTAGAATACATGATAAAATGTAAGAGGTTAATTACCACAATTTATTAGGAGGTGTTCTAGATGGCATTTGTTATTAATGATTCATGTGTTAGTTGTGGAGCATGCGCTGGAGAATGTCCAGTTAGTGCTATAA
This sequence comes from Clostridium sp. LS, assembly GCF_002760435.1. Taxonomy (GTDB): domain Bacteria; phylum Bacillota; class Clostridia; order Clostridiales; family Clostridiaceae; genus Clostridium. The sequence goes on from NZ_AUUU01000084.1 coordinate 6,465, forward strand.
CTCAAGGAGATACTCAATTCGTTATTGATGCAGATACTTGCATTGATTGTGGAAACTGTGCTAATGTTTGTCCAGTAGGAGCTCCAAATCAAGAGTAATAAAAAGAGAGATCGTCTTTAGACGGTCTTTTTTTATTGCAAAGATATAAATTATTTTGTAAAAATTCAATGCTAATTAAAGAGGTAATATTCTTAGTTGTAAGGTGGCGTTAGTAATATACAATTATATTCAGAATTTAAATCTAACTTTGAAATATCTAATACATTAGAATCTAGTTTCTTTACAGATCTTACTGAGATAATAAAATCTTTAGGATCATCTAGATTCAATGAAGTGTTGTTAGTTTTATAATGCATAGGAATTATATATTTTGGTAAAATGATTTTGCAAAGTTTAGCAGCTTCAGAGCCATTTAATGTAAAGTGACCTCCTATGGGGACAAATAGAATATCAATGTTTTTTAACCTTTCTAAAGTAAATAGACTAGGAATGTGACCCAAGCCTCCTAAGTGGCAAAGCGAGTATTTATTGTCTTTAAATATATAAATAATATTTGGACCTCTTCTTAGGCCATTAAATTTATCATGAAATGAATTCAAGCCTTCAATTCTTAAAAAATCCATATCAAAATTTCCAGCTTCATTAATAACTTTAGTCGTACTATTGATATCGTTTATGTATGAACTATCGAAAGAACTGTGACTAGAAGTTATCAAATCGCATTTAGGAAAATTATTATCATACCCCAGACTATTATCAAATGGATCCATTAAAATTCGCTTTCCTACGGATGTTTTTATAAGAAAACAAGAATGTCCATACCAAGTTATTTGCATGAAAAGCCTCCACAAACTATATTTAATATATATTATTGACATATAAATTAGAAATAATCATAAATTTATATTGATACTTTAAAAAATAAGAGAAATATAGTATAATAATATAAAGTCAAAGTAAGTCAAAAACAAATATTTTAATAAAGGTTTAAGCAGGTGATGTTATGGCAAGACTTTCAGATATAATAGAGGCTTTTATAAAACAAATGTTTAATGAAAATGCAAACAATGTAGTTTTTATACAAAGGAATGAATTAGCAGATCAATTTAGGTGTGCGCCATCCCAAATTAATTATGTACTAACAACCAGGTTTACTTATGAAAGAGGATACTTAATTGAAAGTAAAAGAGGCGGAGGCGGCCACATAGCAATCAAGCAATTAGAATATGATGATACTAATAAAAGAGAAGAATTAATAAATCAAAGTATAGGAGATACGATAACATATCATAATGCAAATGCCTTACTCAACCATTTATTTGAGTCGGGTGTGATTGAAGAAAGAGAATGTGAAATAATGAAAATAGCAATAAATGATAGAAGCCTAACTTCAGCAGATAATAAAAATAAATTAAGGGCTGATATTTTAAAAGCAATGATTATGGTAATTTTATCTTAAAAGGTGGGGATATAAATGTTGTGTGAAAAATGTAGAAAAAATGAGGCTAAAATAAATTTAATTACAGTAATGAATGGGCAAAAGCATGAAATTTGGTTATGTGAAAATTGTGCAAAGGATATAGCGAATATCCCATTTTTAAACTCAATTACGCAAAATACAAGTGTCCCATTTCAAGGGATGTTAACCGAAATACTATCTAACATTGATGGTAATAAAAGCAGTACAGACAATGATAAGATAAAAGAACTAATATGTTCTAATTGTGGATTAACCTATAATGAATTTAAAAGAACTGGCAAGTTAGGCTGTTCTTGTTGTTACAAAGATTTTAAAGTTGTACTTGAACCAAGGATAAAGAGTTTGCAGGCTGGAACCAAACATGTTGGTAAGATTCCTAAAATAAAAGGAAAGGAATTAGTCCAAAGACGTAAGCTTAAAGACTTAAAAGAGGAAATGCAAAAATTAATAGTGGCCGAGGAATATGAAAGAGCGGCAATTGTAAGAGATGAAATCAAGAAGTTAGAGTTATATATATTAGAAAAAAGTACCAATCAATCAGTAAATATCAAGGGGGAAAATTGCAATGAATAGCTGGATTCATAAAGATGAAGAAAGTGGAATAGTATTAAGCAGTAAAATATTGTTGTCTAGAAATTTTAGCGATTTACCTTTCCCTAATAAATTAAATTATATAAAAGGTAGAGATAATGGGAAAAATATATATAATGCACTTAAGGATGAGCTGATTAATGAGGAAATTGCATTCTATGAGATTTGGAATACAAAAGAGGAATTTAGTAAACAATATTTAGAAAGAGATTTAATAAGTGAAGAACTTTTGAAAAATTCTGATAAGGGATCTTTTATTGTAAACAAAGAGGAAACTCTTAGTGTTATGATAAATGCTAAAGATCACATTAATGTTCAATATATTAGTCAAGGATTAAATTTAGAGGAAACATTTGAAAACGCAATGAACATTGATGATAAAATTGAGAAAAACTTTGACTATGCATTTGATGAGACACTAGGATATTTAACAACATCGCCAGAAAATATAGGAACAGGCTTAAAAGCATCAGTGATTTTACATTTACCGGCACTGACAATGAGTGAAGAAATTAAAAATATTTCAAAAAATATTAGTAAGATGGGGGCGACTGTAAAAGGAATATATTTAGATGGTACAAAAGTTTATGGAAATTTGTACAGGGTAAGCAATAAGATATCACTAGGTTTATCAGAAGAAAATATTATTAGCAAATTAAAGGAGGCAATTTTTAATATAATAGCAGAAGAGAATAAATTTAGAGAAATACTGCTTAATAAATGTAGATATGAATTAGAGGATAAAGTGCATAGGGCATATGGAATATTAAAATGTGCAATTCTTTTAGATTCTAAAGAGACTATTGAACTATTGTCAAATGTTAGGTTAGGATCAGAATTGTCAATTATAAATGTTGATAAAAATAAGCTAGATAAATTATTTATACTTACGCGTAATTCATCACTTCAAAATCATTTAGGAAGAGTTTTAGATGATAAAGAAAGTAAGTATGAAAGAGCAAAACTAGTTAAGGAAACATTGACATGAGGAAACGATAGGAGGGTTAAAAATCATGGAATATAATAAATTAACAGAAAGGGCACAAGTAGTAATTCTAGAAGCTGAAAATGAATCTGAAAAGTTTAAGCATGGATATGTTGGAACAGAGCACATGTTACTTGGGATTTTAAAGGAAGATGGATATTCAGCTAAACTTTTAAAAAAATATGGAGTTGACAGTGAGAAGATTAGAACAATGATACAAAGATATCTAGGATATGGTGATATTAAAAGAACAGATGATAATATACTATTAACTCCTAGAACTAAGCGCTTAGTTGATGAAAGTTTTGCGGCAGCTAAGAAATTAAATCATAAATATGTTAGTCCTGAACATATTTTATTAGCGTTACTTAATCAGGAAGAAGGAATGGCTTATACTATTTTAAAGAGCCTAAATATAAATTTTACAATTATCAGCGAGGAGTTGCTTGTATTTTTATCTGGGACTTATGAGGATAAAGTAAGTGATAAGAATATTGCAGAGAGTAAAAAAGCAAATACTCCAATGCTTGATAAGTATGGTAGAGATTTAACGGCTTTATCTAGCGAAGGAACATTAGATCCTGTGATTGGGAGAGATAGTGAGACTCAAAGGTTATTGGAAATTCTTTGCAGAAGAATTAAGAATAATCCATGTTTAATTGGTGAACCAGGTGTTGGTAAAACTGCTGTAGTTGAGGGATTAGCTCAACGTATAGTTGAAGGAAATATCCCGGAAATATTAAAAAATAAAAGAGTAGTTTCTTTAGATTTGACATCAATGATTGCAGGTGCAAAATATAGAGGAGAATTTGAAGAAAGACTAAAGAAGACAATGGAGGAAATTATTAAAGATAAAAATATTATTATTTTTATTGATGAAATTCATACTATAATAGGAGCTGGTGGAGCGGAAGGCGCTATCGATGCATCAAACATATTAAAACCGGCATTGGCTAGAGGTGAAATCCAATGTATAGGAGCTACCACTATTGATGAATATAGAAAATATATAGAAAAGGACTCTGCATTGGAAAGAAGATTTCAACCTGTAACTGTTGGTGAACCTACAAAAGAGGAAACTCTAGAAATTTTAAAAGGTTTAAGAGATAAATATGAAGCTCATCATAGAGTAGAAATTACAGATGAGGCACTGGAGGCGGCCGTAAACTTATCGGATAGGTATATAACAGATAGATTTATGCCTGATAAGGCTATTGATTTAATAGATGAAGGAGCTGCAAAAGTAAGAATACAAAATTTAACAGCACCGCCGGATTTAAAAGACCTAGAAGAGAAAATCGAAAATATAGGCAAGGAAAAAGAAGAGGCAATTAGAGTTCAAGACTTTGAAAGGGCAGCAAACCTAAGAGATAAAGAAAGAAACTTAAAAGATAAATTAAGTAGCATGAAGGATAACTGGGATACTCAAAACTCAATAAAGTTATTAGTTGTAAATGCAGAAAAAATAGCTAGCGTAGTATCATCATGGACAAAGATTCCAATAGAAAAATTAACTGAATCTGAAAGTGAAAGGTTATTAAATCTTGAAAACATATTGCATAAAAGGGTTGTAGGTCAAAATGAAGCTGTAAAATCTATTGCTAGAGCTGTAAGGAGAGCAAGGGTTGGAATAAAAGATCCCAATAGACCAATTGGTAGTTTCATATTTTTAGGGCCAACAGGAGTTGGAAAAACAGAGCTTTCTAAAGCTCTTGCCGAAGCTATGTTTGGTGATGAAAATAGTATTATAAGAATTGATATGTCAGAGTATATGGAAAGCCATTCTGTGTCTAGATTAATTGGTTCGCCTCCAGGATATGTAGGTCATGAAGAAGGCGGCCAGCTTACAGAGGCAGTTAGAAGAAAGCCATATTCCATAGTTCTTTTAGATGAGATTGAAAAAGCTAACCCAGAGGTATTTAATATATTGCTTCAAATTATGGAAGATGGAAGACTTACAGATGGTAAGGGTAAAGTTGTAAACTTTAAGAATACTATAATTATAATGACATCAAATGTAGGTGCTCATCAAATTAAAAAGCAAAAAAGTATAGGGTTTAATACAGGCAGTTCTGGTGATGAAACTGAATATGAAAAAATGAAAGAGAACATATTAGGGGAATTAAAACAAAAATTTAGGCCAGAATTTTTAAATAGAATTGATGATACTATAGTATTCCATAAATTAAGTGATGAAGATTTAAATCAAATTGTAGATTTAATGCTAGCTTCAATAAGAAAGAGGCTTGAAGATAGAGAAATTTATTTGAATTTTGGAGATGATAGTAAGAAATTTTTACTAAGTAAAGGCATAGATCTTGATTATGGAGCAAGGCCTCTAAGGAGACTTATTATTAAAGAAGTAGAAGATCGATTAAGTGAAGAAATTTTACAAGGAAATATCCGTATTGGAGACAAGGTGAAAGTAAGTGAATTAGAAAATAAACTTGTTTTTAAGCGATTAGTTGAAGAAAGTAATTTAGAAATGAATAAAAACTAATTTATAGATATGGGCTGTTTCAAGAATATAAATTGCATGTTATTGAAATAGCCCATTCTACTAAATAAAGCATATATTGAAGTTAATTATAAAATGTATTAAAAATAGGAGAAAACAGATATGGGTAAGGAGAAGAAAGAATTAGATTTAATAATAATTGGAGGGGGTCCAGCAGGACTTGCAGCAGCTATGTATGCTGGAAGAGCTAAATTAAATTTATTGCTATTGGAAAATGAGATTGTAGGGGGCCAAGTTAGGAATAGTTATACCATAGAAAATTACCCTGGATTTAAAAGTATAGAAGGCGGAGATTTAGCTGATATATTTCAAGAGCAGGCAAGGGAACTTGGAGCTGTAATTGATGAATTTGATCCTATTCAAAGTATAGATATTACAAATGATAACAAAATAATTGAAACTGAGTCATATATATATGAACCTAAAGCTATAATAATTGCTACAGGGGCAGCGCCTAGAAAATTGCCTATTCCACAAGAAAGCGAATTTGCAGGAAGAGGAATTCATTATTGTGCTATTTGTGATGGAGCCATTTATCAAGATAAAAAAATAGCTGTTGTAGGTGGAGGAAATTCAGCATTGGAAGAATCAATATTCTTAACCAGATTTGCTGAAAAGGTATATCTAATAAGAAGGTATGATTATTTTAAAGGAGAACAGGCGTTAATAGAGGAGGTCTTCAATCATCCTAAAATTGAAGTACTACTAAATGAAGATTTGGTGGCAGCTAGAGGAAATGAGTTCTTAGAGTCAATTGACATTAAAAATACTAAGACTCAAGAAATTAGGAATCTAGAAGTAAATGCTGTTTTTGGATGTATTGGAACTGAACCAAGGACTGAGAAATTCAAAGATTACTTAAAATTAGATGAGCAAGGATATATAATAGCTGATGAAGATATGCAAACAAATATTGAAGGTGTTTATGCAGCAGGTGATGTAAGGAAAAAGAAATATAGACAGATAACAACAGCTGTTGCAGATGGTACAATTGCATTATTAGCTGCTGAAAAATATATATTAAAAAGAAAATAGTTTTTTGACTTAGATATTTTAAGCTTCAATATTAATTTTACTAAAATGTTATGCATATACAAAAATAATAAAAGGGCGAAATTTCGCCCTCTTAATTATTTACCTAACGCTTTTAAAATAGCAGGTTTATCAAAGCCTATAATAATATTATTATTAATATCTAATACTGGAACACCCATTTGATTAGATTTTTTTATCATTTCTTCTCTAGCTTTCATGTCATCTTGAACATTAAGTTCCTCAAATTCGAGATTTTCTGATTTTAGGTAATTTTTTACCTTAACACACCAAGGACAAGTATTAGTAGTATATACTCTTATCATGAATACGCCTCCTTAATTAATAATTATTATTTTATAATAATATTATAATATAGAAAAAATATACCAGCAATATATTTTATAAAAATAGATTTATTTCATAAATTATTGTCTTTCAAATCGCAATTTCATATAAGCTTAATTAACTACGTTGTAAGGCTAAATGTTTAATCGCTCAATTAAGTTATAATACTCAGCATATGTTCTCTTAGTTATTTAGGTGAATTGATAGAATAATTAGCATCTATTTTATATTTTGTTACTGGTAGTGTACTATACATAGTTTTTGTAGTAGCGGAGTAAATATGCCTAAAATTTAAGAAAAAATAATTTAGATTGCGGTGGAGAATATTATTAAGTTAATTTGGACTTGTTATTTTCTTTCATGTGTCTAAATAAGTTTTTAGTTAGTTCAGTATGTTATAATAAAGTTAATATTTAATCAAAGGAAAATTAAAAATATCACTTAGGTTTCAGTATGGATTAATATAAATCGTTTGAAGTAATATAAACCATAAAGGTAGAAAGGAACATTCATGAAAAAGAAAACATTATTCAGGTGCTCAAGTTGCGGTTTTGAAAGCATTAAATGGCTAGGAAAATGTCCTACATGCAATAGTTGGAATACATTAGAGGAAGTTACAATTGAATTAAAAAGCATGGAGGCAAGGGCGAGACAAACATCTAAAAAACCTATAAAAAAACTATTTGAAGTTGTATCAAATAAAAGCGATAGAATAATTACGGGGATAAATGAATTTGATAGAGTAATGGGAGGAGGAATTGTAAAAGACTCGATTTCGATAATAACGGCTAGGCCAGGGGCAGGAAAGTCAACATTACTTCTTCAAATTTCAGATGCTGTAGCACAAAAAGGATATAAAGTAATCTATGCATCTGGAGAAGAGAGTGACAGCCAAATAAAAAATAGAGCGGATAGGATACTTAAAAATATTCATAAGGATATTTGGGTATTACAGGAAACAAGCCTTGATAATGTTTTAGACGCAGCTGAAGAAATAAATCCGGATTTATTAATTATAGATAGTATTCAAACATTTACTATGGAAGCTTCATTACCAGCTAGAGCAGGGTCTCCGACACAGACTATGGAATGTGCTAATGCGTTACTTAAAATTGCTAAAAACGAAAATAGGCCAAGGGCAGTTATTATAGTAGGGCAAATGACTAAAAATGATGAACTGGCTGGATTAAGAGCGCTAGAACATTTAGTAGACACGGTACTTATTATAGAAGATGATAATGATGAAGAATTACGCGTTCTTGTAAGTTCTAAGAATAGATTTGGTGGTATTGAGAATGGATTTTTTCAAATGTGTGAAAGAGGCATAATTTCAATAGATAATCCATCTGAATTCTTTATGACAAAGCGAGAAGAAGGCGAGATTATATCTGGAAGTGCACTAACTGTAATTAAGGAAGGGACTAGGGCAATCATAACAGAGATAGAGAGTTTAGTATCTAAAAGTTTTACGCCTTATCCAACACGTATAGGTGAAACATTGGGCAAGGATAAGCTAAATACATTAATATCAATACTGGAGCAGCGTGGAGGAATTAACCTCTACGATAAAAATGTAATAATTAAGACTACTGGAGGTATGAAAATAAGAGAGCAGGGAATTAATTTGGCTGTAATAATGAGCATTGTATCCTCTGTAAAACAACAAGGCATAGAATCCAATATTGCATTTATAGGAGATGTTGGGCTAACTGGTGAACTTAAAAAAGTGCCATCACTGGAAAGCAGGGTTAAAGAACTTGAGCGAATGGGCTTTAAAAAAGTATATGTCCCTAAAGATTCATTTATTAGTGAAAACAAATTAAAAAGAATTGAGATAATTGAATTAAAATCTTTAATAGATGTAATAAAACACGTGTATAATTATTAAAATATTGCATATACCAAAAATTAGATTTAAATAAATTTTGAATATGATGTATGAACAATTTTCTACAAAGAAATATACTATAACTTAAATTTTACAAATATTATTGAGAGATTATAGTTATTATAGTATTATAGTTTTATAGTTAGATTTTAAAATTTGGATTTTAAGGAATTAATTCTTAAGTATTTATATAAAAGGTGTATATTAAAATACGCAATGGATTTATTACAAATAATAATGAATTAAGATTTTTAGGAAAATGGGTGAGTGTATGAGAATAGAAAAGGGAATAGGAATAAAGAATGTCTTAAAGATAATGTGCCCAGGCACTCAACTAAGGGAAGGTCTTGAAAATATATTAAGAGCTAAAACAGGGGGATTATTAGTAATCGGTGATGATGAAGAAGTTATGAAACTTGTAGATGGCGGGTTTTATATTAATTCAGAATATACGCCATCCTATGCATACGAGTTAGCCAAAATGGATGGAGCCATAGTAATAACTGGTGATTTAAAAAGGATTGTTTGTGCGAATGCTCAATTAATTCCAGATTCATCTATTCCAACCTATGAAACAGGAACTAGACATAGAACAGCACATAGAGTAGCAAAGCAAACTAACAATGTAGTAATTGCAATTTCTCAGAGGAGAAACATAATAACTATGTATAAAGGTGATATAAAGTATGTTTTAAGAGAGAGTAGTGTAATTCTAGGAAAAGCTAATCAGGCATTACAGACATTAGAAAAGTATGTGTCAGTGCTTGAACGTGTTATTAATAATTTAAACTTATTAGAATTTCAAGACTTAACAACGCTTTTTGATGTGGTTACTGCAATTCAAAGAACAGAAATGGTAATGAGAATAGTAGAAGAAATTAATATGTATATATTAGAACTTGGAAACGAAGGACGATTAATATCTATGCAGCTTAATGAACTGGTTAAGCATATAGAAAGAGATGGAATTTTGTTAATTAGAGATTATTGTGGAGACGGATTACAATATAATGAAGTATATGAGCATATTCAAAGGTTGAATTCATCAGAGTTATTAGATTTGGATGCAATTTCTAGAGCACTAGGACATGGCGGAATTTCGCTTATGGATACATTAATATCACCGAAGGGGTATAGAGTATTAAGTAAAGTGCCTAGAATACCATCGAATGTTATTGATAATCTTATAAAAGAATTCAAGGAGCTAAGTAATATATTAGATGCAGATATAGGCGACTTAGATAATGTTGATGGGATAGGCGAAGCAAGGGCTACAGCTATTAAAGATGGATTAAAACGGATAAAAGAGCAAGTATCATTAAAAAAAGAAATTTAACAATAAAGAAACTGTCTTAAAATAAAATCTAGTTAAAATGCAAGTGATTCTTATATTTTAATTAATGATTAGTACATTTTGAGTCAGTCTTTTTATTATATATACACAAAATTATTAAATAAACTTAATAATTTATTCATTTTAGATAAAGTTATTGTATGTTATAATTAAATGTAATGCAGAGAAAATATTAAAAATATGATTAAAATAACACAAGGCTGTAAATAATTAGAAGGAGGTGAAGTATGTGTTAAAAAAAATATTAAGGGGAATTTTTTCTGTAATTGGGTTGATAATAGGGTATTTTATATCTGATATTTTGCTTACAATCCCTCAAATTTCCGGTTTGACGTACCTTTCAACGACTATAACAAGGATTGCGTTTTTTATTGTTGTATCTTTAATTTTCGGACTTATATTATATATTATTTCTCCCCTCATATATAAGGGCATTTCTAATTTAATTGAATATATTGAAAAAAGTATGCAAAAAATGAGTATAACAGAAATAATTTATGGAACCATAGGGGCGATTATTACATTAATTCTTATGACATTTATAGCAAAGCCAATAAATGATATAAGTGTAATAGGACCAATTTTATTAATATTGTTAAATATATTAGCGGCTATAATCGGTGCAGAAATAATGATAAAGAAGAAAGAAGATATAACTGCTCTTCTAGTGAATATTAAGAGACCTGCAATAAGAGAAAAGAAAGTTAAGGAAACGGTCAAAGAATCTACCGCCGGAATTCCAAAGGTATTAGATACATCAGTTATAATTGATGGAAGGATATTTGATATTTGTGAAACTGGCTTTATTGAAGGACCTTTAGTAATACCTAATTTTGTATTGGATGAGTTAAGACATATCTCGGATTCTTCTGATTCCTTAAAGAGGAACAGAGGAAGAAGGGGCTTGGATATTTTAAATAAAATACAGAAGGAATTATCAATAGAAACGCAGATTGTAGACGATGATTTTCCTAAAATTGCAGAAGTTGATGCGAAACTGTTAAAGTTAGCTCAAAAAATGGAAGGAAAGGTTATAACCAATGATTATAATCTAAACAAAGTGGCTGAGTTCCAAGGAGTGCCAGTGCTTAATATAAATGAACTATCAAATGCTATAAAGCCGGTTGTATTACCTGGTGAAGAAATGATAATAGATATAGTAAAGGACGGAAAGGAATCAAGTCAAGGTGTAGCTTATTTAGAAGATGGAACTATGATAGTTGTAGAAGGTGGAAGAAAGTATATAGGACAAACAACAGATGTTATAGTTACATCAGTTCTTCAGACGGCAGCAGGAAGAATGATTTTTGCAAAGCCAAAAGATAATTAAAAATAAGGAGATTTTTCTGTATGGTTAGTGCAATAGTATTAGCTGGAGGCAGAGGTAAGAGGATGGGTTATGCTCAAAGTAAACAATATATTGATTTGAGTGGCAAGCCCATTCTTTATTACACTTTAAAACAGTTTATAAAAAATGATCAAATAGATAAACTTATTTTAGTAGTGCCTGAAGATGAGAAAGAATATTGTAAAAGTCAGGTACTGGATAAGTATGAATTAAGAGTTGATGGATTAGTCGCAGGTGGAAATGAAAGGCAAGATTCTGTATATAATGCCTTAGTTGAGGTAAAAAGTTCTGATATAGTATTAATTCATGATGCATCTAGGCCGTTTGTATCTCAAAAAATTATAAGCGATGCAATTAAATATGCTAGAATTTATAAGGCGGCAGCTCCAGGAGTTATGCCAAAAGATACTATAAAGGTTAAGGGTGATGATAATTTCTCTGTAGAAACATTAATAAGAAGTAATCTTGTAGCAATTCAGACGCCACAGGCTTTTAATTTTGATCTGATATATGAATCACATAAAGAGATTAAAAAAAGAGGTATAGTGGTTACTGACGATACTAGTGTAGTTGAGTATTTAGGAAATAAAGTCTATATTTATGAAGGTGATTACACAAATATTAAAATAACAACGCCTGAAGATTTAGCTTTAGCTAAATATTTAGTGAAAAAATAGTACAATTACAGTATATTGACATGTGAAATTCGAGAAGTTATAATAGACTAAAATAAAATTAAGATTTTAAAACGATGATGAAGAATAGTAGAAGTCGCCCATTAAGAGAAAAAGTCCCTAGGCTGAAAGACTTTTAAATAGACTTTGAACCAGCTTTTGAGTATAGGTAAAAACTATCGGTTTAATACCGTTATCATTACTAGAGAACAAATTTAGGTGGTACCGCGAGACAAGTTCGCCCTAATGCATATATTAGGCGAACTTTTTTTGTTTTATAAAATTAAATAAGTCATTAAGTTGTTCGGTTTTTATGAAATGAATACTTAATAACATCAATTTGCAACCATATATAAGGTGCTATAACAGATTTTATTCTGTTTTATTTAAATAGTCTGGATATAATATAAGCAAGATTAATAGGAGGAAGTACAAAATGAAGATGTCTAATATGTTAATATCAACTTTAAGAGAAGTACCAGCAGAAGCAGAGATTGATAGTCATAAGCTTATGTTAAGAGCTGGAATGATAAAGAAAATGGCGGCAGGAATATATAATTACATGCCACTTGGGTTGAAAGTATTAAAAAAAGTAGAAGATATAATTAGAGAAGAAATGAATGCAGCGGGAGCTCAAGAATTTTTAGCCTCAGCTATTATTCCAGCAGAGTTATGGCAGGAATCAGGTAGATGGGATGCATACGGTGCAGAAATGTTTAGACTTAAGGATAGAGGAGAAAGAGATTTTTGCTTAGGACCAACTCATGAGGAAGTATTTACTGATATAGCTAGAAATGAAATTAAATCATATAAGCAATTACCTCTTAATCTATATCAAATTCAGACTAAGTATAGAGATGAGCGAAGACCAAGATTTGGAGTAATGAGATCAAGAGAGTTCATAATGAAAGATGCTTATAGTTTTGATAAGGATCAAGAAGGTTTGGATTTAGCATATGATAAAATGCATGATGCTTATGTTAAAATATTTAATAGATGTGGATTAGATGCTAAATGTGTTGCCGCTGATTCAGGAGCTATTGGCGGATCAAATTCAGCGGAATTTATGGTTAAATCAGAAGTTGGAGAAGATGACGTAGTATTTTGCAGTAAATGCGATTATGCAGCTAATATTGAAAAAGCAACATCTCCAGCAGAAAAAGAAGAGAAGCAAGAATTTAAAGAAATAAATAAAGTAGAGACACCTAATGTAAAAACTATCGAAGAACTAGTTAAATTCTTTAATACCAATGAAAAGAAGTTTGCTAAAACAATCTTATTTAATGCAGACGGAAAAATAGTGGCGGTTATGGTAAGAGGTGATAGGGAAATTAATGAAGTTAAGATAAGTAATGCGATTGGAGAGGTTACTAATTTAGAACTTGCTAGTAATGAAGATGTTAGATTGTCAACTGGGGCAGAAGTTGGATTCGCAGGACCAGTGGGAATAAAAGTTGATATGTTATTAGTAGATGAAGAAGTAGCTAATATGTATAACTTTATTGTTGGAGCAAATGAAACTGGATATCATCTTGAGAATATAAATTACGGAAGAGATTTTGAAGGTGTAGTTGGAGATTTTAGAAATGTAACTGAAGGAGAAAGCTGTCCAGTTTGTGGTGGTAAGATCACTATTGCAAGAGGAACAGAAGTTGGGCATATATTTAAGCTAGGAATTAAATATTCACAAGCTATGAATGCTAACTTTATTGATGAAGATGGGAAAGAAAAACCATTTATAATGGGATGTTATGGAATTGGAGTTACAAGAACAATGGCATCTATAATTGAACAGCATCATGATGAGAATGGTATAATATGGCCTTTATCTGTTGCACCATATCATGTTTCAGTAATACCAGTAAATGTTAAGGATGAAGGACAATCTAAAGTTGCGAATGAACTTTATGAAAAGTTGTTAAATATGGGCATAGAAGTTCTTTTAGATGATAGAAATGAAAGGGCTGGAGTAAAATTTAAGGATTCAGAGTTAATGGGAATACCTATGAGGGTGACTGTAGGAAAAAAGATTAATGATGGAGAAGTTGAATTTAAGCTTAGAGATGGTGAAATGGAAGTTATCAAAATAGATGATGTTTGTAATATAATAAAAGGTGAGTTTGAAAAAAATAATATGAAACTAAAATAACTTTAGGAGGTAAATTAATGAGGGTATATAATACTTTAACAAGGCAGAAAGAAGAGTTTATCCCTATTATCCCAGGCGAAGTTAAAATGTATGTTTGTGGGCCGACTGTTTATAATTTCTTTCATATAGGTAATGGAAGAACATTTATTGTTTTTGATACAATCAGAAGGTATTTAGAATACAGAGGATATAAAGTTACGTTTATTCAAAACTTTACTGATATAGATGATAAAATGATCAATAAGGCTAATGATGAAGGAGTATCTGTAAAGGAACTTGGTGACAAATATATAAAAGAATACTATCAAGATGCAGATGCACTTAGGATAGAAAGGGCCACTATAAATCCGCGGGCAACAGAATATATTACAGATATAATAAAATTTGTTGAAGAGTTAATTGCCGCCGGGTTTGCTTATGAAGTGGATGGTGATGTTTACTACAGCACAAAAAAATTTAGCGGCTATGGAAAATTAGTAGGTCAGAATTTAGAGGACCTACAAGCAGGTGCAAGAATATCTGTTGATGAACGAAAAAAGGATCCTATGGATTTTGCTGTTTGGAAAGCTCAAAAACCAGGTGAGCCTGCCTGGGAAAGTCCTTGGGGACTTGGAAGGCCTGGATGGCATATAGAGTGTTCATGCATGGCAAAAAAATTATTAGGTGATACAATAGATATTCATGCTGGTGGTATGGATTTGAAATTTCCACATCATGAAAATGAGATAGCGCAGAGTGAGGCAGTAACAGGTAAGCCTTTTGCGCATTATTGGATACATTCAGCATTTGTTAATGTGGATAATAAGAAAATGTCAAAATCATTGAATAACTTTTTTACAGCAAGAGAAATTCTTGAAGAATATGACGCAGATTCAATAAGATTTCTAATGCTGTCTGGTCATTATAGAATTCAAATAAACTTTACTAAAGAACTTTTAGATTCTGCGAAATCATCAATAGAGAGATTATACAATTGCATAAATAACCTTGAAAATCTAAAAGATGAAGTTAAGAAAAAAGCAATAGATGAGGAAGAATTGAAATACTTAAAGTCTTTGGATAAGTATAGAGATAGATTTATTGAAAAGATGGATGATGACTTTAATACTGCAGATGCAATTTCTGTGTTATTTGATTTAACTAGAGATATTAACAATAATGTTGATATAAATTCTTCTGCTGAATTATGCGACAAAGCAAATGAACTAATAAGGGAATTAGGAAAACCACTTGGTATTCTTCAAAGTCATATGAAAAAAGATCTTGAAACTGAAATTCAGGAGCTTATCGAAAAGAGACAACAAGCAAGAAAAAATAAAGATTTCGCTTTAGCAGACAAAATCAGAGATGATTTAAAGAGTAGAAATATAATTTTAGAAGATACACCTCAAGGGGTAAGATGGAAAAAGATTGATTAAGTATAAGGAAGGGTTGCAAATTTGCAACCCTTATTTAAAAGGAGAAATATAAATGCTGGATGACTTAAGAATGAGGGAATTTTCAAAAGATGAAGCTAGATTGTTAAATCCGCTCCAATTAGCATTAATAGGAGATGGGGTGTTTGAAGTTTTTGTTAGAAACTATATATTAACAGAAAATACAGCATTGTCAGCAAATAAAATTCATGTTAAGGCAATTGGTTATGTTAAAGCAAAAAGCCAAGCACTTGTAATGCATGAGATAGAAGAATTTTTAGATGAAGAAGAAGATGCTGTTTATAAAAGAGGCAGGAACACTAAATCTGCTACAGTCCCTAAAAATGCGGATGTAAGAGATTATAGGATGGCAACTGGTTTTGAAGCGCTAATAGGATATTTATATTTAATAGGAAATAAGGAAAGACTAAATTTTATATTTAATAAATGTATTGAAATAATAAAATAAATTTAATAAGCTACAAAGGAGGGTATATAATGCAAGAAAAATCAAAACAATTTAATCCGAAAGAAAAAACGTCTAGAACAGAAAAAAAAGATAATCAGTTTAAAGTTAAAAATAAAAGAGAAGAAAGTGAATTTCAAGAAAGAGAAGATATAGTTATTGGAAGAAATGCAGTGATTGAGGCATTAAAAGGAGATAGAACAATTGAAACCTTATATATATCCAATAACAAATTAGAAGGTTCAATAAATGCAATAGTTAGTTTAGCAAAAGAAAAAAGAGTTCTAATAAAGGAAGTAGATAGAAGAAAACTTGATTCAATGTGCAATGGAGAAACACATCAGGGAGTAATAGCAAAGGTAACTCCATTTAAGTATTCAGAGGTATCAGAAATATTGGCCTTAGCAGAAGAAAGGAAAGAACACCCATTTATAGTTATACTAGATGAAATCGAAGATCCACATAATTTAGGATCTATAGCAAGAACAGCAGAATTATTTGGAGTTCATGGAATCATAATTCCAAGGAGAAGAAGTGCTTCTGTTAGTATGACAGTATACAAATCCTCAGCCGGAGCTATTGAACATGTAAAAATAGCTAAAGTAACGAATTTAAACTCAACAATAGATGAATTAAAACAAATGGGTATTTGGGTCTATGGAACTGATATTAGAGCTGAAGAGTATAGTTATCAAACTGATTTTAGCGGACCATGTGCAATTATAATCGGAAATGAAGGAAAGGGAATTTCAAAATTAACAGTGCAAAAGTGTGATAAGCTAATAAAAATACCGATGGTAGGAAAGATTAACTCTTTAAATGCTTCAGTAGCTGGTGGTATAATTATGTATGAAGTTTTAAAGGGACGATTAAAATAGGAAGAGGTATATCGTGAAAACTATTTTTGTGGATGGTTATAATGTAATAAACAGTTGGCCAGATTTAAAACAAAAAAAAGAATCTAGCTTTGAGGATGCAAGACAAACTTTAATAGACAAGTTACATAATTATGGAGTATTTAAAGCTTGTAAAATAATATTGGTATTTGATGCGCATAAAGTTATAGGAAGCCTTGAAAAAAAAGAGGAAATTAACAAAAATATTTCTGTCATATTCACAAAAGACGGGGAAACTGCAGATAGTTATATTGAAAAAAAAGTCAATGCATTGGGAAGAAAGCATGAAATAGTTGTTGTAACATCAGATAATTTAGAACAGCAGACTGTTTTTCAGAGAGGTGCAGTTAGAATGTCGTCATTGGAATTTTATAATGAGATGCTAAAGGTAGAGAAATCTATAAAGATTAGAGCTAATAGAAATCAAAGCATACATAAAAACAGTATAAGCGATAATATAGATGATAAGATAGCTAAATTGCTAGAAGAAATTAGAAGAAGCAAGTAATTTCAGTTGACGAACCTATTTTTACTGGGTTATAATTGTTTAAATGAGTTGTCAGTTTAATGCAGAAGAGAGTTGAGAATAAGCAATTGAAGGGTTTTTTAGATTTTAAAGATAAATCAGACGAAGAAATCGTTGCGCAAGCTAAGAATGGAAGTAATAGAGCGCAAGAATATTTAATTTCAAAATACGAAAACTTTGTAAAATCAAAAGCTAAATCATACTTTTTGATTGGGGCGGACAAGGAAGATATTTATCAAGAAGGAATGATAGGGTTATATAAAGCCATTAGAGATTTTAATTCAGAAAAATCAACATCATTTAAAGCCTTTGCGGAAATATGTGTAATTAGGCAAATTATAACTGCAATAAAAACAGCTACAAGACAAAAGCATATTCCATTAAATACTTATATATCACTAAACAAACCAATATATGAAGAAGAGTCTGAACGAACTCTTTTAGATGTGCTAGCTGGGTTAAAGATTTCAGACCCAGAAGAATTAATGATAAGTAAAGAACAAATGGACTATATTGAAGAAAAAATTTCTAAAGTATTATCAGGCTTAGAGTTAGAAGTTCTTACTTCATACCTAGATGGTAAAACTTATCAAGAGATTGCGAGTGATTTAGAAAGACATTCAAAGTCTATTGACAATGCATTACAAAGAGTGAAAAGAAAATTAGAAAAATGCTTAGATTTAAAGTGAGAAATTATATTGACAAATAAAAAAAATGATAGTAAACTTTATAATTGGTATATCAAAGAACATAATAATTTTTGAACGCTCACATAGCTCAGTCGGTAGAGCGTCACCTTGGTAAGGTGGAGGTCGTCGGTTCAATCCCGATTGTGAGCTCCAATTAGTAAAAATACAAAACACTAGGCCAAGTTTATTACAAGATAATAGGGAGGAAAATTATAATGGCAAAAGCAAAGTATGAAAGAAGTAAGCCACACGTTA
>NZ_AUUU01000085.1 GCF_002760435.1 Clostridium sp. LS
CGTCATACTGCGTCAGCAAATTCAGCTAATAGGCCCGCTATGAGCAGAATTTACTTCCTTGTCTGACATAAAGTGAAACTTTTCAGTTGGAATTTTACATTCCAACTGAATTAGTTGAACTTATCTTAAGACGAAATATGCACATATAAAAAAGCAGCTATGCTGTAAATAAGAACTTTTTATCGCATCTTTGGTCTATTATTTTTTTTCATGTGCCTAATCTGTTCATCTTAACTTATTGATTTGAAAAGATATATATAATATAATTTTATAATATAAACTGTTAACTGTTAACTGTTAACTTAATAAGGGTGATTAAATGGCAAGAAAAAGAAATGAAAATTCATTGGCTGAAAATAGAAAAGCAAGACATGACTATTTTGTAGAAGAAGCAATGGAAGCTGGATTAGTTTTAGTAGGCACAGAAGTTAAATCAATAAGAAATGGAAGAGTTAATCTTAAAGATTGCTATGCTGATATATATAACGGTGAGATATTCATAAAAAATATGCACATTTCTCCATATGAACAGGGAAATATTTTTAATGTGGATCCATTAAGAGAACGAAAATTATTACTTCATAGAGATGAAATAAGAAGACTTGATGGATTAGTATCTCAGGATGGATATACCTTAGTACCTTTATCTTTGTATTTAAAAGAGGGTAAAGTTAAAGTTGCACTTGGAGTATGTAGAGGTAAGAAAAATTATGATAAGAGAGATTCTATGTTAGAAAGAGCTCATAAGAGAGATATGGATAGGGCAATAAAAGAACGAAATAAATTTTAGTAAGTTAAGCTACCAAAAAGTATGAATAATATTTTTGGTAGTTTTTTGTTTGAATGAATTAATTATTATACTGTTTAATAAACTCTTAACAATAATTTAAAAATCATAAATGGGAAAGCTATAGAATTACATTATTGTATGGTATATAATTTATTATAAGTAAATATATGTAAAAAGATGAATTATTAATTAGGGGGAAATTTATTATGAGGAAAATATTTAAAGTTCATAAAGTTATATCGATTTTAACTAGTCTATTTTTCACCATAACTTTATTTACTACAATTTCAGTAACAGGTTATGCTGCGGAAAGTGATAAAACTTTTGATATCATTGAAATAACTGATTTTCATGGAGCTTTAAATGATGCATCAGGAAAACCAGTAGCTGGAGTTTTATCAGATAGAATAAATAAAATAAAAAGTTCTAATCCTGATAAAACGCTAATTTTAGGAGGAGGAGATTTATATCAAGGCTCTGCAATTTCAAATATTATGAAAGGGATTCCAGTCCAAGAAGTCATGTCTAAGATTGGAATGGAAGTAACAACCCTTGGAAATCATGAATTTGATTGGGGGTTAGATACTCTTACAAATGAAACTATGAAAGGTGCAGCATATTCCATAGTATGCAGTAATCTTTACAATAAAACAACAGGCAAAAGGGTATTTGATCCTTATAAAATAATAACAAAGGATGGAGTAAAGATTGCGATTATAGGTGGAATTACAACCGAGACATCAACAATTGTATCGCCTAAATACGTAAAAGATTATGAATTTAAAGATGTTGCTAGTGAAGTTAATTCTATTGCAAAAGAATTAAAACAAAATAAATCAGCAGATATAATATTAGCTTTAGTACATGAAGGGGATAACGGTGATAATGCTACTGGGCCAATATTTGATATTGCAAATAAGCTCCAAAATGTAGATGCTGTATTTGGTGGGCATAGTCATACCAAAACTTCAGCTATGGCGAAAAACACAAATATCCCTGTTTATATTGGAAATTCAGCTGGTAAAGGATTTATAGACGCTAAGTTTAATATTACCTCAGATAAAAAAGTGAAGTTTGATACTCCAACAATTGAATCAAATTATATTGCATTGGATAATGAAAATGGCTATAAAGCTGTAAAACCTCAAACAGATAAAAATATTGATGATATAGTAAATAAGGCTAATGATGAAATAAAATCAACAACTGATGAGGTTATTGGATATAACAATGGAAATGAGCTTACAAGAAAATTAAATGTCTCTCCTTATGGAGCATCAGTTTTAGGAAACTGGGCTTCAGATGTTACGAGAGGAGCAGTTAATGCTGATGTTGGTATTCAAAATAATGGGGGATTAAGAATAGATATACCACAAGGTAATATTACAGTAGGTACTATGTGGCAGTTTATGCCTTTTGATAATACAATTTACAAGTTAAATATGACAAAAGCAGAGTTAAAAGAAGCTTTAGAACAAGGTGTTGCTGATAATAGTAAAGGAATGCAGGTATCAGGGGTTAAGTTTATATATGATTCAACTCTTCCATCAGGACAAAGAATTAAGAATATTACAAGAGAAAACGGAACAGCTATTAGTGATACTGAAAAATTATCTATAGCAGTCCCAGACTTTGTGGCTCAAGGAGGAGATTCTTTCACTGCATTTAAAAAATATGGGGGATTGGATGTGGCAAATGATACTCATATTTTAGTAAGAGATGCGCTTATAGATTGGTGTAAGACGAATAAAGATAAAAATGGCGCAAACACGATTACTAACAAAGTAAATGAAAGAATAATAAATTTATCAACATCAAGTTCAAGTAATGTTTCAAGTGCTAATAATTCTTCGAGTTCAATAACATTATTGGCAACAACTGATGTCCATGGTACTGTCTTAGATTATGATTATGCCGTAGGGAAAGCTACAGAAAAAGGTCAAGGTTTAGCAAGGGTTTCATCATATGTAAAAAGTGTAAGGCAAAATAACAAGAATGTTATGTTAATTGATAATGGAGATACCATCCAAGGTACTCCTTTATCTTACTATTATGATGTTATGGATAAAAGCGTAGAATATCCTATGGCAAAAGTAATGGGCGCTATGAAATATGATTCATGGACTTTAGGAAACCATGAATTTAATTACGGATTAGATGTACTAAATAGGATTATTAAAGATTATAAAACTGAAGGAATATCTGTTCTTGCAGCTAATGTCTACAAGGATGATAATACTAATTTTGTACAGCCATATATAATAAAAAGCTTTAATATAAATGGTAAAGAAGTAAAAGTAGCAGTAATAGGATTGGAAAATAAGTGTGTGCCAAGCTGGGAAGATAAAAAGCATTATGATGGATTAAAATTTAATGATCTTGTAGATGAGGCAAAAAAGTGGGTTAAAGAAGTGAAAGATAAAGGAGCAGATATTGTTATAGTTTCAGCTCATAGCGGGCAAGAATCAGAAGCAGATGTTCTACCTGAAAATCAAGTTAATGCAATTGCAACCCAGGTAAGTGGTATAGATGCAATTGTTGCAGGGCATACTCACTTAAAAGTCAATGATTTAACTAAAAAAAATCCAGAAGGAAAAGTTGTACCAATAGTTGAATCAGCAAAAGGTGCAACTGGCATAGCGGAATTTGATATGAACATCGATTCAAATGGTAAGCTTTCTGGAATATCAACAAAGAATATTACTATTGATAAGAGTATAGCAGAAGATCCAGAAATAGTGAGTTTGATTAAGCCGTACCAAGATACCACTTTAAAGTATGTAGACACAAAAATCGGAACTTCAAGTGGAGAATTTACTGGAAATGGACAAACAACTCAGCCTACAGCAATTATGGAGCTAATTAACAAAGTTCAAAAAGAATCTGCAGGAACTCAATTGTCTATTGCTGCTCCTTTAAGTTCATCAGCTTTTATACCAAAGGGAGATATAACTATTAAGGATATGATGTCAGTTTATACCTTTGAAAATTTCTTATATGGTGTAAAGATGAATGGTAAACAGCTTAAAGATTGGATGGAGTATTCAGTTAGATACTATGCTCAAATAGATAGTAGTAATAAAGCTGCAGTTAAAGATTCAGTATTAAATATACCAGATTATAATTTAGATCAATTATATGGTGCAACATATGATATAGATTTAACAGCTCCAGCATGCACAATAGATAAAACAACTAGAAGAGTAATTTCTGGAAATAGAATAAAAAATTTAAAAGTAAATGGAATACCTGTAAAAGATAGCGATGTATTTACTGTAGCTATTAATAATTATAGATTCAATGGCGGTGGTGGTTTCATGAAGGCCGCAGGATTAAGTAATACTGATCCAAGCATTGTAACTTATGATTCGGGTAAAGCTTTAGGAGATGACGGACAAGTTAGAAGTTTAATGACTAATTATATTAAGGAACATGGACAAATTTCACCTGAATGTTCAAATAATTGGGGTGTCATAACAGATAGTATTAATCAAAAGAAAGCAGCTTAAATAGCGGTGGAGAATGTTTTTTAAAATTTATATATAAAAATTAAAAAGTTCTTGCAATATAACCATCAAATATATATAATAATAGTAATCCGAGTATAATACTTTGGATTAAATGGGTGCTATGGTTATTATTTAGAGATTGACAAATGAAAAGAATGTTAATATAATCAGATCAGTAACTAAATTAAATAATCTAATGTCTTATCAAGAGTGGCGGAGGGACTGGCCCTGCGAAGCCCGGCAACCTAAATATTGATATTCACCAATATTTATATGGTGCTAATTCCAGCAGCATTTAGCTGATAGATGAGAGAGTAAATTTGAATGGTGTTTTATGCGCTGGAGATTTATTCTCTGGCGCTTTTGTTTTGAGGTATTAACTAGTTATTTAATTAGAGTACCTTAGTTATCCGGAAACTAGCAAAACAAAATCAAGGGAGGAAATGTGTTTTGATAGAAATTAAAAATGTAGTGAAAAATTTTGGGGAAACACAGGTTATAAAAGATGTATCAATAAGTATTAAAGAAGGCGAAATATACGGGATAATTGGACATAGCGGTGCAGGAAAATCGACATTACTTAGATGTATTAATGGTCTTGAATCATATGATGGAGGATCTGTGAAAGTAATGGGTAAAGAAGTGTCCTCATTAGATGGTACTAGCCTTAGAGAGTTTAGAAAAGATTTGGGAATGATTTTTCAAAACTTTAATCTTATGCAAAGAAAGAATGTTTTTGATAATGTAGCACTTCCACTTGAAGTGTGGGGATATAGTAAAAATGAAATTAAAGACAAGGTATTAAGATTATTAGATTTAGTTGGATTAAAAGATAAAAGACTAAGTAAACCATCAGAACTAAGTGGTGGACAAAAACAAAGAGTAGCAATAGCAAGAGCATTAGCTTTGGATCCCAAAATATTATTATGTGATGAAGCAACTTCAGCATTAGATCCTAAAATTACAAAAGATATTTTATCACTACTTTCTAAAATCAATAAGGAGTTAGGAATAACTATAGTTATGGTTACCCATCAAATGGAGGTAATAAAAGAAGTATGTGAGAGAGTTGCGTTAATTGATGGAGGAAAGATAAAAGCTGAAGGAAAAGCTGAAGACTTGTTCTTAAAGCCAGGAAAATCTTTGAAGAAATTCTTAGGTGAAGAAGATGATGAAATATTACCAGAAGAGGGAGTTAACATCAAACTATTTTTCCCAAGTGATTCTTCAGAAAATTCTCTTATAACAAAAATGGCAAGAGAGCTAGAAATAGACTTTTCGATAGTTTGGGGAAAGCTTGAGAAATTTAGAAGTGAAGTATTAGGTGGGCTTGTAATAAATATTAAGGAAGAAGATAAGGATAAGGTTATAGGATACCTTCAAAGCAAAAATATTTTATTGGAGGTGATTAAATAATGAATGAGATAATAATAAAAGCTTTAGTAGAAACATTGGAAATGGTTTTTGCTTCAACTATCGGTTCACTTATTTTAGGATTTATACCTGCAATAATATTAACGGTTACTGCAAAAGATGGGTTAAAGCCAAATAAAGTAGTATATACAGTTTTGGATTTAATTATTAATATATTAAGAAGTTTTCCGGTTATTATATTAATGGTGGCAATTATACCTCTAACTAGATTTATTGCTGGTAAATCCATTGGTACAGAAGCAGCTATAGTTCCATTAACAATTGCAGCTGCGCCATTTGTAGCAAGAATTATAGAATCAGCATTAAGAGAAGTTGATAAAGGTATAATTGAAGCAGCAAAATCTTTTGGGGCATCAAATACTCAGATCATATTTAAGGTTATGCTTAAAGAAGCCATTCCTTCAATAGCATCAGGAATTACTCTTACAATAATAAGCATCGTAGGATATTCTGCCATGGCAGGAACAATTGGAGGAGGAGGTCTTGGTCAAGTAGCTATAAGCTATGGGTACCAAAGATTCCAAACAGACTTTATGGTAGTTACATGCCTAGTTTTAATTATAGTAGTACAAGGTCTACAAGTTTTAGGAAATTATTTTTATAATAAGTTATCAAAATAGGGGGAATAAACATGAAAAAGAAATCAATTTTATCAATAGTTTTAGCAGGAGTTCTTACATTTGGACTAGTAGGATGCGGAAATGCATCTAATACAGGAAATGCAGGATCAAAAGAAGATAAGGTAATAAAAATAGGGGTAACACCAAAACCACATGAAGAAATAGTAAATGTGGCTAAGCCATTACTTGAAAAAGAAGGATATAAAGTAGAAATAACAGAATTTAATGATTATAATCAACCTAATACTGCTGTAGAAGAAGGTTCATTAGATGCAAACTTCTTCCAACATACTCCATATTTAAATGAGCAAAATTCTTCAAAAGGATATCACTTAGTTTCAGTAGGTGCTATTCATTTAGAACCAATGGGATTATATTCTAAGAAGGTTAAAAGTTTAGATGAAATCAAAAACGGTGCTACTATTGCAGTTCCTAACGATCCATCAAATGAAGCAAGAGCATTAAAATTATTAGCAGGAAAAGGCTTAATAAAAGTTAAAGATGGTGAATTAATTACACAAAAAGATATTACTGAAAATCCTAAAAATATAACAATTAAAGAGTTGGAAGCAGCAGCAGTTCCAAGAGCAATTGATGATGTTGATGCAGCTGTAATAAACGGAAATTATGCAATTGAAGCTAAATTTAATCCAGCAAAAGATGCTATAATTATTGAAGATAAAGATTCAGAAGCTGCTAAACCTTATGCTAATATCGTTGTTGTAAAAAAAGGTAACGAAGATCAACAAAAAATTAAAGATTTAGTAAAAGCAATGACTTCACCAGAAGTAAAAGCATTTATAGAAAAAGAATATAATGGATCAGTAATTCCAGTATTCTAATATTATATTTTTATAGATGCACAGCATTTAAGCTAGACTTATGTAGTAACTTACCGAAATAATAAATAGCTTGAATATTATAAAATATATAGGTTGTAAATAGAAGAAGCAGAGGATATATAGAGATATGTATTCTCTTTTTTGTGTAGCTAATATATATAGCACACATCTTTTATAATTTATTGGAATAATGTATACTTTTAAGTATATTTAGGAAGAAGATTTGGATATATTTAAATTTTTTGCATGGTGAAATAATCATGGTATTTTAGATTTGTTGTTTTCTTTCAGGTGTCTTATATAAATATTTATTTAAAGGGGAATGATATATGAACATATCAGGGGTTAATGTTAAGTTATTAGGGAGCGATTTATTAAGCATTATAAATGAATTTGTTAAAATTGAAGGTTTAAATATTAAAAATGTAGCTATAGATGAAGGTATAATTATAGAAGGTAGTTTTAGAAAAGGAATTAATGTGGACTTTTTTGTTAAGGTTCAATTGATTGGATGTGAAAATAATAAAATTACTGCCAGAATAATTAAAATGAAAATTTTAAATTTGGGCATGCTTAGAATATTAAGAAGTTTCACGCTAAAGCAACTAAGTAAGGCATTTAATAAATATGGAATATGTAGTGATAGAGATAGAATTACAGTAAATGTAAATACTTTGCTCAAAGATGTACCGTTTGTAGAATTTAATATTGATGAGATTTATATGAAGAAGTCTGAAGTATTGGTTGAAGCTAGTGAGGTTAAAATTTCAATAGCTGGTAACTTAATAAAAAACATTGAGGAAGAAAAAGCAACGGAAGAAAAAGCAACGGAAGAAAAAGATGAAATAGTTGATTTTGAAATAATAAATAAAATAGAAGATAATTATTCTAGAGGAAGAAAAGTGTTAGAAGATAAGCTCCCAGAAAGAGCACAAAAGTATAAGGAATATATTTTTATACTTCCAGATATAGTTTCGCTTATATATAGATTACTTAAAGATAAAAGAGTACCTATAAAAACTAAGATATTGATGGCAGCAGCAATAACATATATAACAGTGCCTGCTAATATTATACCAAATAGTATACCATTTATTGGAGTTATTGATGATGTTGGGGTTGCATTTTTTGCAGTGAATAAGATTCTTAACGATGTTCCATTGTCAGTAATAGTAGAAAATTGGCAGGGTAAAAATGACTTACTTTTAGTATTAAAAAATGGATTCGAATATTTAATTAATTTTACAGGAGCCAAAAATGTAGAGAGATTATATGAAGTAATCGAAGATCTCTCTATGCTATAAAAGCAACTATTATATTAGATATATTATAATAGAATGGAAATTAAAAAGAAGGGATAAAAGTAATGGCAAGAAAAATTTATGCGATACAATATGGATTTGATTTAAAGAATAATAAAAAGATAGAAAATACTATCGTTAATACTTGGGCTGAATGCTTAGCGTATGTCAAAGGGGTAAAGGGTGCTAAGTACAAAAGTTTTGAAAGTATGGATGAGGCCAAAGCATATCTAAATGAAGGAAATAGAATGCTAAAAAAGAGCGATGATAATTATCCTAAAGATTGTCTTCATGCTTATGTTGATGGTAGCTACAATTCTTCTGATGGAAGATATTCTTATGGAGTAGTATGTGTAAATAATAATGTTGTGGAGTATATTGAAAGCGGAGCAGAAAAAGATACATCTGAAAAGAATATTCGACAAATTGCAGGGGAGCTGAAGGGCGCTATTAGAGCTGTTGAGTATGCCTTGAAGCAGAAACATGTTAAAGTAGTATTATTTCATGATTATGAAGGTATAGCTCATCATGCAACAGGTGCTTGGGAGCGAAAAGAAGAATCATCTACGGAATATTATAATAAGATGCAAGAACTCATGAATTCTGGAATTGAAATTATATTTGTTAAAGTAGATAGTCATACGGGAGACTTATTTAATGAACTTGTTGACGAAAAATGTAAAGAATGTCTCGGGATAACTTCTGATAAAACTGTTGAAAAATGGTTGAAGAAAAATAGTGTAGAAGTTTCTAATAATGAAGTGAAAGCAGAGATATTAAGTTTAGCGCCTAACTCAGAGGAAAATATAATTATAAAAAATATAACTTCTGAAATAAGCAGAAATGAAGAAGTTAATGAAGTTGTTAATCAAAATAAATTTGAACAGATTATAAATTTATATAAAGATAATGCAAATGAATGCAAAGCAGTGATTTCAAAATTATCGAGTGATGAGAAGGAGAATTTTATTTTGCACTTATTAAATAATTCTCACAAATATAATTAATAGTAATATTTCGGTAAGCTACCCCGTAAGTATAGTACAACTTTAGGCATCTATAGCATATATAGAAAAAATTAACTTGGATAACTTTTTGTTTATTGCATAATCTACTTGTATAAAATAAATTATGTTAAAGAGGTGTTGATTATGGAAAGATTTTCAAAAGGTATGATGGCAGGAATACTAATAGGAGTAGCTGTTGAAATGGCTGTTATGCCATACTATGATAGAAGAACTCAAAGGACAATGAAAAGAGCAGGAAGAAGAATGAGAAATATGGCTGAATCTACTTATCATGGAATACAAGATTGGATAAGATAATTATATTGGATAATTAATGAAAAAAATTTTGCGAAAAGAATATTACTAATAGAAATGAAAGGTATGAAAATAGTTCATGCCTTTTTATGTTTCTTTATTTTCGCTATAATTTTATCCATAAAAATGGATAATAAAATTAAATTATATAAAAAATGGGGTAGATTTATATTTTTATGCAGTTTTTTATAAATTTATGTTATAATTAAATAAAAATTATAAATTAATTTAAATAATTTGTTGAATAGAGAAGGATTGAAAAGATGGAAATTCTATCATTAGGAGAAAAAATTAAAAGAAGAAGAAAACAATTAAACATGACTTTAAAAGATTTAGCTAAAGACAGAATAACTCCAGGGCAAATAAGTTTGGTCGAATCAGGGCGTTCAAATCCATCAGTTGATTTATTAGAATATTTAGCAGATGCACTTAACACTACAGTTGAATATTTGATGGAATCAGAGGAGAGCCAAGCTGAAAAGATAAGTCTTTACTATGAGCAAGTAGGAGAATCATGTATATTGCAGGGAGATTACGAAAAGGGCCAGAGATATATTGATAATGCTTTATATTATTGCGAAAAATATAATTTAGAATATCGTAAAGCAATGATATATTTTATAACAGCAAAATCATATATGTATAAAAGAGATTTTCCTATGGCACAAAAGTTTTTTTTATCTGCCAATGTAATTTTTGTTAAAAATAACAACCATGAGCAAATAATAAAAACTTTTTTAAATTTAGCTAATATAGCTCTAGAATTAAAAGCATATCATTCTTCAAGCAGTTATTTAAAACAGGCAGAAAAAGTTTATGAAGATAACAAAATAGTTGATGATTTCTTAATGGGTGAAATACATTATAACATAGCTAGAACATATTATGATATAGAAGAATTGGATTTAGCTTTAGAATATTCCTATTCGGCGAAAAAAAGATTTGAACAAATATACAATGATGAAGATTATGCAAAAAATTTATTCTGTCTAGCTGAAGATTTTAATAAAAAAGGTGATTTGCTAAATGCTATAAAGTATTCAAAGAAAACTTTAGAAGTTTACAAGAAAATACAATATAATAAGAGTATAGTTAACATAGAACATAATTTAGGTAAGCTGTTTTTTGAGCTAGGAGATTTAGATGAATCACTTAAACACTATGAAATATCTAAAAGTGTTAGTGCTCAGAACCATGTGGGATACATAAATGACATATTAATTGATCTTTGTAAATGCCATCTAAAGTTAAAGAACACTGAACAATGCAGCAAAATATTAAAAGAAATTGAAAGTGGCATTGAAGAAAATGATATTGATAGGAAAATAGAATGCAAATTAATTAAGTATACCATGTTTAATATTGATGATAAATTAGAGCAAGCGGAAAATGTATTGATTGATACGTATATATTAGCAAAAAATAGTGGAAGATTAGCAAAAGCAGCGGAACTAGCCATGAGAGTTGGAAAGTACTTTATGGATAAGAAAGAGGAAGAAGAAGCTTCATATTATTTAAATCAAGGAATTAGATTATTTGATGAAGCACAAAATTATTAAAAATAAATATAGTAAATGGGTGATATATTTTGGAAATACTGTCTACTGGAGAAAAAATAAAAAGGGCTAGAATATTTAAAGGTATTACGTTAAAAGAATTATGTGGAAGTAAGATTTCGATCGCAAAAATGAGCTGCATAGAAAATGGAAAAATAAAAGCTGATAAAGAATTATTGAAATATATATCAGAAAAGATTGAAATAGATCTAGATTATTTAGTAGAAGATGTTTATGAACAAATATCTAATAATTTAAAAATGATAAAAATGAATATTTCTTGTGATAGTGAATCAGAAAATAAATTGAAGGATAATTTAAATTATGCAATCAAGTATAAATACTATGATTTAGCGTTTGAATTAATACATATATTATTTTCATATTATGTAGAGGGAAATAAGGGAGAGAATATTCAATTAATTGTTTCTCAATATTATGATTTATATCAAAGAAATAATACAGAAGAAAATACAGTTGTATATTTTAAGGATATGGCAAGATATCTTTCTCAAAATAGAGAGTATATTGAAGCAATTTCTTATTACAGTAAGCTTAGAGAAATGTTTAAGCAAAAAGAAGATGGTCTTAATAATATTGAATATTGTATGATAGGTTATAACGAAGCATTGTGCTATCAAAATATAAAAAAATCAGAAGAAGCATATAGTATTTTATCAGAAATTATTGAATATGTTGAAAACCTTAAGACAGATGAAAATAAGGGGAAAATATATCATATTTATGCCGCTGTGTGTATTAAGCTGAAAAGGGACTGTGTTGATGAGTATAAGAAGAAAGCTTTTGAATGTCAAAAATATAACCCTATTTCATTAGCATTATCCCATGGAAATTATGGTAAATATTATTTTGAAGTAGGAGAAAAGGAAAAAGCAATTTTAGAAATTGAGGAAGGAATAAAAATATTTCCTCGAGATAATGTAGAGAAGAATGTAGAATTCTTGAATTATTGTACTAAAATATTAATAGATAACTTTGAATATGAAATAGCTTATAAAATTACTGAAGAAGCACTTAATTTAGCGATAATTACTGATAATATAAAGTTAATAGAAAAAGCATATTATTTTAAAGGGACTATCCTTCAAAAATTAAATAGATATGCAGAAGCAGAAAAATATATGAATTTGTCTTTAGATTCATTATTTAAATTTGGGACAAGGGATGAAAGAAAAAAACGATATATAGATATGGGAAAGCTATATTACGAGCTTGGAGCCACAGCAGATTCGCTAAAGTATTTTAACTTAGCTTTAGCGGTAGATAAAAAAATTTAATATAAATTAATTGTTAAATAGAAGTATAAATATAAAACATGCGTACTTCTATTTTTCTTTACTTATTAATTAAATATGTATATAAAAAAACTGTGAATTTAACTTATACTTTTAAATATATCTCTACTAGAAATGAGTAAAATATTTTTGTGGAATGTTTCGTTAGGAATTTGATGGTTATGATTCTTGGACTTAAAGTTGTTCCAAATATGCTAGTTCAAAACTTGTTTTGAGGCTAGCATTTTGGGTACAACTTTTGGTCTTAGAATCATCCATCAAATTCCTAACGAAACTGGAACAAAAATATTTTACTCATTTCGGTGAGCTATATCTAAAGTTAAGTTTTCACGTTGTTTATTTACATCAATTACTCTTCAGTAAGAAAGTAGTCTAGTAATTCCTCAATATTAATTACACCTATAATTTTTTCATCTTTCATTACAGGCATAGCTATAATGTTATTCTTTCTTAATCTTTGCGCTACAGTTGTTATATCTTCATCAGATTGTGCAAGTATTACTGATTTAGACATAACCCATTCAACTGGGCAGCTAACATAATGACCTGGCTGTATCATAAATCTATATATATCGGCTTTAACAACCATTCCTACGAGGGTATTATCGTCGTTCACTACTGGCATACCATTAATATTAAGGTTGTCCATGAATTCTAGAGCTTTGTTTATAGTATCGTTTACATTAATAGTGTGAAAATTTGGTTTAATAATAGAATTTATTTTCATAACATCACCTCTTTTAAAAGTTTTATATTTTCAATGTATAAATATTGTAAGCCAGATAACATTAAAAATGTATACTACCATTTTACTACAAAATAGCTAAATTTAAAATAAATCTTTTCATAATAAAAAGATTAAAAAATATTAAAATAAACTTTGACTTTCTTTGACCTATGTATTATTATATAGTAAAGAGGAATTATTTAGGTTATAAAAATAATATTTATCTGGACTCAGTAATTGAAAAGATAAATTATATAAATTTAGGAGGAGTAAGTATGAATATTGATAAAATGACATTAAGAGTTCAACAAGCATTAAATGATGCAAATGTTACAGCAGTAAAATTTAATCATCAGCAAATAGATTTAATTCATCTGTTCTCAGCTCTAGTAGAGCAAGAGGATGGATTAGTCCCTAATATTCTTACTAAAATGGGCATAAATACAAAGATTTTAAAAGATTCAATAAAGAAAGAACTAGATTCAATGCCAAAGGTTTTAGGAGAAGGTGCACAAAATGTATATATTACTAGAAAGATTGAGGAAGTTTTAATTAAAGCTGAAGATATTTCAAAGCAATTTGAAGATTCCTATATCAGCGTTGAGCACTTGATGCTGGCTATTATGGATGTGGATAGTAATAGCCAGGTTTCAAAGCTAATGAAACAATATAATATAACTAGAGATAGCTTTTTGAAGGTTCTTTCAGAGGTTAGAGGAAGCCAAAGAGTTGAAACTCAAGATCCAGAAGGAACTTATGATGCACTTGCTAAATATGGAACTAATTTAGTTGAACTTGCAAAGAAGCATAAACTTGATCCCGTTATAGGAAGAGATGAAGAAATAAGAAGAACAATTAGGATTCTTTCTAGAAGAACAAAGAACAATCCTGTATTGATTGGTGAGCCAGGTGTTGGTAAAACAGCAATTATAGAAGGTTTGGCTGAAAGAATAGTAAGAGGAGATGTCCCAGAAGGATTAAAGGATAAAATAATATTTGCACTAGACATGGGATCATTAATTGCAGGAGCTAAATATAGAGGAGAATTTGAGGAAAGATTAAAAGCGGTTTTAAAAGAAGTTCAAAGTAGTGAAGGAAGAATATTATTATTTATAGATGAAATTCATACTATAGTTGGAGCAGGTAAAACTGATGGAGCTATGGACGCAGGGAACTTAATTAAACCACTACTCGCAAGAGGGGAATTACATTGTATTGGAGCTACAACTTTTGATGAATACCGTAAATACATTGAAAAAGATAAAGCCCTAGAAAGAAGATTTCAACCAGTAATTATAGATGAACCTACTGTTGATGATACAATAGCAATACTTAGAGGATTGAAAGAAAGATTTGAAATTCATCATGGTATTAGGATTCACGATTCAGCAATAGTTGCAGCGGCAAAGCTTTCAGACAGATATATCCAAGATAGATATATGCCTGATAAAGCAATTGACTTAATTGATGAGGCTGGAGCCATGATAAGGTCAGAAATTGATTCTCTTCCTACAGAACTTGATGTTATTAGAAGAAAAATATTTAAGTTAGAGATAGAGAAGGAAGCTTTGGCTAAAGAAAAGGATGAAGGATCAAAAAATAGATTAGAAGATCTTGAAAAAGAATTAGCAGAACTAAAAGAAAAAAATGATGAGATGACAGCAAAATATACAAAAGAAAAAGAACAAATTATTGAAATTAAAACACTTAAGAGTGAATTAGATAATGCTAGAGGAGAAATAGAGCTTGCTCAAAGAAACTTTGACTATAATAAAGTTGCTGAAATTCAATATAGTAAAATTCCTTCATTAGAAGAAAAAATTAAACAAAAAGAAATTGAATTAAGAGATAATTATGAAGGCGCATTACTAAAAGAAGAGGTAACTGAACAAGAAGTATCTGCTGTACTTTCTAAGTGGACTGGAATACCAGTGACTAATCTACTTGAAGGAGAAAGAGAAAAACTTTTAAGATTAGAAGAAGATATGGGTACTAGGGTAATAGGTCAAGGAGAAGCAATTGAAGCTGTAACCAATGCTATACTTAGAGCTAGAGCAGGACTTAAAGATATTAATAGACCAATAGGATCATTTATATTTTTAGGACCTACAGGGGTTGGAAAAACAGAACTTGCTAAGACATTAGCCAGAAATTTATTTGACTCTGAAGAAAATATTATTCGTATTGATATGTCTGAATATATGGAGAAGCATTCGGTATCAAGATTAGTTGGAGCGCCTCCAGGATATGTAGGATATGATGAAGGAGGACAATTAACAGAAGCCGTGAGAAGAAGCCCATATAGTGTAATCTTATTTGATGAAATTGAAAAGGCACATGAGGACGTATTTAATATTTTCCTTCAAATATTAGATGATGGTAGGCTAACTGATAATAAAGGAAAAACTGTAGATTTTAAAAATACTATAATTATTATGACTTCAAATATTGGAAGCGAGTATTTGCTCGAAAATAAAAACGAAGGTACAATTGAAGACCATATTAAGATAAGAGTAATGGGAGCTTTAAAATCAAGATTTAAACCAGAATTTTTGAACAGAGTTGATGATACTATAATGTTTAAACCATTATCTGAATCTGGAATTAAGAAAATTATAGATATATTCTTAAGAGAAGTGAATTTGAGACTAAAAGATAAGAATATAGAAATAGAAGTTACAGATGAAGCTAAGACAATAATGGCAAAAGAGGGTTATGATGTGGTTTACGGAGCAAGACCTCTTAAAAGATATATTCAAAACACTTTAGAAAATAGGCTTGCGAGAATGATTATAAAAGGTGAGTTGGGTTATGGGTCTAAAGTTATTATAGATGGACTCAATGAAGAAATAATTATAAAACCAGTTTAATTAAAATTAAATAATTACACTATAAAAACCTATAAATATCACACTATTTATAGGTTTTTATATTATAATGTTGGATATCTATAAAGTTTATTTGATAGGAATATCGACTTTTGCGGACATGCCAGATTTTAGTTTGCCATCTTCATCATTTATAGCTACTTTAATTTTAGTAGCTATATGCTTGCTATCAGAAGTTGATTGTTTATCTTTAGGTGTATATTCATGCTTCAAGGCAATATAATTGACTGTACCGCTTTGAGCACCTGTTGAGGTCATAACATTTAATGATTGATTATAAGAAATTTTATCCAAATATTCATCAGGTATATAGCAGAGAACGTATAGATCATTTGAAACAGCTATATCTGCAATATCACTGCCTGTACTAACTACGTCGCCTAAATCAAAGTTCTTACTTATTATTATTCCATCATTTAATGCAACTATATTACAGTTATCCAAAGTGTTTTTAGCTTGATTTAATTGTGCAGTAGCTTGATCTAAATCTGCCTGCGCCGAATCAATTGTTTGTGTAGTTGCGCCACTTTTTAATAAATCTAATTGGGCATTTGCAGCATCATAATTTGCTTGTGCGGCATCAATAGCTTCGGTAGTAGAACCTTCTTGTAATAATTTTAACTGCTCCTTGGCACTTTCAAGCTTGTACTTTGCGGAAGAAAGTTGATCTGCAGTTGTATCTAACTTTAATTTTGCATCATCTAGGGTACTTTTGGATACAGCTTCACTATCATATAATTGAGAAGTATTATCATATTGCTCTTTAACATTATCGTAGGTTTTTTGTGAAGAATTCACGGCAGATTCTGCAATTGAGACTTCAATGGAAGCTTCTTCTATTTGCTCACTTCTGTTTCCAGCCTTCAAAAGATCTAACTGAGCTTTTGCAGCACGGGCTTGTGCTTCAGCTTGATCTATTTGTTGTGGACGATTTCCTGCCTTTAATTCATCAAGTTTTGCTTTTTTCATATTTACAAGTGCTTGCATTTGATCAACAGAATATTTTTGTCCAGTATTATCTATTACAGCAATGATATCACCTTTTTTAACAGCTTCACCTTGTTGTTTTTTCATTTCTATGATTTTTCCTGAAACTGTTGTAGTAGCTGGTATAATATTATTTTGAATATCCCCCTCTAAAGTCAATGTATTGGAATTAAATGAACATCCAGTAGTTAATAATAAAACAGTTAGACTGCAAATACACATAAATAATTTTTTCATATAATCACCCTTTACTAGTTCATTCTTATTTTTATAAAACAATTTTATGTAATTACATTCCTTGAAGAATTGTTTTTGCAGATTCCATTCATAATATACTGAATTAAATATTCAAAATCTTCTTCATTTTGTTTTAATTCAGGTAGAGCTATATAATGTAAAAAAAGGTATCCAAAAATCGAAGTGCCTATTAGGTCAATAATTGTGCTGCTTGGTATATCTGAAAGTACGCCTTGTTTCTTAAATTTATCAATAACAGAAATATTTTTATTTACAACTGGTAAAACTACAGTGTTTAAGATTTTGTATCTTAGTTCAGGATGAAATGGTATTTCTTGAATTATTACCTTCAAGATTGGTGCTGTTTCGGAAACGAATTTTTTTCTGTTGGAAATTATTTTCCTTAAGAATACTTCAAAAGTTTCATGTTCTTCATTTAATATTTCGTTAAAATCATTTATAAAGACTTCAAATAATGATGCTTTAGATAAAGCAGCAGGAATAGCAAATAAGAGGTCCTTTTTAGTTTTGTAATAGCGAAAAATAGTTCCTTCTGCAACCTTGGCTTTTTTAGCAATTTCACTTGTAGCGGTAGCTTCATAGCCTTTTTCTGAGAATAGTTCTACAGCGGCGCTAAGTATATTTATTTGTTTTTCGGTCATATCATTATCTAGTAAAATTAGTTCTTTTAATGATTTTTTTTGTGACAAACTGATCACCTCCAGATTTGATTATATTTTACGATATTTTTTCAGAGCTAATATATTTAAAATCATAAAGAATACACAAATTAATATTAATATTAAAACATCAAATGCAATATCATTCCAACCTTTTCCGCGTATCATTATATTTCTTAAAGCATCTGCTGAATACCATAAAGGCATAAAATGTCCCAAAGATTGCAGCCAAGGTGACATGGTGCTTAAATCAAAAAGTCCTGAGAAAAATACCTGTGGGACAACAATTATTGGTATAAATTGAATCATTTGAAGTTCATTATTCGCAAATGCAGATATAAAAGTACCTATTGTAAGAGCGACCATAGCAGTTAATATCGTTATGAGAATTACCAGTGAAAATGAACCTATCATCATAATATTAAGAATGCTAATCGAATACCATGCAATAAGAGCAGATTGTATTATAGTAAAGACACCAAAGCCAAGAACATAACCTAAAACAATTTCCCATCTTCGAAGAGGGGTGGCAAGTATTCTCTCAAGAGTACCGGAGGTACGTTCACCAAGAAATGATACTCCTGCTACTAAGAAGACAAAAAAGAATACAAAGAATCCAATGAGTATAGGACCAAAGTTATCAAAGGAAGTCATATTCTCATAGCCATATAAATAAGTAATATCTAATTTTAGGTTTGAAGTTAATTGCTGAGTAGCACCTTGAATAAGCTTTATAGAAGCCTGACTCTTACTTGGGTCACTGCCTTCTAATGTTATTTTGGGAATTCCATTCTCAAAATTTATAAGTGCATCAATTTTTGAAGATTTAAGTGCATCATAAGCGTCATTTTCAGTATAGCGAATAACTACTACATCCTTGTCTTCAAGCTTATTTACTAAGCTAATCGGAGCATTAACTATTCCGATTTTCGGATGATAATCGGAACCATCAAAGATAAATGACATTAAAGTTAACACTAATATTGGCGCCATAATCATCAGTCCAATAGTACGCTTATCATGGGCAAGTTGAAGTAAGATTCTAACCATAATTGCCTTTACCCTCATTTAGATGCACCTCCGTAATATAAAAATGCTTCCTCAATAGTACTTGAGTTTGAATCTTTTTTAATTTGGGCTGGAGATCCGATTGCTATTAGTTTGCCATCGCGAATCATTCCAAGACTATTACATTTTTCAACTTCATCCATTACATGAGTTGTAACTATAATAGTAGTGCCATTATTCTTTAATTTATATAATTCATCCCATATGGATTTTCGAAGAACAGGATCAATACCCACAGTTGGCTCATCTAAGATTAGAACGGGTGGCTCATGGACCAGTGCAATTGCAAGAGATAACCGTCGTTTCATTCCACCAGAATATTGTTTAACTTGCTTTTTTAAATGTTCTGATAAATTTACAAGTTCCATAACCTCGGAAATTCTTTGCTTTTGCTTAGACCTATTAAGCTTGTACATAGAAGAGAAAAAAATCATATTTTCTTCAGCAGTAAGCTCGTTATATAGAGCATCAGATTGAGCCATGTAACCTATTTTATCCATAATTGAAAGTTCAGGCATTTTCGTATTTAATAAATGGATAGAACCACTAGTTGGGCTATCAATACCTGCTATCATTTTTACGAGTGTTGATTTTCCAGACCCAGAAGGACCTAATAACCCTAAAATTTGAGAATAGGGTATATCTAAACTTATATCAAAAAGGACCTGTTTTTTTCCAAAAGATTTATTAACATGTTGAATTCTAATGCAAGTAGAGTCTAAAATAGTTTTTTCCACAAGAACACCTCCCTTTAAATATCTAAGTGAGTAATCACTCATTTTTGGATTATTAAAATATCCACAGTAAATATTTTATAACTATATATTTTCTGTGGATAATTTTATTATAATCAAATATTATTAAAGTTTCAATAATCAAATAATATTTATTTTTTAATGGTATAAATCATAAAAAGACAGCTTAAAATAAAGCTATCTCTTTTTAGGAGCATTTTTTATTAAATATTATTTTAAAACTTTTTCATTTTAAACATGGCAATTATTATTGGAACTGAAATTACCGCACTTACTATAGCTTCAGGAATTCCGTGTGTAATTCCAAGTGTTACAATTGCAGCTCCAGCAGTTTGAGGATTCATCCCAAGAGCCGCCGAATATTTCTCTAAGTAAAATAAATAGGTTAAGCCTAAAACTCCAATAGTATTAATTAAAGTTGCACAAATGGATGCAATAGCAATACTAATACTTTGATTTTTTAGTTTATTTTTAATAAGTAAGTATACATAGTAAGCTACAATTCCAATTAATACTCTAGGAACTAATGCAATAATGGGATTCCAAAAAATAAATGATGTTGGACCTGGAGCAGTAAAATTTTGATACATTGAAAATAAACCAAAGACTAGACCAACAAGTGTTCCTACAACAGGACCTTCAACAATTGCACCTATAATTACTGGGATATGCATTATTGTGGCTTTTACTGGTGGAATTGGAATAAATCCAAGACCAGTTAGTCCTAAAAAAATTGAAATCGCAGAAAGCATTCCAACCATTGTTATTTGTCTAACTGAAAAGTTAGATTTAATTTGATTTCTCTCCATAAAATACCTCCGTTCTTATTCCTTGATAAATGGATATAATTCGGGAAAATTTATATTACATATAAGTTTCCGTTCAGTTTTCAAAGAAATACCGACAAGTAGTATTTTATCACTTTAAAAAATTTGTTCAATATTAATTTTATATTATTAATTGAAATAATTAGAATTAGTATTCATTGGGATTGTTGAATATATCTTGCTTATCTGGCATTATAATTGCGCATATAAAATAAGTGATGACACAAATAGTAAAAAATTGTGTAGTTAGCAATACAAATAATATTCTAATTAGGGTTACGTCTCCATTAATATATTCAGAGAATCCTGCAAGCACACCTGATATTTTTCGTCTTGAAACGTCTTTATATAATTTCTTACGTTCAATCATTATAATCACCATCCATAATTTTATTATGTATTAGTCGTAAAGTGTTTTTAGTTCTTATTAATATCTATTATAAATAAGAATTATGTATTTGATAGTACCTTTAACTTATCTTTATATAAAAATAAGGAAATCATAAGATGTTAAGAAAGAACTATAAATGTTGTTATTACAAATTATTCTATTAGTGCTAATGGTAATATTTATGAAAGTATTTAATGTATAAATAGTTTGAATTGTTAGCAAAAAAGTGTTAACATGGAATTGTTATGAAAACCGAATAATATAATAAAGGCTAGGGGTGCCAATTTAAGTTGGCTGAGAGAGGCTGTATCTGCTTTAACTCTTTTGACCTGATGTGGCTAATACCACCGTAGGGAAGCAATAAAATTGTGTTATTTATTAAATTTTGATAAGTAATTACAGAATTTTGTAAGACTTGCCTTAAGGGTGAGTCTTTTTTAGTATTAAATTTTATAAGATGGGGGATAGTAATTTGAGGATTTTAGTAAATGAAAAAGAAGTATTTTTAGATAATGAGGTAACAGCTTTTAAAGTTAGAGAAAAACTAAAAAGTGATGCAGATATAGTTATATTAAATGGTTTCCCTATTAAAGCGGATTATACTTTGAATGAAGGGGATAAAGTTACTTTAATTAAAAGAGGAGAGATTCCTAAAAAAGAAGAACTTGAAGCTTTAATGGTAAGCAGGCATACTCCAAAAGTTCACGAAAAGGTGAAAAAAGCTAGAGTAGCTATTGCTGGACTTGGGGGACTTGGCTCTACAGTAGCACTGGCACTTGGAAGAATTGGAGTTGGATACCTTAAGATAATTGATTTTGATGTGGTTGAACCTAGTAACTTAAATCGTCAGCAATATTTTATCAGACATATTGGAATGAAGAAATGTGATGCTTTAAAAGATATTCTTTCAGATATTAATCCATTTATAGAGGTGAATAATATTGATACTCGCGTAACTGAGGACAATATTAAAGAACTATTCGAAGATATGGATATTGTTATTGAAGCATTTGATGGGGCAGATAATAAAGCTATGATAGTTAGAGAAGTATTGCTTCAAACTGAAAAACCTAAAATAGTCTCAGCGTCAGGAATGGCTGGATATTATTCTAATAATTTAATAGTTAGTAAAAAAATAAATTCAAGGCTATATATGTGTGGCGATTTTGAGAATGAAGCTAAAATAAATGAAGGATTAATGGCTCCTAGAGTTGGTATTGCAGCTTGTCATGAAGCTAATATGGCTCTTAGATTGATTCTGGATGAATGTGATGTTTAAGAACAATTTGGAGGTATTTGTATGATTAAGGTGGGAATAACAAATAGGGAGCTTTGCAAGGATTTTTATGATCAAATTAGTAAAATAGCAAAATCAAAATTAGACTACTTAATAATAAGGGAAAAAGATTTAGGGGAAGAGGAATTATTGAATTTAGTTTTAATGGTTAGGGAGAGACTGAAATATACAAATATAAAAATAATTATAAATTCAAATATTGATGTAGCTAGAAAAGTTGATGCAGATGGAGTTCACTTATCATTTAATAATTTTATAGCTGTAGCTAATAGCATAGAGCAATGCTCAAAAAAACTAGCAAATCAGAAAGTGGATAATTTTGAAGCTAAGGGGAATAATTATAAAATATATAAACTAATTGGTGTTTCAATCCATAGTTACGAAGAAGGTTTACGTGCTTATGAATTAGGAGCAGATTACGTTATTTATGGACACGTATTTCAAACCGATTGTAAAAAGGGTCTTGAACCTAGAGGCCTTCGAGAGATAGATGCTCTTGCTAAAAAAATAGATATTCCTATAATTGGAATTGGTGGTATCGGAGAAGACAACTACAAGGAAGTATTGGGAGCGGGAGCAAAGGGAGTTGCATTAATGTCGACTTTAATGATGAGCGAAAACCCAGAAGAATTAATAAATACTATTTCTTAAATAGCTTTGTATTAAAAAAATAAAAATGACCTATAAAATGTGTACTAATAATATAAATAAAATACTTGTAAATCTTATGTGTTCATTATAAACTTTTTAGGGAAAGAAATATAAAGTTAATATAGAATATGCAGCATTACCAAATGCTATTAGATAATGAGGAGAAGAAAATAATGAGTACAATCGCAGGAAAAGGTTGCCCAAGGATCATACCGGAGGGAGAAAAAAAACCATTAGCTGAAATTGAAAGAAGTATTGTTAAGACTTATAGAAAACATATTTGGTCAAAATTTGTAAAAGCTATAAAGGAATATAATCTTATTGAAGAAGGTGACAAAATTGCGGTAGGTATATCAGGAGGAAAAGATAGTATACTTATGGCAAAGTTATTTCAAGAATTGCAAAAACATGGTCAAGTTAAATTTGAAGTAGTATTTTTAGCAATGGACCCCGGGTATCATCCAGATATAAAGAGCTTATTAATTGAGAATTGTGAATATTTGAATATTCCAATTCAAATGTACGATTCGGGAATTTTTGAAGTAGTTGATAAAATGGCTAAGGATTATCCTTGCTATTTATGTGCTAGAATGAGGAGAGGTTCACTTTATGCAAAAGCCCAAGAGTTTGGGTGTAATAAACTTGCGTTAGGGCATCATTATAATGATGTAATTGAAACAACTATGTTAAATATATTATATGGGGGTAATTTTAAAACTATGTTACCTAAATTAAAATCAAAGAATTTTGAAAACCTAGAGTTAATTAGACCCATGTACTTTATTGAAGAAGATTATATAAAGAAGTTTATAAATAATAGTGGTATATGGCCGCTTAATTGTGCATGCATGGTTGCAGCTGAGAAAATAGGAAATAAAAGATATGAAATAAAAGAATTAATCAAGGAATTGAAGAAGAATTTTAGTGGTGTAGAGAAATCTATATTTAAAGCGGCAGAAAATGTAAGTATGGATTCAATACTAGGATGGCAGAAAGGTGAAAAAAAATACTCATTTTTAGATTTTTATGACGAAGAATAATAAATTGGCATGAATTAAAAGTATTTATTAACATGAGAGTCTATGTTATATTATAATTAGTTATATATGATGAAAAAGGAAGATTATAAGAATGACAAATGATACTATAAATGAAATTGATCCAAATATTTTATTGAGTATAGTTAATATGAAATTACGAGACCAATATAGTTCATTAAACCTTCTTTGTGACGATTTAGAGTTATCAGAAGAAGGAATAATAAATCGATTAAAAAGTATTGGATATAATTATAACGAAGCAGAAAACCAGTTTAAATAAATTAAAGAATTATATGATTAATTTTCAAAAAGAAGGAGGAGATGCAATATGAATTTGAAAAAAACCGGGAAGATAATCACCTTCATGGCAGCAACAGCAGCTTTAATTGTTTCACTAGTAAATGATAAAAAATCTAAGAACGCAAATGAAGAAAATTAGCTTAAAATAGATGATATGCAAAGGATTGTATTGATATGATCAGGGAGGAATTTAAGTTAAATCA
Source organism: Clostridium sp. LS (assembly GCF_002760435.1). Taxonomy (GTDB): domain Bacteria; phylum Bacillota; class Clostridia; order Clostridiales; family Clostridiaceae; genus Clostridium. Next base: position 24,742 of record NZ_AUUU01000085.1, read on the forward strand.
TGAGGAAATAATTAATTCAACAGATGTAAATGGAATTGCAGTGATTTGGAATCCGTCTGAATGTACATTGATAATTGACGATAAGATAAAGAACTTTATTGAAGAATTCGATGTTAAAAATTATGAATTAGAGCAGTTTATATGTTTCGTAAAAGAAGAGGATAAGCCAAGTATAATTAGTTTTTTTACTCAGGATTTGAATAAAAGCTATGAAAGCAGAGAACAATTACAGCAAAGATACAATATTAAAGGAAAAGATGGCAAGTTTATTGAATGTATTCTTGTGGGAAATGTAGCAAAGAATAATTTAAAATACTATTTTATTGGAACAAATTATTGTTTAGGTGATATAAGTGAAAAGTACAGCAATATAAATTTGTGGATGGAAAAATGGAAGCAATCAATTCTAAATAAAACCTTCAATTCAATTACTCAGTGTGATAGAATAACAGGATTGCCTAATAAATATTTTTTTAAAAAAGTTGTGTCTAATCTGCTAAAAGATATTGTTAATAATAATGCAAGGGCAGCTATGATAGTAATTGATATAGATAACTTTAAGTATGTAAACGACTCCTATGGCCACGATTTTGGAGATTTGCTATTAAAAGAAATTAGCGACAATATATTATCATCAATCAATGATAATGTAATAGTATCTAGGTATAGTGGTAATACATTTATATTATTTATGTCTGATATCATTGATATTCAAGAAGTGGTAGCTTTATGCAATAGAATAATAAAATCTTTTGAGAATCCTAATATAGTTGAAGAAAAAAAGATATATTTAACTGCAAGCATTGGTATTTCATTGTCACCAGACCATGGAATAGATTATAATACACTATTAAAAAATGCTGATGCAGCGATGTATGAGGCTAAGAAAAATGGGAAAAATGAATGTGATTTTTTTGATGATAATCTTTCAGCTGAGCTAAATAGAGTATACAGTTTACAAAAAGGGTTAAGAACAGCCCTGCAGAATAACGAATTTTATGTTATGTTTCAACCCAAGGTATCTTTGGATGATTCCTTGGTTAATGGATTTGAGGCATTAGCAAGATGGGAAAGTAATGAATTTGGTCCAGTAAGTCCAGCAGAATTTATTCCAATTGCAGAAAGTTCAAAAATGATAATTCCTATTGGAAGTTTTGTTTTAGAAGAAGTATTTAAAAAAATAAAGTGCCTTTTAATGGAGGGCAATGATAATTTTAAGATTGCTGTTAATTTATCGGAAATACAATTTAGAGAAGATGTTGTTTTATCGGATTTTAAGAGATTAATAAAGAAATACAGAATTAATCCTAAATACATTGAAGTTGAAATTACGGAAAGTGTACTAATGAAATCATTTGAAAAAAATGTTAGAATTCTTCAAGAAATCAAAAGATTGGGTGTTAGTATAGCATTAGATGACTTCGGCACTGGATATTCTTCTTTAAACTATTTAACAAAATTACCTATTGATGTTTTAAAAATAGATAGAAGTTTTGTTATTGATCTAATGAATAATCCTAAAAACAAATGTATCGTGGAAAATATAATTAACTTATCACATCAACTGGGAATAGAAGTAGTAGCAGAAGGAGTGGAGGAAAAATCACAAGTGGAGTATTTAAGAACTATATTATGTGATGTCGTTCAAGGATATTACTTCAGTCAACCGAAAATGTTTGATGCAATAAAAAATATAATCGGAAAAGAGATTTCATAAAAGTGTTGACAAGTTATTAGTTTCAGTATAATATATCAGTATAAAATAAATCCTATGAAAAGGAAGAGTAATCATATAGCAATGTTAAAGAGAGCTGAAGGTGGTGAGATTTCAGTACGGTAGTTAGTGATGAATGGGCCTTTGAGGAGCGAGATGAAATCTTTGAGAGTAGTTTAGCCGTAAGTCGCACGTTATAGCGAATAAGATATATTTGTATCTGAAATGAGAGGCATTTTATGCAATTTAGGTGGCAACGCGGATAATCTCCGTCCTATTTATTATAATAGGACGGAGTTTTTTTTATACTTTAGAATTGGGGCGTGATAGTTATGTTATGAAAGAAAGTGATGTTAACGTAGGAATAAATTAAGCAAAGATTAACAAGGGGGATTTTATAATGAATACAAAAAAAATGGTTACAAATGCAATTTTAATAGCGGTAGGAGCAATATTACATCAACTTACACCTTTACTTGGTGTGCCAATGCAGCCGGACTTATCATTAGCAATTTTATTTATAATAATAGTATATAATAAGGATTATAAGACAGCAGTAATATGCGGAATTGTTGTAGGTGTATTTGCTGCACTAACTACAAAGACACCAGGTGGACAATTACCTAATATAGTAGATAAATTTTTAACAACTAATATCATGTATATAATACTAATACCTTTAAGAGCTAAATTAAGTAAGCTAATTCAAATAAGCATTTTGCTGCCAATAGGAACATTAATTAGTGGAACGCTTTTTATAACAGTTTTAATGATGCTTGGCGGAATCCCAGTTGATAAAATTGGAGCATTATTCACAGGAGTAGTAGTACCAACTGCAGTATTAAATGTGATATTAGGTATTGTACTATTTAAGATTGTAGAAAAAACTGTAGCAATTACAGGGGCTTTTGCAACAGAGTAATAAGAAGAATAATTAAATTATAAAACAAAAAGTGGATTAAATTATTAGTTAAACAATTTAATCCACTTTTTTCATTATAATTATTTTGATCCAATGGAATATGTAATAATAGCTATAGATCTATTTTTTCATAAAACGATATTCTTCAGGTGTATCTTCATCTATTTTTTTAAATTCATATCCTTGGTCTTTATAATACTTAATTATTTCAGGTAAAGCTTTTACGGAATTTTTACTTTGATACCCGCAATGCATTAAAAGTATTACACAATCTTTTTCGCTTTTTGAATTTTTAATAAATCTGCTAGGACTGTCCTTAGGATGTTCACCATCACCGCTATCTGTATTCCAATCATAAATTTTCAAATTATTTTTGTGAAGCAGGTCAACCATGGAATGAGAAATTTTATAGCAATTATTATTGCAGCCAAATGGAAATCTTAATATATTTGGCTTAAATCCAACTATAGAACCTATAACCTCTTGGGAGTCCAACATTTCCTTTAAAAAAGCTTCATTAGAACTGTATAGACAATTTTTTTTATGACTCATGCTGTGAAGACCAAGAGAATGCCCTTCATTATAAATTCTTTTCACTATTTCTTCTTGATCCTTAATCTGATTTCCTATAAGGAAGAAAGTTGCAGGAACGCATTCTTTTTTTAGTATATCTAAAGTATCTTGTGTTACTTTTCCAGCAGGTCCATCATCAAAAGTTAAATAAACTATCTTTTTTTCACTTGCATAAACTTTAATAGTAGTTGAAAGTTGAAAATTGATTATACTAATCATCAGTAGTACTATAGAAATTGATTTTTTTATTAATTTAAAATACATATAATCACCTTCATAAATAAATTTTGTACAAAAAGTATTATGTCCTAAAATTTTATTTCTATGATTGAAAATTATAAAACCTCAATGTTAAGTAAAAATTAAGTAGATTAATGTAAATTCAAAGCTAATATTAAGCAATAAATATGTTTTTATGTAATGCTAAAATATGGTATAATATTAATAAGGTTGGTAAAATTTAAGATTCATAAGGGAAAGAGATGGATTAATAGTGAGAAATGTGAATAATAAATATCAGATAGAATATGAATTAACTGTTGAGGAAAATTTTTCGAATTATCTCGTTTTAGATTCAGAAAACAATGCAAAATATGTTCTATGTATTTTAAAAAATGATTTTACCTATGAAAAAACAAGAGAATATTTATTAAGTAAATTTAAAGCTATTAAAAATCTTAATTTTGACTATATGGTAAATACTGTTGATATTGAAATAATTCATAGTATTAATGGTATAAAATTAAATAAGCCTCAATATGGATACTTAATGGAGTATGTTGAATCTAAAATAAATACCCAGGATTATCTCAAAAGATGTACACCTTATAAAAAACTAGATATATTCATGGAATTATGCGCGGCTATTAATACATTGAATAAAAAAGGATATATATTTGATGATATTTCAATTAAAGATATAAAATTAGTTCCGATATCAAGAAATAATGTTAAAGTTAAAATTAAAAATTTACTGCAAAATGAATTCAGAAAATTCAATTTATTAAATTCGTCTTTCAGCTCATACCCTTATCAATACAACATTGAAAGTAGAGATGAAGGTAATTCTAATAAGGATAATATTGAACTGGTTATAAAATTGTTCAATCAAATATTTAATGAAGAAGATATTAAAACTCATTTAGTTGAATTAAAGCATATAAAAAAAATATATAATCAAAACACTATCAATATGTCACTTAATATTAAATATTTTATAAAAGATATAAATAATAGACTCGAAAAAAATTATAAGTTGTTTTTTGTTGATGATTTAAATAAGCTTAATACTAATTTAGATATAATCGGTATGGAAGAAGAATTGAAGATAGTTGAAAAAAATCTTCAAAAAGTATTAGAAAGTAAGGAAAAACATAAAATAATAGCATTTAACGGTGAAGATGGAAGCGGAAAAAGCAGGCTTTTAGAAGAAATTAGATATAAAATAGAAAATAAGTACTTTAAAGATATTATATATGTTAAGGATTTCAGCGATAATAATTTGAGCATGGAAGAACTATATAATTATATATTAAATTCTATTTTAAGGAAGGTTGATAAAAACTTAAAAGATAAATATGAAATTTATTTAAAGAAATTTGTTTCAATATTGATTGTAGGAAATTCTGTAAGTAATGAAAGTAAACAAAAGCACCAGTTAATTAATAGAATTGGCAAGTTTATTAATGAATATACTATGACTAAGCCGTTTATTATTATTATAGATGACTTAGATCAAAGAAACGAAGTTTTTAAACTGTTTATCAGATATATTACATTTCTAGGAAGTAATTTAGAAAATACAATAATTATATTTTCTATGAATGAAAGTAAAAGTAGCGGAAGCTTTTTAGAATTTATAAATAATCTTAAGAGGTTAGAGCAATACGAGGAGTATAAAATTAATTATCTTAATCAATATAATACTACTAAGATGATTAAAAGTATGCTTAATACAAATGAAGATATTGATAAGTTAGCAGTTAAAATTTATTCTGAGACTTTAGGAAATCCACAATATATAAGTGGAGTAATAAAGGAATTATATGAAAATAAATCGCTATATTTCGATGAAGTTAGCGGAAAATGGAAAAATAATATTAAAACAAAAGATATATTAATACCAAAAACTTTAGAAAGTAGATTAGAGGCAGGACTATCATTATTAGTTAAAAAAGAAATTGAAGTGATAAAAAAATTATCTATTTTTGAGACACCCCTCTCGGAAAAAATTATTTTAGAATATGTCATAACTGAAATAGATGATGTAAGGGTATACAGGCATTTAAAATCAAAAGGTATCTTATCGGACAAAATAAGCGACCAAGGAATACTTGTTGGTTTTACAAATAATTTATTAAGAAATATTGTTTACTTGAAATTGAATGAAGAAGAAAAAATGAAATTGCATTCTAATGCAGCCATTTTTATGGAAGAAATTTTATTTGAAACAGATTATTATATAGAAGAATTCCTAATTCATTTGGAAAGAAGTAATGATTATAAGAAAGCGCAATTCTATGCGTTAAAGTACGCTGATGGGCAAGATGCATTAGGAAATTCAGAGAAGGCTTTATCATATTATAAAAAAGTATTAAAGTATCCAAATTGCTTAAATGGAAGTTCAGTAGCTATAAATATTGCAAAGCTTTATGAAAAAAATTCAGAACATGAAAAGAGCTACGAATACTTCGAGAAAGCAAATCAGTATGCAGTTCAAAATGATGATTTGCAAAATCAAATATATACATTACTAGAAATGATAATTATAAAGATTAATGATACTACTAATATGGATACAGAAATAGAATATTTTTTAAATTATGCACGGAAGTTGTTAGACAAAAAGTTTTTTGCTAAGGGAGAGGCATATTATTATTATGCCTTGGCGTTAAAATACGAACTAGAATATAACTATAAACAAACCTTAGTTAATGCGGAAAAAGTATTAATTATATGCAGAGAAAATAGAATAAAAGAAGATATAAATGGATGGGCGGCAATAACACTGGCAGGTGTATACATTAAAGAGGGAATCTATACTGAAGCTAAAAATTATTGTATACATGCTATCGAAATTTTTGTTGATAATAATAACATTAATGGTGAATTATATTGTAAGCTATTTTATTCATCAATTTGCAAAATTGAGGGTGATGATAATAATATAATTCTGCAACAATATTTAGAAGTGACAAGACTTAGCAATAAGTTTAAAGTATATAAGAAAGAAATATTGAGTTTAATTTACATTGCCAACATTTACAGTATAGAAAAAAGGTACGCTCTTGCAGAAAAATACTTATTAAGAGCATTGGAAAGAGAGAGAGAAGAAGGAATTGATTCATATTCATTTAATATTTGCAGTGAGTTTTGTTTGCTATATATAAAATTAGGGAGAACAAATTTAGCGGTAAAATATTATTATTTAACTAAGCAAATGCAAAAAGGGCTTAAGTTATCAGAAGAAGAAGTCATTAATATAAATTACACATATGCTTTATACAATTTATTAATATGCAATTATGATTTAGCATACGATTATCTCAAAGAGGTATATACCTTAATATTTAATACAAACAATTTTCATTATAAAATTATAATATGTAATTACTATGAATTAATGTTATATAAATGTAAAAGCGAAGAAGATATAAGAACTGTTTATGGAAAATTAGATGAGCGTATAAAAAAAATCGAAAATCAGGAGGCAGAACTTGAGATAAGATTAAATGCGATTAGACGGATTTTATTTTTAGGGTACAATAACTTTGCTAAAGAATTATTCTTTAATCTTACTGGATATCCAAAAGATTATAATATGGAAGGAATCTATTTATACCTAGAATTTAATTTCAGGGAGAAAAATTATTATAATTTTTTAATTAATAAGGCATTAAGAATATGTGTATTTGTAAATAATCAGGAAATTAAAGCTGATATATATGCTATGATTGGACAAAAGTATAGAGAATTAAAATGCAGTGCACTAGCAATAAACTATTATTATGAAGCAATAGCATTGCACCTAGATACAATTAATTTTTTACCACAAGGTGATAAATTAAAATATGTAAATAATAGTGGATTTTTATCAGTACGTAAAAATTTTATGGAATGCCTAAATCACGATTTAAATATTAATATGAAGTTTAAGGAAATTAAGCCCATTAAAGAACATGAGGAACTTAATAGAACATTAAAGGAATTAAATTTAAAAAATATTTTGGGAAATAAGGCTGTGTATCAGCTAGCTCAAAATTTATATGAAAAATGTTATTATAATGATTTTAGCGACATATATAAAGTATTTAAGAAATTTTCTAACGATACTATTATTGATATAGGAAATATTATTAAATATATGGCTAGATTAACATTAGCGGACAAGGCTATGATTGTTATTGAAAATAATGAAGGCGAAAACGATATTATATGCACATACAGAATTACTGATAAAAATGAGATAAATAAATATTTTTCCATTAATGTAGATTCAGAAGAGGATATATTTGTTATTTGTAATAGTGATGCTAGGTTTTACCAACTAGATGATAAAATATTAAAAGATGAAATAAAATCATGTATGTATATGAAAATAATAAATAGAGAAAAGAATATCAACAGTAGTACTGGAATTAATGCAAGATTAATCTTAATTGCTAATAGTGCAATGAATAATATCAATGAGGATTCAAAAAAAATAATTGAGCAATTTAAACCATTTTTAACTTTTTTATTAGAAAAGCACAAACTTACAATAACTTCTACGTTAGATAAGCTTACAGGTGCTTATAATAGAAAGTATTTTGAAGAAGCATTGCTTTACTTACTAGATAATGCAAAGTTAGAAAAAAGAGATTTTGCTGTAATGATGTTTGATATTGATGACTTTAAAGGGGTTAATGATAAGTATGGGCATCAAACAGGAGATGAAGTATTAGTCAAGTTATCTAAAGAGGTTAAAAAATGCCTTGGAAAAAGCGATATTATTGGAAGGTATGGAGGGGAAGAGTTCATAATACTTTTACCAAATTCTAATAAAGAAAAGGCTATTAATATGGCGGAAAAAATGAGAAGTAATGTAGCGGATGCAAAAATACTAGGTGATAAAAGAAATATAACTATTAGCATTGGAGTAGCAGTAAGCGATCACGAATCATTAAATAGTGAAGAAATAATTGAAAGAGCAGACCAAGCCTTGTATAAAGCAAAACATGAAGGTAAGAATAGATATGTTCTTTGGGATAACGACTATGGAGTAAGCAGTAACGCAGGGAATGAATTAACTGGAGTTCTATCAGGTAATGCAACCCAGGATTATAATTTGGCATTAAACTTAAAAGAAGTTGCTAATTTAGTTAAGTTTAAAGCTGACCAGCAAGATAAGATTTATCAATTTATACTAAAAATAATGCATGTAATTGAATGCGAGACAGCTACAGTATTTATTATAAAGGATAAAAGAATAATTAATAAGTATAGCAAATCTAGAGCAAAAGATGGCTGGAATATGGGAGAAAAGTTTAATTTTGATTTAATCTATGAAGTTATAGAACAGGGAAAAGGAGTGTACTTGGTAGATTGGGATAACATGGATAACCATAATCAATTCGGTATACCAGATTGGAAATCAGTTTGCATAACTCCAGTAATGTGCAATGGCGAAATTCTTGCGGTTTTATATCTCTCAGTTTCAGTAAATAAAAAAGAATTTAGCTGTAACGATTTTAATTTACTAAATTGTTTTGTGGAGATAGGTATTCCAATTTTTTATTAATATTGTAAATTAAATATTATTATAGGTGCCTAAATCATAATCACATAAAGAGTTTTTCAGCATATTATATTAAGAGAAGTAATATAGAAGAGGAGCTTTTTATGAACGAGATCGTTTCTTCTAGAGATAACAATAGAGTCACAGAAGGCATAAACCATATAGTATCATCGGGAAATAATGAAATAAAATATTGTGAAAGTAATGATGAAAACTATGAGTTTAAAGCAGTCGAGCATAAAGAAATTGAACAAGAAAAGATAGTGGATGCAAATTTAGAGAAAATAGAAGATAAAAAGTTCAATAATGGAGAAATTGAAGTTACATCAATCCTGGACTGTGGGGAAAATGAATACTTACAAGGGGTAAAAATTAATTTGTATAAAATTAATGGTTTATCTCCAGTTCTTATTAAATCAAAAATTACAGATGAGGAAGGAAGAGCTATTTTCTCTGAAATTGAGGAAGGTTGTTATAGGATAATAGAGATTATAGATAAGAGATATTTTGAAAAACCTAAGTACATTAATTGGAATGAGATTATAATTGATAATATTAATAAAAATCAAAAAATAGTGATAGTTAATAAAATTAAAAGGTCTGAAGCTCAAAACAAACATAAGCATTTAGTGTAAAAATATACATTATGTTAATTGTTGGAATATATAATTTTAAACAATTAAGTATATATTCTAGATTAGTGCACAGTAAACAATATATTATCCCGATTAAAAAGAGTGTCAAGGAAAATTGTGGATTTTAGGTTGTATATTGTGCATTAATATTTATAAATGTACTAGATTTTTTTATTTAAATTAAGCTATAATCATAAATATTATGAGTTTTAAAGTAGGTGTAATAATGGAAAATTATATATTAAAAGTAAAGAAAGTCGATGATAAGGCTATATTGCCTAATTATGCGCATGCTGGTGATGCAGGTTTAGATTTATATGCTGTAAAAGAATTAACCCTTAAACCTGGTGAAAGAGGCTTAGTACATACAGGAATACAAATAGAACTCCCTAAAAATACAGAAGCTCAGATAAGACCAAGGAGCGGATTAGCATTAAAAAGTGGAATAACCACATTAAATTCACCAGGAACTATAGATGAGGGATACAGAGGAGAAATAGGCGTCATATTAATTAACCATAGCAACGAAGTCTTCAAAATAGAATCAGGAATGAAAATTGCACAAATGGTCATAAAACCAGTATTTAAAGTTGACATAATTGAAACATCAGAATTATCAGATTCAGACAGAAGTGAAAGAGGCTTTGGGTCGTCTGGAATAAGATAACCACACAGTTAGTGAAAAATTAGAAGTTATAAGTAAAATTTGAATATACATAACTGATATAGTAAAAAAATATATATACAATATTTACTAGATTTAAGCGTATACTCAAACAAAGAAATTAGATACATGTGTGTGAAATAGGCATTTGAAAATGAGCTGTTGAAGGTTCTTAATGTGCTACCCCCTATTTACGCTTGATATATTGCGTATCTAAATGAGTCTGAAATTTTACATTTAATTTAGTCTTTAAATATATCTTAACCAGAATGAGTCACATACTTTTGTGGAATGTTTCATTAGGAATTTTGATGGTTATGATTCTTAGAAGAAAAGTTGTTCCAAATATGCTAGTTCAAAGCTTGTCTTTGAAGCTAGCATTTTGGGGCAACTTTTCTTCTTAGAATCATCCATCAAAATTCCTTAGAAACTGGAACAAAAGCATGTGACTCATTTCGGTGAGTTAAATTTAATGTCTAGATTAAATGTTGTATCTATAATTTTAGATAAACGTTGAATCTGCTTGGGTTGTAGTAACCATCGATTATTTTCCAACCTTCAAAATCTTTTTTGTCGTAAAGTAGATGTTCTTTTCTATGTGAAGTTACTGGTAAATCTCCAATAAATATAGCCTCTTTTGCTACTCTCTTTAGTTCAGCAATAGCTTGTTTTGCATATTCTTGATTTGGAAAATAATGAAATGCTCCAAAACAGAATACCTTATCAAAAGTTTTATCCTTAAAGATTAGATCATTTGCTTCGCCGTGTAAAACTGAGTTATTTAGAAGCTCTATATGTCTTTTTACAAGAGATGTTGAGTAATCTACACCAACATATTCACCACATTTTATATATTGAGCTAGTCCACCAGCGCCACAAGCTACTTCAAGTATTTTATCAGTTTCTTTAATATCTAATTCTTTTACGATTTGTTTTGCGATTTCCTTTACATCGGCGCAAGTATCTTCGTAACCATCAAGTTCTTCCAAAGAAGTAGTGTTACCATTTCCTTTTCTTTCCCAAACTTCTTTCCAATATGACATATCTTCCATAATTCTCTTTCCTCCTAAAACTTGATATAAAATCAATTTAATGAAGTTCAATAATTGAACAAGATTATATTACCACCGTTCAATGTTCACTACAATAAGTTCATAAAATAATTCTATAAAATCTCAATTATACATCAAAATGAAATATTTGCAGGACTTAGTAGAAAAGATACTTGAATCAATAAAATGATTTACTAATTTATCCTATCATTTTTGGAAATAAAAAATAATGTCAAAATAGTCTGTATTTTCAAAGTATTCAATAAAATATACATGATTTATGAAAAATATGTTGAAGAGGAACATAGAATGGTATATAATGTTATATAATTAGAAGAATATATAAAAGAGAGATAAAAATGGTAAAAAGTGTTTCCAAGAAAATCATAAATAGTATAGCAACAGATAAAAACTATAGTAAAGATGAACTTGAGCAAATGGAATACGCTTTAGTAACTATTTCATTTGAATTGATAAAAATGATTTCCTTAATAATAATTTTCTCGTTATTTGGTTATTTCAATAAAGTAATTATTATAGCCATAGTAATGTTAGTGACGAAACCTTTTATAGGAGGATATCATGAAGACACCCAATTTAAGTGTTTTATAGCTACAATGCTATTAACAACTGGAATCTTGGTATTAAGTTTGCAATGTAATCTTAGTTTTATTGGTAATTGTATATTAATTTTACTAAGCATATTTTGTATATGGAATCAAGCTCCAGTAATAAATCCTAAAATGCCGATTTCACGCCCTCAACTGATAAAAAAGAATAGGGAACGGGGTCTGGGTGCTTCAATAATTCTTGGAGCAATATCTATTATTTTATATAACTATAGTGGTTATTATTCTTTGATAACCTGGACAATCCTATTTCATGCTGTACTAATGTTTAATAAAAGAGAAAGCTAATACTATTTATTAATTAATATGGGTAATTAAAGGGAGATGGTTTTTATGGTAAAAAAATTAATAGGTGAAATATTAAAGAAAATATCTGATTCAATGATTACACTAGCTCCAGCATCATTTTGGGGTAATGGCGTTGAAGAAATGCCTGAATCTATGAAAAAACTAAGATAAATCTCAATTAGAGAAGCTAAGGAGGACGTAAATTGGCATTACTCTTTATAGATATTATAACTTCAATATTTCAATCAATGATAATGGCGTATACAATATATTATTGTGTGACTAATAAGGAAAAAAACAGTAAAGTTAAATTGGTGATCAGCATATTAATATTTATTTTTATATCTACCTTTTTGTCTGGAACCTTTGGAGATAATTTTACATTGGGTATATTTGTAACTCATATACTAGCATTAATTGTAGCAGTTTTGCTATATAGAAAAAATCCTTTAGGTACGATTGCATCATACACATTAATTTATTTTACTTTAGGTATATACTCAACTATATTTGGAAATTTGATTTTCGAATATATAAAAGAAGTTTTACCGATTTATTATATCGATTATGAAAAGATTTTCATAGTATATGCTCCTGAATGGATATTAATACTTTTATGTTTTAAGTATATAGAAAAAATAAAACAAATATATAAAATTATTGTTTATGAAAAGTTTTCGACAAGCATTTTACTTTTAAGTTTTGTCCTTGATTTTATTGTTACATTTTATTTGTTAAATTTGTCTGACAAAAGGCAATTTGTACAGAATATTGCATATGTAACTTTTTTTATGTTTATTGCAGCAATTTTAGTTTATTTTTGGAAAATACATCAAAAATCAAGCCATATATATAAATTAAATCAAGCTCTAGAAGTTAAAAATAATGAGCTTAGGAAAATAAAACATGATTATGGAGCACAAATTTCTTATTTGTATGGCCTCTGTCTGATGGAAAGATTCGATGATTTAAAAAAATCATTGAAAGATATCATAAATAATAATCAATCCACATCAACAGCAGTAGAAGTTACAGAAAATGAGCAATCAGTACTATCACTTGCATTAAAACCTGCCATAGATACCGGGATACATGTAATAATTGATCAAAATTGCGATTTCAAATTAATAAGCATGGATGAAATGGAGTTATTTAGGGTAATATCCAATATTGTTAACAATGCAATAAAAGCGCTGAATGGTGAAGGGATAATAATTGCAAAAAGTTATGAATACTTAGGTAATGTAGTAATAAAAATAGAGAATAATGGACCTAAGATAGCAGAAAGCCACTTAAAAGATATTTTTAAAGTGGGCTTTACTACAAAGGAGAATAGCGATAGGAGTCATGGGTATGGCTTAAGTATTGTAAAAGAATTAGTCGAGAAACATAATGGGAAAATATCTGTTAAAAGTACTGATGCAGCTACTGAATTCAAAATAGTTTTACCAGTTAATAATACATAATAATAAATTATTTGAAGTACATATTTTATAAACTAAAAGTCAATAGAGGATTTTTCAACCTATTAATACCTGGAAAGTAAATATTCGTAAATAATATCAAAATAGTATAAAGTACTTAATATTTTTAGGTATCTTTTGCTATTTTTTTATTTGAAATTATGTATATCTAATATGAGATGTATAGATTTATTTATTAGATAATAAAAATGTACCGTTATTACAAAAAAGTATTTTAAAAATTCAGAATAATAGTGTAAACTATATAATAAAGTGATTAAACTTAACATAATAAAAAGGGGTGCTAAGGCATGTATAAAATAGTAAGTAAAAGGGAGCTTACAAATAATATATTTTTAATGGATATAGAAGCTCCAAGAGTAGCAAAGTCTGC
>NZ_AUUU01000086.1 GCF_002760435.1 Clostridium sp. LS
TCAAAATCTTTATTTTCCATAGCATTTGCTTCATCAGTAAAGCCATTCTCTTTCATCAGTTCAATCATTTTATTGATGTTATCATCTGATTGAGCTCCAAGCCCCATCATACTCATCATTGTTCCTCTATAATTAGATGATAGTTTAGTCTCACTATTTTGCACATTCATCATTTGTCCATTAAATTTATTAGAACCTATATTATTGTTGCCTGCCGCATATGCAAGTGACATGCCGCCTACAGTTAATATACCTGCTAATGCTAGAATCATAATTTTCTTTTTCATCTATATCGCTCCTTTGATTCTCTTCTTGTTTATATGCTTATTTTACTACTCAATTATGAAGCAATTATGAAAATAGTATATTTATAAAAACTTTTTTATAATACTAAAAGGGGCAAGTGCTATATTGCTTATAACATTTGACCCTTTTGCATATTCATAGAATTTTTATAATTTCAAATCGAATAAACTCTAAATCTTAATACTGCACACATAATAACTTTTTACATTATGATACCTATTAGTAATCCAATCATTACACCTAAATGATATTTTAATCCAACCTGGCCTATAAGTCCCATACTTCTGCCTTTTGTATGAATACTTTTTTCGTAGGATAAAAAACTACGAATCGATTTATAAGGATATACTAAAATTATAGGTACTAATACAACTATAGGATAAACATGTATTAGCACTAAACAAACTGTTAATACAAATAACATTATTACACTAATAATCCATAGCTTCTCTGCATTTTTTATACCTATAATAATAGGCAGTGTTTTTCTCCCAGCTTCCCTATCCTCTTCCATATCACTTAAATTATTAGTTAGCAGTATAGTACCAATAAATAATGCTGTAGGAACTGCAACTAAAATTGTATTTAAATTAATTATTCCTGATTGAATATAAATCACTGTACTTGTTATACCAATTCCCATAGTAACGCCAGATATAATCTCTCCAAATGGGGTATATGAAATAGGCAAAGGACCAAATGCATATAAAATTGAAATAAGACCGCCTATTACAGCAACTAGTAAAATGTAATAACTTGTTTGGCTAGCTAAAAAAATACCAATCATAAGAGCAATAAACTGGTATAAGACTATTATAAATAATACTTGTTTAGATGTGGTTTCACCACTAACTAAAGCTTTTTCATTCCCACTCTTATTACTGTCTGCTCCACGTTTATAGTCAAAGTAGTCATTAATCATATTAGTAGCACTTTGAATCAATATCATAGCAATTGCTAATAATATAAGGTACACGATATTTAACTTTCCAAAAGCATATTTTGAATAAACTGACCCCAAAATTACAGGAACTAATCCTGCAACAAGGGTTTTTATATCCATAAGTTTTATTATTGTTTTAAATCCCATTGCTCTCTTCTCCTAATCAAGACATTTAATCTTTTTATTTTATATTTAATAATACAAAATATTTGTAAAGATTTTATGAAGATATTTTAGTAGAATCCAAAATATACTTCCAATTAACTACAAATACATTCTTTAAAAAGTAATTAGTTATGCCGATATCAGAGTATAAATTCTAAATCCCCTTAAGGTACCAAATATTGTTCCTGTATTACACGTATAAAAAAAGTTAGGTTGCATTTTAAACCTAACTTTTTTATTTATATTTTATAATCACATTTAGAACAATAATTATTTCCTTATCACTTGAGCGATTTTTTGTAAAATATTTTAAACTTACAGTCACTTATTACACGTAATAAAAAAAATTAGGTTGCGCTATTAACGTAATTTTTTATAAAAATTTATTTAAATATCTTCAAGCTTTGGCAATACTCCATAGACTTCCAACAATACAATAGATAGACTTAACCACACCATTCCAAATTCAAAGCCTGCTGCAACATCACTAGGATATTGTAGGTTAAAATAGACAGCACTTAATCCGATAAGAAAACAAATACTTAAATATGTTCCTATTATTATTGAGTTAATCAGTGCTTTTTTACTCTTTTTTAACATCATATATACAAAAAAACCATATACTATGACAGACATTAAAACTTCACTACTTGGAAAAGTATATATATTCCCTGGCGGTCCTAATCTATGAAATACATTCTTTAATGTTATATCTAACAATTTTCCGCCTAGAGAAGATATAAGTAAAAACTGCATTTCTCTCGCTTTATTAATACTTTTTAGAAATATCCAAATTCCCGTAATTACTACTACCATTGATAAAATATAGATGTTTGACATACTATTAAATATTTTCATAGAATTGTTCCATCTTTCATCAAAAATACGTCCTACTACATACTTTCCTATTTCATCAAATTCTCCAAACTCATTTGCTATATAGTCTTGAATAATACCTATTATAAGAGCAGAAAATATTAATAACAATGCTGCTATTCCTGCAATTAATACTTTTATTTCTCCAAAAGAATGAAATATCTTTAAACTATTTTTCAATATGATTATAACCCATTCTTGAATCCTTTGCTTATAATTTCTATAAATATATACAATCACTATAATCATAGCAATTATTACACTTATTATTACTAAATACCTTTTTAGCAAACTATGATACTTTTCCCAATTAGCACCAAGAATAGTTCCTAATGAGATAAAAGTAGTGGTCCATATGAAGGCGCCTATATATGCACTAACTGCAAATTTTTTATATGATATCTTTGTCATGCCAGAAAAATACCCAGTAACGTGTCTTATTCCCGGAATAAAATATGCCATTAACAACAATTTATTACCATATTCTTGAAACCACTTTGAAGTCTTATCTATTCTTTTCTTATCCAAATGAATATAGTGGCCATGTTTCTCAAAAAAACTTGTTCCTAATACTTTTCCAATAAAATAGGATATAGTAATACCTGTTATTGTTCCAACACTAGCTACTATAATGCTGATAGACCAGCTCATTTTATTAGTATAAATAATATACCCACAGTAAGTCATAAGAGGCTCCCCAGGCAAAGGAAATGCTATTAGTTCTAACAATAAGCTTACAAATAGCACTATATATCCATAATGATTAAATAAATCTATTATAAAATTCAATATACTCACTTCCATAAAATTTATTAGTACATAATTATATTATAAATTTAATTACTTACATTGTATGCCAATGTAATATTCGTTACAAGATAAATATTTTAATGAATATAAAAATTTTTCTTGATAGAATTTAGGACAGGATACGCTACATACATATGAAAATAGGCCACATATTGGAATTACAGTCCAATATGCAGCCTTTTCTGCAAAGTATTCATTAAATAGAATCTCTCATTATCCTTTTATATGACTAGCGTTTACTATTATTCTTTTAATAATCAAGAAATTTCACTTGTTCTACTAGACTACCTCATTAGTTGGTCCCTTGAATAAAAGGTAAATTGCATATATTCCTGCTATACCTACTATTCCACAGATTACTCTATCTACCCATGAAAATGCTACAGGTGCAGAACCGAAAACAACTCCTATAAAATCATCTCCAAAGAAGCCTATTATCCCTAATCTTATAGCAGCTGCAACAACTAAAACCCACGTAACTGTTCTCATTATGATTCACTTCCTTTTAATATATAAATTTTATTATTCCTAAATTTATATATTAAATACTATATTTTCCCCAAAAACTTTTCAAGCTTTTCTGTTTATTCCTTTTACCTAATTAAATTTATAATTATGCCTTTAGGAATCTTAGATTCATTACGTTAGATATCATACCATTAATTCCCTATGTATAATAATTATAAGATACTTAACAAAATCTCCGAACATTTAAAATTAAAGAACTTTGATATAATAATCTATTTTATCAAAGTTCCTTAGCCTTATTTGGAAATACTTGTTTTCTTAATTGGAAAAACTGATCAAACTAACCTGTTCTAATCTTGAAATCTCTTGTTGTTACTAATCAGTTATTTTATTCGTACTAACTATTATAAATTTCAAGTGTAAATTTTCCTTGTCATCTTCTTCATTTATTTTATTATAATCTAATTCTTTTATATTTTTATTTTTTGCATGAGCACCTAACTCACCAGTATTATCATATTTCATATTCTCTATTGTTCCATGTTCCATATGATCCATCATATCATCATCCATATGATACATCATTCCATGATCCACGTGCCCCTTCATTTCATTGTCCATGTGACACATCATTCCATCATCCATGTTACCCTTCATTTCATTACCCATGTGACACATCATTCCATGACCCTTGTGCCCTTTCATTTCATCATCCATATGATACATCATTCCATGATCCATGTGTTCCTTCATTTCATCATCCATATGACACATCATTCCATGATCCATGTGCTCCTTCATTTCATTGTCCATATGATACATCATTCCATGGTCCATGTGCCCTTTCATTTCATCATCCATATGACACATCATTCCATGATTCATGTGTTCCTTCATTTCATTGTCCATCTTATACATCATTTCATGACCCTTGTGTCCCTTCATTTCATAGTCCATTTGACACATCATTCCATGATCCATGTGCTCCTTCATTTCATTGTCTATATGACACATCATTCCATGGTCCATGTGCCCTTTCATTTCATCGTCCATATGATACATCATTCCATGATCCATGTTATCCTTCATTTCATGACCCATCTTATACATCA
>NZ_AUUU01000087.1 GCF_002760435.1 Clostridium sp. LS
GCTAATTTTAACAATGGAGGATTGCATTTTCTATCCGTTAATTTTTTTACGCTTACATTTAGTTGTACTTATTTCCTTTTTAACCTCTGCTACAATAGAATCAATTTCTTTTGTTGAATGTGCAGTTTCAGCAGCAAGTTTCCTTATTTCATCAGCTACAACAGCAAAGCCTTTTCCCTGTTCACCTGCTCTTGCAGCTTCAATTGCAGCATTTAAAGATAGTAAATTAATTTGAGATGCTATAGACTTAATCGTATCTGAAATTTTCCCAATAGATTCAGATTTCTTATCTAATAAATTAACTTGTACAGAAACTTTCCCTGCCACAGAATTATTTGCTTTTACAGCTTCCTTTAATTTACTTATATATTCTATGCCTTCTAAATTTGCATCGGAGACCATTTTTATATGATTTTTCATCAACTCAGTACTCTTTACAACCTCATTAATTTCATCTGCTAACAATCCTAACTTTCCAGCGCCATCCTCAACATTTTTAGCAAGATCTGTTGAACCTTGAGCCATATCATCTATAGCTTTTGCAACACCTTCTATTGTTTCAGAAGTTTCCCCTATAATACTTGACAAATTATCAGCATTAGATGATACATTTATAGAGTTTTTCTTAATGTTATCTATGGTTTCTCTAAATATTCTTCTCATTCCTGCTAATGCCATACCCATATCAAAAAATTCATCTTTGTACTTATTTATCGTCTTTAATCCATCTTGATCAAAGGCCAAGTCCAAATCTGCCGTTTTATTTATAAAATCTGTTATAAACTTCATGCTCTTTGTAATATTAATTGTAATATATGCTGCTACTACAATACTGAATAAAATTATAGTTATTGCAATCATTATTAGCATAAATCTCGCTTGCTCATAAGTCTTATTATTTTGTGCATTAGCTAGATTAGCTTGTTCTTGATTGAGTACCACTAACTTTGTAATTGTATCATTTACTTTGTCAAAATCCTGTTTAGCCTCACTTAATGACAATTCATTAGCTTCTACTTTCTTCCCTTCCCTGCTTAAGGCCAAAACTTTATTACTTATTTCAAAATATTTCAAATATTCTTCTTTAATTTCCGCTACTAAATCTTTTTCCTCTTCTAATATCATAGTTCCTTGATAATCATTTAAGGCTGTCTCAAATTTATCTTTTAATGTTTTAAGTTCATTTTCAGTATCATTCATTAGATTTTCATCATTCGTTGCTACATGTCTATACTCTCGTACCCTGTAGTCCGCCATAGTTGTATTCATTGTATGCGCTAAATCATTTCCATTAAACCACACTTTTGTAATTTCGTCAGATTTATCATTTAAACTTTTAATTGATGATATGGAATACATCCCTAAAAAAGATGCCAGCAAAATTATTAATCCAAATGCTGCAATTAATTTCTTTTTAATTGTAAATCTCATCCTGATATTTCCTCCCAAAATAGATTTAAATCCATTATTATTATTAATCTATCCTTTACTCTAGTAATTCCAATGATATATTCTTCTCCTTCATATATACTGTCAATCCTATTAATATTTTCTTTAGGTAACTTAATAACTTCTTCAACATCATCAACAATTACTCAAAAGGGATTATTATTTTCAATAATAATAATTTTTTGCTCTTTAAATTCCTTATTACTTTTAATACCAATCTCTTTGCTTAAATTCAAAATAGGTAGTATTTTACCTCTTAAATTTATAACACCAATCACACTATCCATACTTGAGGGTATCCTTGTAGGAATTGTATAATAAATAACTTCTTTAACTTGGGATATTGGTACTGCATATTCTTCTTGTCCAATGGAGAATACTACAAACTTTTCAATAAGCATTGTTTAACCTCCCTTTATAGGTGCAAAAACCTTATAACATAATATGAGCATAAGAATAATATTGTTACATTATCAAATCAGCTTACTCCAAAATATAATTCTTTTGTATAAAATTATACTAATTTTTCCCTGTCAACTTCCTACTAAATCGAGTAGGAGGAAAACAATTATTTTGTTTTCCGACCTCTCACACCACCGTACGTACCGTTCGGTATACGGCGGTTCATCAGAATTTAATGTATCATTTGATATGTTTGTGTTAGACTAATAAATCCTAGAGATTCTAGGTATTTATTATTTAAAGACTTGCTCAAAATTGGGCTGTTGGAAATTCTCCAATAGCCTTTTCTTGTATTTGCATATTCCCATGCTTTGTATTTATTAATTCCTAATTTAGCTAGATTTCTTTGTTTAGTGCTAATCTTCTTCCATTGTTTCCATATGCAAGCTCTCAATCTTCTCCTAATCCATTGGTCTAGTTCAATTAGCTTTCCGCGTGCGTTAGCAATTCCATAATAATTAATCCATCCTCTTGTGATTTGATTTAATTTTAGTAGCCTATATTCCATACTACTTCCTTTGTTTCTGTTAGTATAGAATTTAATCTTTTCCTTAAATCTCTTTATAGATTTCTCATGGATTCTTATTTCTGCTCCGCTTTTCGAAAAGTAAAAAGAAAATCCTAAGAATTTTCTTTTAGATACAAAGTCCACTGCACTTTTATCCTTATTTACTTTAAGTTTTAGTTTATTTTCAATTATATTTGTCATAGATTTCATTACTCTAAGCCCTGCTCTTTTACTTTTGACACATACATTATCATCATCTGCATATCTGCAAAATTTATGACCTCGTTTTTCAAGTTCTTTATCCAGTTCGTCTAGAATTATGTTTGCTAATAATGGACTTAATGGACCACCCTGTGGTGTTCCTTCTCCACTCGTTATCGAGATGCCGTTAATAAGAATTCCGCTTTTAAGATACTTTCTTATTAATGATAACAATCTTTTGTCTTGTATTTTCTTTTCAAGTTTACTCATGAGAATATCATGATTAACTTTATCAAAGAATTTCTCTAAATCCATATCTACAACCCATCTATTGCCTTGATTTATATATTGTTTTGATTTCGTTATAGCATCCTTTGCTCCTCTGCGAGGACGGAATCCGAAACTATTCTCTGAAAATAGTGGTTCATATATTTTAGATAATACTTGAGCAATAGCCTGTTGAATCAATCTATCTTGTACAGTTGGTATCCCTAAAAGTCTAACTCCACCATCTGGTTTGGATATTTCTTTTCTCCTTACAGGTGACGGATTATACTTATTTTCTAGTAGTTTAGCTTTAATTGTTTCCCAGTGTTTCTTGATATGCTCACGAAGTTCATCGGTCTTCATTCCATCAACACCGTGGCTCCCTTTATTGCTAATTACTCTTTTAAGCGCTAAAATCATATTATTTCTTTCTAGAACTTCTTCAAGTAATCTACTATTATCAAATGCTCCACCGTTTACGCTTTCTCTATTTGGTAAAACCATAGAATTACTCGGCACCTTTGATTTACCTTGAAGTTCCACTTCTACTTCCATCAATTGGTCTCTATATTGAGTTTTCTGCTTTCTTTGCAAATTCTTTGATTTATCCAAAGTTGTAAACCTCCTAACGTTCAGTCCTTCATCCGCTATCGCGATTAGCGGAGTTACTATGACTTCTGCTGACTTCTGATAGTTCAGCTATATATCACTATATAGGTTGTATCCTAGAAATTTAATTCATTTGGTACGCATCTATCAGACCTCCCCAGGTAAGAGCACGCACTTTCACCTCATCTATCTGCCACATTTACTCTAGCCATTTCGGATAGTTATGGGGCTTTACTTTGTCTAGCAAGTTTGCCCATAGCTTTGAGCCTCATATGTGATTCGTGTACCTCAGACCAAGGTTTTGCTTTTGGCTTCCTTCAGATTCCACCTCACGACGGACACCCTTGCCGTTAGCTAAATGGTTGGCACTATCAGCCCCCATTACGGACTTTCACCGATTAGTACGTGCCCATGCTGGGCACACTATAAAAAGCAGTAGCTATATTTCTAATAACTACTGCTTTAAAAAAGTATGATACTAACTTTCTACTATAAGCTTATCTTGATTTAATATATGAATATCTATCCAATTCACAACAAATTCTAATATTTCTTTTACAGATTGATCTTGGTTTGAGTCAATTTTATAAAGGTCAATATTATC
This sequence comes from Clostridium sp. LS, assembly GCF_002760435.1. Taxonomy (GTDB): domain Bacteria; phylum Bacillota; class Clostridia; order Clostridiales; family Clostridiaceae; genus Clostridium. The sequence goes on from NZ_AUUU01000087.1 coordinate 4,101, forward strand.
AATATCCTTTATAAAGTTTTCATGCTCTACTTTATGAGATAAAAACCTTCTATGTCCAATACTTAACATATATTCTTCCTCAGATTTAAAATGGAACAATGTATATTCTTTTAATTCTCCAATTATTTCAATAATTTTATCATATTTATCACTAATAAAGTCATTAGTTAATAACTTATATGCTCTATCTGCAATCTCAAATAACTTTTCATGCTGTTCGTCAATTTGTTTCACTCCAAGTTCATAATCTTTTTTACATTTTATCATAATATCATCTCATATAACAAATTATTCTAATATTATAACACGAAATGTTTATTGTTGTAATTTATTATACTGACTTTTAATCTAATTTTATCCATTAAATTAATATTTAGCTTAATTTTACTATTTCCTTTTTAAGCTTCTCATAAAACATATTTAGATTATTATAATATTGAATAAATTTCATTATACTAGTAAATCTATTACTATGTATTTTAATTAAAAGGATATTAATGGAGGCTTAATATGAACATATTAAAGAAAATATTGTCAGCTTTTATAGCTTTTATCTTGTTATTACCAATGATTGAATTCAATGCATATGCAGCTCCTAATACTAATCCTCAAAATCCAGTAAAAGTTGGAGTATTTTTATATAATGCTGGCGAAGAATTTTATTCACGTATTAAGGAAAACTTAGAAAATATACAAAAAGAAAATGAAAATAAAGTTCAATTTACTTTTTTTGATTCCAAAACAAATCAAGGTATTCAAAATGATAATATTACTCAGGCACTTAGTACTAAAGCATTTGGCCTTTATGTAGTAAGTCCAGTTAGCCGTGATATTGAACAATCACAAAATAGTATTTCCAGAATAATTAGCGAAAGAATCCCATTAATAATACTTGCACCTCCAGATCCATCATTTTCACAGTATCTACAAGATTCAACTAGTGTTATTATAGGCGGGGATGACGAGCAATCTGGTGTTTTACAAGGCGAACTTATTGTTGGTACATGGAACTCTAATAAAGAAATTCTAGATAAAAATAAAGATAATATGATGCAGTATGCCATACTACAAGGACCAGTTAATGACCCTGCAACACTTGCCAGAACTAAATCTTCCATTCAAACTATTAATGATGCTGGAATAAAAACTCAAGAACTTTTCTCAATACCTTGTGGTTGGATGCAAAACTGCGCTAGAGTTAATCTGGAGGATGTTTTTTTTTTAATTTGACGGTAAGATTGAAGCAATAATCTCGAATAATGATGCTATGGCAATTGGTGCCCTTGAAACACTACAAAAGTATGGATATAACAAAGGAGACAAATCAAAGTATATTCCTACATTTGGAATTAATGGCTTGCCAAAAGCATTACAATTAATCGATCAAGGAGTTATGGCAGGAACTGTTATTCAAAATCCTCGTGAATATGCAGATGCAATTTACACGGTAGGAATGAATCTTGTCTCTGGACTAAGTCCTTCTAGTAGAACAAATTATAAATTCGATGAAACTGGAAAGATAATTAGAATTTCCTATCATAAATATACCAAGCCACAATGAGTGTTTAACTATACACTTTGGACCCAAAATAATTATTTACAAACTCAACATTTAATATTATGAATCTTTTGAAGATATATGTCATATAATCTAAAGTAACATCTTGAATGTTTCTCTCTTTTGTTAATATTCACTTTATAATTTTTATCCATTCACTTTTTACCCCTTATATAGGGGTTTTTTTATATTTTATTTACAGACGAATTACCAATCTTATTATAAGATTTCTTTATATATTTCTAAGATTGTAATGTTTTGAATAATCAAATCAATCTATATTCTTTTAGAATTACATTTTCATTTAATAAGCACTTCATTTGTATACCACCCCTTATTTTTTATAACATAAGTATAAATAATCCAAAG
>NZ_AUUU01000088.1 GCF_002760435.1 Clostridium sp. LS
CAGCATGATGGAAAATAGGCTGGCAAATGGACTTGTTATTTTTTGATTGTGCCTAAATATTAATCTATAAATCTTCTTGGATTTATTTCAATAAGTTCATATTCCTTACTTCCTAATCCAATTTTTTCAGCATAATCAAGAGTAGCTCTTCCCCTTCTAAATACGGTTTTATTATTATTTCTATCAATAATATCAAGACAGGCTTTATCGATAGCCACTGGATCAGTTGAAGCAAAAACGCCAACATCATCTACTATGGGTTTCATACTATGACCTTCACAATCACAATTTCTTGTTATATTAAATGCGAATGTTATATAAATATTATTTTTATCCTTAGCAGCTCCATATGCATACTCTGAAAGTCTTTCATTAAAAGATTTCGAAATTGACGCAAGCCAGCTATTAGATATAGCTTTATGAGGACATATCGCCATACAAGAAGCGCAACCAATACATTTATCTTTATCAATTTTTGCTTTTCTCTCTACGGTTATTGCACTTTCTGGACATTTTTTTGCACAGGCATTACATGCCTTACATTTTAACGAGCTTATCTTTGGTATAGAATTTGCATGCTGAGCAAGCTTTCCACCTCTGGATGCACATCCCATGCCAAGCTGCTTTATAGCTCCTCCAAATCCTGCAAGGGCGTGCCCTTTAAAATGGCTCATAATAATTAATTGCTTTTTATTTGCAATTTCTTTTCCTATTTTACATTTGTTAAAATGTTTCTTATTAATTTCAACGTCTTCAAATTCTTCCCCATGTTCACCATCAGCAATTATTATAGGAAGTTCAGTAAAACCATGCTCCTTAGCTAAATTAATATGTTTTTCTCTTGTAGTTCTTTCCCCTCTATAAAGAACATTTGTCTCAATGAAGGCACTTTCTATATTTTTTTCCTTTAAATAATTTATTACCCCTACATAATTTTCTGATTTTATAAAAGTCTTATTTCCTTTCTCTCCAAAATGCACTTTAAGTGGTATAAAACTTTCAAGACTTAAATTTTCCTTTTCCACTAATTCTTTTAAAAGTTCACTGGCAGCATCACTTATTTCCTCAGTTTTAGAATAAGAATCTACGGCTTTAAAATACACATTGCTCATTGTACAACCTCCATAGCTAACTATACTTATCTATTATTTTAAATTAGCGCAAAGCATTATTAACCCAATTTTCTATATATAAAATAATCTTATTGGAAATACTTTCTCACGTCAAGTTATTAAAATAATTTTAATATTCCTTCCTAACTAATTGTAGATATTCCGTATCTTTTTATAAATCTTGAATGCTTATTCCTTCTGCTGCCCTAATAAGCTTTATTTTTTGAGTTTCATCAAAGCTATTTAAATATTTTTTAAATTCCTCTTTCCACTCTTTTTCACTTTCAGTCCCATAGTCAATTTCAGTATTCAGATTATTTGACAAATACTTTAGGAGTAAGGTTATTTCAAGCTCATTCAAAGTTCTAAATATTACAATAAATTCATCTCCAAAAATACAATCTGCCCCCAATATATCTGCTAAATCTTTTAAGCTGCAAATCTCACTTTTTATAATTCTTATCTTATCTTCTACTTCGCTACAAGCTCTAATTTCCTCAGTTATAATCTTAAATTTACTATTATCCATGCTTTTACCATCTTCATATTCAATATAGTTATTACTTGAATTATCTAATGTAATAAAAGTTTTTTCCAGTTTATCAATAATTATATTTCTCTTAATTTCTTGTATAATCTTAATAGTAGTTGCACTTATATAATTTACAAGATAATTATCTTTAATAGAACAATTATCACAAACTCTTTTAGCTGCCAAGCCTATCTCTATATTCAACTCATCTTCACAGAGATTTTCAATTTTATTTTTAAGATAATATCTATCAATTTCAGTTATATTTAAATTTCTTCCCTCTTTTCCTATAAGTACACATCCTAAATAATTAGTTAATACTAATTCAAAAATATTTATAAGAAGATGATCACAGTTTTTATCATAGCCTTTTAATAGAAATTGAATTTCTTCGTTATCAAAATTTGAACAGAACATATTTTCATAATTCAGCTTAGTTAAATAATCTAATATATATTCAATCCCTACCAAATCCATTTCATCAATAGCTAATGGATAATCTATAGATCCTGGAGCTTCATGACTGAAAAATCTAATATCATACTCTTTAAAAAATGGAGGGATACCATAATCAATGGTTTCAATATATGCAATATTTCCTGTTTTTAATTTTGTTTTTTGAACATGCTCTAATAATTTTTTGCCTTCTTCTAATTTAATTCTTAAAAGTTTTTCCCCTTTTAAAAATAATTCCTTCATTTTATCTTCTTTAATTAACTTTATACGTTCTCTTATACTTGATTTGCTCTTTAAATAAACTCCTATTGTATAATATATAGACAGCATAAGCTGCTCTGCTACTTCAACTCTAACAGAACAACTCTCGGCTTTTGTATAATAAATAACATTCTCCTTTAAAATCTCCAATATTTGAAACTGAATACCTTCTATTTCTGCCTTATTTAAATAATTATTGCTGTAAAGTACCTGTAGCAAAGATTGAAAAAAATGTTCTTTACTTAATAAATTCTCAATAGCCTCTTCTTTGTTTATTATATTATTATTCATAATCATAATCTTCTTCATCCCCATCTACATTTAAATAATCTTTTATACCATACTTAATATTATGGGCTATATTATCCAGATACTTATATCTAAGTAGCTCTACTGATCCTTGACACTGATTATCAAAATAATTTTTCATTAAATTAATCAAATCATTATCTCCTATTTCTTCCATTGTTTCATTCTTAAAGTAATAAAAGGTTTCAATAAGTTCTTCTATTGTTTCTACATAATTATATTGGGAAATATATGGTGAATCGCAAAAAGTAGTAATTATTTGTTTAATTATCCCTCCACCAAACTCTACTCTTCCATTTTTGCTTAAAGCCTCACTTCTTACTTGAATAATTTCTTTTACATCTTCTTCACGAAGCTTTAATCCATATTCTAAAGTGCTCTCATTACATTCAAGGATTTCTTCAAAAGTTTGCTTACTTATTATTGAATTAGAAATAGACATAAGATAATTCTCCAAAAATATTACCTCCTAAAACTTTTTTCATTTTTAGTATTGACTTTTATTTCAAAACATGATATGATTATTATATATAGGTTTATCGTAATAACTTCTCTGTAAATATTAATTTTATCATCGGCTACATTGGAAGTCAATGATATTTTTTATGCTCTTTTTTATTATTAATTATAAAAAAGACTGTTAAACATCTACTAGTTTGTTGATGTTTAACAGTCTTTTTTTATCTTATAACTTATCACTTATAACTTATAATTGATCTAAATTATCCAATCACCATTTTTAAATACTGGAATTCTTTCTCCATCAGCAGTTTCACCTATTATTTCAAGTTCTGCTGAGCCTATCATAAAATCAACGTGTGTTAATGAATCATTAACGCCTTTTTCTTTAAGTTCTTCTTCTGACATATTCTCGCTATCTTTCAAGCAGCTTGGATATGCCTTACCAAAGGCTAAATGACAAGAGGCATTTTCATCAAATAATGTATTATAAAATATTAGTCCTGAATTTGATATAGGTGAATTATATCCCACTAAAGCAACTTCACCCAAATATCTTGCACCTTCATCAGTATCTAAAAGTCCTTTTAATATTTCCTCTCCTTTTTCTGCACTAAAATCAATTATCTTTCCATCTTTAAATGTTAACTTAAAATTATCTATTACATTACCACCGTAATTTAATGGTTTTTTGCTAGTAACAAACCCATTTACCCCATCTCTCTTAGGAAGTGTAAACACCTCTTCCGTAGGCATATTAGCTACAAATTTAATACCATCTTTACTGTATTCTTCACCACTTAACCATAAATGACCCTCCGGAAGTTCTATAGTTAAGTCAGTACCTTCTGATTTATAATAAAGATATTTGAAATTCTTTTCATTTAAATATTCTCTTCTATTCTTTAAATTTGTTAAGTGTTCATTCCATGCAGAAACAGGCGATTCCTTATCTACTCTTACAATACTAAAGATTGAATCCCAAAGTTTTTCTACAGCTTCTGTTTCAGATACATCAGGAAATACTTTTTTTGCCCACCCCTTTGTGGGTATTGAAACAACGCACCACTGAACTTCATTACTCATCATTGAAGCACTGACTGTTTTCATAGCCTTGCTTGATGTTTTAGCCAAGGTTGAAATCTTTATTGGGTCAACTTTGCTTAAAAGCTCAGGATCTCTTGCAGATATACTTATAAATGCTGTTTTTTCTTTTATAAGCTGTTCCCTTGATAACGCTGCATAAGTTGGTTCTTTTTCAAAACTCTCCATAGGAGCCTTATTGTATTTTATTAAAGAAAGCTCCTCATCATTATAGTCTACTATAACATTAATAGCTCCTTCTTCATAAGCTTTCTCTGCCATTATTCTAGCAAAATCTGCGCACTCTATTGGTGAACTTATAAGCAGTTGCTGCTTATCTTGCAGATTAATTCCAGTTCTAATTACAAGCTCTGCATACTTTTCTAACATCTCCATATTCATATTAGTATTTCCTACCTTTCCATGTTATTTATACAATAATTATACTATTATTTATTATAATTTCCTAATAGAATAGCTTTCAAACCATCTAATATAATTTTGTATATAAAAAAAATACTCCAAAGTGATTTTCATTCACTTTGAAGCATTTTTTATAAGTTATATTAAATAGCGAACATTATTATAAATAATACTGAAATAACATACATTGAAACAGGAACCTCTTTTGATTTACCTGTGAATATTTTTATTAACACATATGATATAAATCCAAATGCCAAACCATCTGTAATAGAATATGTTAAAAGTGTTAATATTAAAGTAAGGAATACAGGTAATCCTTCAGTAAAATCTGAAAAATCAATCTTTGTTATTGGTTCCATCATTAATAATCCTAAAACTATTAGAACTGGACCTGATGCAAAACCAGGAATAACAGTTAATATTGGTGAAAAGAATAATGATAAGAAGAATAATGCAGCTATTGTTAAACCAGCTAAACCAGTTCTTCCACCTTCAGCAATACCTGAAGCTGATTCAATAAATGCAACTGGTGTAGAAGTTCCTAAACAAGCACCTATTGTTGATCCAACAGCATCCGCTGTTAAAACTTTATCTGCATTAAGAACATTACCTTTTTCATCTAAGTATCCAGCTTTTGAAGCTAAACCAATTAAAGTACCAATACTATCAAATATATCTATAAATAACATAGTCATAATAGCTGGAATTATTCCTATTACCATAGCACTCTTAAAATCAAATTGTAAAAATACTGGTGCAACTGATGGAGGCATAGATACTATTCCGCTTGGTAACTGAGCCACTCCAAATATTATACCAAGTACATATACAACAAGCATACCTATAATAAATGATCCTTTTACATTCTTATGATATAATACTGCAATTAATACTACTCCAAAGAATGCTAACAAAACTGTTACACTCTTTAAACTTGCGAGTCCAACTAATGTAGCTTGATTAGCTATAATTATACCTGAATCTTGTAATCCTATAAAAGCTATAAAAAATCCAATACCTATACTGATTGCATATTTTAAAGTTTGTGGAACACTATCAATAATTGCCTGCCTAACTTTAAATAAATTAAGCGCTAAAAATATAAGTCCTTCTATTAATGAAGCTGCTAATGCTGTTTGCCATGAAAACTTCATTGTTAAACAAATTGTAAATGTGAAAAGAGCATTTAACCCCATTCCTGGTGCCATACCAAATGGGTAATTAGCAACAAGTGCCATGATCACAGTACCGATACAAGAAGCCAAAGCTGTTGCTGTAAATACTGCTGATTTATCCATCCCTGATTGACTTAAAATACCTGGATTAACCACTAAAATATATGCCATAGTTAAAAAAGTTGTAATACCAGCTAATATTTCTGTCTTAACAGTTGTATTGTTTTTTGATAAATGAAATAGTTTTTCTAACATACCGTTCTCCTCCATTGTTTTTACCGATTTTTTTGATACATTGTCCAATATAGATTCCTCCTATTTTCGAGCTACACAAATAGACACTGCCACTCCAAAATAATATCTTTGTTAGTAGGATGCACTAACATTGAAAAAAATATAAAAGATAATAACAAGAATTTATAAATATTCAACAAAATATAAAGCCCCTTTGTTTTTTGCAAAGGGGCTTATAAGCTATCAAAATACTTATAAACACCCATAGTCAGACAATTTACGGTAGTCCGGTAGAGACGCTTAGACCTTATTTCTAAGCATATACGGGTAAAATTTCATTATTTATATATGGCATACTAGTACGTTAATCTCTCTTTACATATCACCATCTTAATGATAACTACTAAAAAAATAATATACTGTACTGATTCTGCAATATATAGCTCTTTATTTTACATACTTAATGTACAATAATTTACTCCATAAATCAATACTATTTTGATTATTTTCTGTATTTTTTTATTTTTTCACAATTTATCATTCGTGTTTTTATTAAAATTGTATAATTTTTCCCACTCAATCAATTTTATTGTTCTGATTTTGTAAAATTCTTTACATATGTTCACATGAATGCTAATTAACTATTCATACTTAAATAACACAAAAATTATCCCCAAAAACTATAACATAATCTTTAGATTATACAACTACAAAAAAACAACTTAATTTCTATTATTTAAAAATTTCTATAGGAAATCTTTAATAAATTCTTTAATTGTATTTGATTTAATTTCACTATCAACCAATGATTTGCCTTTCACTAAAAAACTAATTTTTTCATTAAAATCAGGCTTCTCTTCCTTATATAAAATTCCTAAAGGAATTTTATCCCCCCACTCCATAGCTTTTTCAATAGCTTTCAATTTATTATTTGGATTATAATCTTCTCCAAGCTTATAAACCCTCTTATTGTACCATTGGAATGTATTGATTTTATTAAAGGAAACACATGGCTGCAAAATATCAACAAGAGCATATCCTTTATATTTAATTGCTTCAGCCATAATCTCCTTTAAATGCTCCTTATGGCCGCTGAACGCTCTTGCAACAAAGCCTGCTCCAAGTGTTATTGCCAGAGCTACTGGATTCATAGGTATATTATTGGATCCATTTGGCTGAACATCAGTTACATGCCCTATATCTGTTGTAGGAGAAGCTTGTCCCTTTGTTAATCCATATATCTGGTTATCATGAACAAAATGCGTTATATCTACATTGCGCCTAATATTATGAATAAAGTGATTTCCACCTTCACCATATGAATCACCTTCCCCCGTGTTTACTATTACGGTCAATTCTTTATTTACAATTTTTGCTGCAACTGCTGGTGGTAATGATCTTCCATGAAGCCCGCAAAAACCATTGGTATTTATATATTGAGGAGTTTTTGCTGCCTGCCCTATTCCACCAACAATAAGCACTTCATGTGGAGCTTTTCCTAAAGTTATTAGAGTTTCCTTAAGGGCATCTAAAATATTATGATCTCCACAACCTGGACACCAAGCTGTTTCAGTTTTGAAAAATATTTCATTACTCATTATCTATCACCTCCACTTAGCTTAATATATATTTCTTGAGATGAAATCGGTCTTCCATCGTACTTTAAAATACTACTATCGCATTTAATACCAGTATATTCTCTAATAACGCCTGCCAGCTGACCTGTTGCATTCTGCTCTATATTAATTACCCTTTTTGCAATGCATGCATACTTTTTAATCTGTTTATCTGGCAAAGGCCAAACATCACCAAATACTAAGGCACAATATTTATCATTTTCTGAATCTTTATTAAGAAGCTTGATAGCTTCTTTAACTGGGCTATATAATGATCCCCATGCTATAAGCAATGTATCTGCATTTTCTTCCCCTATAAACTCAGGTTCCTGAATGTCTTCCTTTAAATACTCCATTTTTCTAAGTCTCTTTTCATTCATTTTATTTCGCACTTCTCCTGATTCTGTAATATGCCCATATTCATCATGCTCATCACTATCAACTAACACTGTTAATCCTGATATTTTTCCTGGGGTTATTCGTGGCGAAATTCCTGATTCTGTAATTTCATAGCGTTTATACTCTTTAGCATCAGCATACTTATAGTCTTGTAAACATCTTTCAATTTTAACACTTTCAAAATCGAAAGGCTTTACTGTTCTTATACTATCAGCTAAAAATTGATCTCCTAATAAAATAACTGGTATTTGGTACTTATCTGCAATATTAAACGCTCTAACTGTTTGATAAAATGCGTTTTCTGGATCTCTTAGGGCTATTACCATTTTAGGTATTTCTCCTGGAGATGAGGAAATAACAAATTTTAAATCTCCTTGTTCTGTTCTTGTTGGTAGACCTGTTGTAGGTCCAGGTCTCTGTATTTCTGCTATTACAAGTGGCACTTCAAGCATACCAGACAATCCCACTGCTTCAACCATTAGTGCAAAGCCGCCTCCTGATGACCCAGTCATAGCCCTAACACCTGCATAAGAAGCTCCTATTGCCATATTTATTGAAGCAATTTCATCCTCAGCTTGTTCAACCACTATTTCCGCTTCATCCATTTTTGATGCAAGATAATTCATTATACTTGTAGAAGGTGTCATGGGATATGCAGAATAAAATTTACAGCCTGCTGCAAGTGCACCAAGGGCTATTGCATCATTGCCCCCAATCAAGATATTATTATCTTGATTTTTTGCTTCAATATGGTATTTTGGCGATAAAAGTTTGTATCCTTCTTCAAATGCACTAAAATTTTTATTAGCAATTTCATCCTTAAACTTTTCAGATAATAATTCTTTGACGCCGTTTAATTTAAGATTAAATAGCCTTGTAAAAGCACCTAATGCTACGCTTCCATGTACTCTTGGGTTTCCTATATTTTTAGCTGTAGTTTTAAGAGGAAGTCCAAAAAATCTTTTATCTCCAAGTTTAATCTCTTCATCTGATATAATAAATCCATCTTCTTTTAACCTTTCAAGATGCAAATCTATAGTTTCTTTATCTAAAGCAATTATCCCGTCGAGCTCATCCCAATGAGAATTTATTTCTTCATCTCCAAAGCGTATCTGAAAAAAATTATGCCCCCCTCTTACTCTTGACATATAATCTTGTATAGTAAAAACTTCAAACCCTTTTCTTTTTAAGATTTTCTCTAATATAGATGAAATAGTCTCCATCCCAAGCCCTGCAGCTCCTCCTATTAGGATGTTATAAATCATAAAATTCCTCCTTAAAAATATTGATACTTTTATTTTTATATTAGTCAAAGCTAATTATTTTAACACCTTTATTTTCCTGCTAGTAAATATTTTTATATCAAATAGTTTTCTCTGATTTATAACTTGCTGTTCATTATAATCTAGACAAATTACATACTGATAATATTTTATTAAATTTTCTCCACATTATTCCAAGGTAAAAATTTATACAACTTAATCTTTTTTCCTATCAAATATAGTCAAAAAAATTAGACTATCATATGCTGTAATGATATGAATTTATTAGTGGTGATTATTATTAAGCTATATTCAGGTTTAAATATAAAGGATCTAGAATTTTTAGGGGCAGGTACTCAGGGCAAAGTATATAAAATCGATTCACAGAAATGCATAAAAATTTTTAAAAGAAAAGAAATATGTGCAGATGAAATAGAAACTTTAGCTATAGCTCAAAAGGATTCGCATTTTCCTAAGCTTTATTCCTTTGGTGAAGATTATATTATAAGAGAATATATAAATGGAGTTGAGTTAGATAAGTACTTATCAAGTCATTCTTTGACACAAAACATTTCCAAGAAAATTATGGAACTTTACGAAGCTATGGATTTTGTAGGCTATACACGATTAGATGCTGCACCGTTTCATATTTTTCTAACACCATTAGGTGAAATTAAACTTATAGATACTGCGCGAGCTATGAAAAAATCAACTATATATCCAACTCTAATTATTCAGTGTTTATCCAAGTTAGGATATAAAAAACAATTTTTTAACTTTGTAAAAGATAGCAATCCTGAACTTTATGCTGAATGGTTAAAGTATATTAAATAATTTTTTATATAGTAATTGAAATATTTTTGAGAGGAGAAAAAATGAGATTTGTAGTTTTCAGTGATTCAAAAGGTAAGAAAAATGGTATAAATGAAAAAGTATTAAATGCATTAATGAGTGAGACATGCAAGCTTAATCCTCTCCCACAATTTATTGTAATGTGCGGTGATACTGTTGCTGGACACACTAAAGAAGAAATACTATTATCTCAGCTAAATAGATTGCAAAGTATAATTTATAAATACCATCCAAATACACCTTTAATTCCAGTGGTAGGTAACCACGAAGTTAATATTGAACCCATAGATGATAGATATGAAAAAATCCTTAGTATGGCATATAGCAATTTAAGCACACAATCCCCTCTTGAGCACTATAATAATACCGTTTATTATCTAGATGTTGGGGATACTAGGCTAATAATATTAAATGCCTTTCACTGCGGATCAACTCATAGAATTAGTAATGATCAACTTAATTGGTTTAAAGAAAAAGCATCTGCATTTAAAAAAAACAAACTGGTTTTTATTCATTCTCCAGCATTTCCAACAGGTGCTCATCTTGGTCACTGCCTTGATTTATATCCTGAAAATAGAGATGCTTTTTGGAAGATTATAGACGAATGCGGCATAGATATTGTTTTTAGCGGACATGAGCATAATTATTCAAGGAGAACTATAGATAACTCCTTTAGCCCTGAAAAAAATTATTATAAACGGAGTATTACCCAAATAATTTCAGGAGGTGGCGGTGAAACGCTTAGAGATAAATATAAAAGTAAAAATGGAATTGTTATTGCTCCTATTGCAGCATATCACTTTTTAGCAGTTGATATAGAAACAGATTATATTAAGGTGTGCGCTATTAATTTAAAAGGTAATAAATTAGATGAATTTAAGCTGGAGAAATAGTGTATATTCTAAACTTATATTCAATAAAATTACTACAAGTTTATAGAAAAAATCTAACTAACCGAAATTCTGTGGTTAGTTAGATTTTCACCTAAATAAATCTGAAGTAATTTTATCTAAAACTATATAGTTATGATCTTTATAGATTTCTTTACATCACTTAAATATTTTTCTCTTTGGAAATATAGTTTTTCAGCATCTTTTAGTGTGATTTTATTAAATGTAATTTTCTCATTAGGTTTAAGTTGAGCTATTTTTTGAATATCTACGGAAGCTACATGAGCTATTTTAGGATACCCTCCTGCAGTTTGCCTATCAGCTAGAAGAATAATCGGATTTCCATCAGGTGGAACTTGAATAGTTCCTACAGAAACTTCTTCAGATATCATTTCTAGTTTTTCTTTTAGCTCAATTTTAGCGCCCTCTAAACGGTAACCCATTCTATCAGATTTAGAACTTATACTAAATTCTTCAGAAAAGAATTTAGTAATACCCTCATGAGATATTTCCTTATATTGTCTATCTTCAAAAACCCTAATAATTGTGCTATTAGAAGATCCTTTATAACCTTGTACATACCATCTTGTTGCAATGAAATCCTCGTCACTCTTTATTTCTTTCATCTTATCTATTATTTTGTGAGACAATTTGTTTTTGGTACCAATATTAAGCACATCATCTCTTTTTAGTGCTCTTCCTTCAATTCCGCCTAAACCTGCCCTTAAATATGTACTTTTGCTGCCCATAACTAATGGAATATCAAAACCTCCAGCTATAGCTAAATATGAGCGGCATCCAATTTTGCAGGGTCCAAATTTTAATATACAATCGTTCTTTAAATAAACAGGTCTTCCCATAGGAACAGGCTTATTATTTATTGTCGGTGAAATATCTGCACCTGTTATGGAAAATAACATTCCTTTTTGTAATTCTAATGATGGTCCAACCATAGTTATTTCAAGAACTCCTTCATTTTCGTTATTACCAATAATAATATTAGAAAGCCTCATGGAATATGTATCCATAGCCCCACTGACTATAACTCCATACTTTTGATACCCAATTCTCCCCAAATCCTGAATAGTAGTAAGAAGTCCTGGATTTAAAACAGTAATGCTCACTATTCATCCTCCTTTAATCTTAGGTAATCTTCATAAGAAATTGGACGAAATTTAGCTATATCTCCAGATTTTAAAATACTCTTAGGTTCTCCATTTAAATCAAACATCTTTATAGGTGTTCTTCCTATAAGCTGCCATCCTCCAGGAGTCTCAATTGGATATACTCCTGTCTGAGCTCCTGCAATTCCAACTGAGCCTGCTGGGATTACTGTTCTTGGAGATTCACGCCTTGGTGCAGCTATTTTTTCTGACATTCCGCCTAAATAAGGAAATCCAGGTGCAAAACCTATCATATAGACTAAATATTTTCCTTCTGAATGAATTTTTATAACTTCCTCTACATTAAGATTATTTATTTTTGCAACATATTCAAGATCAGGTCCAAACTCACCGCCATAGCAAACTGGGATTTCAACGATATTTTCCTCATCACTTGATGAAAAATCAAGACTTGATAACATATCTTCTAAAATAACTTTAATAGTATCAAAAGGAAAATCACTATTTATTTTTAAAGGATCGTAAATTACAGAAACACTTGCAAAATAAGGAATATATTCTATGAAACCTTCAAATGGGTGTTCATCAATATATGCACAAAAAATTCTTATTTTCCTGTTTATTATTTCACTAATTTCATTTCCAAACTCAATTAAAGCTGTAAATTCATTTATTTGTGAAATTTTTGTTCTAAGCTTATCCTTTTCCATACTTACATTACCTCCAAAAATTATATAGCAAAATTAGCTTCTAAATTATTCATTACTATAAATCCTAGGAACCCTTTTCCCTATTCCACAAACAAATTCATAATTGAAACTTCCAGCTATATTAGCTAATTCTTCAACAGAAATAATATTCTCACCATCTTTTCCTACTAAAGTTACTTCATCTTCAATTTCTACATTATTTATATGTGTAACATCTACCATCATTTGATCCATACAAATTCTACCTATAATAGACGCATATTCACCATGGATCAGTACCCTTCCTTTTGATGAAAGGGCTCTTGGGTATCCGTCAGCATATCCTACTCCAATAGTTGCTATCTTAGTCTTATTTTTTGTAATATAAGTTTTTCCATAACTTACCCCATGTCCTGCATCAACAGTATTCACATTGATTACATGAGCCTTCCACTCTAAAGCTGGTATAAGCTTAACGGAATTTTTATTAACTTCTTCTGATGGATATAATCCATAAAGAATTATACCAGCTCGTACCATATCAAAACGGTGGTGGTCAAATTCTATAATTCCAGCACTATTACACATATGCTTAATAGGTATACTTATTTTCCTTTGTTCTAATAACTCTACAAACCTATCATATCTATCCATTTGCAATTTGCTATAGCTTTTGTCAATTTCATCAGCAGTTGAAAAATGAGTAAATAACCCCTCAATAACCACATTGGGAAGTTTACAAATCTCTGCTATTGCAAAAACTCCATTTTCATCTGCATTAAATCCTATTCTAGTCATACCTGTATCTAGTGCCACATGAATTTTGGCCTGCCTCCCACAAATTGAGGCGACTTTTGAGATTTTCTTAGCCGTTTCCAACGTATATATTGTTTGAGTAATATTATTTTCTATTACTTCAATATATTGACTTGGTGATGTGTAACCAAGAATCAGTATAGGTAACTTTATACCAAATTCCCGAAGTTCTATAGCCTCATCTATAGTAGCTACACCGTAATAATTCACTTCATTTTTAAGAAAATCTCCTAAAACAGCTGCACCATGGCCATATCCATCTGCTTTAATAACTGCCATAACCTTTACGTCTTTTTCTATACGATTTTTTATTTCATTTATATTATTTAAAATAGCCTTTAAATCTATTTTTGCATAAGTTCTAAGATATTTTTCCATAGTTAAGCCTTCTTTATATATAACATAATTAAATTACTTCAATTAATGGAGCAATTTTTATATCTTCGCCTTCAAGGCTGCATTTAATTTTCTTTACAAATTCTAAAGCCTTAGCTCCATCTCCATGAACACATATAGAATCAACTTTAATTGGTATATCTTTTCCTGAAATAGCTTCAACTTTATTTTCCTTTATCATTTTAATAACTCTCTTAATGGCAGTTTCCTCATCTGTAATCATCGCTCCCTCTTTAGTTCTTGCAACTAAAGAACCATCCTCTTCATATGCGCGATCAGCAAAAGCTTCCCTTGCTACTTTTAATCCAATATCCTGTGCAGCATTAACCATTTCGCTTCCTGATAAGGCTAATAAAATCAATTCAGGATTTACTTCATATATTCCTTCACAAATAGCTTTTGCAAGTTTTAAATCCTTCCCTGCCATATTATATAAAGCCCCATGAGGTTTTACATGGTGCATCTTTATTCCTGCAGCTTTACAAAAAGCATCTAAAGCACCAATTTGATATATTACCATGGCCTTAGCTTCCTTTGGTGATACATTCATATTTCGTCTTCCAAAGCCAACTAAGTCCGGAAAACCTGGATGTGCTCCAATGCATACGCCGGCTTCCTTAGCTAGTTCAACTGTATGAGCCATTACAAGTGGATCTGATGCATGAAAACCGCATGCCACATTAGCAGAAGAAATATATGAGATTACTTCCTTATCTAAACCAAGTTTATAATTTCCAAAGCTTTCTCCTAAATCACAATTTAAATCTACCTTATACATAAGTCCCCCTTCTTCAGTTAACAGTTAACAATTAACAGTTTACAGTTTAGGTTGAAAGCCTCTGGCTTTCTTGAATTTTATTTTTAAAATCCCTTAAGGGATTTTTTCCTTAACTTTTCACTTTTAACTTATAACTTTTAACTGGAATAACTTTTAGTATTTTAAGTCTACATTTTTAATATCGGTTATAAGCATATGTCCTGGAGAATGTGTAATTACAATTTTAGGTTTAACATTCATAACTACAGATTGTGGTGTAACTCCGCAAGCCCAAAAAACTGGTACTTCTCCTTTATTTATTGTAACACAATCTCCAAAATCAGGCTTATTAATATCTAAAATTCCAATAACTGATGGATCTCCTATATGAATTGGAGTTCCATGTACCTTAGGCATTGTACCTGTTACCATTACTGATTTTACAACTTTATCGTATGGAATGGGCCTCATGCTTACGACCATTTTTCCATTAAATATTCCTGCTGGCTCACACTCTATATTAGTTATAAACATAGGTACATTACAATTTCCCTCAATATGCCTTACAGGTATTCCAGCTTCTAATAGTTCTGATTCAAAAGAAAAACTGCACCCGATTAAGAAACTTACAAAGTCCTCTCTCCATAGATGCTCTACACTAGTATATTCCCCAGTTAATATACCATCTTCATACACTCTATATTTAGGAATATCTTTGGCAATATCAGCATTTTCTGCAATGTACTTAAGACTTCTACTTCCTGCATCGCTAACTTCCAATATAGGACATGATTTTGGGTTCCTTTGCGCAAACAGAAGAAAATCATACGCTAAATCCTTTGGCAGAATAACTAAATTAGCTTGTGAATAGCCCGCACACATTCCTGATGTTGGTCCTGTTATTTTACCTTCACGTATTAAATTACGAACTTCACTGGGTTTCATTTCCGAATAATTCATCCTATATTCCCCCTTACCCTTGGCATAATTTTATTGTTAGACATATTCACCTCGAAAAAATATTAACTTCCCATCCAATCATTTTAACACTTCTTACTTCTTACATAACTTTTTCATAAAAACCTAACTCAATAACTTTTTTAAACCAAGTTTCACATGTTTTTTCTAATTTTATAGCATAAGATACGCATTCTCTCATTAAATTAACCATTGAAAGGTTCAAGGATAGACCAAAACCATCAATTGCAGGTACAAGCCAACCATACATATCAATCATTCCACTCCTTGAAGCAACAATCATTGCTTCTTCCTGCATTTCTTTTGTATGCAGAATTTCTAAGTCTTTCTTTAAATAAGCAATAGCAGCAATTAAACCATAACATCCCCAATCAGAAACAGTAGCTGTTATAATATTGTCTGCTTTTGTGACTGCTGCAATGCCTCCATTACATCCACAGTTACATTTTCCTTTAGCTGCATATGGAATAAATTCTTCTAATTGCTCCTTAATAGCTCCCATACCAATTTCATTGCCAAGATCTCCTATTGCTATATTAAGAACTCCCTTGTCCTGTAATTTAGTGAATAAAATATCTTGTTTTGCTTCTAATTCAGTTACATCTAGACCTACTGCATTATGATAAGTTCCAATGGAATTAGCACCTGGGCACTCAATGCTTATAACAGCGCTAGGCAGCCCCTTAGAAATTATTTCATCGGCCTGCTTCCCTGCTTCATTTACATCCTTGGTAAAAGTTACAGCAGATATTGATATTGGATATTCCTTTAATTCCTCTATAGTATCATAAAAGTGCAATCCCATAACCTGAGCTAAGTTTTTCACAGCCTCCATATTATCTTCTGGACATACAATTACTGGCTTTACATTAAAAGCTTTAATTAAAGATCTTGCTAAAAGTATAGAACTAACAATTCCATCCATTTCTGCTTTCTTGAATGGAAGCAGCACGAAGCCAGTCATTATATAAACTAAATCGCCATCTTTTAAAATTCCTACTAGTTTTTTTGCTGCATTTGTAGTTAATGGTTCCTTTGTGTACTCCCTTGCAGCAGAATATAAAATGCGGCATACACCATACCCTCTTGGATCTAAATTCATTAGGTTGTCCAAATTCTCACCTAAATTGAATACTGTCAATTCTTTTTGATTCATATATGCCTCCTTATTCTACCTCTGTTTCCTCTAAAAATTCTTTTAGAAGAGCATCTTGTAATTTTTTTATAAGCTCCGGCGCTTTTCCTCCAACAGGCTTTCCATCTATTTCGCAAGCAGTTATACAAAATTGACCTGAACTAGTAACTATAACTTCGTCAGCTTCCATTAATTCTTTTAATGTAAATGCTGTTTCATCTACAGGTATATTAAATAATTTACACATTTTTATTAGATGAGCTCTTGCTATACCTGGTAAAATCAAGTTATCTGTTGGTGCAGTTTTCAAAATACCATCTTTTAAAATAGATACATTGCTATGAGCGCATTCAGTTACTCTAATCCCTCTATGGAATACAGCTTCTTGGCACCCTGCCTCTTCAGTTTTTTGAGCAGCCATTACACTAGGAAGTAAATTCAATGTCTTAATATTGCAATGTAAAAATCTTGTATCCTCCAATGTAATTAGTTTTATTTTTTGTGACATGTCTTTAATATTTAATGGTTTTAGCATAATCCATAGATTTGCTGGAACTTCATCACTTGGAAAAGCATGGTTACGCATTGCTGTTCCTCTTGTAACCTGCCAATATACAAATTGCTCTCCAGAATCAACCTTCTTCACCATATCTTTTAGGATTTCTTTAACTTGCTCTTTTGTATAAGGAATTTTAATCTTTAATAAACCAGCACTATTAAAAAAACGATCAATATGCTCATCCAATGCAAAAATCACATGGTTCCTACTATAAGTAGCATCGTAAACTCCATCCCCAAAATAACATACACGATCATTCATTGGTATAGTCATTTCCTCTAACAATCCATATTTCCCATTATAATAACCTAAATTCTCCATAATAATCCGCCTCCTAATATTCTATAAAATAAAAGCCAGATATATTTTAGACTATGAAAATTGACTTCTTTGTCTAAAATATATCTGGCCTGTAACAGTAAACCATTGTCTTAAACATATCTTATATTGCCGAAAAATTTTTTTCAATATTTTTTAAAATTACAGTTATTTTTATTGTTTTTACGATTTTTGCAGAAAAATTTTTCGTTTTTTATTAATTTTCACTTTAAAATAAGAAAAATTTTACGTATTAACACTTTATCCTTTAATTTAATTACAGTTTTATCCATTTATTTTTATATTGCTTATATCTTTCTTAACCCTAGTAAATTAGGGCTTTTAACATACTTCATAAATTTAATTTTGATTGTAATTTTTTCACTTATACTTATACTTTGAATAATATTTTTCATAAAATAACAATTATTATCTATATTGACAAATGTGTGATTTATAGTATTATATAGCATATACGCAAAGGCTGGTGTAGATACACTGGTCTTTTTTTTATAATTATTTATTGATTTGGAGGAGATTTTTTATGGTAAGGAAAACATTATTGAAAAAAACATTAGGCATAATGACAGCAATAATTATGTCAACAACAATGATTATTGGTTGTAGTGAAACATCTAAAGTAAATTCATCAGGTGGTTCTGGTGGAGATACAATTAAACTTGGTGGAGTATTCCCACTAACTGGTGATGTTCCTGCTTTAGGAGCAGCTATGGAAAATGGAGCAAAACTCGCAATCAAAGAAATTAATGCTAATGGCGGAGTGCTTGGCAAAAAATTAGATTTTGTAGTCGAAGATGACCAGGATCAAGCTGCAACAGCACCAAATGCAATTACTAAATTAATTAATCAAGATAAAGTCTCAGCAGTAATCGGAACATACGCAAGTAAATGTTCTATTCCTATGGCAGCCGTTGCAAAAGATTCTAAGGTAGTAATGATTACTCCTGGATCAACAAATGAAAAAGTAACTACTGAAGGTGGAGATTATGTATTTAGAGCATGTTTCATTGATCCATTACAAGGTAAAGTTGGAGCACAATTTGCTTCTCAAAACCTTAAAGCTAAAAAAGTAGCCATGCTTTATGATGTAGGTAACGACTACTGCGTAGGTATTTCAAAAGAATTTAAGTCAAATTTTGAAGCTGCTGGTGGTACTATTGCATACGAAAAGACTTATAATGCTGGAGAAAGTGATTTCAAAGCCTTCTTAACAGAAATCAAAGACCTAAATGTAGATGTACTTTACCTTCCTGATAACTATTCAACTGTAGGATTAATTGCTAAGCAGGCAAGAGAAATTGGAATAAATGCAGCTTTATTAGGAAGTGACTCATGGAGTGATCCAGGTCTAATAAAAGTTGGTGGAGATGCTGTTGAAGGTGCTTACTTTACAGACCACGTATCATTAAAATCTGATAATGCAACAATTAAAAAATTCGTTGAAAATTATAAAAAAGAATATAACAGCGATCCAAGTGCCTTCTCAGTTCTAAGCTATGACTCTGTATATATTGTTGCAGAAGCAATTAAGAAAGCTGGCAGCACAGATGAAGCTGCAATTAAAGATGCAATGGCTAAATTAGATGTAGATGCTGGAACTACTCACTACAAATTTGATGATAAACATAATCCAATTAAGAGTGTAGTTATAAATAAAGTTGTAAAAGGAGAATTTAATTTCGAAACTGAAATTTCAGCTAAGTAATTAAATTACACCTTAAACTAATTTAGAAATCAAAGAAAAAGAAAGTCTTATAAAATTAATATTTAATGACTATATCAACAGTCCAAGCAATAGTTTGTGTAAACTTGCGATATAGTCGTTTTAAAGGAGAGAGAACGACATGAGTACTTTATTACAACAAATTGTAAATGGTATATGCCTTGGTAGTGTGTATGCTCTAATAGCTATCGGTTACACCATGGTATATGGCATTATTAAATTAATTAATTTTGCCCACTGTGATATTTATATGGTTGGTGCTTTTACAGGATATTTTGCAGCAACAGTATTAGGCTTTGGATTTATTCCTTGTTTACTTTTTTCTATGATTTCATGTGCTGTCTTAGGTATGTTAATCGAAAGAATCGCTTATAAACCACTTAGAAACTCACCTAATGTAACATTACTAATTACTACCATGGGTATGGAACTTTTATTGCAGAATTTTGTAAAAACTGATTTTGTTGCAGGACCTAATACAAGAAATTTCCCTCAAGTAATTCCTTTAGTATCTTATAAATTAGGAGCAATAACAATCAGTAATCTTCAAATAATCGCACTCGCAGTCACAATATTATTATGTATTATATTACAATTTATAGTTAACAAAACTCGAACAGGTAGAGCAATGAGAGCAACTTCTTATGATAGAGATGCAGCAGCTTTGATGGGAATAAATATAAACAGGGTTATTTCTTTAACTTTTGCTTTAGGTTCAGCACTTGCGGCTACTGCCGGTGTACTTGTTGGTATGCTTTACCCTAGATTAGAACCTGCTATGGGGGTTATGCCTGGACTTAAATCCTTTGTTGCCGCAGTTCTTGGAGGAATTGGAATTATACCTGGAGCAATGTTTGGTGGAATTGCAATGGGCCTTATTGAGACTTTATCAAAGGTATACATTAGTTCAGGTTTATCAGATGCAATTGCTTTCTCAATTTTAATTATAATTCTTATTGTAAAACCAACTGGCTTATTTGGTAAGAAAGACAATGTAAAGGTATAGGTGATAAGGATGGAAAGTAAGATAAATAACAATGAAAAAAATCTAAGTCGAAACTTAGTTAAATCTATATATATTAGATATTTAATTACTACAGTAGTTCTTGTTGTAATTTATATGTTTTTGATGTTCCTTGTAAATCAAGGAATAATCAGTGATTATATTCTTAGAATCATGAAAGAAATTGGAATTTTCTTAATTGCAGCTTTAGGTCTTAACCTTATATTAGGTTTTACTGGCCAATTTACTATGGGACATGCTGCTTTTATGTCAATTGGAGCATATGGTTCTGCCATAATGACAAAAAATTTCAACATGCCTCTGCCTGTTTCTTTGCTTGTAGGAATTATACTATCAGCAATTTTAGCAGCCCTAATTGGATATCCAATATTAAGACTTAAAGGCGACTACTTAGCTATTTGTACCCTAGGTTTTGGAGAAATAGTAAAGGTAGTAATTCAAAATGTAGACTATTTAGGTGGCGCTAGAGGTATCTCTGCTATACCAACAAAAACATCCTTCTTAATTGTATTTTTAGGAGTAGCTCTTTGCTATGCAATATTAAGAAATTTAATTAATTCTTCAAAAGGTAGAGCTATTATGTCTGTAAGAGAAGATGAAATAGCTGCTGAAGCAATGGGTATCAATTCTACAAAATACAAAATGATTTCTTTTATTATAGGAAGCAGTATGGCTGGTCTTGCAGGTGGTCTTTACGCTCACTTTAATACATTTATTGATCCAGCCAGCTTTAACTTTTCTAAGTCAATTGAATTAATAACTTATGTTGTATTAGGTGGTATGGGAAGTTTATCTGGAACTGTACTTGGAACTTCAATTCTAATTTATCTTCCTGAATCATTAAGAGGACTTAGTGATGTGATTAAGGATTATCGTATGCTAATATATGCCCTTTTACTTGTAATGATGATGATTTTCCGTCCACAAGGTATTCTTGGAACAAGAGAGATTTCAATTGCTAACATAAAGAAATTCATTAAGAAATTCAAAAAATCATCAAGTAAAAACATAGAAGAAAATGCAAAGGTTGGTGAGTAGTATGTCTTTACTTACAGTAGAAAACTTAACAATAACTTTCGGTGGCCTTACTGCTGTTTCTGATGTAAACATGGAAATTGGGGATCATCAGCTAATTGGCCTAATTGGTCCAAATGGTGCAGGTAAGACTACGCTTTTTAATATGCTTACTGGCGTTTATAAGCCAACCAAAGGAAAAATAGAACTTAATGGAGAACGTATTGATGGAACTAAACCTTATAATATTACATCAAAACGTATTGCTAGAACTTTTCAAAATATTAGGCTTTTTAAAGAGTTAACTGTTCTTCAAAATGTTATGATCAGTTTTAACTTCCAAGCAAAATCAGGATTACTAGCTTCTATTATAAATACTCCAGCTCAAATTTTTGAAGAAGAAAAAATGAAACAGGAGGCTATAGATATCCTAAAAATCTTTAAATTAGATGACAAGGCAGATGAACTAGCTAAAAATCTTCCATATGGACAACAAAGAAGACTAGAAATAGCCAGAGCTCTTGCTGCAAAGCCAAAACTATTACTTCTTGATGAGCCAGCAGCAGGTATGAATCCACAAGAAACAGCTGAGCTTACAAGCTTAATTCGTTGGATAAAGGATGAATTTAAAATTTCTATCTTGCTTATTGAGCATGATATGAAGCTTGTAATGAATGTTTGTGAATACATCTATGTACTTTCCTTTGGTCAAATAATTGCAAAAGGACTTCCAAAAGAAATTCAAAATAACCCTCAAGTAATTGAGGCCTACTTAGGAAAGGGGGCTGCAAAATAATATGTTAAAAGTAAAAAATATTAATGTATTTTATGGAGCAATTCATGCTATTCATGACTTAAGTCTTGAAGTGAAAGATGGAGAAATTGTAACTTTAATCGGTGCAAATGGTGCAGGAAAAACTAGTACACTAAGAGCTATTAGTGGTCTAAATACAATTAAATCTGGTGAAATTACTTATGATGATAAATTAATAAGCAATCTAGGTGCACATAAAATCGTATCTCACGGAATTAGCCAGGTGCCTGAAGGAAGAAGGGTTTTTGGCGATCAAACTGTAGAAGAGAATCTCCTACTTGGAGCCTATTTAAGAAAAAGCAAGTCTGAAATTAAAGAATCCATGGAAAAGGTATTTGAGTGGTTTCCTAGAGTAAAAGAAAGAAGAAAACAATACGCTGGAACCTTATCTGGTGGCGAACAGCAAATGCTTGCAATTGGAAGAGCATTAATGGCAAGTCCAAAGTTGCTGCTGCTTGATGAACCATCTATGGGGCTTGCTCCAATTGTTGTTGAAGAAATATTCGAAATTATAAAAGATATTCGTAAAACTGGAACAACTATTCTTTTAGTAGAACAAAATGCTAATGCTGCCCTTCAAATAGCAGATCGTGGATATGTCGTAGAAACAGGCAGTGTTGTTTTAGAAGGGCTTGCAGAAAATTTATTACATGATGACTCCGTTAGACGAGCATATTTAGGAGAATAATTTAGTAAAATGTGATATAATTTTAGAAAAAGAGGGAGTGAGATTTTATGGAGAAGTTTGTAATAGCAATAACAAGAACTTGTGGAAGTGGCGGAACAACAATTGGTAAAATGCTTTCTAAGGATTTAGGTATAAATATGTATGATAGAGAGCTTTTACGTTTAGCATCAGACGATAGCGGCATTAATGAAGCATTATTTGCTAATGCAGACGAAGGCGTAAAAAATAGTTTACTATATAAGGTTTCAAAAAAAGTATATAATGGTGAACTGATTCCACCAGAGAGCAATGATTTCACATCAAATGATAATTTATTTAATTATCAAGCTAAGGTATTAAAAGAATTATCAGAAAGTGAATCTTATGTAGTAATAGGACGTTGCGCCGATTACATCTTAAAAGATAATCCAAATGTATTTAAAATTTTTATCCATGCATCCAGTGAATACTGTATTAAGCATGAAATGGACATCCTTGGCGTTTCAGAAAAAGAAGCAATCAAAGAAATTAAAAGATTAGATAAATATAGGAGTGAGTATTACTACTATCATACAGGTAAAAAGTGGGAAGACGTAAAAAACTACGATTTATCTCTTGATACCAGCAAACTTGGCTTCGAAAAATGTGTTAAATATATAAAAGAATATATTAAGCTAAGAATGGATTCGTAGCCTTTATATAGATATCCAAGCTATAATCTAGACTTTATGTGGTAGCTTACCGAAATAATAACTATTTTTATACCCTCAGGGGGCACAATGTTTCGAAGGACTATGAAAATATCGCTGAAGGTTCTAAGTTGCAGGTTGAACCACTTTAGCTTGTCATGCTCCTACTTTCAGTATGACAAGCTAAAGTGGAACAACCAATAGAGGAAACTCGACTCACATTCGTTCGCTGAGTAAGCGATTCA
>NZ_AUUU01000089.1 GCF_002760435.1 Clostridium sp. LS
CAGAAATAATAAATATTCTTATGCAGAAGGCATTTAAAAATGAGCTGTTAAAGGTTTTTGGTTGTAAATTGTTCCAATTTAGCTTGTCACACTGAAAGCGGGAGCATGCTAAATTTGGCGCAACTTGCAACTTAAAGCCTTCAGCGATATTTTTATAGTCCTTCGGAGTAAAATATTTATTATTTCGGTAAGCTACCACATAAGTCTAGTTTACATGTTATGTATCTATACTGTGTTGAAGTCTAAATTGTTTTGGTGTTGAACCTGTTTTTTTCTTGAATGTCCGTATTAAATGACTGCAATCAGCAAATCCTGTTTCCTGGCTAATATAATTAAGATCAAAGTTGGTAAATAGTAGTAAATCTTTAACTTTGCTCAATCTTATGAATTCGATATAGTCTTTACATGATTGTCCATAAAGTTCGTGAAATTTTTTAGCGAAATATGAGTAACTCATATGACACTTCTCTGCAAGGTATTCTACCTTTATTGCTTCGTGTGAATGTTCATCAATATATTGCAAGATTGTATGCAGCGAATTTGTATCATACGGCATTAAAGCTACATTATTTGTATCAAATCCGTCTCTTCTCCATATTCTAAGAATTTCTATTAATAAAGATGAAACTAAAGATTGAAAACTAATGTCATAGCCATAATCCTTTGTTACTACTTCCTCAATACAATCATTGAATAAATCGTTTAGGGAATTTTTAAAGGCTTTTGATGGAAGCAAAATAGGGGCACAGGGATCATCTATCGCACATTTAAAAATTGAGCTGAGTTTAGGGGTATAGTTACTATTTATATGTAGGTTATTTATATCAAATTTAAGTACTTCATATATTAAAGGTTCAGGAGAAGCAGCAAAAATTGAATGTACCACTTGAGGATGAAATAAAATTAAATCACCGGATTCGAGAATGTATTCCTTGTTGTTGCAATTTATTAGAGAAGTCCCTTTAAGTATAAAAATAATTTCCATATAGTAATGCCAATGAGCCTTTATTGGAAAGCTACCATGCTTAGTGCCAGCTAAAAAGGCTTCATATGGTGAGGTTAAAACATTAATTTCTTCAAATAAATAATTCATAATAGCCTCCATAAAATAGATTTGTTCTATTTTTAAACAATTGTATTATATCAGATAAAAAATGAAATTGATATAGTATATATAAATAAAGGCATAATCAAAAAAATAATAGGCCATTATTTTATATAATTAATGTTATGATGCGTCGGTTATTTCTTAATATAAATCTGTTACAAATAAAATTCACCCTATCCTACTGGCGTAAAGTGAAACTTCTTGGTTAGAGATTGTACCTAAGATTATCTCAATTTAATATACAATAATTAAGATTATTGTTTACTAAGAAGAAATATACAATTTATTTTTGGCCTGTTATTTTCTTAATTATGCTTAATATAAGGAAAGGAATGAAACAAATGAAGTTTATTAAGGGATTTACATTTGCACCATTTGCTAGAAATGGAAGCTATTCAAAGAAGGAAACGTTTAAGAGTTTAGATAATTTAAAAGAAAGAGTTGGAGTTAATTTTATAATACTTGTACCAAACGGTCTGCAGGATACCCCACAATCAGAAGAGATTTGTTATACTTCTAATTCAACTATTTCAGATTCAGAATTGGAAGCTCTTATAAATTATGCAAAGAAAATTGGTCTTAGAGTGGCAATTAAACCGACAGCAAATTGTAAGAATGGAACTTGGAGAGCTCATATTAATTTCTTTGATGAAGACGTTCACTGTGAACCGAAATGGAGCAAATGGTTTGATTCATATACTAATTTCCAACTTCATTATGCAAGCATAGCTGAAAAAACAGGCTGTGAAATGTTTATTGCAGGTTGTGAAATGGTTATGTCAGAGCGTAGAGAAAATGAATGGCGCAAACTTATTTCTGATATTCGAGGTGTTTATCATGGAATTGTATCGTATAATACTGATAAATATCAAGAACATAATGTAAAATGGTGGGACTGTGTTGATGTTATCTCTTCAAGCGGTTACTATCCTCTTTCGGATTGGGAAAAAGAATTAGATCGTATTGAAAAGGTAGTGAAGAAATTTAATAAGCCATTTTTCTTTGCAGAAGCTGGTTGTATGTCTACCAAAGGTTCTTCAGCAGTTCCAAATGATTGGAGTATCGAAGGTAGTATTGATTTAAATGAACAAGCGGAATGGTATGAAGCCATGTTTAAAGCTTCACTTAAACGTGAATGGGTATCTGGTTTTGCTATGTGGGACTGGGCGTGGAACCAGTATTCATTAAATAAAGCAGAAAGTCATAAGGGGTATGATGTATATGGGAAGCCAGCAGAAAAAATTATAAGAAAGTATTATGATATGGTGGTGGAAAAGTGATAGGGGAAGAAAATAAAACAAATGATAAATTAGAACCAGACGAAGAAGCTCTTTTAAAAATTTTTAAACAGAATGAAAATAGTACTTTAAAAACTCTTGTTGGTATATATAAAGGACATTATTTAAATTTATTTCTTTCAATTATATTTTTCCTATTAAAAAGTTCTCCTGTATGGGTTTTGCCGGTTGTATCTGCAAACATTATCAATGCTGCAACTGATAAAGGAACTAATGCGGTTCATATAATTGTAATTAATATTATAATAATTCTTGTCATGGTGCTACAAAATATACCGACAAATTATGTACATACAGTGCTATATGCAAAAACTATTCGAAGTGTAGAAAGAGAACTTAGAAGCATTCTTGTGAAAAAACTGCAGCAGCTTTCTATTGCATATCATACTCAAATGCAGTCAGGAAGATTACAGTCAAAAATTATGCGTGATGTAGAGCAGATTGAAAATCTATCATCTCAAGTTTTTATAACAATATTAAGTATTGTACTAAATATCGTTGCAGCTTTGGGTGTTGTTATCTTTAAGAGTTTAACAGTATTTATATTCTTTATTGCAACTATACCTGTAGCAGTACTTATCATAGTTGCTTTTGGAGGAAAGATAAAAAGGTATAATACAGATTACAGAAAAGAGATGGAAGAGACCTCGGTTCGTGTAATGGAAATGGTAGAATTAATTCCTGTTACAAGAGCTCATGCATTAGAAAAGCAAGAAGCAAAGAAGATAGAAAATCAATTAATAAATGTTGCTAAAAAAGGTTTAAAGTTAGATCTTATTCAGGCATATTTCTCATCCATAAGCTGGGTTGCGTTTCAGGTATTTCAAATAATTTGTCTTGGATTTACAGGATATATAGCATTAAAGGGGAATATTACAATTGGGGAAGTTGTATTATATCAAACTTACTTTGGATCTATAGTAGCACAGATTTCTGGTATTATTACACTATTACCGACTATTGCAAAAGGATTAGAATCTGTAGCATCAATTGGAGATATATTACTTTCTGATGATATAGAAAACAACCGTAAGAAAAAGAAAATCAAGGACGTAAAGGGGGAAATTACATTTAAGGATGTGGAATTTCAGTACAAAGATAGTAATGCTCCGATTTTAAAAAATCTAAGTTTTTCTATAAATCCAGGAGAAACGGTAGCTTTTGTAGGCGCTTCGGGAGCTGGAAAATCTACAATTCTAAATCTTGTAATAGGATTTTTCCAAGCAACATGCGGACAAGTATTAATTGATAATCAAGATATAAAAAGCATTAATCTTCAAAGTTATCGTTCTCATATTGCAGTTGTACCACAAAATGCAATATTATTTTCTGATACAATTCGAGAGAATATCCTTTATGGAATAAAAAATATTTCTGATGAAGCGTTAAATAAAATAATTAAAGCTGCAAATTTAGAGGAATTAATAGAATCACTTCCAGATGGGTTAGATACGAGGATTACTGAACATGGAAGTAATCTCTCAGGGGGACAACGTCAGAGAATATCGATTGCAAGAGCTTTTGTGAGAAATCCTAAGATATTGGTTCTTGATGAGGCGACATCTGCTTTAGATAGTATTTCGGAAAAAAAGATACAAGAATCAATTGAAAGCTTAGTGAAAGACAGAACAACCTTAGTAGTTGCCCATAGATTATCCACAATTAGAAATGCAGATAAGATTGCAGTTATTGGGAATGGTGGCTTAGAGGAATTTGGAACCTATGATGAACTTATGGAGAAAAAAGGTGAATTCTATAAATTGAAAAAATTACAAATGTAATTTTAAATTGACAATAAAAGATGAAATAGCCGCTGCTATTTCTTAAAATATATATTAAAGAGAAATGCTATGCAATTCTCACCTTAATTAAGAACTGTTAATTGTCAATTGGATAAAAGTTATATAGGAGGAAGAAGATAATGAAAGTAAACGAAAAATTAAAAGTATATACATTACCTGATGTTGAGCATTTAAAAATCCATGGTAGAACAACGGGGGGCCTTTCTCCGTTAACAGTATTTTGGACTGGAAGCGGCATTGAATTAAATGCAAGGGGTTCGGAGCTTTGGATTGAAGTTGAAGTAGATTATGATATGTATGAGCCTTGGATAAGTGCAGTTGTTAATTCGGCTCCTGTAAGCAGGCAAATGTTAACTGCGGGAAGGCATTGGATTTGTATATTTAGGGGAATGAGTGAGAATGAAGTAAAGAATGTTCGCATTATAAGGGATGTTCAAGCAATGAATGGAGATCCTAGCAGTTATATGCAAATACACGCAATAAAATTTGATGGAGAATTTCTGCCTATTGAAGAAAAACCATATAAAATTGAATTCGTTGGTGACAGCATTACTTCAGGAGAAGGAGTAATAGGTGCTAAGAAAGAAGAAGATTGGATTTCTATGTGGTTTAGTGCGGCTAGTAATTATAGCACAATGACAGCAGAGGCTTTGAATGCAGAACATAGAATTATTTCTCAAAGTGGCTGGGGGGTACTTACAAGTTGGGATAATAATCCTCATTTTAATATTCCACAGTATTATGAAAAGGTCTGTGGTCTTCTTGTAGGTGAAAAGAACGAAGAGTTAGGAGCATTTAAAGATAATAATTTTGATTCTTGGCAACCCGATGTTGTGGTAGTTAATCTTGGAACAAATGACGGAGGTGCATTTAATTCTCCAGAATGGAGGGATGAAGTGACAGGAGAAAGTCATAAACAGAGATTAAATGAAGATGGTACTTTTAATGAAGAAGATTTAGCTGCTTTTGAAAAAGCAGCATATAATTTCCTTGTTAAACTTAGAAAGTACAATAAGAAGGCGAATATAGTATGGGTATATGGAATGCTAGGAATTCCAATGCTTCCATATATTTATCGTGCTGTAGATGCATATATTAAAGATACGGATGATAAAAAGGTTTCTGTGTTCCAGCTTCCAAACACAACAGAAGATACAGTAGGATCAAGGCAGCATCCTGGATTCTTATCACATAAAAAAGCGGCAAAAGAGCTGACTGGATATTTAAAAGAGATTTTAGGAAAATAAATCACTTTGAAGTAATGCTTGAAAAAATGAACAAATTATAAATATAAAAAATCATGCATAGAAGTAAAGCACCATTTATTTCATGCATGATTCATTTTTTATGAAAATATTTATATATTCGGCTAATAATATATTTAATAAATTATTATTAAATAAGCATATTGAAATATTTACTAATAAGTTGTATAATGTAAATGTTTTAACTAACCGTTAAAGTAATATAATAATTAATTTAATTAATTACTGACTGACTAATATAAGTTCTTATAGTTAAATAGTAATATTTATCTATATAATTAATGACTATAACTAAATGACATTATAACTATGGTGATGAGAGATGTTACCTAAAATTAGATAGCAAAACAATGACTGCAAATAATTTTGTCGGGCGCTATTGATTATAGCTAACAGATAAATATAAATAAAGAAAACTATATTTTTACCTTTAGTTATTTACTAAATTAAATTTAATTATTAGTATTAAATTTAATATATAAAGTGAATCAATTTGGAATAATTTATAGAAAATAAAAATATTATGTCATATATTGAAAAATATAATAATATAATGTACAATGTAAATGTTTAAATTAACCGTTAAAGTAATATTAATTTATCTTGGTTAATTTTAAATATAAAAAATCCTAAATGCTAACGTTTAACCAACAATATTTTATGAAATAACAAACGACCTATCACTAAGAATGCTTAAAATTTAAAAGTTATGTTTAAAAACTGATAGTTATTAATTAAATAATAAGTTAATATGGGAGGAAAATCTATGAAAACAAAGAAAATTAAAAAATTGATAGCAGCAGCTATGGTGATTTCAACATCAACTACTCTTTTACCTCTATCAACAATAGCTATGGCGGATACTAATAATGCTACCGTTTCTGATACTGCTACAACATCTACAGATAATAGTTCATCATCATCTGGTACATCCAGCACAACCGGTTCAGCAGTTTCTTATAATACAACAACAGAACTAAATAATAGTACAACATCAGCTGCTGTTTATTATAATGACTTTGAAAATGGACAAACACCTGATCAAGTAAGTGGAAAAATTACAAGTACTAATGATGTATCAATCGATACAATAGGTGCTAGTCATGTAATGAAATTTTCATCTCAATTCGATGGAACTGATAATTGGGATAATAATAAGTATGAATTTGATTTTTATACTAGTTCTAGCGACACTATTCCAGCAGGATCAACTATACAATATAATTTACTAATTCCAACTAATCAAAAAAATTTTTTAGGAACAATTAAATGTACTGGAGCACTTAAAGATGGTTCTAGTGCTTGGAATTGGGAAGGTGCATCTACTCAAGATGTAACTACAGATAGCTTTACTGATCTAGGTAACGGATATTCTTCAGCAAAGGTTTCAATAAAATTAAATTCAGATGTAAGCGGTCTCAATGCGGTTGTTGCTCAAATATCAGCATATAATTGCACCTACAGTGGCGAACTTTATATAGATAATCTTAAAGTTACAGCAGCTGAAGCTCAAGATGATGCTCCACTTCCAAGTGTTTCTCCATTAGAATGGAATTTTGATACAAATGCTAATGGATGGTCTTACGGTGGAAACTGGGCTTATAACGGAGCAACTGATAACGTTGTAAATTATGATTCTTCAGCAACAGGCAGTGGAGCTTTAAAGCTTTCACTCGATTATTCTAAAGATGTAGCTTCTTCCTGGAGCGAATTTAAAATTAGTAAAAATTTAGATGCAGAAACTTCGTTTAATGGATATAATTTGTTAACATATGATTTTATTTTTGATCCAAGTAAAATGACTACTGGAGGATTCCAGACTAAATTATATATTACAGATAGTTTAAATAATTATGGTGCTATTGATTTGAGTAAGGCGGAGGATATTGGTAATGGATTGAAAAAAGTACAAGTTACTCTTAAACTTACGTCTCAAGATGTGCAAGCAAATTCAATCACACTAAGTATTATAGGGGCAAGCACTAATTATAAAGGTGATATATATGTAGACAATATCAAGCTTAGTCAAGAAGTTGCAGATGATGTCTATGTGGAGAAGACTGCTACAACTACAGCACAAGTTAAGGTTGAGCCTGGCGATTTGGGAGATAATAGGCCTTCAGACGTTAAACTAGTTGATTCATGTGCAACTTCAGAAACAGCAGATTTATACTCATATTTAATGGGTATAGGTAAGACAGATTATGTTTTATACGGACATCAAAATGATATACATCATAAGGCTGGAAGTGGTTCGACTAATTCTGATACAAAAGACATAACAGGTTCTATTTCTGCAATTGTTGGAATTGATGCTCTTTCATTAACGGGTTCTGAATTGTCATTAACTGATGAAGAGAAAGCAGCAGGAAAAGATTTAATTTCAAAAGCAGCAGATTTAAGCATAGATGCATCAAGTGAAGGTGGAATAATAACTTTATCTGCCCATATGCCAAACTTTGAATTGGTTAAGGAAAAAGGAAAAGATGCTAATGGGCATTATGATTATTCGGGATATACGCCAGGAACTACTACTGGTAATATAGTTTCAAGAATTATGCCAGGTGGAGATTTAAATGATGTATATGTTGGGTATTTAGATATGCTTGCAACGTATGCGCATAAGCTGGAGACAGCTGGAGTTCCAGTAATATTCAGACCATTCCACGAGAATAATGGGAGCTGGTTCTGGTGGGGGAAAGCATTTTGTGATGAAGAAGCATACAAGAATATGTACCGTTATACTGTTCAATATTTAAGGGATACTGAAAACGTTCATAATTTCTTATATGTTTATTCCCCTAACGGTCCTTTCACCGATCAAGCTGATTATTTATCTCGTTATCCTGGAGATGAATTTGTTGATATTTTAGCTTTTGATTATTATGATGATAATCCTACTGCAGATGCTTCTACAGATCCATGGATGGCAAGCTTCAAAAACACCATTAATTTAGTTCAGGGCATTGCAAAGAATAGAGGTAAACTTTCAGCAGTTTCTGAAGTAGGGTTACGTAATAATGATAGTCATGGTTTTATGGCTATATCAGGGAATGCAGATAAGGATTGGTTTAGTCATGTGGCTAATATAGTATCAAAGTCAGATATGCCTTACTATATGACTTGGGCGAATTTTGGTGAAACAAGCGGTTTCTTTGCTCCATACATGGTAAGTGACACAAAAGGTCATGAAATGATTAATAACTTTATAGATTATTACAATGAAGATGAATCTGTATTTGCTAATGGAGTAGGAGATTACTCTAGTGCTAGTACTGGCATAGATTCAGCATATTCTTATGGATTCATAACAGGGCCGGCTTCAAGCAGCCGTATTTTTAGTCCAACTACAATAACAGCAAGTGTAAAGGGGTATAATGGACAAATTAAATTTGTTTTAAAGAACAAAGCAGGAGAAGCTGTTGAAACTATTAATGCCACACAGGGTGAAAACGAAGTATATTCAGCACAAATTACTCAAGAAATGCTTGATAAGATAGGTCAAACAATTGGTTCCATTGAATTATATTCAGATGACACAAAATTGGATACTATAGAAGCGATTTTTAATATAAAAGAAGCAGAAAAAAATCCAAAGGTAGTAGACGACTTTGAATCATATTCCGGGGAAGATGTATTGTTGCAAAATACTTGGTCTACTAATTATGGTTCAGGTTGTAGTGTTACACCAAAATTAGATACAAATAATAAAAATAGCGGCGACTATGGACTAGCGTTTAACTATAAAATTGCACCAAATGGATGGACTGGTATTACACAATCCTTAGATGCAGATTGGTCTGATTGCGATGCATTACAAATTTGGGTTAAGCCAGATGGCAAAGGCCAAAAACTTGTTATTCAGTTAACATCAAATGGTGAAGATTTTGAGGTTTGGATGCCGGAATTTGCAGCAACTACCGAACCTAAACTTTTAACTATACCTTTTAGCCAATTTAAAGGAAAAAATAATGGAACATTTGATCCAGCTCATATACAAAAGATGGGAATATGGTGTAACACAATTGGGTCAGATACCGTAGATTCAGTAATGTATTTTGATGATATTAAGGCTGTAAATACTAATGCACCAGAGGGTGGAGATACAAATACTGGCGGAAATCAAACAGGAGGGTCAACTGAAGCAGCAATGCCTTCAACAGTTACAATCAATGGAACTGAAAAAGTAGGTGAAATTTTAACAGCTGAATTACTAAAAGCAGATTTAACAGAGTTTACTTCATCTCAAGATGTGACATATGCATGGTATAGATTATCTAATAAAGATGATAGTATTGCTAATAGTACAGTAGTGGGAACTGATAAAACTTATAGGTTAACTGGCGGTGATAAAGGATACTATATTAAATTAGTAGCTACTTATAATGGTAAAAAATTTGAAAATATTACTTCTTATATTGCAAGAAATTCATCAAGTAATAGTTCAAGCAGTTCTTCAAGTAGTAGCTCATCCAACAATGGATCAACTACAACTAGTACTACAGGAGGAACATCAACGACAACAACATCTAATACAAGTACAACAACGGCTTTATTAACAACCAATGCTGACGGAACAGTAAAATTAGTTGATAAAAATGGACAAGCAGTAACAGGCTGGCAGCAAGTAAATGGTGCGTGGTATCTTGCTGATGCGAATGGAACAGTACAAAAAGGATGGCAATTGGTAAATGGCACTTGGTATTTTATGGCTCCAACTGGTGTGATGCAAACAGGCTGGCAACAGGTAAATGATAATTGGTATCTAATGGCTTCAACTGGTGCAATGCAGGCAGGCTGGCAACAAGTAAATGGCAAGTGGTACTTATTGGCTTCATCTGGAGCAATGCAAACAGGATGGCAAGAAGTAGATGGTAAATGGTATTACTTATATGCCGATGGATCTATGGCTAGTGATACAGTTATTGATGGTTATAGAGTAGACTCAAGTGGTGCATGGGTTTAATTTTAAATATAAAAATTAAACTAATATAATCTAAAATTATAATTATAAAGAGAAAGTTTAAGTGAAGAGATCATTAAAACTTTCTCTTTTTCTATTAAGAATAAGAGTAATCTAATGAGTGTAACTACAAGAACACATTTTAAGTAAAAGTATAGACAATGTTAAATAAAAGACATATATTATATATTAAGACATATGATGACAAGCGATTGAACGTTGAGTACTTAGGAGGAAATCATATGAAGAATTATAAATAATTCATGACAATTAGATATGAAAGGGAAGAGCCATGATAAAGTATAAGGAAATAGCGTCTGATATTAAGGAAAAAATATTAAATTGTAATTATAGACCTAATGAACAACTACCATTTGAAAAGGATTTATGTGAAGAATATAGTGCAAGCAGAATGACTGTTAAAAAAGCATTGGATTTATTAGTAGCAGAAGGATTAGTTGTAAAGAGAAGAGGTTCAGGAAGCTTTATAAAGGATATAACTGAAGAAGAGATTCAAGAAATAATTGAGAAAAAACAGTTCACTGGGTTAACTAATACAAGCTTAGGCCATGAAGTAACAAGTAAAGTTCTGGATTTTAGAATTGTTCAAGCAGATGAAAAAACAGCAAATACCTTTAAAATAGATAATGATGATTTTGTTTATTTTATACATAGAGTGAGATATGTAGATAGAGAACCTGTGGTAATAGAGAAAACTTATATGCCCTTATCAATTGCAGGGGGAATAAAAATAGAAGATGTTAATGGATCTATATATAATTTTCTTCAAAAAAAGTTAGGACTAAAGATTCAAAGTGCCCATTCAACTGTAAGAATTAAGAAAGCAGACAAACTTGACGAGGAAAATTTGTTATTAATGGAAGGCGAACCAATAGCAGAAGTAGAAAAAGTTGTATATTTAGAAAATGGACGAGCATTTGAGTATTCATTTAGCAGACATAGATATGATAAATTTGAATTTAAGGCTATAACTGTTTTATAAATAAAAGATGTTGCATGGAGAACTATAAAAAAGTTAGAATGCAGCATCTTTTTTGTTTTAAGTTAGATTATTACTTTATTTTGAAAAAGTATAGACAACTTAATAAAAAGAATATATATTTAAAATATAAATTATAATAATATATGATATATTTTAATATATCGAGTGAGGGAGTAGGAGGAAGTATGTATCCAATAAGATTTGAAAATTTGTATTATGAAAAGATATGGGGAGGAAGAGATTTAGAAAGTTTCAGAGATAACCTTCCAGAAGGAAATATAGGAGAAAGCTGGGATATAGCTTGCCATCCAAATGGTACTGGAGTTGTAGCTAATGGTGAATATGAAGGAATTAAATTCGACGATTTAATAAAAGAATATGGTTACGATGTAGTAGGAACAAAAGTAAGCTTAGAAAAACTGCCTTTACTAGTAAAACTAATTAATTCACGAGAAAAACTTTCTGTACAAGTTCACCCGGGTGATGAGTATGCAGCAAAATTTGAAGGTGACTATGGTAAAACAGAAGCTTGGTATGTTGTTGACGCAAAACCAAATGCAACTTTAATAGTTGGAACTAAGGACTGCACAAAGGCAGAATTTGAAGCAGCTATAAAATCTGGAGAAGTTGAAAAATATTTAAATAAAATAGATGTAAAAAAAGGTGATTGCTTCTTAATAAACAGTGGGCTTATTCATGCTATATGTGAAGGTGTTATTATAGCTGAAATCCAACAAAATAGTGATGTAACCTACAGAGTTTACGATTATGGAAGACCAAGAGAAATACACGTAGAAAAGGCATTAGATGTAACAAATTTTGAGCTTCAATGTGAAAATCTTAAAGGAGAAGAAGTTTCATTTGATGGTTATAAAAAAAGTTTGCTATGTAAAAATGAATATTTTGGAATAGAAAAGCTGACTATAGAAGAAGCATTAAAAGATAGCGGTGATAAAGATAAATTTGATATCTTAACTTGTGTAGATGGTGAAGGAACCATTGAAGGCGATGGGTATTGTGAAAAAATAAAAATGGGAGATAGTTATTTAATACCAGCAGCACTTGGAAACTACGAAATAAAAGGAAAGCTTACAGTTCTTAAGAGTTATCCTGTAGTTAAATAATAAGAATAAAAAGCTGACTTTAGCTTAGATTAATTGCATTATTCTGAAGAATATTTTAATAGGTATTCTTCAGAATATGTATATATAGACCAAGTTGCTTAAATATAATAGATTCAAATAGGAGAGGAAAAGAAA
Source organism: Clostridium sp. LS (assembly GCF_002760435.1). Classification (GTDB taxonomy): domain Bacteria; phylum Bacillota; class Clostridia; order Clostridiales; family Clostridiaceae; genus Clostridium. The sequence goes on from NZ_AUUU01000089.1 coordinate 12,699, forward strand.
ATGGGAATTAAATTTAATGAAAGTACAAGAGAATTCCATCTTTATAATAATAATATGAGCTATATTATCAGAGTAATTGATGGTATAGAACAGATAGAAAATGTTTATTATGGTAAACGATTAAGACATAGAGAGTCATTTAAGCACATAATGGAAAGAGAGCTTAGACCTTCATGTAATATGTTTGAAGGGAATCACACTTCATCGTTAGAACATATAAAACAAGATTATCCAAGCTATGGGACTACGGACTATAGATATCCAGCTCATACTATTGTAAGTAGAAATGGAAGCAGAATAAGTAACTATAGATATGTTGAATATAAAATATATGATGGAAAGAATAAATTAAAGGGATTACCTGCAACATATGTTGAGGAAGCTTCTGAGGCACAAACATTAGAAATAACATTATTTGATGAAGTACTAAATAGCAAGCTTATATTAACTTATACAATCTATGAAGAGTTTGATGCAATATGTAGAAATACTAAGATAACTAATGAAGGAAGTGAAGCGTTTTTTATAGATAATGCTATGAGTTCAAGTGTCGACTTGGTAGATTCAGATTTTGAAATGATTCATACTTCAGGGGCATGGGCTAGAGAATGTCATCTTAAGAAGAGAGAACTAACAGAAGGAATTCAATCTATTCATAGTTTAAGAGGAGCCAGCAGTCATGTTCATAATCCATTTATGATTTTAAAACGTCCAGATGCAACTGAGCATACGGGAGAAGTTTATGGGCTTAGCTTAGTATACAGCGGAAATTTTTTGGGACAGGTAGAAGTAGATCCTTATGGCGTAGCAAGAGTTATGATGGGAATTAATCCATATGAATTTAAATGGAAGCTGGACTCTGAGGAAGAATTTCAAACACCTGAATGTGTAATGGTCTACACTGATAATGGTTTAAATGCAATGAGTCAAACTTACCATAAACTTTATAGAACAAGACTTGCAAGAGGAAAATGGAGGGATAAAGAACGCCCTATCCTTGTAAACAACTGGGAAGCAACATATTTTGATTTTGATGAAGAAAAGATACTTTCTATTGTAAGAGCTGCAAAGGATTTAGGAATTGAATTATTTGTATTAGATGATGGCTGGTTTGGAAGAAGAAATGATGATACAAGTTCCCTTGGAGATTGGTTTGAGAACAAAGAAAAGCTTCCAAATGGAATTGCAGGTTTATCTGAAAAGGTAGAAGAAATCGGACTTAAATTTGGATTGTGGTTTGAACCAGAAATGGTATGCAAGGACACTAAATTATTCAAAGAACACCCTGAATGGGCTATACAAACACCAAGCAGAAATATGTCTCATGGAAGAAATCAATTTATTTTAGATTTTACAAGAGATGAAGTTGTTGAGCATGTTTTTGGCTTGATGGATAACATAATAGGAAATTCTAAAATTTCTTATATTAAATGGGATATGAATAGATATATTACAGAACCTTATTCATTAAGTTTAGATGAAGAGAGACAAGGAGAAGTGTTCCATAGATATATTCTTGGAGTATATAAGTTAGCTGAAAAGATAATATCTAAATACCCAGACCTTTTAATTGAATCATGTGCAGGCGGCGGAGCTAGATTTGATCCTGGAATGCTATATTATGCACCACAAACCTGGGCAAGTGATGATACTGATGCTATTGAAAGATTAAAGATACAATATGGTACTTCAATGATTTATCCTTTAAGTGCAATAGGAAGCCATGTTTCAGCAGTGCCAAATCATCAAGTAGGAAGACTTACTCCGCTGAGCACAAGAGCTAATGTTGCATATTTTGGAACATTTGGATATGAGTTTAATGTTAATACAATGAGTGATGAGGAAAAAGAAATAGTTAAAGAACAAGTTAAATTCTTTAAAAAGAATAAGTCTTTAGTGCAAAAAGGTAATTTTTACAGAATGCTTAATCCTTTCGAAAGCAATGAGACTTCATGGATGGTGGTTTCAGAAGATAAGTCACAAGCTATTGTTGGATATTATCAGGCTTTATGCAGGCCAAATGAAAAGTATAATCGTGTAAAACTGCAAGGGCTAAATCCTAATAAACTGTATGAAATAGAAGGCAGAGAAGGAAATTACTACGGTGTTGAACTTATGAATTTAGGAATAATACTATCAAAGGATTATACAGAAATAACTAGTGAATATTGGTCAAGGAAACGAGAAGATTTTATGTCGCAGCTATTTATTTTAAATGAAGTTAAGTAAAAATATACATAGCGAAGGAGAAAGTATATGAATTCTAAATACGAAATAAAAGGCTTGAATTTTATTACTTGGGATTGGCCGATGAAATCACCTAAGTCTCAGGATGAAAAATTAAAAAGATGTTAATGTGGTATTAAAAATTGCAGCAGTTTTACTGATTATTAGGTGGCTTGTAGTTGGAGTGACAGATTCATACTTGTTAATTGTACTGATAACTTTGTTGCATGGGATAGTAAATGGATGTTTACTGCCATTGCCTAATAAAATATTATGGAAGGCGGTACCAAAAGAGAATTACTCTACAGCTATAGTGGTATCAGGTCTATGTGCAAATACAATATTTGTAGCAATTATCAATCTAACTACTGGAAGTGTAGCTGGAATCTTTGGGTCGCATAGTTATGGGTTTATTTATCTTGGGTTAACAATAGTTGTTTTATTAATTCTATTTAAATGCAAGATTAAATAAAACCATATACTTTTGTTATAAAAGATATAACATATAATTGATTAATTATTAGTAATATTATATAATTAGATTATAATTCAATATAAAGATAATGTTTAAGTTTAAGAAAATAGTATATTTTAGTAGAATAATTTCGAGGCGCTTTAGGAGGTATTAAAAATGTCTTATTTTATAGGAATTGATATTGGTGGGACAAACTTAAGAGCAGCAGTTATATCAAAGGATGGAAATATAGAAGAAATTTATAAAGTTGAAAACGAAGTACAAAAAGGGGCAGCTTATAATTTAGATAAGTTAGTTAATCAGATAAAAGGACCTTGGAGTAATTATGAAATAGAAAAAGTGGGAGTAGGAGCACCAGGACCTCTAGATTTAAAAGTGGGAAAATTATTAAATCCTGTTAATTTGAAAGGATGGGAAAACTTTAATATAAAAGAGTATTTAAAAGAAAAGTTAGGTGTACCAGTTCAAGTTAATAATGATGCAAATGTAGCAGGTCTTGCGGAAAGTTTAGTTGGAAGTGCTAAGGATTGTGAATCAGTATTTTATATAACTGTTTCCACTGGAGTAGGAGGTGCTTTAATTCTTGATAAGAAGATTATCAACGGAGCACACAGTCAAGCAGCAGAAATTTACAATATGATAATAAATGAAGATAAATATAGTCATGCAGGTACAAATAAGGGTGGTCTTGAAGGACAATGCAGTGGAGTAAATATAGCGAGAATAGCATCAGAAGTTTATGGAAAGACACTAACTACAAAAGAAGTATTTTGCATGTATGAGAATAATGATGAAAAAGCAGTACAAGTAATAGAGAAATGGATTGATAATATTTCAATTGGTATTGCAAACATAATAGCTGTTGTAGATCCAGAAACTGTAGTTATTGGTGGAGCGGTATTAATATACAATACATCGTTATTACCTAAAATTATTGAATGTACTAAGACTAAGGTAGCAGATCCATCAATGGTAGACATAAGAATAGCCCAAATTGGAGATAATGCTGGTCTTATTGGAGCAGCAATGTTATAGGAAAAGTTTGAAATGAAGGGTGTGTATTAATACTATTTTTATTTCAAATACATGCAACAATTTATAAAAACAATTTAATTAAAATGATGAAATTTAGGAGGAAGAAAATGAGTATAAAATTTAAGTTCCCAGAAAATTTTTGGTGGGGTTCAGCAACATCAGGTCCACAAAGTGAAGGAAGATTTAATAAGAAGCATGATAGCGTATTTGATCATTGGTTTGATATAGAACCAGAAGCATTTTTTGATGGAGTTGGTCCTAATGTAGCATCAAATTTCTATAATAGCCATAAAGAAGATTTAGCATTAGTTAAAGAAACAGGATTAAATAGTTTTAGGACATCAATTCAATGGACAAGATTAATAAAGGATTTAGAAACTGGTGAAGTAGATGAAGATGCAGTTAGATTCTACAATGAGGTAATCGATGAATGTATTGAAAATGGTCTTCTTCCAGTTATGAATTTACACCACTTTGATTTACCAGTTGAATTATATGATCAATATGGTGGATGGGAATCAAAACACGTAGTAGACTTATTTGTAGTATTTGCAAAAAAATGCTTTGAGTTATTTGGTGATAGAGTTAAGTATTGGACAACATTTAATGAGCCTATAGTTGTAGTTGAAGGGGAATATTTATATCAATTCCACTATCCAAAATTAGTTGATGGTAAAAAAGCAGTGCAAGTATTATATAATTTAAATTTAGCATCAGCAAAAGTTATAGAAGCTTTTAGAGCTATGGGATGTGATAAAGAAGGTGGAAAAATAGGAATAGTTCTTAATTTAACACCAGCATATCCAAGATCAAATAGTGAAGAAGATGTGAGAGCAAGTCAAATCGGAGATGCTTTCTTCAATACTTCATTCTTAGATCCTGCAATTAAAGGACATTTTCCAGAAATACTTCTTGAAATATTAGAAAAAGATAATGTTATGTGGGAATCAACAGAAGAAGAATTAGAAATAATTAAAAATGATACAATAGATTTCTTGGGAGTAAATTACTACCAACCAAGAAGAGTTAAAGCAAAAGAATCAGAAATAGATGAATCAAAAGGCTGGATGCCAGATAAATACTTTGATAATTATGAAATGCCAGGAAGAAGAATGAATCCATATAGAGGATGGGAGATATACCCACAATGCATGTATGACATTGCAATAAACATAAGAGATAATTACAATAATATTCCTTGGTACATTTCTGAAAATGGTATGGGTGTTGAAGGTGAAGAAAAATATATAAATGCAGAAGGTATAATAGAAGATGATTATAGAATAGATTTCTATAAAGAACATTTAGAATATCTTCATAAGGGTATAAGTGAAGGGTCTAACTGTTTTGGATATCACACATGGACTCCAATAGATTGTTGGTCATGGTCTAATGCATATAAAAATAGATATGGATTCATTGCTGTAGACTTAGCTACACAAAAGAAAACAATTAAAAAATCAGGAAGATGGATTAAAGAAGTTGTAGAAAATAACGGATTTTAATAAAAATAACTACTAACAAATAATAAGCTGTCTCAAAAGTTAAAACTTTGAGACGGCTATTTGAATTATACAAGGGGGATCATAAATGAGAAATTTTATGGTTTTTGATGTTGGCGGAACTTCCACTAAGTGGTCTATTATAGACGAATTAGGCACATTTAAAGAAAGTGGTAAATTTGCTTGTCCAGGGACGGCAGAAGAATTTTTTGCTGAGATAAGCAGGATGTCAAATCAAATGAAGCTGACTCATGATGTTAAGGGAATCGCAATAAGTGCACCAGGAGCAGTAGACAGTGAAACTGGAATAATTGGAGGAAGAACTGCAATACCATATATTCATGGACCAAATTGGAAAGAAATTATAACTAAAGCTACAAACTTAAATGTGGAACTTGAAAACGATGCTAATTGTGCAGCTCTTGGAGAGTGCTGGCTTGGTTCAGGAAGAGATAACAATGATTTAGCCTTTGTTGTTTGTGGGACAGGGATAGGTGGAGCTATAGTTAAAGATAAAAGGATTCATGTTGGAGCACATAAATATGGCGGGGAATTTGGTTATTGTTCAATAAATGGACAATTAGACGGAGATACACCTAGGTTCATTAATTGGAGCTCAGTAGGATCTACAATAGCATTAGCAAGAAAGGTTGCAGAGTTGAAGGGATTAGAAGAAGGCAGCTTAGATGGTATTGAAGTCTTTGAATTATGCAGTAATGGTGATGAAATTGCACTTAAAGAAGTAAATAAATATTACTTTACCATGGCTGTTGGAATATATAATATTCAGTATATATTTGATCCAGAAGTAATTATTTTGGGTGGAGCCATAAGCGAAAGGCCAGAATATTTAGATGAAATAAATAAAAGATTAAATGTAATGATGAATAGTGATTTAGAAGGAACAATAAAGCCTGTGATAAAGACATGTGAATTTGGAAATGATGCAAATAAGCTTGGAGCTTTATATAATTATTTACAAAGAGAAAAACAATATAAATTAATTTAAAATAGAGGTGATTTCAAATGAATAAATTTATGGTTTTTGATATTGGTGGAAGTGCTGTTAAGTGGTCTGTAATTAGTGAAGGGGGACAATTTATTGAAAGTAATAAATTTGATGTTCCAAATGATAAGGAAGGTTTCTTTTCTCAATTGGCAAAAACAACTAATGAAATGAAAGAAAAATACGATGTTAAAGGAATTGCAATAAGTGCTCCCGGAGCAGTGGACAGTGAAACTGGAGTAATTGGAGGAGTAAGTGCTATTCCATATATACATGGACCTAACTTTAAGGAAATCTTGAAGGAAGCTACAAATTTAAATGCAGAACTTGAAAATGATGCTAATTGCGCAGCTCTTGGTGAATGCTGGCTTGGTGCTGGAAAGGATAATAAGGATTTAGCCTTTGTTGTATGCGGTTCAGGAATAGGCGGGGCAATAGTTAAAGATAAAAAGATTCACGGTGGAATTCACAAGCATGGTGGAGAATTCGGTTATTGTTCAATAACTTGTGAGTTAGATGGAGAACCTAAATTTACTAGCTGGAGTCAAGCTGGATCTACTACAGCATTGGCAAGAAAGGTTGCAAAGTTAAAGGGGTTAGAAGAAGGCAGTTTAGATGGTGTTGAAGTTTTTGAATTATATAAAAATGGAGACGAAATTGCGCTTAAAGAAGTAAATAAATATTATTATATTATGGCAGTAGGAATATATAATATTCAATATACTTATGATCCAGAAGTTATTATTTTAGGTGGGGCAATAAGTACAAGACCAGAATATGTTGATGAAATAAATAAGAGATTAGATATGCTTATGCATAGTGATTTAGAAGGTACAATAAAACTAGTAATAAAAAAATGTGAGTTTGGAAATGATGCAAATAAATTAGGTGCATTATGTAACTATCTTCAAAGACAAAAATAATTGCAATGCATAAGATAATAAAGGGGAAGTAGTAATAAATACTAATCCCCTTTATTTGTTCTAAATTCCAACCTCAAAAACTAGGATTTTCAGGTCATCACTAGAATTATTAATAAGTTCATGTGATCCAAAAGTTTTATTTACTATTACGTCTCCTTGTTGTACTTGCTTTGATTCATCATCAACTGTCATTAAGCCTTGCCCTTCTAATATCATATATATTTCTTCGTCATTACTATGTGTGTGCAACCCTATTGAAGTACCAGCAGGAAGAATAGTATAATTTATAAACCTCAATTTGCTAGAAAAATCTTCATCATCAAATAAAGAAATATGCTTTAAAATTCCCTGTCCATCATGACAATTTGGTTCATCTTTCATATTAGAATTTAAAAAGTTCCTTACGTTCATGTTAGTAACACACCTTTCTTATAATTTAATTAAATTTGAAGTGGTTAATGATTTAATAGCAGCGTCAACGATTTCAAAGTTCTTAATATTATCCGAAATATTTGTTTCACCTGGTCGATTATTATTAAGAGATTCAATAAATTCATTTAACACAAATTCTCTGCTGTCATGTGATTCAGCAACTTTAATTTCAAGATCACCATCATTTTTATATACATTAATAGTGCCATTAGACATTTTAAGTACACCTTTTTCGCCCTCAATCCTCCAATCACACGACCAATCTGTTTCGCTTTGATAAGCTGATAAGCTTCCACGATATGAGACTTTAATGTTATTTTCTAAATCTAATAACAATTGTATATTTGAGTAGCCTTTATACCAACTCCATTCAGGAGTCCAAGATCTTGCAAAAACTGTTTTAGCGTCTGAGCCTGTTATATACCTTATCATATCAATATGATGAATAGATACATCAAGTAATAAAGGATGCTCTAAATCCTTATGATAATTAGTCATTATATGTTTTCTGTTAAAGTCTACAGATACTGAATCTATTCTTCCTAAATCACCAGAGGATATAATTTTTTTTGCAGTACGGACATAATTGCTATACCTATAGTTTTCAGATATCATTATTGGGACATTAACTTCTATAGATTTTTCTAAAATTTCCTTTGCATCGCTATATATTTCAGCTATAGGTTTTTCGCTTAATACGGGGATTCTGTTTTCAAATGCTATAAAATTTATTTCTTTGTGTATTCCTGGAGGAGTAACATTTAAAATAAAATCTGGTTTAAGTTTAGAAAGAGCATCTTTTAAATCATTAAAAATTAGTACATCTTCCATACCAGGAAGTTCTTTTGCTGAATTTAGCAGCTCATCGTTTTTATCAACTACACCAATGAGTTGTACGGTATTAGTTTTTAAAAGTATATCCTTAAGCCAGTTAAGTCCAAAGTCCCCAAGTCCAACTTGAATTAATTTCATTATAATCACCTCGAAATATCTTATATTATAGAGATATCTCTAAACTTACAAATTGCGGATTCGTTAGAGTTATGAGAAGTAACTGCTAATCCTAAATACAGTTTTTTATTCATCTCTATGGAGCAGCTTCCATATTCCTTCCATGACTTACCATCGCAGCTATAAAATCCAGTAAAGATATTATCGTTACGTTTTAATCTAACCCATGTAGATGGAAAATTCACAGGAAATTCAGGAGGAAGAGAAGTAGCATCGTTTGGATAAATTGCCTTACTATATCCACCGTTTTCTTGATCCCATATATCTTGACCACCAGCGGTAATATCATAACCTCCGGAAACTTCTTTACACGAGCCTTTAATTAAAACGTTGCCAATATCTTTTGAAATAAAGTTAGGTCTTTTCATATGCATCTCACCTTTCTTAATTAAAAAGATGGCATAATAGAGTAGATAATTAGAAAATTTATAAGTTTTAATAAACGGTAAATTGACAATATATAATTACCTAATATGCCTTAAACTTAAAGAAGTAATTACTCCTACTTTAATATATCTTCTATTCTAGCTAATTCATCATCAGAAAAATTAAGATTATTTATAGTAGCAACATTTTCTTCTATCTGACTTACCTTGCTAGCACCAATAAGGGCTGAAGTTACACGGCCTTTACGTAAAACCCATGCAATAGCAAGTTGTGCCATACTTTGTCCTCTTTCTTTAGCTATTTCATTTAAAAGCCTTACTTTAGCAACTTTGTCTTCAGTGATACCTGATTTAACCCAAGAATTATGAGCAGCTCTTGAAGTTTCTGGAATACCATTTAGATATTTATCAGTTAATAATCCCATTGCTAAAGGCCAAAATGCTATTGTTCCTATTCCGTATTCATCAGTAACATCTTGAAGTCCATCCTCTATCCATCTATTTACCATAGAGTAAGATGGTTGAGTTATCAAACAAGGAGTTCCTAGTTCTTTTAGTATTTGAGCAGCTTTCTGTAATTCATCAGCACCATAGTTTGATAAACCTACATAAAGAGCTTTACCTTGTCTAACGATTTGATCTAATGCCATCATTGTTTCTTCTAGTGGAGTTTCAGGATCAAATCTATGGTGATAAAATATATCTACATAATCTAAACCTAAACGAGTAAGACTTTGATCTAAGCTGGCAATTAAATATTTTTTAGAGCCCCAATCCCCATAAGGTCCTGGCCACATATCGAATCCAGCTTTGCTAGAGATAATTAGTTCATCTCGATAAGCTTTTAAATCTGAGCTTAACACTCTTCCGAAGTTTTCTTCAGCTGAACCAGCTGGTGGGCCGTAATTATTTGCAAGATCAAAATGAGTTATTCCAAGATCAAAAGCCTTATGTATCATTGCTCTGATATTTTGTAATGAGTTATCTTCACCAAAATTCTGCCAAAGTCCAAGTGAAATAGCTGGCAGCTTCAACCCACTTTTTCCACATTTGTTATATACCATATTTGAATATCTTTCTTCGTTTGCTATATATGCCATTTTTAATGCCTCCTGCTATATTTTTGATATTTTTAGAATACCATTGTTAATGCACAGAATACATATCATAATGTCATGTATTTATCACTTTTTGTCGCTTGTTATTATAGTTGCTTAGTTCCAACTAAACATCTGATTAATAGATAAAGCTTAAAATTCTAATAATAGGATTTTAAGCTTTATACAAAGGTAATTTGAAATATATAAAAATCAACAATCTATAGGAGCCGGGAGATATAAAATTGAATTGAAATTTTAAATAGAATAAACTTCTTTACCAGAAATAAATACCTTATTTATATTAATATCATTATCAAATAATATTAGATCAGCATCATAACCTTCTTTGATTTGTCCTTTATGATCATCAACTTTACAATGTTTAGCGCCATTATATGAAGCCATTTTTATGATTTCATATAATGGCAAATTTGAATTTTTATATACATTTCTTACTGCTTTATCAAGGGTTAAAACAGAACCAGCTAAAGCACCATTCTTAAGACGAGCTTCACCATCATTTACAAGAACATCCTGCCCACCTAATGAATAATCTCCGTTTGGCATACAGCAAGCCATCATAGCATCAGATATCAATAAAACATTATTAGTACCTTTTTGCTTATATGCAATTCTTAAAGCTGGATAAGAAATATGAATTCCATCCGAAATGGTCTCAGTTGTTATATTACTATCAAATATAGCGCCAACTACACCAGGATTTCTGTGAGTTAAAGGAGTCATAGCATTAAAGAGATGAGTAGCATGACAAGCACCACATTCAATAGCTTCCATAGCTTCTTCATAAGTAGCACTGGTGTGTCCTAATGAGCAAACTATGTCTTTTGATGATAAATACTTAATAAGTTCCTTAGCACCTTCAACTTCTGGAGCTAATGTTATGGATACAATAATATCTTCATAGTCCTTAACTATCTCGTTATATGTTGAAATAGATGGGGTTAAAATGTAATTTGGATTTTGAGCACCAATTGCTTTGGGACTTACAAAAGGACCTTCTAGATGAGCTCCAAGAACATGAGCTCCGTCTGTACCTGTTTCTTTCACGTTTTTAATCGCAGCTAAGGATTTTCTTATATCTTCTATAGAAACAGTCATGGTTGTAGGAGTAAAAGAAGTTGTTCCATGTTTAACTATAGTTTTGGAAATGGTATTGATTGACTCACTGGTACCGTCCATTGTGTCGCAGCCTCCTGCACCATGTATATGCACATCAATAAATCCAGGTGAAACATATAATCCTTTTGCATCAAGTATATTTTCATCTGAATAATTGGTAGGATTAATTTCTTTAATACAGCCATTTTCAATAAGTATAGAGCTAGTTTCTATTTTGTCTAAATAAATAATATTACAGTTTTTTATTAACATATTATCGATCTCCTAAGAAAAATTTTTATAATATACAAGTGGATATTATCAGTTTCTTATGTCTAGTATAATGCATTTTTAAAGAATTTTTCAAGTGTATATTGACATACTTGAAAGAATAAATTATACTTTTGTTAAAGTGGTAGTTACCACTAAATGAATTTACTTTTTGAATTTATATGCAGGAGTGTGGAGTTGTAACATATATTAGCTTATTTATATTTTCTTTTGCACAAAGAAATAGTATAATTGGTAATAAACTGCTAGAACTAAAAGAGGTGCACTTATGAATATAATAAACAAAAATTCTAATACTCCTTTATATATTCAATTAATGAATATTCTTATTGATCAAATAGAAAATCATATGAAAGAAAATGACAAATTAGATTCAGAAAGAGAGATTTGCAAAAAATATGGCCTTAGTAGAACTACTGTAAGAGAAGCCTTAGATGAACTAGAAAAAAATAAATATATTTATAAAGTTCAAGGAAAAGGAAATTTTATTTCTCCTAAGGTAGTGGAACAAGATTTAATTAGAGTTTCTTCTTTTACAGAGGAAATGAAGAAACATGGAAAGAATCCTACTTCTAGGTTATTAAATTTTGAGGTTATAGAAGCTAGCACTAAAATAGCTGGAAAACTAAAAATAGAAGAGACTGAACTTGTATTTAAAATATCAAGAATAAGAATTGCAGATGATATACCAATGATATATGAAATTACGTATTTGCCATATGAAAGATTCAAAGGTCTTACAAAAGAAATGATTGAGGAGAATCCTTTATATGAGATATTTAAAAGTTCTTTTGATGTATATATTACGTCTGCTGAAGAAGTAATAGAAAGTGTTTTAATAAATAAACTTGAAAGTGTATACCTTGAGGTGCCTCAAGGACAAGCGGGACTTAAATTTGAAAGAATAGCATATGAACAGGCGGATATTATTGAATATACAATTACAATTGCTAGAGGAGATAAATATAGATATAGAGTTTGTTTGAAAAATTAAATAGTGAAGGGGAGTATTAACAATGAAGTTACTAGTAGTTAAAGATTATGAAGAAATGAGCGAAGTTGCAGCTAAAATATTTAAAGAGATTGTTACTGAAAAGCCAAATGCTGTTTTAGGGCTTGCAACAGGAAGTACCCCAGTTGGATTGTATAAGAAACTTATAGAAATGAATAAAAATGAAGAAATAGATTTCTATAATGTCAAAACAGTAAATTTAGATGAATATGTTGGACTTGGGGAAGAAGATACTCAGAGCTATAGGTATTTTATGAATGAAAATCTGTTTAATCATATAAATATAGATAAGGCTAATACTTTTGTTCCAAATGGATTAGCAAAAGATTTAGATGAAGAAGCTAAAAGCTACGATAAGAAAATAGAAGAATTAGGCGGAATAGATATACAAATTCTTGGAATTGGTGGAAATGGACATATTGCTTTCAATGAACCAAGTGACTTTTTAATAGAAGGCACTCATGTAACCAATTTAGCTGAAAGTACAATAAAAGCGAACTCTAGATTTTTTAATTCTATAGATGAAGTGCCTACTAAAGCTTTATCTGTTGGAATTGGGACTATAATGAAGGCAAAGAAAATAGTATTACTAGTAAAAGGTAAAGATAAAGCCGAAGCAATAAAGGCATTGATAAATGATAATATTACAACACATAATCCAGCAAGTTTTCTAAAAATCCATAATGATGTAACTCTAATAATTGATGAGGAAATGGCAGAATTAATAAGATAAAAAGATTATAAAGAAAAAAGAATTATTAGCAATCTGAAAAGGCTATATTAAAATTATAATAAAATTTTAATATAGCCTTGATTTGTAGTTCTCTATTTAATTCTAAGTTGAAATGGTAAGCAATTTAAGTATATAATAAAATATAAAAGAATATATTAAATAATAAAATGATATAATAAATAATAAAATGATATAATAAATAATAAAATGAT
>NZ_AUUU01000090.1 GCF_002760435.1 Clostridium sp. LS
TACTTCGTAATTTCTTAAACATTTTATTTTTGAAAAGCCAAAGGCTTTTCTTCCTTCATCATTCATCATTCATCATTCATTGTTCATTTTTCACCACTTAACAATCCACAAGCATTGATACTACTCAATTTTAACAATTAAAAATTCTATAATTTCTTAGACATTAAAATATATAAATATTTATCTTTTTAAAATTTTTGCTGCCTCTAAAGCATGATAAGTAATTATTATATCTGCTCCAGCCCTTTTAATAGAAGTTAAAGTTTCCATCATTACTCTTTCCTCATCGATTAAGCCAAGCTTTCCTGCCGCCTTAATCATAGCATATTCACCACTTACATTGTAAGCTACAAGGGGAAGATTAAAATTTTCTCTGCAATCTCTAATTATATCTAAATAAGAAAGCGCTGGCTTAACCATTATAAAATCTGCTCCCTCTTCTATATCCATTTGTGTTTCACGAATAGCTTCCATTCTATTTCCAGGATCCATTTGATAAGTTTTTCTATCACCAAATTGTGGCGTAGAATTTGCAGCATCTCTAAATGGGCCATAAAATGCTGAACAATATTTTGCTGAATAACTCATTATGCTTATATTTTTAAATCCATTTTCATCTAAAGCGTTTCTTATAGATCCAATTCTTCCATCCATCATATCAGATGGTGCAATTATATCTGCGCCGGCTTTTGCATGTGATACTGCTATTTTATCCAAATATTCTAATGTTTCATCATTATCTACATATTCATCATGAATTATTCCACAATGTCCATGAGAAGTATACTCACACATGCAGACATCAGTTATAACAAGTATATTCCTATCTATTTTCTTTATTTCTCTTATAGCCTGCTGAACAATTCCATTATCATTATAGCTTTCTGAACCGCATTCATCTTTATGATTTGGTATTCCAAAAAGAAGCACTCCTGAAATATCGGCTTCTTGTACTTCTTTAATTACTTCATGGAGCTTATCAATTGAATAGTGATAAACTCCTGGTAATGAAGAAATTTCATTTTTTATATTTTCCCCTTCAACAACAAATATAGGATAAATAAAATCCTTTGAACTTAAAGTTGTTTCCCTAACCATATCTCTAACAGCAGAATTAACTCTAAGCCTTCTACCTCTTTTAATCACAACAAACTCCTCCTTAAAGATTTTTGCATAGTACTTCTATTTCTTTTAAAAATCCTTCTTCTGAATGCTCTTTGCATACTTTTGCTTTTATTCCTAATTTCTCTAATGGCTCATTTGTTTTTGGGCCTATAGCTATAACTTGTTTCTTTTTAATTTCTTCTACCCCTAACATATCAACCATATTTTCAACTGTTGATGGACTTGTAAAGAATACTATATCCACTTCTTCAAAAGATCTTCTATTAACTACAGATCCACAAACCGTATCATAAATATATACTTTATCCACATTTATTCCACTATCACTAAGTTCCTCATAAATATACTTCCTGCTCTTTGCTGAACATGGTAAAAGCAGAGTTTCCTTTTCTTTCAAATGTGGTTTTAATTGGCTTACTAAACCTTCTCCCATAAATTCTTTAGCTTTTATAAAGCATATAATTCCTCTTTGCTTTAAAGCGTTAGCTGTTGCAGAACCTATAGCAGATATTTTTGCCTTAATTTTTCTTATATCATACTCTTTTTCAACTAAGTACTCAAAAAAGATTTCTACGCTATTTACTGATGTGAATACTATATGATCATAATCTTCTAATCTTCCCATGTAACTTTCTAAATTCTCTGAACTGCTCTTTATTTCTATTGAATTAAAGCTTGTGACTTCTGCTCCTAATTCAACTAATTTATTTTTTAAATTTTCAGATTGTCTTCTTGATCGTGTAATACAAATGTTCTTCCCAAACAAAGGTTTATTTTCATACCAGTTTAAGTCTTTACTTAAGTTTACAACTTCCCCAACTACAATTATACATGGAGACTGTAAATTAGCTTCCTTTACTTCTTGCACAATATTCTCTAAAGTTCCTATTACCTTTTTCTGCTTAGCTGAAGTTCCTCTCATTACAACTCCACATGGAATTTCAGGGCTTTTTCCATTCCTTATAAGCTCACTTACTATATTATCTAAATTGCTTAATCCCATCATAAAGACTAGAGTTCCTTCTTCTTCTGCTAAAGCCTTAAAATTCACATTTAAATCCTGTGCAGATTTACCTGTAATTACATGAAAACTTTGGGCTATCTTTCTGTGGGTTATTGGGATACCAGCATAATTTAATACTGCAATTGGAGAGGTTACCCCTGGTATTACCTCAAATTCAATGCTTTCATTAACTAAAGCTAATACCTCTTCTCCACCTCTTCCGAATACATAAGGATCTCCTCCTTTGATTCTTCCTACAATATGTCCTTGTTTTGCAAGACTAACCAAAAGTTCATTAATTTCTTCTTGTGTTTTAGAATGAGCTCCTGGCTCTTTTCCACAATAGTAAATTTCACATTTATCATTTAAATAATTCAGAATATTATTTGAAACCAATCTATCATAAAGGACAGCTGTGCATTTTTTTAATACTTTAACTGCTTTTAATGTTAATAATTCTTCATCTCCTGGACCTGTTCCAATTATATATACTTTACTCATATTTCAATTCTCCTATGTTTCTAATATTTTTCTAGCTAATTTTCTTCCAAGTTCAATATGCTCATTTTTGCTGCCTAAGATATCTTTTTTAACTATTTTTCCACCTACGTCATATATGCCAATCATATATAAATCATCATCTCTAATTTCTGAATAAGCTCCAATGAGACTATGGCAGTCCCCATTTAACATTTTCATAAAACTTCTTTCAGCTTCTACTGTTAATTTAGCATTTGCATCTTCTAATTTTGCAAAATACTTCTTAGCATTACTGGTTTTTAAACATTCAATACCTAGCGCACCTTGAGCGACTGCTGGTAAAAATATTTTTGGATCAAAATATTCGCTTATTAGCTTTTCTTCTCCTAATCTTTTTAAGCCTGCAGAAGCTAATATAATTCCATCTAAATTTTGAGTTTTCATTTTTTCCAACCTTGTTTGGACATTCCCTCTAATTGAAACTACTTCTAAATCATCTCTTAAAAGTTTTAGCTGACATGCTCTTCTAATGCTGCTTGTTCCAATAATAGCTCCTTTTCTAAGTTCCTTAAAAGGCATATTATCCTTAGAAATCAGAACATCCCTTATATCTTCTCTTTCAGTTATAGCTGCAATCTCAAATTCATCACTTAATTCGTAGGGTACATCTTTCATACTGTGAACTGCACCATCTGCTCTTTGCTCTAAAAGGGCAACTTCTATATCTTTAACAAATAGTCCTTTACCGCCAATTTTAGCTAAAGAAACATCTAACTTTCTATCTCCTTCTGTAACTATAAGCAGTTTTTCACTATCTATATCAAATTTATCTTTTAAATTTTTCATTATTATTTCTGTTTGGGTTTGTGCCAGCTGGCTTTTTCTTGTTGCTATAATCAAATTATCCATTAATTCTTATTACCTCCAAACTTGTTTATGTAAATCGGATTTATGATTTAAGTAAGTAATCTACAATTTCTTTTGGTAAATGTTCTCTAAGCATATTTTCACTTTTTCCTTCATCAAAAGCTTTTTTAAACACCTCATTATTAGTTAATTCAACTATGTCACTTTTATATTCTGGGATTTCCTTTGCTTTATTTCGAATTATTCCAATAAAATTAATAAAATCATCATATTCTTCTAAGAGATCTTTTACCTTATTGGAAAGCAAAGCGGCACCCTTTGGATTACCATGTTTCGTATTCAGTGCAAATGCTATACTTTCTGTATTTTTCTGAATTGGAACTACTCCTATTCCGTCTTTAAAATTTGACGAATCTATGTAAATTTTATAATTTTCATCACAAAACTTTTTTATCTTATTTTTTAAGGTTTCATCATCTATTGCTATAATTATAAGATGTTTATCCCTTAGAAATTCATAGCTAAACTCTCCTTTTATGAGTTTAAGCTCTTCCTTGCAGTTATTTGATAGCTCAATTATTTTTTCATCAAAGTTTTTTGATAAGACCTCTACATAACATTTATTGTTTACAAAATGTCTTGCTTTTATTTCACCAGCTTTTCCACCTCCAATTATTCCTACTCTCAGCTTTTTAGAGATTAATGAAATATAAGAATATTCTATTCCTCCAGTGAAAATATCTTCTCTATTATCTTTTCCCATTCTTCACCACATCCCTTTAAGGTTTCATCTTTAAGAATTTCGATGGCCCTATTTATGTAAAAATCTGACGTGCTTTTTATTAATTTATGTGCCAAACCAATATCCTTTTCACTATTACTTTTATGTTCAAAAGTTTGAATCCTATTTTCACTTACTTCATTTCCTAAAGCTTTTAACTTTTTAATTGTAGGTGAAATACTTCTTATTTTAAGCCAATCTTCATATTCTTTAATATATTTAGCCAAAATATATTTATGTTCTTCCATCTTATCTTTTCGAAGCTTCTTATTTTTATCGTCAATACGGCTTATAGTATCAATATTATAGACTTCAGTTCTCTCTAAAAGTGCAACTTCCTTTTCAACATCTCTAGGAACTGCTAAATCGTATATAATGAGCTTATTTCCGTTTTCACTAATATCTTCTTTTCTTACTACCTGGTGAGGGGCTGAGGTACAGCTTATTATGCATTCAACTTCATCAATATAACTGTTTTTTTCTTCAAAATTAATTACTCTAACTCTTTCATCATCTATCTCATCTTTAATTTTACTATTTCTAACTACTAAATATACAATTTCGAGTTTATGAGAAAGTAAATATTTCATCGTAAGCTGTCCAACTTCTCCATAACCCAGAAGCATAAATTTAGTGCACCCACGAATAGTAGCTTCATTTGCCACTATAGAGGCTGAAGATACTGGAATTTCAAACAATTTAGCTTCTTTTCTAAATCTTTTTCCACAAGTAATTGCTTCTTGAAATAATCTATGTAATTCTAAGGAAACTGCTTTTATATTTAGGGCTTCTTCGTAAGCATCTTTAACCTGCCCTAAAATTTGGTCTTCTCCTAATATTTTAGAATGAAATCCAGAACAAACTTCAAATAAATGCCTATAAACATCAGTGCCTTCAGAAATGAATATATACTGCTTATACTCATAATTCCAATTGAAAATATCAAAAATCTTTTTTAATAATTCTTCTTTATTAAAAGAAGCATTAAAATAAATTTCTGTTCTATTACATGTAGCTAAAATTACTACCTCTTCTAATTCTTTAAGTAATTCATTGGTATATTGTTTATGTTTTTTAGGTTTAATAATAAACTTCTCCCTAATTTCCAGTGGAGTATTTTTTCTGATACCTATTAAGCCTATCACTATGGTCACCTCAAATGCTTTTCAAATTTATCTTAATAATTATTTAGTATATACTATTATTACACAAAAAGCAGTTATTTCAAAATTAAATATTTACAAAGTATATTTTTTTGATTGTACCTCATTTCCTGACACATTTTTGACACATTAGAAGCTTATAATAATCATATAAGATAATTGATTATTATTTACCCCTTATTAAATTATATAAGTCATATAAAATAAATGACTTAGCCTAAGTATGAGACTAACTTTAGTCTTACACTTAGGTTTTTTTATTTAAGTTCCTGGTTGCGCTTAATAAGTTCCGAATTATGCTTCGCACTCTTTTCAATGTCGAGGAAATTATAGAATTTCTAATTGTTGAAATTGAGTAATATCAACGTTTGTGAGATTTTTAAGTGGTAAAAAATGAATAATTAATGATGAATGATTAATGAAGAAAAGCCTTTGGCTTTTCAAAAATAAAATGTTTAAGAAATTACGAAGTAAAA
>NZ_AUUU01000091.1 GCF_002760435.1 Clostridium sp. LS
CTGTTCAATTTTCAAAGACCATTTTCTTTCTTACAACTACTGTTGTAATTTGTTTTAATTTTTTGTCACCCTCAAGCGACTTTTTTAGTATATCATTTAATATTCGTACTGTCAACATATTTTTTAAAATCTTTAAAGATTCGTATTTAAATTTTTTAAAGATCCTATGTCTCTTGACGACGTTTTTTATCTTAACATATTATTTACTAGTTTTTTTACTATACAACCTTACTATCTTAATTTAAATTTAATTTTCTTCAATTTACTCTATAATATTCATTATTTCTCACAAGGATACACTAGGTTCATATGATATCAATTTATTTATTTTATATATAAAACTAAGGCATTTAACAGTATTGTAAATATGCTAAATGCCTTAATTAAATATTCTATAATCCTATAACTAACTTTATTCTTCTATATTACCAGTTTCAATATCAATTATTTCACCTGCTTGTTCTTCTGAATCATCGCTGCTTAGTATCTTAGCTATAGCAACAACTTTTTCATCCTCACTAGTTCTCATTAGCGTTACTCCCATTGCAGATCTACTTGTAACTGATATATCAGATACATTAATTCTAATAACTACCCCACTAGAATTAATAAGCATTAATTCATCGTCAACTTTACAGATTGTAGCTCCTGCAAGTTTTCCAGTTTTCTCACTAATCTTATAAGTTATTAATCCTACTCCTCCCCTATTCTGAAGCTTATATTCAGCGATAGGAGTCCTCTTTCCATAGCCATTTTCACTTATTACTAGTAGCTCTTCACCATCAACAGCTATATCCATACACACAGCTATATCATCTTCTTTTAAATTTATCGCTTTAACTCCAGATGCAGTTCTTCCCATAGATCTAACATCTTTTTCATTAAACTTAACAGCATAACCATTTTGAGTTACAACCATTATGTTTGCATCCCCATAAGTATTCTTTACTTTTAATAGTTCATCTCCATCTTTTAGACTTATTGCAATTAAACCATTTTTCCTTAAGTTTTTAAATTCACTTAATGGAGTTTTCTTTACTATGCCTTGTTTAGTTCCCATAAATAAGAAACCTTCTTTTTTCTCATCTGTTACAGTTAACACTGTTTGAATTTTTTCATCAGATTCTATTGCTATAAGATTTATTAAATTTGTACCTTTTGCTTGTCTTCCAGCATCAGGAATTTCATAAGCTCTTAATTTATACACTCTTCCCTTATTAGTAAAGAACAACACATCAGAATGTGTTGATGTTATCATTAAATGTTCAACAAAATCATCTTCCTTTGTTGTCATTGCCTGAATTCCTTTTCCACCTCTTCTTTGAGCTGAATAAGTATCGGCTGAAATTCTCTTTATATATCCTGAGTGTGTTAATGTTATAACGACATCTTCTTCCTGTATTAAATCTTCTATGTCGATTTCATTAACAATTTTTTCAATATAACTGCGTCTTTCATCAGAATATTTAGCTTTTATTTCTAAAAGTTCACTTTTTATAACACCTAATAATTTTTCTTCACTCGCTAGTATAGATTTTAAATATTCTATTTGCTTCATTAGCTCGTTATATTCTTCCTCAATTTTGTCTCTTTCTAGACCAGTTAATCTTCTCAATCTCATTTCTAATATAGCTTGAGATTGCTTCTCTGAAAGATTAAATCTTTCCATTAAAGTGTTCTTCGCAATTTCACTAGTACTAGAATTTCTTATAATACTTATTACTTCATCTATATTATCTAATGCTATTTTTAAGCCCTCTAATATATGTGCTCTAGCTTCTGCTTTATTTAAATCAAATACAGTTCTTCTTGTTATAACTTCTTTTTGGAATTCTATATAATGTTCTAATATTTGCTTTAAATTCAGAACTATCGGCTCATTGTTGACTAATGCCAACATAATGATACCAAATGTATCTTGAAGTTTTGTATGCTTATACAATAAATTTAATACTACATTGGGATTAGCATCCCTTTTTAGCTCAATTACAATTCTCATACCATCCCTATCTGATTCATCCCTTAAATCAGATATTCCAGTAATTTTTTTATCTTTTACTAAATCTGCAATATTTTCTATTAGTTTTGCTTTGTTTACTTGATATGGTATTTCTGTGACAATTATTGTATGTCTTCCGTTCTCTTCTTCTATTTCAGCCTTTGCTCTTACAATAATTTTTCCCTTACCAGTTTCATAAGCCGCCCTTATTCCTGATTTACCCATAATAGTAGCTCCTGTAGGGAAATCTGGTCCTTTAATTTTTGTCATAAGATCCAATACTGTAACTTCTGGATCATCTATAAGCATAACAGTTCCATCAATTATTTCTCCTAAATTATGTGGAGGTATATTGGTTGCCATACCAACTGCTATTCCTGATGAACCGTTAACTAATAAATTAGGAAATCTTGATGGCAATACTACTGGTTCTTGTTCTTCACCATCAAAATTAGGCATAAAATCAACTGTGTTTTTGTTAATATCTCTCAGCATTTCAACAGCTATTTTATTCATCTTTGCTTCTGTATATCTCATAGCTGCTGCGCTGTCCCCATCTACAGAACCAAAATTTCCATGGCCATCCACTAGCATATATCTCATCGAAAAATCCTGTGCCATTCTTACCAATGCATCATAAACAGAAGTATCACCATGTGGATGGTATTTTCCTAAAACATCTCCAACTATTCTTGCACATTTTCTATATCCTTTTTCCGGAGTTAAACCCAATTCTTGCAAAGAATAAAGTATTCTTCTATGTACAGGCTTTAAACCGTCTCTAACATCAGGTAGTGCACGACCAACTATGACACTCATTGCATAATCTATATAACATTTTTTCATTTCATGTTTAATATCTACGGGTATAACTTTTCCCTCATTAAAATCCATGTACTCACCTCATATTTCAGTACTAAATATCTAAATTAACAACATTTTTAGCATTTTGCGTAATAAATTCTTTTCTTGGCTCAACCTTTTCACCCATTAAGATAGTGAAAATTTCATCAGCTGCCATTGCATCTTCTATATTGACTTTCAATAAAATTCTCTTTTCTGGATCCATTGTTGTATCCCATAATTGAGATGCATTCATTTCTCCAAGACCTTTGTATCTTTGAATATCCGTTGAATTATCTTTTCCACCTAATTCAGATAAAACATTCTCTAATTCAGAATCACTATATGCGTAATAATCTTTCTTACTCTTGCTAACTTTATATAATGGCGGCTGTGCTATGTATACATGCCCATCATCTACTAACTGTCTCATATACCTATAGAAAAATGTTAATAATAGTGTTCTAATATGAGCTCCATCAACATCAGCATCTGTCATAATTATGATTCTGTTATACCTAATTTTTTCTACATCAAAATCATTTCCAATTCCAGCACCAAAAGCGGTGACCATAGATCTAATTGTATCTGCATTTAAGATTCTATCCAATCTTTGCTTTTCAACATTTAATATTTTTCCTCTTAAAGGTAATATAGCTTGAAATTTTCTGTTTCTTCCCTGTTTTGCTGATCCACCTGCTGAATCTCCTTCGACAATGTAAATTTCACATTCTCTAGGATCCTTCGAAGAACAATCTGCTAATTTCCCAGGTAATGTAGATCTTTCCAATACCGATTTTCTTGTTAACTCTCTCGCTTTTCTAGCTGCATCTCTAGCTCTAGCTGCCATCAGTGCTTTATCAACTATCATCTTTCCAATATTAGGGTTCTCTTCTAAGAATACTCCTATATTTTCACCAACAATTGAATCAACAATTCCTCTAACTTCACTATTTCCTAATTTAGTTTTAGTTTGCCCTTCGAATTGTGGTTCTTCTATTTTTACTGATATTACAGCTGTAAGACCTTCCCTTATATCATCTCCAGTAAAATTTTTATCATTTTCCTTTATATGACCAAACTTTTTAGCATAATCATTAAATACCCTAGTTAATGCAGTTTTAAACCCAATTAAATGAGTTCCACCTTCAACAGTATCGATATTGTTAGCAAAAGTAAAAATATTTTCAGTGTAGCCATCATTATACTGAAGTGCTATTTCAACAGATACATTATCCTTTAATCCCTCAATATATATTGGTTCTTCATGAAGTGGTACTTTATTTCTATTTAAATAACTAACAAATGATTTAATTCCACCTTCATAATGAAAAACTTCTTCTTTGTCATATCTTTTATCTATTAGTTTTATATATATTCCCTTATTTAAGAAAGCTAATTCTCTTAATCTTTGTGATAAAATTTCAAAATCATATATTGTTTCATCAAATATTTCCACATCCGGTTTAAAATACGTTTCTGTTCCAGTTTCATCACTATCGCCTATTTGGGTAAGTTCATTTAATACCTTCCCTCTACTATACTTTTGTTGCCATATATGACCATCTCTTTTGACTGTAACAGTACACTCTTCTGAAAGAGCATTAACTACAGATGCACCTACCCCGTGTAATCCACCTGAAACTTTATATCCTTCACCACCAAATTTACCGCCTGCATGCAATATTGTCATTATAACTTCAACAGTAGACTTTCCCATTTTAGGATGTATTCCTACTGGCATACCTCTACCATCATCAGTTACTTTTATTGAGTTATCTTCATTGATGTTAACTTCTATTTTCCTACAATATCCAGCTAATGCTTCATCAATACTATTATCAACTATTTCATAAACCAAATGATGAAGACCTCTAGAACTAGTACTTCCGATATACATTCCTGGTCTTTTTCTTACTGCTTCTAACCCTTCAAGAACCTGTATCTGATTTTCATCATATTTCTTATTATTTTGTTCCAAATCAGACTCCTCCTAAACTTTTAAATATTAAAATTATCAACTATTATGAAATTAAAAATTGTATTCCATATCAGTTCTCTTCGTTAATGTTGTTGAAGATATTGGTGAAAAATAGATTTTACTTTTATTATCTACTTCAGCTATAATAAACGACTTTGGTTTTTCATCTGTAATCCTTTCTACAAAACCGTCTTCTTCTGCCAATCTTAAAAATTGTATTGTATCAGAACTATACATTGTGTTCTGCAGATCAAATATTCCAATAATATCTTTAATAGGAACTACAACATTTTCACCTAAATGTAAGAACACCAAATATTCCTCCTTTAATTTAAAATTTGCCCGCTTGATACAGTAAATAATTTAGATTTATCGTCTAAATGCTCTCCTAAATCATCTATTCCAGTGCATGTTATTATTGTTTGAATATCTTTGATTGTACTCAATATATATTTTTTTCTATTTATATCAAGTTCAGAAAGCACATCATCTAATAATAAGACAGGATATTCTCCAGTAATCTCTTTAATAATTTTTAGAGATGAAAATTTCATAGTTAAAATTGATGTTCTCTGTTGTCCTTGCGATCCAAATGTTTTAGCATCTATATCATTTATAAAAACTTGAAAATCATCTCTGTGAGGTCCTATTGATGTTAAACCTTTTTCTTTATCCCTAAAAATATTATCTTTTAATTTTTTCAAATAGTTATCTTTAAAATTGCTTAAATTAACAGTACAATTATATTTAAATTCAATTTTTTCTTTACCAGATGTTATATCCTTATGAATTTCATTACCATAAAAGTTTATCTTATCTATATATTCTAACCTTTTTGAAATAATATAATCAGCATATTCAATTAATTGTGTATCATATACTTCTAACATATCCTCGCTGAATTTATTACTTTTTAGTAGGGTATTCCTTTCATTTAAAATTTTATGATATTGAACTAAATTAAAATAATACTTTGAGTTTATTTGTGATAGCTCCATATCTAGTAATCTTCGCCTTAAATTAGGAGCCTCTTTTATAATTTTTAGATCTTCTGGAGAGAACATAACTACGTTAAATGTTCCAAATAGCTCACCGATTTTATTCACTTTTATATTATTTACCTTAATAGCTTTTTTGCCATCTCTTAATATACTTATATCAATCTTCTTATCAATCCTGTTCTTGCCAATAAGTAAACTTATATAAGCTTTATCTTTCTTCCAATTTATTAATTCTTTATCTTTTGAAGTTCTATGGGATTTTGCAAAAGCACCATAATAAATAGATTCTAAAACATTAGTTTTTCCTTGAGCATTATCTCCAATAAATACATTGACATTTTTATCTAACTCTATAGTTAAACTTTCGTAATTCCTATAATTAACTAAAATTATATTTTTGACATACATAAAACTACACCTGTAACAATTATATCATAATAAAATAATTGTCTATTTATTATTTTATATTATTTCAAATTCTGAATCCTCAAAACTCACAATATCTCCAACTTTTAATTTTTTTCCGCGTTGAATGCAAATTTCATTATTCACTTTCACTAAACCATCTTGTATATAAAGCTTCGCTTCTGAACCTGATCCAACAATAGCGGCCCATTTCAAAAAAGCATCTAACTTTATAAATTCAGTATTAATCTTTATTTTATTCATCATTTTTGTATAAATATTAAAATAATATTTATCCTCCTATCTCATTAGTCTTACTGGTAAAACTAAATATTTTGCATTTTCATTATCTTTTTCTTCAATTACACATGGACTTACACTTGAAGTCATTTTCATTACAACATCATCTTCTTCCATGTTTTTTAATACATCTAATAAGTATTTTGAATTAAATGCAATTTGTATTTCTTCTCCTTGCAATTTTATTGAAATTTCTTCTCTTACTTTTCCCAATTGAGAATTGGATGTTATAATTAAGTTGTCTTGTTGTAAATCTAATTTTATTAAATTTGTATTTCCTTCTTTAGCCATTAAAGATGCTCTCTCAATAGCATTTTGTAATTCTTGTCTATTAACATTAACAAATAACTTATGCTCTTGTGGCAATAATGAGTTATAATTTATGAATTTCCCTTCTAATAATCTCGATATTATTTTAGTTTTTTCTAAATTAAATAGTATATGATTATTAGTAAATGTTATATCTACAATATCTTCAATATCCTCCAATATCTTTGACACTTCATTTAAAGTTTTTCCAGGAATGACAACTTCTATATCTATATCTGTCTCAAGAAATTCACTTTTTACTGCTAATCTATATCCATCAAGTGCAACTAAATTTAAAATCTTATCTTTTACTTCGAATAGTATTCCTTGAAGAATTGGTCTGGTTTCATCTTGAGCAATAGCAAAAGATGTACCTTTTATCATATTTTTTAAGATATTTTGATTTACTGATATTTTTAAATCTTCATTAATTTTAGGTAACTCTGGAAATTCATTAGCATTCATATAAACTACATCAAATACAGATTTTTCGCAAGTTATTTTAATTAACTGGTTTTCAATAGTTTCTATTTTGATAGTTGAGTTTGGTAGTTTTCTTATTATTTCTCCAAACATTTTAGCATCAATAACTATATTACCTTCTTCTATGATTGTAGCATCCACGCATGTTTGAATACTTACATCCATATCTGAACCTATTAAAGTTAGTGTTGATTTATTTGTATTTATATATATTCCTTCAAGTATAGGCATAGTTGATTTGCCTGTTATGGCTTTCTGAACTATAGATATACCTTCTAATATATTTTGTTTTTCACATGTAAAAATCATTTGGAAACCCTCCTTATTTATTAACAGGAATAAAAGATATTAATTAGAGATAGATAAATATTTTTATAGTAATAATAGTAGTAGGGGCTGTTAATTTGTTGATAACTACCTTAAGCTTAGTAATACCAACAAAATTACATTCAAAAATATTGTGGATAATTCAGTAACAAATCAACCTGGTTATCCACAGTATTAAGTACCATATGACTAGAAAAATATTATCCACAAGATACTATGAAGTTATTATATACAGTTGTGGATTAATTTTGAGTTAATTTTTTTGTGATGTCATTAACTGTATGTTGCAGTGAATCATCAGTTTTTAAGTTTTCTGATATTTTTTCATAAGCGTGTATAACTGTAGTATGATCTCTTCCACCAAATTCTTCTCCTATCTTTGGCAAAGACATATCTGTTAGTTTTCTGCTTAAGTACATTGCTATTTGTCTTGGATAAGCTACATTTCTAGTTCTTCGTTGAGATTTTAAATCTTCGACACGTAAATTAAAGTAACTAGAAACTACATCTTGTATAGAATCAATAGTTACGTGTTTTCCTTGCTTTTTAGATATGATATCTTTTAGTGCCTCTGAAGCCAAATCTACTGTAACTTCTCGATTGGTTAATGAGGAATAAGCAATTATTCTTATTAAAGCTCCTTCAAGCTCTCTTATATTAGATTTAATTTTTGTAGCAATGTACCCCATAACTTCATTGGCTACATTTAGATTCTCAACATCGGCTTTTTTCTTAAGAATAGCCATTCTAGTTTCAAAATCAGGAACTTGAATATCTGCAATTAGCCCCCATTCAAATCTGGATCGTAGTCTGTCTTCAAGTGTTGGTATTTCTTTTGGAGGTCTATCAGATGATAATATAATTTGTTTATTTGCATCATGTAGCGCATTAAATGTATGGAAGAACTCTTCTTGAGTACGTTCCTTTCCAGCTATAAATTGAATATCATCTATTAGCAATATATCTACATTTCTATATTTATTTCTAAATTCTTCGTTCTTATCGTCTTTTATTGCATTTATTAATTCATTTGTAAATTTTTCAGAAGAAACATATACTACTTTAGCATTTGGATTGCCATCTAAAATATAATGACCTATAGCATGCATTAAATGAGTTTTTCCGAGTCCAACACCTCCATATATAAATAAAGGATTGTATGCCTTTGCAGGGGATTCAGCAACAGCTAATGAAGCAGCGTGGGCAAATCTATTGCTATTACCTATTACAAAAGAATTAAAAGTATATTTAGGATTTAATGTGGAAGACATTTCATCGTTTACTACTATTGATTTTGATGATTGATTATTGTTACTTTTATTATCTTCTTTATCATAACTTTCAGACATTATAACGAAATCAATTGTATATAATTTTGAACAGACTGCTTTTATTGAATTTGCAACTAAATCTTTATATCGTTTATCTAAAATATCTTGAGTAAAGGAATTCGGAACGCTTATCTTTAGAGTATCAGAAGAAATAGATATTGGTTCGCAACTTTTAATCCAGGTATTAAAGCTAACTTCACTTAGCTCACTTTTAATAATATCTAGGGTTTTATCCCACAAATTTTTAAGATCGGCATCCATTCATATTCCTCCAATATTTTAATAAAAAAATTTTTAAAAGTTTATATACAGGTTATTAACAGAGATATTAACATTGTAATATTATAGCCAAGTATGTATACAAATATATCAACATGTTAATAATTATGTGTATATATCCATTGAATGAAAAAATTAATAACAGTATAGTAAAAAAAGTTATAAACAGCCATCTAATAGGCATAAATAGCGCTTATAGTATGTACTTAATTAAAAAACAAACAAGTTATACACAATTCTATCCACACGTGTGGATAAGTTTTATCATTTAAAAGTTATTCACAACATAATACTTATGATAACATAAGTAATTATTCATATTCAATAAGTTATCCACAAAAAAATATATATAATTATAATTATCAACAATTATTACCACCTTGACAGAAAAATAGTATATATATATAATAAATAAGGTAAAATTTAAAATCGCAAAGTATAGTTTTACTATAAATAATAAATTTAAGGGGGTGCATTTTAATGTTCATGACTTACCAACCTAAAAAGAGACAAAGAAAAAAAGAACATGGTTTCAGAAAAAGAATGAGCACTCAATCAGGAAGAAACATTCTTAAAAGCAGAAGACAAAAAGGAAGAAAAAAATTAACAGCTTAAGGGCCGCTCTAAGTGGCCTTTTTTCTGCAAATGCAGGGAAAAAAGGAGAATATAAATATCTATGATTTATAGATTAAAGAAAAATTTTGAATTTACTATTATATATAGAAGAGGTAAATCAGTTGCAAACGAACTTCTAGTTATGTATATATTGAAAAATAAGAAGAATAAAGATAAAGATTTTAACTTTTATAATAGATTAGGTGTTTCCGTAAGCAAAAAAGTCGGAAATAGTGTTGTTAGAAGTAGATGTAAAAGATTAATAAGTGAAAGCTTTAGATTAAATTATAAATATATAATAAAAGGATATGATTTTATTTTCATTGCAAGAAATCCAATTAAGGAGAAAAGCTATTTTGAGGTAGAAAAAGCTATGAAGAGTTTAATTAAAAAGGCGGGCTTATATAATAATGAAGAAATTACTAATACGCCTAATTAATTTTTATAGAAAACATATTTCACCTGGAAGGCCTTCATGCTGTAGATTTACGCCAACTTGTTCACAATATGCTTTAGATGCCATAAATAAATATGGGGCTTTTAAAGGTGGTTTAATGGCTTTTTACAGAATATTAAGATGTAATCCTTTTTGCAAGGGTGGGTATGATCCAGTAAGATGAAACACAGGAGGTATATATTTTAATGTTTCAAGCGATAGTTGATTTTATGAAAGGTATATTTGATTCCCTGCATAACTTTATTATAAGTATGGGAATATCAGATATTGGGTTGTCATATGTTTTAGCAATATTTATTTTTACATTAATTATAAGAATTTTAATATTGCCATTTAACATTAAGGCAGCAAGATCTACACGGGGAATGCAAAAAATTCAACCGGAACTTAAAAAAATTCAAGATAAATATAAAGATGATCCACAAACATTGAATTCTGAAATGATGAAGCTATATAAAGATAATAATGTTAGTGTAGCAGGAGGATGTTTACCATCGCTATTACCATTGCCTATTTTAATGGCACTTTATTGGGTGTTTATGGGCATATCTGGGATAGAAGGAGCATCATTTCTATGGATTAAAGATTTGTTTGCACCTGATAGATATTATATATTACCAGTTTTAGCAGCGCTATCAACATATATACCATCATATTTGATGTCTAAAGCAACTCCATCTCAGCCTGGTGGAATGAATATGGGAACAATGAATTTTGTTATGGCTGGAATGATGGGATTTATGTCATTGAATTTTAAGTCTATATTAGTACTTTATTGGATAATTGGTAACATAATTCAGACAATACAAACTTATTTCTTAAACTATAGACCAGCAATGAAAGAGATTAATGATCAGAAAGAAGAAAAAGCTAAAGTAGAATCAGAAAAATTTGTTATGGCAGTTGAAGAACCTAAAAATTTAGCTAGTAGAAAAAGAAAAAATAAAAAGTAATTTAAGTTTGCTAATAATTAGAGGTGGTGAATTAACAGATGAAATCAATAGAAGTAGAAGGAAAAACTGTTGAAGAAGCCTTAAATAAAGCTTTAGTTGAATTAGATACAGATAAAAATAGAGTTAATATTGAAGTTCTAGATCATGGTTCAAAAGGTTTATTTAATGTTATAGGAGTTAAGCCAGCTAGAATTAGAGTTTCTAAGATGTATGATTACATTGATGAGGCACGAAATTTTATAGCAAATATACTTAATTGTATGGAAATAGAAGCTAAAATTGATATTAAAGAAGAAAATGATACTGTTATAATCAACTTATCAGGGGATAAAATGGGGGTAATAATTGGTTATAGAGGTGAAACTTTAGATTCTATTCAATATTTAGTTTCATTAGTAGTTAATAAAGTACATGAATTTCCTCATAAAAAAGTTATAATAGACACTGAGAATTATAGAAGCAAAAGAGAGGAAACTCTTAAGGGGGTTGCTCTTAAGACTGCCAATAAAGTTAAAAAGACACAAAAAGTATTTAAATTAGAGCCAATGAACCCTTATGAGAGAAGAATTATTCATTCTGCACTTCAAGGTGATGCTTTGGTTAATACATATAGCGAGGGCGAAGAACCATTTCGAAGAGTAGTTGTTGAATTGAAAAAGAATTTGTAAAAGAAAGCCGTTTAGGCTTTCTTTTTAAATTTATAAATAAATGAATATATTTTAGAAGAAAATTTTAGTTAATATGGCTTTGACTATTTATTATTTGTTATGTAAAATTGATATTAGTTTTGAAGAGGTATTAATATAGAAATTCTTCTTTAATGGAGGAGGATAACATGAAAGAATTTGATACTATTTCTGCAATAGCTACGCCTATTGGAGAAGGTGGAGTAGCTATAATTAGAATTTCTGGCGAAAAAGCTTTAAAAATTGCTAGTAAAATATTTAAACCTAAGAATAGCTATGATATTGAAAAAATGGAAACATATACCATGAAGTATGGAAATATTATAGATTTAGAAAGTAATGAAATAATCGATGAAGTTATTTTAAGTTATATGAAAGCACCAAATAGTTATACAGGAGAAAATGTAGTTGAGATCAATTGCCATGGAGGGATTGTATCAACCAATAGTGTATTAAATGAAGTAATAAAAGCGGGCGCAAGGCTTGCAGAGCCAGGTGAGTTTACTAAAAGAGCTTTTTTAAATGGACGAATAGATCTAAGTCAAGCAGAAGCCGTTATGGATATAATTACTGCCAAGACTGAACTAGCGATGAAAGCTGCAATGTTGCAAAGCAATGGAGCTCTTTCTAATGAGATAGCCAATTTAAGAAGATATCTATTAAATGTATTAGCTTTAATTGAATATGCAGTTGATTTTACAGAGGATGATGAGGATGTAATTGATGCAAATCTTTTAACTGAAGTAAAAGATGGCATAAGTAAAACAATTGTTAAGGTAAAAGGATTATTAGCTAATGCGGATGAGGGAAAAATAATAAGAGAAGGGCTTAATATGGTTATTGTTGGTAAACCAAATGTTGGAAAATCATCTCTACTTAATGCCCTTTTAAAGGAAAGAAGAGCAATAGTAACTGATATTCCAGGGACTACAAGAGATGTAATTGAAGAATACATAAATGTAGATGGAATACCTATTAGAATAATTGATACTGCAGGGATAAGAGAAACTGAAGATATAGTAGAAAAGATAGGAGTTGAAAAATCAAAAGAAAAGATTGAAGAAGCAGATTTAATAATATTAATGCTTGATGCATCTCGAGAGATTAGTGAAGATGATCAGCTTATAATAGATAAAATTAAGCACAAGAAATATATAACGCTATTAAATAAAGTAGATTTAGATATAAAAATATCAAGGGATATAATTGATAACCTAGGCAATAAGATAGGTATATCAGCGAAGACAGGAGAAGGTATAGACGATTTGAAAAGAGAAATTAAAAATCTGTTTTTCAATGGGGAAATAAGCTCCGAAAGTTTGATAATATCAAATACAAGACATAAGCAGGCACTATATAAAGCTTTGGATAATTGTAATATAGCATTAGATAAATTTAATGCTAATGAATATCTTGATTTAATTTCTATATACATAACTGCAGCTATGAAAGCATTAGGTGAAATAACTGGAGATGAATTAGAAGAAGATTTATTGAATAAAATCTTTAGTGAATTTTGTGTGGGAAAGTAGGTAAAAGTAATGGCAATAAATTATGATGGTGGGCAATTTGACGTAATTGTCGTAGGTGCTGGTCATGCAGGTTGTGAGGCAGCATTAGCTTCAGCAAGATTAGGACTTAGTACGTTAGTTTGTACAATTAATTTGGATTCTATAGCATTAATGCCTTGTAATCCTAATATAGGAGGTACTGCAAAGGGACATTTAGTTAGGGAGATTGACGCACTGGGTGGTGAAATGGGGATTAACATTGATAATACATTTATACAATCAAGAATGTTAAATACTTCAAAGGGACCAGCAGTTCATTCTTTAAGGGCGCAAGCTGATAAAAAAAATTATCAGTATAGAATGAAAAGAATTTTAGAAGAACAAGATAATCTTAAAATAAGGCAGATTGAAGTTACTCAACTTCAGGTTAAGGATGGGAAAATAGATGGTGTAGTTACTAAAAACGGAGCCATTTTTAAATGTAAGGCTGTAGTACTTGCAACTGGTACATATTTAAAAGGAAAAATTATTATTGGTGAAGTATCTTATAGTGGGGGACCTAATGGATTATTTCCGGCGAATGATTTATCTCAATCATTGTTAGATTTAGGAATTACATTGAGGAGATTTAAGACAGGAACTCCAGCAAGAATAAATAGAAAATCTGTTGATTTTTCAAAAATGATTGAACAAAATGGTGATGATAGAATAGTACCTTTTTCATTTATGAGTGAAAATTTAGAAAGAGATCAAGTGTCTTGTTATTTGACTTATACAAATGAGGAAACTCGTAAAATAATTAAGGAAAATATAGATAGATCACCGATTTACAATGGTAGCATAAAGGGTATTGGACCTAGATACTGCCCATCAATAGAAGATAAAATAATGAGATTTCCAGATAAACCTCAACATCAAATATTTATAGAACCTGAAGGGCTTGATACTTTGGAAATGTACGTAGGTGGATTCTCTTCATCATTACCAGAAGAGGTTCAGATAAAAATGCTTAGAACACTTCCGGGACTTGAAAATGTTGAAATGATGAGAACTGCATATGCAATCGAATATGATTCAATTGATCCAACACAACTGAATCCGACATTAGAATTTAAAAATATTGAAGGATTGTATGGTGCAGGTCAGCTAAATGGAAGTTCAGGATATGAAGAAGCTGGTGCACAAGGATTAATTGCAGGGTTAAATGCTGCTTTGAAAATTAAAAATGAAGAGCCGCTAATATTAACTCGCTCTGACGCATATATAGGAGTACTTATTGATGATTTAGTTACTAAAGGGACTAATGAGCCTTATAGAATGATG
Source organism: Clostridium sp. LS (assembly GCF_002760435.1). GTDB lineage: Bacteria > Bacillota > Clostridia > Clostridiales > Clostridiaceae > Clostridium. Next base: position 14,804 of record NZ_AUUU01000091.1, read on the forward strand.
ACTTCTAGAGCTGAATATAGATTGTTGTTGAGACAGGATAATGCAGATTTTAGATTAACAGAGATAGGTCATAGGGCTGGATTAGTTACAGAAGAAAGATATAACAGATTTTTAATAAGAAAACTAAATATTGAAAATGAACTAACAAGATTAAAGAACTTAAGAATAACAAATAAAAAAGAAGTCAATGAGTTTTTAATTTCATTAAATTCATCTGAACTGAGAAAACCAATAAGTTTTTATGAATTAATGCAAAGGCCAGAGCTAGATTATTTTGATTTATTGCCACTAGATCCTGAAAGACCAGAATTACCTTATGATGTTGGTGAACAAATTAATATACTTACAAAATATGAAGGATATATACAAAGTCAATTAGAACAAGTTTCCCAATTTAAAAAATTTGAAAAAAAATTATTACCGATTAATATTAATTATAGTGATATTAAAGGCTTAAGGACAGAAGCTATTCAGAAACTAAATAGTATTAGACCAATAAGCATTGGTCAGGCTTCGAGAATTTCTGGAGTTTCACCAGCTGATATTTCAGTATTACTTATTTATCTTGAGCACCACTATAATAAACAATCTTAGTTATTAATATGGAGGGATTATGAATTTTTATGACTTAATGTGTCAAGCATCAGAAGATGTTGGGATACAATTATCAAAGGAACAATTTGAAAAGTTTACTGATTATATGAAGCTTCTTCAAGAATGGAATGAAAAAATTAATTTAACAGCTATAATTGAGGATGAGGAAATAATTAAGAAGCATTTTATAGATTCGATAAAATCATTTAAAAGAGTTGAAATTAAAAATGCAGGTAACTTAATAGATGTTGGTACTGGAGCTGGATTTCCAGGATTACCAATTGCTATTATGAAAGAAGATATAAAAGTTACATTATTAGATTCTCTTAATAAAAGAATTAATTTTTTGAATACTGTTATTACAACGTTAGGGCTTTCTAATGTTACTACAATTCATTCAAGGGCGGAAGATGGGGCGAGAGATAGTAAACTTAGAGAGAAATTCGATGTAGCAACATCTAGAGCAGTTGCTAATATGAGTGTATTATCTGAATTTTGTTTACCATATGTAAGAGTAGGTGGTAGCTTTATAGCATTAAAAGGTCCAGCAGTTGAACAAGAAATTAATCAAAGCTTAAATGCAATTAAAATTCTTGGTGGAGAACTAGCTAATATATGTGAAGTACATATTGAAGGGACTGAATTAAGGCACAATCTTGTTGTAGTAAAAAAAGTGAAGGAATGCCCTAAAGTGTATCCGAGAAAAGCTGGATTAATTACAAAGAATCCGATTAAGTAACGCTTAATAAATCAGGTTAAATTATATTATAGTATAAAATTAAAGGAAAAATGCAACTAGGATAGAATAAATAATTAAATATGTTATAGTATTTTTATAAGGGATGGGTCGATAGCATGAATAATGAAATAGTAGAAATTAACATAGATAAGGTAATTCCTAATATTTATCAACCGCGTAAGTTTTTTGACGAGGAAGCGATTGAAGAATTATCACAATCAATTAAGCAATATGGAATAATTCAACCTCTAACAGTAAGAAAACGGGGAGAAGTTTTTGAGTTAGTTGCTGGTGAAAGGAGACTTCGAGCTGCAAAATTAGCCAGCCTAGACACCGTTCCATGTAATGTTATTGATATAACTGATTCTGAATCAGCTCAGATTGCTTTATTAGAAAATTTACAAAGAGAAGATTTAAATTATGTTGAAGAAGCAGAAGCATATTATAATTTAATTAATGATCATAATTTTACTCAAGATGAACTTGCAAAGAGAATGGGAAAAAAGCAATCTACAATAGCAAATAAATTGAGACTATTAAAATTAAGTTCTGAAGTTAGAGAATTATGTTTGAATAATAAATTAACAGAAAGACATGCTAGAGCATTGCTCACAATTCCTAGTGAAGCTTTACAATTAAAAGTAGTTCAGAAGGTAATTAAAGATGTTTTAAATGTCAAAGCAACAGAAGAACTAATTAATAAGGAATTACTTAAATTAGCAGGAGAAGAGCTTAAAAATAAAAGAAAAAGAAATATTAAAGGCGTTTTACCTGCAAAGTTATATATAAATACCATTAAGCAAGTTTTGCAAAAATTTGATATTCCAGCTGAGTATGCATATAAGGATGAAGAAGAATTTATAGAAGTTACAGTTAAAATTCCAAAGCCAAAGAAGTAAAATTCATTATTAGTAATATTAAAGTTAAGGTGTCACTAATGATACCTTAACTTTAATTATGTAGAGTGCAATAATATCATCTATTGAAATTAACAGTACTCCATGTTACTGTTTGTTATATGTAGATGAATATTAAGTTAAGGTATAGTATTTTTATTATAATATTAATCTGTTACTGTTTTTAAGAACATAATTCTTTTATTATCATAGAAAAATATATATAATATTATTATGGGAAAGGGGGGACGCTCTTTTTGGGCTATAGTATGAAAAAAATTTGTGTTTTTAATCAAAAAGGTGGAGTAGGAAAAACAACTACCAATATAAATTTATGTGCATATCTTGCAATGGAAGGTTATAAAGTTTTAACAATAGATATAGATCCCCAAGGGAATACAACAAGCGGATTAGGATTGGATAAAAATAATTTAGAATTATCTATTTATGATGTGCTGATTTCTGATACAACTATGAAAGAATCAATTCTTAGAAGCGATCTAGTTCAAAATCTATATATAGTGCCTTCAACTATGGAACTTGCAGGAGCTGAAGTTGAACTTATAAACAGAACTGATAGAGAAAATATAATAAAGAATAAACTAGCGGAAATAGAAGATGAGTATGATTATGTATTTATAGATTGTCCACCGTCTTTGGGAGTCTTAACAATAAATGCATTAACTTGTGCAGATTCTGTTTTAATTCCAATTCAATGTGAGTTTTATGCTTTAGAAGGTGTTAGTCAATTAGTTAATACCATACAATTAGTAAAAAAGTCTCTAAATAAAAATTTGGATATTGAAGGCGTTGTGATGACTATGTTTGATTATAGGACAAATCTTAGTAATGAAGTATTAAATGAAGTTCAAAAATATTTTAAGGATAAAGTTTATAAAACAACTATCTCAAGAAATGTTAGATTAGCAGAGGCACCGAGTTTTGGTTTACCAATTATGCTATATGATGAAAAGTGTAAAGGTGCGGAAGCCTACGTAAAATTGACTAAAGAATTTTTAAAGAGGCAGTAGGTGATAGAATGGCAAAAAAGTTTACTTTAGGAAAAGGACTAAGTGCTCTTATACCAGAAGAAGCAGAAAGTTTTAAAGAAGAAAGCAACAAGATTTTAATTTCAATAAATAAAATCAAAAGTGACGAAAAACAGCCAAGAAAATTATTCGATTCTGATAAAATTGCTGAGTTAGCAGAATCAATTAAGACTCATGGAATAATTCAGCCTTTAATTCTAAAAAAACATATTAATGATCAGTATATAATTGTAGCAGGTGAAAGAAGATGGAGAGCAGCTAAAATGGCTGGATTAAAAGAGATACCTGCAGTTATAATGGATTTAAGTGATAAGGACACACTGGAAATTTCATTAATAGAAAATATTCAGCGTGAAGATTTAAATCCTATTGAAGAAGCTTTAGCTTATAGAGAATTGTTAAATGATTTTAAAATAACTCAAGAGGAATTAAGCAAGAGAATTGGAAAATCAAGAGTAGCAATTGCTAATACAATGAGGTTAACCAATTTAGATGAAAGAGTTCAGCAATACATAATTGAGAGCATTATTTCAGAAGGACATGGCCGAGTACTTCTTGCAATTAATGATAAACTAAAACAATATGAAATAGCACAAAAAGTAATTGATGAAAAGCTATCAGTTAGAGAATTGGAAAGATTAGTTAAGAAAATTAATGATGAAGCAGGTAAAAATAAGAATGATGAAAGTGCTAATGAGTTAAATCCTTATTATAAAGAAATAAGGAATCAGCTCCAAAGTTATTTTGGAACTAAAGTAAATATTTTAAGTAAAAAGAACAAAGGGAAAATCGAAATTGAATATTATTCAGAAGAAGATTTGCAAAGAATTTTAGATATTATTAATATGTAGTGTTTCACGTGAAACAATTATGAAAGGAATGACAAAATTGGATACACTAATTAATACAATTAATGAGCTAATGCCGTACTTACTAATTGGAATGTTAGTAATAATTATTTTATTATTTGTAATGGTAGTAGCCTTATTTAAAGCGGTAGGAAGAGTAGAAAATAAATATAGAAGATTTATGAAGGGAACTAATAATACTAACATAGAAGAGATGCTAATTGAACGATTAAGTAGCATTGAAGAAACAAAAGAAATTTCCGATAAAGCATTACAAGAATGTAGAAAGTTAGAAATTAAAATGAAAGATTGTATTCAGAAAGTGGCAATAATGAGATATAAGGCATTTGAAAATGTAGGAAGCGATTTGAGTTTTTCTATTGCAATGTTAGATGATAAAAATGATGGGGTTATTTTGACAGGAATATATGGAAGACAAGAAAGTACAACCTATGCAAAACCAATTGATAAGGGAATTTCAAGATATGATCTTTCTGAAGAAGAACTTTATGTGTTAGATGAGGCATGTAATAAAGAAAGTAAATAATTTTAAAAAAACTGTTGCAAAATTAACAGAGTTAGTTTTGTGGCGGTTTATTTTTTTAGGCATATAAAAATGTGAATTAAGAAGAATTCACATTGATTATATAATTTAATTATGCAACTAACAAGATTATATATAAAAAATTATAATGAATTTAGTGATAACCTTCAACGTATATTATCTTCTGGAATAGAATGATAGGACTTTCTATATAAAACCACAAATTTATGAAATGTGGAAAAATAAGTTTGAAAAATGATATAAGTAAACGCAAAAAAATTGATTATGGTGTTTAAGTAGATTTATATATTTACCATAATGGTAGAAAATTAATATCAATGTCTATTATTCATAAAAAATTTGTTTGCGGGTATGAATTAGAAGCTACATTATCTAAGTGTGAATGTTGTGATATCTGTATTTATAAAAACAAAATGACAAAATAGAAGAGAATTAGAAAAATGTAAGTTTCAAAAAACTTCGTGGAAAAGTGTGAAATATTCTATAGGAATTTTAAAAATGAATTTACAACTAAGTTGAGAGTAAACAAATCTATTAAGTTGAAAGAATATTTGGGATTTAAAAAGTCACTATGAATTCAACTCTACTGCCTAGTTATGCAGTAAAAAAATAAAACTATTTAAGTGTGCCTAAAATTCAAAAAATTTCAGATAATTGATACAATATTTCAGATATCTGTAGATTTCTTCTTTTAAATCGAAAAGGAGTATTACTTCTAATTAAAAATTTAATTATTTAGCGAAAGCCTGTATTGGGGCTGATAGTATTAACCATTGGCTTAGAATAAGAGTTGACGCCGTGAGATGGAGTCTGAAGGAAGCCAGCGGCAAAGCCTCTGTCTGAGGTACACGAATCATATTTAGGTTCAATTATTTAGAAGGATTTGCCGTGAAAAGTATAGTACAACAACTATACGAGACAAAAAGAAAAAATGTGTCATATAGATAAGATGAATAAGTGATATTACGCGCAGAGGCTTGATATACGTACCAAAGGGTTTAAATTCTAGGATATAACCTATATTGTGACATGTAGGCAAATTGGATAAAGAACTTAGATAAGAGTCCATAAATTTTTATGCATGAAGATTATAATAGTGTATAAGTCAAAAGCAAAGCAGTTCTTAGATTAATAAAATCTATGGTTAATATAATTTAAAATAAATTAGAATTTAAAGCAAATAGAGATAGAGGCGCAGTAGACTTTGTATCTGAACGAAAATTTTTGGGATTTTAATTTTATGTCTCAAAGAGCAGAATAAAAATAAGAATCTATGAAAAATCTATTAAAAGATTTAAGGGTAAAATTAAATTCTATGCGAATAGGAATAATGTAATTAGTATATACTATAGTCTACTTAAATTAAATCATAAGAGTATGAAGATTATACTATAGAATAGCTAATTAATGATGCGGGAAGCTAGTGAAATTAGATAAATGTATTAGAAGAAGACTACGACTTTGTACATGAAAGTAATGGAAGAAGATTGGCGTTAAGCAAAGAGAACTTGTTAAATTAGTAACTAGTATATACAAAGCAGCGGAATAGCCGATACAGGAAGGTCTATTGGAGAATTTTTAAAAGTTATATCTAAGTAATTCCTTAAATAAACAATATCTATAATAACTCGAAATTGTTAGACTAATGCAAATATATCAAATAAAGATTATTATAAAATAATTATCTAAAAATGATGTGAATAAAATATAAAGATTCAACAATAATTAGTTAATTCTAAAAAGTAATTATATATAATTTGCTTTGAATTAGATTGCATTTTATCATTATTAAGAAATATATCTATCTAATTTTTATGTATAAAATTGCCACATAACTTTGAATAAGTTCGTGTAATAATTTATAAAACATTACTATAGTAAGTAAAAATTGTTTCACGTGAAACAATTTTAAAGCAATACAAGACAATAAAAAGCCATTTTTAATTATATATAGTATTAGTAAATAACAAAAACTATGGGAGTATAAATAAGTATATTATTTAAAAAATAGTTATTAACACAAGAAATTTTATTAACAACTATTCACACCATTTACATAGTGTTGTGTTTACAAATACCTTTATTCATGCTCTTTAAAATAAAATAATATATTCCTTTTGAAATCGAATCAGCTAAATTCATCACAGTATTTAATCTTGTGTTTTGTAACACCAAGAAATCAAAATTTCCTGATATATTAACAATGCCAGTTATACTCATTTCTCCAACAGGAGGAAGTTTTTTATTCAGCGCTAAACCTGGAATAAGAGGTTTCTTTTGAATAAATACTTTTCCAATATTATCTAAGGAGCCTAAGCATGAATCAATAGCAATTATATATGGATTTTGGAAAGTTGATTTGATTTCATCTAATATGCTTACTATATTTTTTGCATGAACTGGGTTTTCAAGTGTACCTAAAATAGAGATATTATTTTTTGAAAAATATTTTAATTTATGTCCAACTAAGGGCCCAAGAGAATCACCTGTTGATCTATCACTACCAATACAAAGAAAAATAATTGGTCTGTTTTCTTTAAGTATTGGTTGAAGTTCAACCAATAAGTAATCTTTAATTTTTATATAAGAAGTAAGAGAGCCAGAGTTTACAGAAAAATTCTCACACATGAAAAAACCTCCTTTTATTAGATTTATATCCAACAAAAAAAGGTTTTATTCATGATTTTATAATTAAAAACAATAAAGAAAATTATATATTAAAATATTTAACTCAAATTAAATATTTCTACTAGAAAGAATTTTATTTAAAGTATTAAGAGTATAATCAATTTCTTTCTTTGATGTAAAGTAGCTAATGCTTAATCTAACAGTTCCAGTTGGATGAGTTCCTATACTTTCATGGGCTAATGGAGCACAATGCAAACCAGATCTAGTTTTAATTCCATAACTATCTAACTGGTAACTTAATTCAGAGGGATCTAATGAATTAGCATTTATAGAGAGACATGTTGTTAACATCTTACCAGAAATATCTCCATAAACAGTTATCCCACTAATATTTAGTAATCCTTCAAGTAAATAATTAATTAAGTAATTATTATGATCATATATTTGATCCAAGCCTACATAATTTATATACTTGATTGCTTCACTTAATCCAATGATGCCAGGAAGATTATGAGTTCCAGACTCAAATTTATCTGGTAAAAAGTCAGGCTGTTCTAAGGATGAAGAAATACTTCCGGTGCCACCGTGAAGTAAACTAGAACATGAATCATTAAACTTTGAGTCTAATATAAAACCCCCGATGCCTTGTGGGCCTAATAAACTCTTATGTCCAGTAAAGGCTATTGCATTAGCTTTAATATTCTTCATATTAATATCTAAGACACCTGCACTTTGTGCAGAGTCAACAATAAAAAAAACACCATAATTATTACATATTTGTCCTATACTATATATATCTTGAATTGATCCTGTGACATTTGATGCTTGAGTAATTACGACTAATTTTGTTTTTTCTGTAATTTTGCTTTTTAAATCATTTATATCAATGAAACCTTGGGAATTTGCTTTAAGTATATCTAATTTGATATTTAAAGCTTCTTTACAAAAGTAAAGTGGCCTGATGACAGAATTATGTTCCATTGAGGACGTAATTACATGATCCCCATACTTCAATATACCTTTAATAAGAATGTTTAAAGAAGCAGTAATATTACTGGTAAAGATAACATTGCTAGGGGAGTTAAAACCAAAAAAATTGCAAATGGTTTCTCGAGCATCATATAAGTATCGATTACTTTGAAGTGCATTATTATAATTACCCCTACCTGCATTTCCGCCAACATTAAGCATATAGTTATACATAGCATCTATAACTTGTTTTGGTTTAGGAAATGTAGTTGATGAATTATCTAAGTATACTTCCATCGCTCACCTCTAAAAAATAAATTTATATATTCCCCAAATAATAAATATTATACCCAGTGCAAGGAGAAAATAGTCTAAAATCTTTGATGTATTATTAGTAAAATTAGGATTTAACTTTTTAAAACCTTTACTTACTAATATATTAAGAAAGCAGAACCAGGTTATACTTCCAACAATCATAGATGAAATTGAAAAAAAGAAAAATGTTCTTCCATGATGCCTCCACACATTGAATATTGTACCACTAAGAGCAATCCATAATGATGGAGTGGTTGGATTTAAGAATGTTATCAGAAAGCCGGTTAAAAATCCACTGGAGGCATATTTAGAAAGTGATATATCAAGTTTAGAATTTGAATTTTTTGCTCTTGATGATATTTTATTAGATAATATTAAGACAAATCCAGATACTATCCAAAATAGGCTATGAAACTTAGGATTCTTAGTTAATATGGTAAACAGTCCTAGATTTATGATTATTATATATGTAATATCAGCAGATACTGCACCAAGAGAAACTTTAAAACCTTCTCTAAAACCTTTTGAAATTGAACGGCTAACTGATTCAAGGCCAGAAGGTCCTAAAGGAATAGAGGCAATAAAGCCTGTAGAAAAACCTATTAATATAGCTTTTAATATATTAAATAATGAAATCATCATATTCTCCTTTAATTAGCATTTGTATATAATTATAAAATAAAAAGAATTATTTTTCACTAAATTTAAGAAGTTTTTATTATAAATATATTCTTATCTTTATAAAGTAGAAAAAATATATATAATATTAATTATAACAAAAGAAGTATAGGAAGGCGGTGAAAATATGAATTACTATATTCTAGTATTTAAAAATACGTATGATGCAATGGCAGCTGAGAAGAAATTAAAGGAATTAAATTGTAAATTTAAAATAATGCCTACACCGACATCTATAACAATGAGTTGCGGAATATGTGTAAGAATTGATGAAAAAGAAGAAATGGATAATCTAATGAATAATAACTTAATAGAATATAAAAATGCATATGTTAAAAACAGTGAAGGCTATTTGTTAATTGAAAGATAGAAGGGAGATTTATATTTGCAGTATAATTATTTAGTAAATTTGCAAGAAGATTTTCAGCAATATATAGAAGAAAATATACATCTAGGTTTAATTATAATTAATGTAATAAAAATCATTATAATATTAATTGTTATGTATTTTTTTATAAAGGTTGGAAATCACTTGATAAAAAAGTTTGTTGAAAGACAAATAAAAAGTAACGCTATGCTTTCATTAGATACACAAAGAGCAAAAACACTAGGCGAGGTGTTAAAAAGTGTTTTAAAATATTCAGTTTATTTTATGGGAATAGCGATAATAATATCAATAATATTTGGAGGAATATCATTTACATTTGCAAGTATAGGTGGAATTGCAGTTGGACTTGGAGCTCAGAGCTTAATAAAAGATTTGATTAATGGTTTTTTCATTTTATTTGAAAATCAATTTGGAGTTGGAGATCATGTAACCATAGGAAGCTGTAACGGAATAGTAAAAAGCATAGGTATAAGGACTACTGTAATTAATGATTTTAATGGTGATATTCATTCGATTCCAAATGGTTCGATAACTGGGGTAACTAATCATTCCAGAAACCAAATTAAATTTACAGTTGATGTGAATATTTCCCATGAAGAAAATGTTGTAAAAGTAATTGAAATTATCAAATATGTATGCGATGAGTTTAAAAGTAAAAATGAAGAGTATGTATCTGAGTCTTTAGAAATTACTGGGGTTGTAGCCTTAGGAATTTCAAGTGTTACAATAAGAGTAGTTGGAAAAGCTAAACCTCTTATGCAATGGAAAATGGAGAATGAACTTAGGATGGCAATAAAATTAGAGTTAGATAAGAATAATATAGAAATGCCAACAGTTTAAAACTAGTTTAAGTAATCAAATGTAGAAAAGGGTGATAATAATATGGTAGAAAGTTTTAGTCTAGGAGATATAGTGGAAATGAAAAAACAACATCCATGTGGATCAAATCAGTTTGAAATAATTAGAGTGGGCGCAGATATAAAAATAAAATGTACTGGCTGTGGAAGAATAGTAATGATTCCTAGGGGAAAGTTTAAAAAAGAAGCAAAAAAAATAGTAGTTATTGCAGAAAGTTAAGAAAATTACTTGATTATCATCCAATTAGATGATATAATCATTTATTGTAATCCCTGCTATGCAATGCATAGCCGTTAGTCCGAGGGGAGGAGGTGAAATTAATGAGAAAGTACGAAACTATATTTATATTAAGCCCATCATTCGATGAAGAAACAGTTAAAGCTAACATCGAAAAGTTTAAGGGTGTTATAGAAAATGGTGGAGGAACAGTAGATAACGTTGATTTCTGGGGTAAGAGAAAGCTTGCTTATGAAATTAAAAAAGTTGGTGAAGGTTACTATACTTTAGTTAACTTTACTGCTAATCCTGAATTACCAAGAGAATTAGATAGAATATTCAGAATTACTGATGGTGTTATCAGACATATCATTGTTAGTGAACAAGTATAAGGTGGTGTTGTAATTGAATAAAGTAGTTCTAATTGGAAGATTAACAAAAGATCCAGAACTAAGATTTACTCCAGGAAGTGGAGCAGCAGTAACAACCTTAACATTAGCAGTTGATAAATATAACACAAAAACTGGTCAAAGAGAAGCTGATTTTGTGCCTGTAGTAGTATGGGGCAAACAAGCTGAAAGTACTGCTAATTACATGAGTAAAGGTAGCCAAATGGCTATTAGTGGTAGAATTCAAACCAGAAGTTATGACGCAAAAGATGGTACTAAAAGATATGTAACAGAAGTAGTTGCTACTGAGGTTCAATTTTTAAGTAAGGGAAATGCGTCAGGAAATGCTGGAGCTAGTTTTGGTAACAGCAATGAATATTCGATGCCAATGAATGATGCATTCAATGGTGGAGGTTTTGAAGAGGATATAACTCCAGTTGATGATGGAGATATGCCTTTCTAATTTTTGAGTAAGGAGGGAATAAGATGAGCAGAGAAGAAGGTAACAATAATAGAAGACCAGGCGGTAAAATGAGAAGATCTAGAAAAAAAGTTTGTGCTTTTTGTGTAGATAAAGCTGAATTTATCGACTATAAAGATATAAATAAGCTTAGAAAATATGTTACAGAAAGAGGAAAGATTCTTCCAAGAAGAATTTCTGGAACTTGTGCTAAGCACCAAAGAGAATTAACAGCTTCAATCAAGAGAGCTAGAAACATAGCATTATTACCATTTACAACAGAATAAAGGTAATAATTATAATCCCCCTGAGAAATCAGGGGGTTTTTAATATAGAAAAATATAAGTGATAATCATACGTTGCTACTACATGGAATAATTTAGTAAAAGTTCTAGAAGTCCTTGCAATACTTAAAAAAAAAAATTAAAATAAGAATACAAGGGTTTTGAGAGAGGATGTATGACTATGAAAAAAGATAATTTTAATATAATAACAAACATTAAAATTATAGAAGATTTAAAAGCACAGCTTCTGTGTATAATAGGAGAGTTTTTTAAGCTTTTAACAAAAGGGAATAATATAGCCCGTGATTCAATTTTAGATTGTATTTCAGGTGCTATAAGTATATTGTATATCTTAGGTGAAAAATTAGGGTATTCATTTGTGGATATAGATGATGTTATAAAATCAAAATTAGATTTAGGAATCAGAGCTGAAGATCAAGTTGAAAAAGAAGGTAAAAGCTTAAGTAAATTAAAACGTTATATTACCAACAGAAGAGATTAAATATACCTTAGGAGGCTTTTTATGAATTGGGTAACTATGCTTAAACACTTGCTTAAGCCTGTATTATTTATGACAATTTTAATAATATCATTTAAATATAATTATACAGGAATAGGTATAATCATTCTTATAATTTATTTAATTGATGATTTCTGTCAATTAAATTATTATTGGAAAAAAGAGAATGACCTTAATGAATTTATAAAAAGCATAGACAAGGGGATATCAAATAATGCACTTAAATCTATTTATCCATTAGCATTAATAAAAGAAGATGGGGAACTAGTATGGTGTAATAATCTATTCAAAACTTTAAAACCAAATAGGGAAGATCCGGAAAAAAATATTTTAAGTATAACTAGGGGATTAAATTTAGATAATATATTGAAGCATGAGGAAAATTCGCATCAAAGGTTAAGTATTAATAATAAGCTATACGATGTATACGCAAACTTAGTCAAGACAAAAAGCAAAAAAAATTTATATCTATTATCTTTCAATGACATAACAAAACTTATAGATTATGAAACTACTCAAGAAAGCGTAATGTTAATAGAAGTAGATAATTTTACAGAAGTATTAGATAAAACTGATGAAAATAATAGGCCTCTTCTAGTTGCAGAAATAGAAAGAACAATAAATGCTTATGCGAATAATCTGAAGGCAATGATTAAAAAATATGATACTAATAAATATGTATTATCAATTCAAGATAAGTATATTGATGATGAAATAAAGCAAAAATTCAATATAATAGAAGTAATTTCAAAAATTGATAAAGGTAATTCCATTGAAACGACGTTAAGTATAGGCGTTGGAAAAGGTGGAATGTCTCCATTAGAAAATTATAATAACGCTAGTATAGCTAAAGAATTAGCTTTAGGTAGAGGCGGAGATCAAGTTGTTGTTAAAACTAATAGCGATATAAAATTTTTTGGTGGAAATACGAAAGAGATTGAAAAAAGAACTAAGGTAAAAGCACGTGTCATAGCTAGAGCTTTAAGCGAATTAATTTATGAGAGTAGCAAGGTATATATAATGGGACATAAGAATCCAGATATGGATTGTTTTGGATCAGCAGTGGGGTTAGCAAGTGTTGTTAAACAGCTTGGTAGAAATTGTAGTATTATATTAGGCAATGATAATAATGCAATTGATTATTTTTTGAATAAGTTAAACAAAGAATCAAAGTATGACGATTTATTTATATCTATAGAAGAAGCAAAAAATGAGTTAGATAGCCAAACATTAGTTATAATTGTAGATGTTCATAATAAAAGTTACATTGCTGATTTAACACTTGTGGAAAAAGCGCAGACAAAAGTCATAATAGATCACCATAGAAGAAGCCCAGATATGATAGAGCATGATATATTAAATTATATAGAAGTATATGCATCCTCTACATCTGAAATGGTTACAGAGATTATTCAGTATATGGTTGATAAGCCAAATTTAACAAGAAAAGAAGCAGAAGGATTGCTTGCGGGAATTTTTATGGATACCAAAGGGTTTTCATTCAAAACGGGTGTTAGAACATTTGATGCTGCATCATTTTTGAAATCTTTGGGTGCAGATCCAATTGAAATAAAAAAAATGTTTACCGATGATTTAGATGATTATTTACTTATTGCAGAAACAATAAAATCAGCAGAAGTAAATGATTGTACTGCAATAGCAATAACGCCTAAAAATATAGATACAGTGATTATAGCAAAAGCTGCTGATGAATTACTAAATATATCAGGAATTTCTGTAAGTTTTGTCTTAGGGGAAATAAATAGTGATATATATATTAGTGGAAGATCTGTAGGTGATATCAATGTTCAGGTTGTTTTAGAATCATTAGGCGGAGGAGGACATATGAATATTGCAGGAGTTAAAATATCAAATAAGACAATGGCAGAAGCTGTTGATGAATTAAAGGAAGCAATGAAAAAATACTTAAGGATAGGTGAATAAATATGAAGGTTATTTTATTACAAGATGTTAAAAAAATAGGCAAAAAAGGTGATGTTATTGAAGCGTCTGATGGATATGCAAGAAACTTTTTATTTCCCAAGAAATTAGCTCAGGAAGCTAGTGCTTCAAATATGCATATTTTAAACAATAAAAAAGAAAATGAAAGAAAACAAAAATTAGCTGAACTTGAGGCAGCACAAAAATTAGCTGGGGAATTAAAAGGAAAGGAAATAACAATAAAAGCTAAGACAGGTGAAAATGGTAAGTTGTTTGGAGCTATTACAAGTAAAGATGTAGCAGAATTAATTAAAGAACAACATAAAGTTGAGATAGATAAAAAGAAAATTGTTATGGATACAATAAAATTGGCAGGTGGATATGAAATAGAAGTAAAGTTATATCCAGAAGTTAGCACTAAAATGAAGGTGATTATTGTTCCACAGGAATAAGGAGGATTAATTTTGAATTTATATGATGACTCAAGCTTATTACAGGATATTATATCAGGAACTTTATCATTAGATTCACAAATTGAAGCGCTAATTTCTATAACTAAAAATATTCTCGATAAAGGTGCGTTTAGAGCTAGAACAGTTAGATTTAAATTAGATAAATATATACAGTCATCAAATCCTTGTGATAGAGTTTTTGCGATAAATACCATCCTAGCTGAAGGCAAGGATTTAAAATCAGCACCTAAAAAAGAGGAATTACAACAAGCTATAGATAAAACTGTTAGATTAATTTCAAATGAGCTGGCAAAGAGATATGTTCAAAATAAAATTGAGTCTCAAGTTGAGCAATCAATTATGGAGAAGCAAGAGAAGTACATAGATGAAGTTAGACTTTCAGTAATAAATAAACAAAAAGGCGCTGAAAACAAGAAAACTATAAGTAAATTAAATAATTTAATAGAATTGGATAGCAGGACAACTAGTAAGAATATTATGAGTTTTCTTAGACCTACAAATTTTAGTCAGGTGGTCGGACAAGAGAGAGCAATTAAGTCTTTAATTTCAAAACTTTCATCTCCATATCCACAACATATAATATTATATGGACCACCTGGAGTAGGAAAAACTACAGCTGCACGACTTGCACTAAATGAAGTCAAGAAGCTTTCATTTACTCCATTTGATGATAATTCTAACTTTGTTGAAGTTGATGGTACTACATTAAGATGGGATCCTAGAGAAATTACGAATCCTTTGTTAGGGTCAGTACATGATCCTATATATCAAGGAAGTAAAAGAGATTTGGCTGAAGTTGGAATACCAGAACCTAAGCCAGGATTGGTTACGCAGGCACATGGTGGAGTATTATTTATAGATGAGATAGGTGAGTTGGACTCTATGCTTCAAAATAAACTTTTGAAAGTTTTAGAAGATAAGAGAGTTGAATTTTCATCATCATATTATGATCCAGATGATGAAATGATTCCTAAATATATTAAATATCTTTTTGATAATGGTGCACCAGCAGACTTCGTTTTAATTGGAGCAACAACCAAAAGCCCTAGTGATATAAACCCAGCCCTAAGGTCAAGGTGCACAGAAGTATATTTTGAGCCACTTTCTTCAAAAGATATTATGCTTATAGTAGAAGATGCTGCCAGAAAACTTAATGTTAGATTGGAAAAAGGTGTCTCTCAAAAAATAAGTAATTATACTTTTGAAGGTAGAAAAGCTGTCAATATATTAACTGATACATATGGATATGCATTACACAGAAGTAAACAATTTATAGATGATTTAGAAATAAAATTATCAGATTTAGATGAAGTAATATCAATTGGGAGATATGTTCCATTTGAAAGGTTAGCAAGTACAAATAAAAGTGAGGTAGGGCATGTTTATGGATTAGGTGTAAGTGGATTTTTAGGCTCTACAATTGAAATTGAGGCGGCTGTTTTCCCTTCAAAGAAAAAGGGAGCAGGTATAGTTAGGTTTAATGATACAGCTGGAACCATGGCTAAGGATTCTGTGTTTAATGCTGCTTCAGTTATTAGGAGCTTAACAGATAAAGACATTAAAGATTACGATATTCATGTTAATGTTGTTGGTGGAGGAAAAATTGATGGACCTTCAGCAGGAGCAGCAATTACAATATGTATAATAAGTTCATTATTAAATAAGCCTATAAGGCAAGATATAGCTATTACAGGAGAAATATCTCTTCAAGGAAAAGTTAAACCAGTAGGAGGAATCTTTGAAAAAATATATGGTGCTAGAAGAATGGGTATAAAACTAGTCCTAGTTCCAAAAGACAACGAAAAAGAAATTCCTTTAAATATTGAAGATATAGAAGTTAAAGCTATAGCTTCCATAGCAGAGATTATGGATATCGCTTTTAGTTAATTTAATAAGAAAGTCTCTTAATAAATACGGGAGACTTTTTTTTATGACTAAGAAATGATAAAATTATTATGGTAATCGTACAAATGATAAAGTGTAAAATAATTGTCAATAGATAATTAGATAGGAGGAAAAAGCTTGGATGCATCAGTTATGAGGAGTTTGCCTCAAAGCATAGAAGCGGAACAATCAGTTTTGGGATCTATGATCATAGATAAAAATGCTATTGCTAAAGTATTAGAGAGTTTAGAGGAAGAGGATTTTTATAGAGATGGTCATAAGGTAATATATAGAACTATACTAGAGATGTTTAGAAACGATATAGCAGTGGATTTATTAACTTTATTAGAATATCTAAAGAGTACTGATATGCTTGAAAGAGCTGGAGGGGTAACATATATAACAGAATTAAGTTCTTCTGTGCCAACCACTGCAAATTTAGGTGCATACATAAAAATAGTTTCTGATAAATCTACATTGAGAAAACTTATTAAATCATCTACAACTATTATCGAGGAGAGTTACAATAACCAAAGCAATGTTGAGGATGTTGTAGATAGTGCTGAAAAAAAGATATTTAATATAGCAGAGAAAAGAACATCAAAAGATTTTGAACCACTAAGCGATGTATTAGAAAGAGGATTCGCTCAAATAGAAAAACTTTTTAATAATAAAGGGACTATCACTGGAGTTGGGTCTGGATTCACTGATTTAGATGCAAAAACTTCTGGATTTCAAAGTGGTGATATGATACTAATTGCAGCTAGACCATCTATGGGTAAAACTACATTTGCGTTAAATATAGTAGAACATGTTGCACTAAGAGAGCATAAAAGTGTTGTAGTATTTTCTCTGGAAATGTCTAAAGAACAATTAGCTTATAAATTGCTTTGTTCAGAAGCTAATGTAGATATGTTAAGACTTAGGACAGGAACATTAGAGGATAAAGATTGGGAAAATATTGCTATGGCAGCAGGACCTCTTTCAAAAGCAAAGATTTATATAGATGATACTGCTGGTGTTACTGTAATGGAAATGAGGTCAAAATGTAGAAGACTTAAAATGGAATATGGAATAGATTTAATTGTTATAGACTACTTACAACTTATGTCTGGAGGATCAGGGAGTGATAATAGACAACAAGAAGTATCTGAGATATCCAGATCAATTAAAGCATTAGCAAAAGAGATGGAATGTCCAGTAATAGCATTATCTCAGTTATCTCGTGCTCCTGAACAAAGAGCAGATCACAGACCAATGCTTTCTGATTTAAGAGAATCAGGTTCAATAGAGCAGGATGCGGATATAGTTATGTTCTTGTATAGAGATGAGTATTACAATAAGGAAACTGAGGATAAAAATATTGGCGAATGCATAATGGCTAAACAAAGAAATGGTCCAGTTGGAACAGTTAAACTTGCTTGGCTTGGACAATATAGTAAATTTGGGAACTTGGATGTAATTCATAAAGAATAAAAATTAAATAAATTTGAAAAACTAAAAAAGATATAAGAAATCATATTTATAATGATTTCTTATATCTTTGAATATACTTAATAAAATTATGATTTTAAAAATTCTATGTAAGCACTAAATTTGCTAAGTGGCCTTTGGAATTATTAAATTTATGCTATTTCTATGTTCATGGAGAAGAATATTATTCAAGTCGATTTTTAATAGATAGAAAATCCTTTCAAATAGGAGCTGTCTAAAATCATTATTAAGAACAAATTTTAAGATTAAAAAATTATTTTTATATGATATTTCTAATATATGTTTGTCATCATAAAATGAGTTTATATTTATGTAGTAAAAGTCTGGACTTTCTTCAATATCACATGTAGGAAGTTGTTCTTTTGGCTCAGTATATAAAACAGAATTAATAAAATCCTCTGGGCTGAATAAAGAATTATTATATACTAAAGAATTATCTTTCATATATATTCCTCCCTTCATATTTAATTATAGTTTGTGAGTTTTTGATACAAGCTATCCTATGAGTGTGGTGGTTTATAATTAAGATATTCATATAAAATGATAAAATTTGAATTAATAACAAAAAAATTTTAATGGGGGCTATGATATGAATAAAAAGGTTGGTTTTATTGGTTGTGGTAATATGGGGAGTGCAATGGTCGGAGGTCTTATTAAATCAGGATTTTTAAAAGCTGATGATATAATAGTATCAACTAAAACAGAAGCATCTTCAAAGAGACTAAAAGAACAGTTTGAAGTTGAGACAACTTTAGATAGCGCTACTGTTGCAAAAGAATCTGATGTTATTATTTTAGCTATTAAACCTTTTATGTTTAAACAAATAATAAATGAAATTAGATCCGAGTTAATAGAAGATAAATTAATTATTACTATAGCTGCAGGAATTACAATTAGCAATATGGAAGAATGGATTAGTAATGATGCTAAAATAATTAGAACGATGCCAAATACACCAGCACTTGTAGGGCAAGCGATGTCAGCAGTATGCCCTAATAAAAATGTAACTAAAGATGAGTTGGAATATTGCTTTAAGATTTTTGAAAGTTTTGGAGAGTGCGTTCAACTAGAGGAAAAAGATTTTCACGCATTTACTGCACTATGCGGATCATCACCTGCATATGTGTTTATGTTTATAGAGGCTATGGCAGATGCAGCAGTGAAATTAGGAATACCTAGAGCCAAAGCTTACAAAATGGCAGCTCAGAGCGTTTTTGGATCATCAAAAATGGTTTTAGAAACAGGAAAACATCCAGGAGAATTAAAGGATGCGGTTTGTTCGCCTGCTGGCACTACTATAGAAGCAGTAGTCGAGTTAGAAAAGTTAGGGTTTAGAAATAGTGTCATACAGGCTATAGACAAATGTGCTGAGAAATCAAAAAATATGCACCAATAGAAAAGTGCGAAGCACAATTAAGAACATTTCACAATTAAAAAAAGCGCGTATGCACAACCAAGAAACTAAAATAAAGAAGGTGCGAAGCAAAATTAAAAAAGTGCGCATGTACAACTGAAA
The DNA here is from genome assembly GCF_002760435.1 of Clostridium sp. LS. Taxonomy (GTDB): domain Bacteria; phylum Bacillota; class Clostridia; order Clostridiales; family Clostridiaceae; genus Clostridium. The sequence continues at coordinate 34,508 of NZ_AUUU01000091.1, forward strand.
ATTTAATTTAAAAATCTAAAATAATAAACAAAATATTGAGATGGATTAATATAGTATAATAGTAATCTATCTCAATATTTTTATGTTTTTTAATCTATAAAATTCATATTAATTGGAAAGATCAAAAGATTTAGATATATTGTAGTAAAACTCAAGATCTTCCTGAGTGTTAAAAAAGCACGGAAATTTTAAATCATAATTTCCCCAGACAGTAATGGGTTTATAAGTAAAATAAAAAGTAACGAAAAATATTTCTCGAGTATTTAGACGAACTAAGAAAGGTATAAGTTCCTTATGAACAAGCTTAAAAAATACGCTAGTTTGTGTATCAAAATTTAAATGAGATTTCAATATATCCGTATCTTCATCTGGAACTAAATCGAAAAGTTTTTTCTTATCTTCATCTGAAATCTTATTTATGTAGAAATCTACATAAGCATTGTAATTATTTATTTTAAAAATATATTCTATAAATTTAATAATTTTGCTTTCACCGTTTTCAATATTACTTGCTGTAAGAGTAAAATTTTTAAATGAATCGAATCCTTCTAGTATATTATTAAATCTTATAGTAACTTCAGTTTTAAAAGTATCGTCATCTATAGGTATTAATAGCTTACTCATATAATTCACTCCTATATGGTTGATATTAATTTTATATTAACTAAATGCTTTAGTATTGTCTAGGATTAAGTATATTTGTGGAGAATATATACTTATCAACATAATATTTTAAAATGTTTTGTGTGGATAAGATTAATAATAATATAATGTGGATAATTATATGATATTTATTCTGTGGATAAATTTAAAATATAAATTTGTGAATAATTTTTACGAAATGAAGCTGTGGGTAAAATTAATCTTATGATTATTATCAGATAAAAATTCAACTAAGAAAATAATATAAATAATAAAACCTACAATTGAATTAAAATTTCAATATGCAGGTTATTTATTAATATAATCTATTTAAAATTAAGATTTTTAGGAATATTAAATACTTGCAACACCACTTTTTATAGCAGCTTCTTTAACAGCTTCTGCAACTAAAGCTTGTACACTTAAGTCAAATGCTTTTGGAATTATGTTATCGGGATTTAGATCGTTGGCAGATATAGCATTTGCAATGGCATAAGCCGCGGCTACTTTCATTTCCTCATTAATTTCAGTAGCTCTAACATCTAGTGCACCCCTAAATACTCCTGGGAAGGCTAATACATTGTTTATTTGGTTTGGATAATCTGAACGGCCGGTACCCATTACTGCAATTCCAGCCTCTTTTGCATCCTCAGGGAAAATTTCTGGTGTTGGATTTGCCATGGCAAATATTATTCCGTCTTTATTCATAGTTTTAACCATATCTTTAGAAACTATATTTGGAGCGGAAACACCAATAAATACATCTGCATTTTTTATAACGTCTTTAAGTGTACCTGCTTCATTATTTGGATTAGTTATATTAGCTAATTCTTGCATATAAATATTATGGCTAAGATCTTTATCTCTGCTTATTACACCATCTATGTCACACATCACTATATTTTTAACTCCTGAAGAAAGCAATAACTTACATATAGCAGTTCCAGCAGAACCAGCGCCATTAATAACTACTTTTATATCTTCTAGCTTTTTATTCACTATTTTCAAAGCATTTACTAACCCGGCTAAAACAACTATTGCTGTCCCATGTTGATCATCATGGAATACTGGGATATTTAATTTTTCTTTTAATTTTTTTTCGACCTCAAAACATCTAGGAGCTGAGATATCTTCTAAGTTTATTCCGCCAAGAGTTGGAGCAATATTTACAACTGTATTAACTATTTCATCCACATTTTTAGTATCTAAAACTATAGGGAATGCATCTACATTACCAAATTCTTTAAATAAAATACTCTTACCTTCCATAACGGGCAAAGAAGCAAGTGGCCCAATATCTCCAAGCCCCAAAACTGCAGTACCATCAGAAATTACAGCAACTGTATTCCATTTACGAGTATAAGTGTAAGCCTTTGATGGATCTTTATGTATTTCGCGGCAAGGTTCAGCTACTCCAGGTGTATATGCAAGACTTAAGTCTTTAGCAGTTTTTACCTCACAAGTAGGTTTGATTTCATATTTACCTTTTTTTTCTTCGTGAAATTTTAAAGCTTCTTCATAAATATTCATTAAAAACACTCCTTAACATGTTACATATATTTAAATTCACTAAAATATAAGCTTAATAATAACAATATAAAACAATTATACGAATTATTTATAAAAAAAGCAAAAAAATATTCGATATATAGTTGACCATGGAAAAGTACTTTGCTACTATTTAAAGGGAGAGATTAAAGTAATTTAATGTAACTCCAAATTAATAATTAGAATTGAAGCTAAATGTGCAGGCTTATTTATATTAAGGGAGGCAAGATAAATGTCAGCATTTATTGTTTTAGGAGCGCAATGGGGAGATGAAGGAAAGGGAAAGATGACAGATTACTTAGCAGAAGAGGCTAATGTAGTTGTTAGATTTCAAGGTGGAAATAATGCTGGTCACACTGTAATGGTTGGCGATAAAGAATACAAGTTGCACTTAATACCATCAGGAATTTTATATGATGACAAATTAAATGTTATAGGAAACGGAGTAGTTGTTGATCCAAAGGCTCTATTTGAAGAAATAGATTACTTAGAAGGTGTTGGTGTTAAAGTTACACCTGAAAAGTTAATCGTAAGTGACAGAGCTCAACTTATCATGCCATATCATAAAATATTAGATCAATTAAAAGAAAAAGCTAGAGGTAAAAATGATATAGGTACTACAGGTAAAGGAATAGGACCTTGTTATACAGATAAATTTGAAAGATGTGGAATTAGAGTTTGTGATTTAATGCACGAAGATGTTTTCACAGAAAAATTGAAAGAAAATGTCGAAATGAAAAATGCCTATATTACAAAAGTATTAGGCGGAGAAGCATTAAATTTTGATGAAATATTAAAAGAATATCTAGATATTGCTAAGAAATTAAGACCATTTGTTCAGGATACATCTGTTAGAGTATACAATGAAATAAAAGCAGATAAAACTGTTTTATTTGAAGGAGCTCAAGGTATGTTACTAGATATTGATTATGGTACATATCCATATGTAACTTCTTCTAATACAACTGCTGGGGGAGTATCTAGCGGTGCAGGTATTGGACCGAATATGATTACTAATTCAGTTGGTATAACAAAAGCTTATACTACAAGAGTTGGTAAAGGACCATTTCCAACAGAATTACTTGATGAAACTGGAGATTGGATAAGGGAAAAAGGACATGAATATGGTGTAACTACAGGGAGATCAAGAAGATGTGGTTGGTTAGACTTAGTTATAGTTAAAACTGCAGCAAGGGTTAGTGGATTAACTTCATTAGCTGTTACAAAAATTGATACATTAGCTGGGTTAGAAAAAATTAAGGTATGCGTTGGATACAAGTTTAATGACACAGTAATTGATTATTTTCCAGCAAGTCTAGAAGATTTAGCTAAATGTGAGCCAATATATGAAGAATTTGATGGTTGGGATGATAGTGTAGCTGATGTTAGAAGTTATGATGAACTGCCTGAAAATGTTAAGAAATATTTAGCTAGAATTTCAGAGTTTACTGATACTAAGATTTCAATAGTTGGAGTTGGTCCAAAGAGAGATCAAACAATGAGAATAGATAGTATATAGTCTATTGTTTAGTATTATACTCGGGTATTGACTTTATGTTTTGTATAAAATATAATTTTATTGTAGACAATAATTACATAAAGTTATATTAAAGAAGGTGAAAGTATGATAACTAAAGATATGACAATTGGTGAAGTAGTTAGTTCAGATCCATCTAAAGCTCAAGTTTTAATGAGTTTTGGAATGGGATGTGTTGGATGTCCATCAGCTCAAGCTGAAACTATAGCTGAAGCAGCAACAGTTCACGGATTAAACTTAGACGATTTATTGGAAGCATTAAATAGATAATAATATTATTTATTAGGGGATTTTCTTTTTAGAAAGTCCCTTTTTTGTTAAAGAAGTATTGTAACTCATAATCAATTAAAGAATATTTATAGAATATAAATATACAAATTAACTGCCGTAAAATGTTATTATAATAGTATATAGTATAAGGGGGGGAGAAAAATTGTAAATATAGAAATAGTGATTAAATTAATTTATAAAAATAATCGCTAATTTTATTATTTTACAATTAATAAATATGAGTAAAGGCTTTACAAAAAAATATGAAATACATTATTATGAGGTAAATTCTCAATTAAGATGTAAGTTATCATCAATAATTGATTTTATTTGCGATGTTGGAACTCAGCAATCAGAATATCTTGGTGGAGGAATTGAGTATTGCACAAAAAATAATTGTGCGTGGGTATTTTACAAGTATGATATTAAAATGTACAGATATCCAATGTTTGGTGAAAACATAAGCGTCACAACTCAGCCAGTAGGTTTTAAAAAATTCTATGGGTTGAGAAAATATTTTATCATGGATGAAGAAAATAATCTTATTGGAGAGGCTTTAGCACTATTTTTCCTAATTGATATAGAGAAGAGAAGGCCTATGAGAATACAAAAGGAACAGTATGATATTTACGGTGTAGATGGTGATGTAGATTATGATATAAGTATGGATAAAGTGGAAAGAGTTGATGAGGAGCAGTATATAAAGGAATTTAATATTAGATATAGTGATATTGACTCAAATAATCATGTTAATAATGTCAAATATGTTGAATGGGCAATTGAAGCTGTACCACTTGATGTTGTTAATAATTATGTTCTTAGAAGAATTAAAGTAACCTTTGAGAAAGAAACTAAATACGGGGATACAATATCATCAGTTGCTACTGTAAGGGAGTCTGATGAAAAAAAATTAAAATCATATCATACTATAAGAAATGGTGAAGGAACTTTGGTTACATTATTAGAAGCAGATTGGGAGAAATTGAAGAATCAATTATAATAAAAAGGACAGTCACAAACTTAAAATTAATTATATTTTGTGACTGTTTTTACATTGTCTAGGTTAATATTTACCTATTAGCTACGGATTTTGCAGCTAAGTATCCAGAACTCCATGCCCATTGAAGATTAAAACCGCCACAGTCCCCGTGGACATCTAAAATTTCTCCACAAAAATAAAGATTTTTAACTAGCTTAGATTCTAAGGTTAGATTGTTTACCTCATGAGTATTAACTCCACCAACAGTAACTTGAGCATTTGAAAAACCATTAGTATCTATACAAGTAAAATCCCATTTTTTAAGTTTACCAATTAGGGCATTAATGTGTTTCCAATCAATATTACTACAGGGCATATGTATGTCTTTAATTCCAACATCTTTTAAAAGTGTAGGAATTAATTTTTTATTTATAACTCCAATTAATGCAGAAGACACGTCCCTATAACTAAATAAAGAGAAATGTGTCGATAAGAAATTTTGTACATCTTCTTCGCTTTCATATGGGAACAAATCGAGCCTTATATTTACCTTTGAATTATTATGAAGGGCTTTAGAAGCATAATATGATAACTGCATTATAGGAGGACCTGAAATACCATAGTCGGTAAATAATATTTCGCCAGTATCTGTTCTTACGGTTTCATTATCAATCAAAATTGAAGCAGATCCATCAAATTTAATCCCAGATAGAGCTTTTAGGTAAGGATAATCTAGTTTTAATTGAACAATGCCAGGAAGAGTATCTATAATGCTATGACCTAAAGATTTACATAGTTTATATGAAGAACCATCAGATCCAGTCTTAGCAGCAGATTTACCACCACAACTTAAAATAAGTTTGCTACAGGAAAAATTTTTATATTCATCGTTATTGCTAGATAAAATAAAATTATTTTTTTTGTTTATAGAATTAATTTTACAATTTGTATATAAAGGAATTTTTCTATCATCTAACGCCATTCTAAATATATCTATTACAGAAGAGGCTTGAAGAGATTTTGGGTACATTTTACCATTTTCTAATTCAATTAAAGGTAAACCAAGGGAGAAAAACATGTTTTCAGTATCTTTTACTGTAAATCGATTTAATGCTTCTTGAAAAAAGGTATTATTTTCACTATGAAAGCAACTGTACGGATAAGAGATTTTTGTATTAGAAATATTGCATCGTCCATTTCCGGTAACAAGAATTTTCTTTCCAATTCTATCATTTCCTTCTACAATGGCTACGTCAATCCCAAAATCTTTTGCCACAATAGCGGCCATCAATCCAGATGCCCCGCCACCAACAACAATTAAATCATGATAAATCATTTCTCAGTCACTCCTCACTTTAGTAATAAATAGATTTTATCATAGTAGTTATCATGTTAAAAGAATCAATAATGAAAGTTAATTATTAATCAGTTTCTTTAATTTTATTATTAACAAAAAAATCAGTTAAAATAGCTCTTAGGTATTGAACAATGGTTATAAAAATTAATTAATTGCGTAAAAAATAAAAAAAATGAAAAAATGTGTTGACACACAATCTAATTTTAGGTATTATAGTCTATGTGGTCAGCAGCTTGAATAACTCAAGGACACTTAGTTAAGACATTTAAGCAAAAGACAATACAGTAGCATGGCTCCTTGGTCAAGCGGTTAAGACACCACCCTTTCACGGTGGTAACAGGGGTTCG